>CAYMGQ010000016.1:0-38692 GCA_964390055.1 uncultured Clostridiaceae bacterium
AATAATAGTAATAAGCTAAAATTAACCATAACCACAGGAGGTTTTACAATGAAAGTTTTATACTATGATTGTTTCTCTGGCATAAGTGGGGATATGAACCTGGGTGCCATGATTGATTTGGGTGTAAAAGAAAATGATTTAAGAAAAGAATTAAGGAAGTTGCATTTAGATGATGAATTTATAATGGAAGTTAGGCCTGATCAAAGAAAGGGTATTACAGGTACTAGGGTAATAGTAGATTTATTGCATAATCATAATGCCCACTATGACGGTCATGCCCATGGGGTGGGCCATCACCACCATGATGAAGGAGGGGAAGATCACCATCATCATGGCGAGGATGAACACCACCATCATAGAAATTTAAAGGATATTGAAAAAATTATTAATAATAGTTCCCTCAAGCAAAGGGTTAAGGATTTAAGCCTAAAAATGTTTCTTGAAATAGCTCAGGCCGAAGGTAAAATCCATGGTATGCCCGTTGATGAGGTTCATTTTCATGAAGTTGGTGCCATTGATTCTATAGTTGATGTAGTTGGGGCTGCTATCTGTTATGACCTACTAGGGGTGGACAAGGTTATATTTTCACCCATTACCGTAGGAGGAGGGTTTGTAGATTGTGCCCATGGTAGGTTTCCTGTTCCGGCTCCCGCTACTACGGAAATTTTAAGGGGGCTTCCTATTATCACAGGGGAGATCCAAAAGGAAATGACTACTCCAACGGGGGCTGCCATAGCTAAAGTTTTAGGCCAAGAATTTACGGAGCAGAAAAACTTTACTATATCTAAAGTAGCTTATGGTATAGGTCATAGGGATAATGCTATTCCCAATGTTTTAAGGGTCTTTCTTGGCCAATCTCAAGATAAGCTTTCTGAAAAAGCTAAGATGATTGAATGTAATATAGATGATATGAATCCGGAGCTCTATCAATATGTAATGAATAAGTTACTGGATAATGGGGCTATGGATGTTTTCCTCACCCCTATTACAATGAAAAAAAGCCGGCCTGCCATGAAGTTTAGTGTATTGTGTAAGCAGGAACTAGCAGAAAAACTATCGAATATTATGTTTGAGGAAACCACTACCCTGGGTGTTCGTAGTTACGATGTGGATAAATCTATTATGGTTAGAAAAATCATAACTATTGATAGTCCCTTTGGAGCTATTAGGATTAAGCAGGCCCTATTAAATGGAAAGGTAGTTAAATGGAAACCTGAATATGAGGATTGTAAAGTTATTGCTGAGGGACATAATATTCCCATCCGTAAGGTCTATAATATTGTCCGTCAACTTTATCTTGATATGCATGCTAATGATTAATTTTAAAAAAGGGGGGACCTAGTCCATGGACTTGGGGGACAAATACGTTAAATTAGTAGAGTATATAAAATCACTAGAAAAAATAGTTGTTGCCTTTTCGGGCGGTGTAGATAGTACTTTCTTATTAAAGGCTGCTAAGGATGCTCTTGGTGATGGTCTTATAGCATTGACTATCCATGCACCCTTTCATCCCCAAAGGGAGATAGAGGAGGCCAAGGCCCTTGCCAGGGCTTTGGATGTCAACCATATCATTCTTGAGCAGGAGGAAATTTCTCCAGACATTCAACATAACCCTGGAGACAGGTGTTACATTTGTAAAAAAGCAATTTTTAAGGATATTATAGATTTTGCCAAGAATAATAATTATCCCTATATTGCTGATGGAAGTAACTATGACGATACCAAAGATTATCGGCCGGGTATGAAGGCATTGAGGGAGTTAGACATTCTCAGTCCCCTCCTTAAATTTGCCTTTACAAAAACTGAGATTAGGGACCTATCCAAAAAACTAGGCCTTCCCACTTGGGACAAACCTCCCTATCCTTGTTTATTAACCAGGATACAGTATGGCCAAGAAATTACTAAGGAGGATTTATTAAAAATAGAGGAGGCCGAGGGGATTTTGTTTAGTCTTGGTTTCCCTATGGCTAGGGTCCGCCTTCATAATCAATTAGTTAGGTTGGAGGTTGCCCCTGATAGGTTAATGGATTTCCTCCAGGAGGATATTATAACAAGGGTTGTCAAGGACTTTAAAAATATTGGCTTTCAATATATAACCGTAGACTTAGAAGGATATAGGATGGGAAGTCAAAACGAGGTGCTATAAATGAGAAGAGAGGCTATAAAAAAGCTCCTTTTGGATGTTAAGGAAGGCAGGGTCCAAATTGAGGATGCCCTAATTAAATTAAAGGAACTACCCTACCAGGATCTTGGTTTTGCAAAAATTGACCACCACCGAGAATTAAGGCAGGGTTACCCAGAGGTTATTTATTGTGAAAGTAAGACTCCAGAACAAGTGTTGGCTATAGTTAGGGTTATGTATGCCAAGGGCAGTAATATCCTGGCTACTAGGGCCTCAGATGAAATCTTTAAGGCCACAGTTAGGGAATTTCCAGAAGCTAAGTATAATTCTAAGGCCAGAGCTATTTCTATTATGCAAAATTCTATAAAACCCTCTAGTAATTATATAGCTATTGTTACCGGGGGTACATCGGATATTCCAGTGGCAGAGGAGGCAGCGGTAACTGCGGAGATTTTGGGTAATAGGGTAGAAAAGGTATATGATGTGGGAGTTGCAGGTATTCACCGCCTCTTATCCAATCTAGAAACCATTAGCAAGGCTCGGGTAATTATAGCTGTTGCGGGCATGGAAGGTGCCTTGGCTAGTGTTGTAGGGGGCCTTGTTGACAAGCCTGTTATTGCCGTTCCAACTAGTGTGGGTTATGGTGCTAGTTTTGGGGGAATAGCTGCCCTCCTATCCATGCTAAACAGTTGTGCTAGCGGTACTGCCGTAGTCAATATTGACAATGGTTTTGGGGCTGGATATATGGCCAGCATGATTAATAGCTTATAAATATAGTTGCTAAGAATTTTCCAATGGGTTATAATCTTCTATGTGTGTGTATTAAGACTATTGTATTTATAACAAAGGAAGGAAGATTTGCATGAAACTAGGCATTGTTGGCTTGCCTAATGTTGGGAAAAGCACTTTATTTAATGCTATTACCCAGGCAGGAGCGGAATCCGCTAACTACCCTTTTTGTACTATAGAACCAAATGTCGGTGTTGTAACAATTCCCGATGATCGGTTAAAACCATTAAAGAAAATATATCAATCTGAAAGAATCCTACCTACAGCCGTGGAATTCTACGATATTGCTGGCTTGGTAAAGGGTGCCAGCCAAGGTGAAGGATTGGGTAACAAATTCCTATCCCACATACGGGAGGTAGCCTCTATTGTCCATGTAGTAAGGTGTTTTGAAAACGAGAACATTACTCATGTAGAAGGAGAAATTAACCCCCTCAGGGATATTGAAATTATTAACTTAGAGCTAATTTTATCTGATTTAGAAATGATAGAGAGAAGAATTGAAAGAACTGAAAAATTAGTTAAGGGAGACAAGGCCTTTGCAGAGGAATTAACCCTATTAAAGAGATTGGAGGAAACCTTTGAGCAGGGATTATCTGCCCGTTCCTTATCCTTTAGTAAGGATGAAAAGGAAATTTTGAAAACCATTGACCTCCTATCTATGAAGCCAGTAATTTATGTGGCCAATGTTTCCGAAGATGAAATTCTAAATGACGGGGCCAAGAATCCCTATATTGATAAATTGAAGGAATATGCCCAGGCGGAGGGTGCCCAAGTTGTTACAATTTGTGCATCCATTGAAGCAGAAATCGCTGAGTTAAATGAGGATGAGAAAGTAGTTTTTCTAAGGGAGTTGGGTCTGGAGGAATCTGGTTTGGACAAACTTATTAAAGCCTCCTACTCTCTCCTAGGCCTAATCAGCTTTATGACAATAGGCCCAAGAGAAGTTAGGGCCTGGACTATTAAGGAAGGAACAAGGGCTCCACAGGCTGCGGGTAAAATCCACTCTGATTTCGAAAGGGGCTTTATCCGGGCTGAGGTAATAACCTTTGATGACCTCCTTGAGGCCGGTAGTTATCCTACCGCTAGGGAAAGGGGACTTATTAGATTAGAGGGCAAGGATTATATAGTACAAGATGGAGATGTTATTTTATTTAGGTTTAATGTATAAGGGACTAATTCCTAAGGCAATCCTTAGGAATTAGTCTTCCTTTATTTCTAGATGGATTTAAACTTTATTTTGCTTCCTTCTCCACCCTGACGGGGGGCTACAACTTCAATATATTTAGGCATCCTATTTTTTAGTTCCTCCACATGGCTTATAATTCCCACCATTCGATTGTCTTTTCGGATTTTTTCTAAGGTTGCCATTACTAGATCTAATTTTTCATTATCTAGACTCCCAAAGCCCTCATCTAGGAAAAATAGGCCCAAGGGCTGGCCCTTTAGCTGTATTTTTGAGGATAGGGCCAGGGCTAGGGCTAGGGATGTTAGGAAGGTTTCACCTCCTGATAGGGTATTAACCCACCGTTTGGCTTTGTTATTATATTCGTCTCTCATCATAAAACTAAATCCTTCTCCCAACTCCAATCCATATCTCTGATTAGTTAGGTCCGCCAACCTTTTTGAAGCCTCTACTGCTATATCTCTCAAATGTTCTTCGGCCAAAAACCTTACAAAATTTCTTTTCCCCAAAAGTTCTAACAGTTGGGATACTAAATCCCTCTTAGCTACTATTTCCTTATTATCTTTCTGAAGTTTTTTCCACCTTTTTTGCCTTTCTATAAGATTGGCAAGGGTGCTTTTAAGGGCTCCCTCCTCCCTAATAAGTTGGTCGTATTTTTCTTTTAATTCTTCATGAATATTCCGTGTTTTACTGTGCTTTTCCACATCATAGGAGGCTTTCGATATCTTTTCCTTTAAAAGGGTCAGGCTTTCTAGGAGGTGGTGGTATTCTTTTTGATAGTCATTAATCTTATCTTCTATTTGCCTTTCCCTTTCTTCTGTTAGCAGGCTCTTTTTTAATTCCTCAAGGCTTTCAAAGCCCGCCTTTATCATATCTCCCTCTATTCTTCCCTCTATATCTTGCAAATTGCTTCTGTTGGTGGCGATTTTCACCTCAAGACTATTTATGATTTTATCATGTTCATTCTTGGACTCTTTAGCTTGCTCATAGGCCTTTTTAATAAATTTAATCTCCTGGTCTAGGGATTGGATAGCCCCCTTAATTTTCCTTTCAAATTCCAAGGCCCCCATATGGCCAATGCTTTCTTTTTTCTTCTCTGTAAGTTTATTAATTTGTTCCCTATATTTTTCTATGGTGCCTTGATAGTTTTCTAACTTATTAGCTAGGATTTCCTGTTTGTTGGCTAAAGATCTCCTATCCTCATCTAGCTTGCTTAACTCCTCATTTATTTTTTCTGTTTTTGCATTTATTTGCTGGTATTCTTCATCTGCGCTATCTAGTTCCTTCTTCAGGTCAATGAGGTGGTCAGTATTTTCTAATTTATAGTCAGTTAATAGCTGGCCAGCCTTCTCCTTAAGCAGATCCATAGCTTCCTGTAAGCCTTCCTCTTCCTTTAAAAGCTTCTTTTTTTGCCTTTCAAGGTTTGGCCCATAGTTACTAGTAATTTCTTTTTTGATGTTTTCATAGGTGTTGATTTTAATATGGACCTCCTGCAGCCATTTTCTAAGTTCCCCTAGGTCTTTTTCACTCTTAAAGAGCCCCTTCTCCCTTTCCTCCAAGGCCCTTAGGCCAAGAACATCCCTATCTCTTGCCAATTCTGGATGATGACGAGAGCCACAAACCTGGCAGGCTTGACCTTCTTTTAGCTTGGCCGCCAAAACCACTGCCATGTTCTTATCTTTTTCCTCCTCTAGAGCCTTTTTTAAATCCTCCTGGTCTTTTATATCTTTATCTAACTTGTCCTGGGCCTTATAAAGCAACTCTTCCAAGGACATATCTGGACAGACTTTTATGTTTTTAGCAAATAGCCTTCTTATGGTTTTTTCAAGTTCTTCCAGTTCATCCTGCCTGGCCTTTAATTGCTTTTTGCTTGCCTCCTCTAATTTTTGTCCCTCCTCCAGGGCTCTAAATTTCACTATTGCCCCGTCTATCTCTCCCCTGCACCCTTGAAAGTTGTTGGCCCTAGTCCTTTTGACTTTTAAGTCCTTTAATATTTCCTCCTCCTTTATATATGCCTGACTTATCTTTTTTAATTTTTCCTCATTTTTCTCTAACTCGTCTTTTATTTTCAATATATGATCTTTTGATTCTTTTTTGTTATTTTTTAATTGGCCTATATTTCTTTCATATTCTTTACTAAGGGAGATTTTAGGTAGTTCTTCCTCCCTCAATTTGTTTAACTTTCCTTCCATAGCATCTATCTTTTTAAATTTATTAAAAATTTCCTCCAAAGCTTTTTCTAGTTCTTCCTGATATATTTTTTCTTCTTTTAATTTTTTTTCCTCTTTTATGATAAGATTTCTAAATCCATCAATTTGTCTTATAGGTTCCTTTAAACTACTGAGTTGTCTGCTAGTTTTAAGTTTAGCTTGTATCTCTTTTATATATGTTTTTTTGTCCTCCATTGCTTTTTTTCTATCTTCTAGGGCCTTTATTTCCTTTAATTTTGATGCTATTTCTTCCATTTCCTTTAATTGTTTTTCTAGTTTAAGTTCTTGTTTTTTTATCCTCCTTACCTCTTGCTCTTTGTCTTCTAGATCCTTCTGTGTTTTTTTGATTATATCTTCTGAGGCGTCTCCTAACTCCAATAGGAGCCTATTATTTAGCTGGAGGTCTCCATCAAGATTTTCGTATAATTTTTTAACCCTGCGATTCAACTTTTCCCCATATTCCTCCAGATTAAAAATCTTCTCCAACATTTTTACTCTTTCTGAATCAGTTAGGGTCAAAAATTTGTCAAATTCATTTTGAGGTATAATTACGGCCCTTGTAAAATCCTTAAAATCCATACCCAGCAATTTTTCAATTTCTGAGCTTACCTTCATTGCCCCATCTGCCAATATATCTACCTGTCCTTCCTTTGTGACTACCAACCTAGCTAAACTATTGTAGATGGTTGATTCCTCACCCTCCCCCCGCCTCCTATAACTTCTTTCTGCAAGATAATAAGCGTCCCCCAGGGCAAATTCGAAGGATACCCCTAATTCATTTTCAAAATGGTTCATTATCCCCCTAATTGTATTTTGCCCCCTGGCTATATTGCCATATAAGGCTAGGGTTATTGCATCCAAGATTGTTGATTTACCCGCTCCCGTAGGGCCAAATATTCCAAAAATCCCCATGGCCCCAAGCTCCTCAAAATCTATTAGTTGCTTTCCCCTATAGCTTTGTAATCCATTGAACTCCAATTTAATTGGCCTAATCTTCCTCACCCCCCATAGCTACTAATTCTAAGAAGAGATTAACAATTTCCTCCTCCGCCTTTCTCCCTGTTTGTCTGAGGGCAAATCTCTCAAACCTCTCCCTTAATGTCAATTCTTCCAAGCTTTCCACATCATTATTTTCCTCTTCCCCGTCACTGAAATTTGTTCGCCTATAAATTATACCCTTATGTATTTCATTCAATGCTTCTAACTTTTCATTTGATAGGGCTTCCTCAACCTTAATTTTAATATGCAACCATTTATTTTGATTTTCTTCGGCCTCACACCACTTGTAGGCTTCCTCATAGGAGGAAAATTCTTTTATATGCATAGGCCTGCCGGAATAAATAGGTATAGGAGTAACCAGAGTTTCACCCTTTTTGTCTACTTCCACCTTTATCACATACTTTTGATGAGTATGCTCTGTGAAGCTATAGTAAAGGGGAGAACCCGAATAATAGCATGGGCTTTTTGTCCCCTTGACTTCTTGGAATTTATGGAGATGGCCTAGGGCAGTATAGTGAGCATTTGCTGGAATCGCTGTTGGTTGGACAGCAAAGGCACCCCCTAGCTGGATATCCCTCTCGGAATGAGTGCTTATCCCACCCGATACAAAAAGGTGGCTTACTGCTATATTAACCGTGTCAGAACGAAAGTGCCTTCCCCCCTCTTGGAAGGCAAGGGCAACCCTTTTGGAATAGGCCTTTTGGAAGTCTTTTTCCTTAAATTCACCTGTTAATATTTCATTTAATCTTCTTTCCGAGGGGTAAGGCAATAAGCTCAGGATGACATTCCTTTCACAAGTGGGAATTCTGATTTCTATCCAACCAGGCCCCCCATCCACTATTATTGGCCCCTCGTCCAATTCCTCCAAATCACCTTCTAAGGATGTGGCCATCTCTGCCTGTGTCCTAAGCCTAGGTCCACGGCTTACATCCTCACCCGGAAGACCAAATAGGTAAATACCTTGCTTGCAGGCTAAAGGGTTAGAGGCCCGCAGCCTTTCTGGGTTATCGTGGTTGCCAGCTATTACAACTATAGCCCTCTTCCCCCCTTGGGCCAATTCTTCCAAGGCCTGAAAAAACAATTCCTCGGCCGCTGCTGAAGGATTATATGTGTCAAAGACATCACCCGCAACAATGACCAAGTCGATGCCCTCTTCATCCAAAATCCCTTTAAGTTCTTCAATAAATTCCCTTTGTTCGGGAATTCGACTTCTCCCCTCCAAAGTTCTACCCAGATGCCAATCCGAAGTATGTAGTATTTTCATTCTATTACCTCCTATTATAATTTGAGGTCTTTTCCCTAACGATTTTAATAATATTTTCTATTATCTATTATACAATAGAAAATGCACCCTAGAGGGTGCATTTATATTTCTTCCATTTCTTTTATTTCCTGTTTTTCCTCTTCTGTGAGGATTTTCTCTAAATCTAGCATAATTATTATTTTCTCTTCTACCTTACCTATTCCGGTTATGTACTGTCTATCAATCCCAGTTAATATATCTGGTGGATTTTCTATCTGCTTTTCATCCATTGTAATAACCTGGGAGGCATCATCAACAATAAAGCCTATATGCTTGTCCTTCAAATTAATAATAATAATCCTGTTATTCTCCGACATTTCATTTTCTTCTAGGTTAAATCTCTTTTTCAAACTAATTATGGGGGTAATATTTCCCCTTAGATTAATAATTCCCTCAATAAAATCTGGCACATTAGGCACCTTTGTTGCCTGGGTGTATTCAGTTATTTCTTGGACATTGCTAATTTCTACCCCGTATTCCTCGCCACACAATTTGAAAATTACATATTGTTTTTCTGCCATCTTAGTCAACCTCCTTTTATACAAATTATAGCACATTTACTGGGGTAATTACGAATTTATACCTATTATTTGGATTTCCTTGGATAAATGCATGTGAAATATTATTATATTTAATTTTATATTTCCGTCCTAAGTTAGTTTATAAATTGTTTTTGGGGAAATTATGATAAATAATGGTAGCTTTGCAATAAAATGCAAGAGGAAATTATTTGAAATTCAGCTGCAGGATTGGTGGGGGGGCTTGCCCTGGTGCCCAGTGCCAATCTTGGGGGAAATATTGCTATATTTGAGGCAGTCCACGGCAGTGCCCCCCTGATAGCGGGAAAAAATATTGCCAATCCTACTGCTTGCATCTTGTCAGCTGCCATGATGCTTAACTATCTTGGCAAAACAGCAGCTGCCAAATCTATAGTAAGGGCTGTAGAGGATGTCATCTGTGGGGGTAAATATATTACCCCTGACCAAGGAGGAAACTCTACAAGCCAGGAAATAACAAAAGTAATTTATAATTTACTCAATATACTCTATTAAAGCCTCAATAT
This sequence comes from uncultured Clostridiaceae bacterium, assembly GCA_964390055.1. Classification (GTDB taxonomy): domain Bacteria; phylum Bacillota; class Clostridia; order Peptostreptococcales; family Natronincolaceae; genus CAYMGQ01. Next base: position 9,670 of record CAYMGQ010000016.1, read on the forward strand.
CTATGGCATTTTCCATCATTCCATTTTCCATTAGAAATTCTTGTGTCAATTCTAACTCCTTGATATCAGATTCATTTATGGTCAAATCAAAATCATACCATTCATACATCATTGCCACATCATCTATTGTAAGCCCTGTTTCTTGGGCAGTAATTTCATAGGCTTCTTCTATATTTTCATCTATAAATTCTAGACTTTCTTTTTGTACCTTCAAAAATCTCTTTACTAGGTCAGGATATTTCTGCAAAAACTCCCCCCTAACGGCTACAACAATGGTTCCTTCAACAAGTCCCTCTCCTGTTGTAACTACTTCAGCCCCACTTTCTAGGGCCTGAAGCGCAGCCGGTCCAGCCAATAGGGCCGCATCCACACTCCCATTCATGAGAGAGGACAGGGCTAGGGGAATATCCATATTAATATATTCCACATCATCTTGGTCTAAATTCTCCGAGTTCAGAGCAGTTACTAATAACTGGTGCAGGACCGTTCCCTTAGGTCCCCCAACTTTTTTCCCCTGTAAATCTGCAATACCCTGAATTTCATCAGAGTTGGTTAGAATTGTAAAGGCCTTGGGCGCCCGACTATAAATACTAATAATTTTTAAATCAACCCCATTAGATGCTGCCAAAATTGCTGAAGTCCCCCCAAGGGCATTTAAAAAATCTAGCTCCCCTGCTGCAAGTGCCTGGGTTTGCTCTGGTCCAGCTGTAATTTCATATAAATTTATTTCTATATCGTCTTGGCCAAATTCTCCCTCGAATAATCCCTTGTGTTTTTGAATAATCGACGGTACATTAAGAGGTGACTTGACATAGGTAAGATTAATCTCCCCTACAGAAGATACATCCCCACTAGCTGCCTCTTCATTACTACATCCAGCCAATAGCATAAGTATTAATAAAACTGATAGTATTACACTTACTCCCCTTCCTCTTTTCCTAAAACTCTTCATTTTATAAACCCCCTAAAATTTTATATATTTTATTTATTATCTCCCTTATTCTGGGAGTAAAAGCCTAGGCTATCCTAGCCCTTCCATTTATTATTGCATCTAATATTTCTGCCCTAATTTCCTGAAACTTTGGATCTGTGCATTTTCGTGGATAGGATAAGGGTATCGGCCTCTGTAAGACTATCTCCCCATCATCCAAAACTATTATCCTTTCCCCTAGGGCTATGGCTTCCTCTACATTATGGGTAACAAAGACTATTGTCTTTCTCTGTGACATAAATAATCTAACCATTTCCTCCTGTAAATTATTACGGGTAAAATAATCCAAGGATGCAAAGGGCTCATCCATAAGGATAATATCAGGGTCATGACAAAGGACACGACCAATGGCCGTCCTCCGGGCCATCCCCCCTGATATTTGTGAAGGATAAGCATCTTTAAACTTCTCTAGGCCCATAATTAACAGATATTTTTCTACAATCTCATCTATTTCCCCCTTGCTTTTTGTCTTGAAAAGGGGAAAGGCCATGTTTTCCTTCACCGTCAGCCAAGGCATAAGTCTTGACTCTTGAAAAACTATCCCAACTCGATTTTTATGTCCGCCGGCCTTTATACCATCGAAGTTAAATTCTATTTGCCCATCTGATGGTTTTTCCAATTCCGATAATAATCTCAATAGGGTGGTCTTCCCACACCCACTCTTTCCCACAATTGTGGTAAAGCTACCCTTGGGTATAAGCAAGTTTATATTTTTTAATGCGCTAATTGTCTTATTCCCAATCCTATAGTCTTTTTTCAAATTCCTTATTTTAACTCCAGCTGTTTTCATTTATATCCCCCTCCCTCCATGATATGAAATGCTCTGTAATCCTAAAAAAGATATAGTCAATTATAGAACCCATAATACCTATGGTTAAGATCCCTACAATAATCAAATCAGGTCGTGACAACTGTTGGGCATCTAATATCATATATCCTATTCCACTAGAGGCAGCTACCAATTCAGCTCCTATTAAGGCCCTCCAACTATAACCTAAGCCCAATCTCATACCCACAAAAACATAGGGCAAAATAGCTGGTAAAATTATTTTGTAGAACTTTTCCCTCCTAGTGAAATCAAAGGATTCGCCTACTTCCAATAACTTGTCATCACAATTAAGAACCCCATTTAAGGTATTTAAAAAAATTGGAAAGAAAGAAGCCAGTATAATTATCACAATTTTTGATGTTTCGCCAATACCAAACCACAATATTAACATGGGTATGGTAGCCAGGGGAGGCACATGGCGGAGAAACTCCAAAATTGGGTTAAAATATGCTATTAGTCCTCCATTCATTCCCAAAATGATTCCCAGGGGAAAGGCAAATATAAATGCAAAGGTAAATCCCACTAGGACCCTGTTTAAACTAACAAAAATATGTCTAAATAATACTCCATTTTTTATTAAGCCTATTGCCGATTTCAGGGTCTTTGCGGGTGGCGGAATGATATAGGGATTCCACCAGGCTAAAAATGAACCCAAGACCCATAATAGTATAATTATAAGGGGAATATACCAGCCCTTGATTTTATTCAATGTCCCTCACCCCATTTATAAATTGCAGATGATTTTTTATGTTAGACGGTGCTAGTTACCAATCTTTCCTCAAAATGTTGACTATTCCCATAATCTTTACCTATGGTCCGTCCTTCGGAAGCAATTAGTTGCTTGATATTTTTCAAATTTGTCTCTGTATCTAGCAATTCTTTTTCCCTACCCTTCCCGGGATAAATGGTATAGAGTTCCCTATATTTAGTCATTCCTACATTAGGCATAATCACATTACCCCCAGCATTTAACCCCTTCCTATGGCCCTCATTATCTCTAATCCCCAGGGCCGTTGTAGTAGGCATATTAATATTGGGCATAAGTAGTCTAGTTAAAGCCATCATTTTTAATACGATTTCTGTATTTCCCCCACTTGCCCCTTGCAAGGGAGTACCCTTGGATGGGATAAAGGGCCCCATGCCTATCATGTCCGCATCAATCTCTTTGAAAAATAATATATCTTCCACTAACATTTCCATAGTTTGGCCTGGTAGACCTATAAGGCATCCTGTTCCAACCTCATAGCCTAAATCCCTTAAGTCATCAAGACATCTTAGCCTGTTTTCAAAACTCATACCTGGATGAAATTTTTCATATAAAGCCTTATTAGTTGTTTCAATTCTTATTAAATACCTGTTGGCACCAGCATCCTTTAAGGCCGCATATTCATCCCTAGTCCTCTCTCCAATACTTAGGGTTACCGCCACATCTAAGCTTTTAATCTCATCAACAATCCTGCATAATTCATCTATAGAATAGGATTTATCTTCTGTACTTTGGAGGACAAGGGTTTTAAGCCCTAGACTTGCCCCATACCTAGCACATTTCTTAATCTCATCCACTTCCATCCTATATCTTTTTATACTCTTATTGGCTCCCCTCAGACCACAATAAGAACAATTTCCAGAGCAATAACTACTGAATTCTATTAGCCCCCTTAAATGGACATCATCCCCTACATAGTTGTGTCTAACCCTATTAGCTGCAGCATAAATAGGTGCTGGGTTAACACACTCCAAAAGTTTAATCAGATCTTTTTTACCAAGTTCATGCTCTTTCTCCAAAATTTCTAATAAGCTTTTAAGTTCAAAGATATTTTTCATTGTCCTATACCCTAATATCCCTTTCTTTTTATTTGTGCCTATTATTTGTTTTCCTTTTCAACATTGGGAACTTTGTCTGCTATCCTATTAACTTATCCCTTATTCCATTAAGACTTTTTTTTACATTTCCCCCTAATCTTATAATGAGATATCTTTAAAGGGCACCATGGATCTTTCCAAAATGCCATGTAAATAGGCCAAAATTATCCCGTAATTAAGCATGGGCACTCCACTTTCCATTGAAAAAACCTGCCTGTACTCCATTTCCCTTCTATTTAACATGCAGGCACCACAGTGGACTACTAATTTGTATTTAGACAGGTCTTCCTTGAAAAATCCTCCAGCAACATGGTGGAAATGGAGGTCCTTGCCAGTGACTTTTTTAAGTAGTTTTGGTATTTGTACCGTCCCAATATCGTCTTCCTTCCGGTGGTGGGTACAACCCTCAGCCATTAGGATTAAATCTCCGTCTTCCAATTTTTCTATTTCCTTAACAGCCTTATGGAATAAGTCTAAATCTCCCTTTTCTCTAGCAAAGATAATTGAAAAGGAGGTAAGGGCTATATCCTCTGGTAGGATTTTATCCACCTTGTCAAAAACCTGTGAATCAGTAATAACTATTTTAGGTGGTTTTTGCAAAGAACTTAGGGCTTCCTTTAATTCCGTATCTCTCACCATCATTGCCATGGCCCCGTTATCCAAGACATCTCTTAATACTTGTTGCTGGGGTAATATTAACCTGCCTTTTGGGGCAGCTTTATCCAAGGGGGTAACCAGTATAATTAAATCTCCTTTTTCAACTAGGTCATCTACCAAATGTAGCCTATTGTCCTCTTTCTTTTGCAATTTTACAAGTTCTTTAATTAAATCTTCTATTCCTTCCCCTGTTAGAGCCGATACCCCTACCACGCTGTAGTCTTTAAACCTATCATCATTAATAAAGTCCTTTGCCCCTTGACCGCTATCTTCCTTATTTACTGCTATAATAAAGGGGATCTTTCTTCCTTTTAATTGCCTTATTAGGTCCTCCTCTTCTCTTCCCCACTCTGCCTCTCTGCTAGTAACTATAATTCCTATATCTGTTTTCCTTAAAACTTCCTTGGTTTTTTCAATTCTTAATTCTCCCAATTGTCCCACATCATCTATACCTGCGGTATCTATAAATACGACAGGACCCAAGGGTAAAACCTCCATCCCCTTATAAACTGGGTCTGTGGTGGTTCCCGCTATTTCCGATACCACAGCAACTTCTTGGCCAGTAAGGGCATTAATCAAACTGGATTTACCGACATTCCGCCTCCCAAATAGAGCTATATGTAACCTGTTAGCCCTTGGTGTTTTGTTCATAAATTAACCCCCTCATACAGTATATTTTCAAGCAGCTTTTATTAAATACAAAAAGCCCCTTATTAAGAACACAGAAGAATTCTTAATAAAGGGCATAGTATTCCCTATACCTTATAATAGCCAAATTCTCCTCTGCCCCGGAATATTCCTAAGCATCAGAATAGCATTGACCTAAGTTGATTCACTCTCTTCCTCAAGCCTTCCCTCTTGGAATTAAGTTTCATATAATGTTATATTTAGTTTTATTATGCATCTAATTCCATATTACCCCAATAGCCAGGGTTTGTCAATATATTATCAATATTTTTGTCTAACTTTTTCTTAGTTTGCAGTCTAATTTTTGACATTTTCCACAAAAAGATGAATTGCCTTGATCTTGCTTATATATACTAGTGGTAAATATGTAACCCATGGATTTTAAGGGTTTAAATATGTTCTTTTCATTAATTTCTATGTCTAGGTCCTTAAGCTCCAATTCCTCCCATAGGGTTTTCTGGAATATAAAGGGGGTCCCCCCATCACCAGGTGACATCTTGTCTTTTATATATATCCCTAATTTGCTTCCATAAACATTGATTCTCTCTGACATTTCCTCTCCTATTTCAAATAGCAGTATATTGGACATTGTATCAAAGACCATGGCCTCTAGATATTTACCCTTGGAAAATAGTTTTTTCCCCTCCATACTAACGCCCTCACCCAGGGTGAAAAAACTATAAAGCAAAATTTCTGAGTCCCCTAGTATATTGGGATACAAATCCCGCTTATTTTTTTTAAATTCAAAAACTCCCCTTGTAGATATCACTTCCCTCATCCTGGCTAGGGCTTTATTGTATAATGTATCCATCCTCTTGTATAAAGATTCTTCGGTTTTACCCTCTATCGTATCTAGGGCATTAAAAACCCTTTCTTTATTGATATTGATGTGGAAATCCTTTATTAAAACTCTGTTTCCCAACATAATTTATAACCCCTATTCCATCACAAATCAAATTATATCCTAGTTAATAATAGCAGCTGTTTCTTACCTTCCTAATTTCTTTGCCTCCTCTATTAAGACAAGGTCTTCCTTTGTTTTTGCCTGAGGACTCTCTAGATAATGGGGTATTTTATTGCCATCAGCATCCACAGTTACAAAGGTAACAAAGCCATCAACTATAGTTTCCTCATTTCCCTCCCTGCTTGCCCAGCCATAAACAGTTATACTGGTTCTACCAGTGAGAACTGTTTTTGATTTAACACTTAAAATATCTCCCTTGTTTAATGGTTTTTTAAAAGTCATCCCATGAATTTTCACACAAACAATACTCTCAGTTTTTCCATATGTACTGGCTGCCGCCACAAAACACGCCTCGGTAAACCACTCAGCCATCCTACCAGCAAATAGAGTTCCATGATGGTTTAAATCTTCCCCTTTAATTAAATGTCCTAATTTATAAGTCTTCATTATTTACCTCCTGTATGATGAAAAGTTAGTATTACTCCCCATTATATATCCTGTTAGTCCCATATATCAAGGCTCTTTCAGCTATAAGCCTAAAATTTTCCCCGGAAAAGGATAATAGGCTAAATCCAAAAAGACAATACTAATATATAAAGATGCTGTGATTTCCTGTACCTAATTTCATAAATATGTTATAATTTTCTTGCTAGTATAATTGTAAATAAGTTTTTTTGAATTTGGGGGTGTTTCTTTGGGTAGTGTTGAAAACAAAACCTATAATCCAACTTTGATAAAAATATATAAAATATCAATGATTACTTTATCCCTTGGCATAGTATTTGTATCCCTCTGGGATTTAATTTTTTCTATAAGTGAGGAAGCAAATTCTATTATAGGAAGACTAGACTGGATTATATGGGGTGTTTTTATCCTTGACCTTGTTATCAACCTAATAATAGTTGATGATAAAAAAAGGCATATTAAGATTAGTTTAATTGAAATTGCAGTGGTTACACCCTTTGCAGTGTTTTTAAAACTTCCTGTCTATCTTAGGTCGTCTAGGCTAATACAAAAAACAGGCGTTCTCAACAATTCTGCAACAATCACTCCTGGAAAGACTAGCCAAACAGTAATTAATAAATTTAACTTGTTATTATCTCAAAAGTTCATTGTCCGATCACTTGCCTTTCTTATGAAACCTAATGTTATAAGGATTTCTAAATTTATCAACCTGTCCGGTAGTTATTTTAGAAAAACTAAAAATACGGAAAAGGAAAATAAAATAGAGGACCACCATCAAGATTAATTTAAAATTCGATGGTGGTCTTTTATTAATATATTTTAATTTTCCGCTCTTAGCTTCTTCCTTTCCCTAAATCTTTCCTTCACCCTATCTGAAAAATCGTCTATTATCGTATAGACAACGGGTATTACCACAAGGGTTAAGAGAGTTGATAAGACCAAGCCTGAAATTACTACAGTAGCCATAGGTGCCTGCACCTCTGCTCCCTCGCCTATCCCAATAGCTAGGGGAACTAGGCCTAATACAGTAGTCAAGGTTGTCATTAATATAGGTCTTAACCTAACGGGTCCTGCAGTTACAATGGCCTCGTCTCTTTCTTTGCCAGACTTTCTTAAATAGTTAATATAGTCCACTAACACAATCCCATTATTTACTACAATACCGGCCAATATTATAACCCCTATCATAGAAGGCACGTTAATGGTCCGCCTAGTAATAAACAAGCCGAAGAGTCCTCCCGAAAATGCTAAGGGGACAGACAATATAATAATAAAGGGATGGACCAAGGATTCAAATTGGGCAGCCATTACCATATAAATCAAGATTACTGCAAGTAATAGGGCTAGGAGTAGGTCAGATATAGCCTCAGTTAACTCCTCATTTTGCCCCCCGAAGTCATAAAAATAACCTTGGGGTAAGGAATATTCCTTTAATAAGGAATCTATATCCTCTGAAATGCTTCTTAGGTCCCTATCAGCAATTTGACTTGATACTGATACTATCCTTTGCTGGCCCTCTCTCATAATTTGGATGGGCCCTTTTTCTACATGAATTACGGCTACTTCATTCAAGGGTATCGTCCCTCCCATTGGAGTGGGTATACCTATTTGGCCTAGACTTGATAAACTTTCTGTTATATAGTCTTCACCTTTAATTATTACATCTATTTCATTTCCCTCATATTTATATCTTGTGGCAGTAACTCCGCCAGCCATACTTCTTATGGTATTGGCTATTTGAGCCGTAGTCAACCCATAGGTAGAAGCCTGATATTTATCAACAATAAGCTGAACTTCTGGTGTTCCCTCACTAAAACTGGTGCTTACCTCCCTAGTACCCTCCACTCTTTCAATAAGGGCCTTAAAATCTAAGGCAATTTCCTCTAATGTATCCAGGTCATCACCCTTGATGCTAATACTGACAGGGTCTCCCCCCAGTCCCATCATCATCATAGAGGACTCTGCAACATTTATCTCAGCTCCGGGTATGTCCCTAACAAGTTCCCTAATTTCATCAGAGATTGCCTTGGCATTCCTCCTTCTCTCCGATAGGGGTTTGAGGCCTAGATGAATGTAGCCTTGGCTACTTTGGCTACCTCCTATATCAATCATTCCTCCCGAACCAACAGAGGAAAATATAATATCCAGTTCCTCTATATCAGCAAGGGCTTCCTCGATTTCCCATAATGTTTCATTTGTTTCATGGAGTTCCGCCCCAGCGGGCAAGGATACATTGACCATTATCTGGCCCTCATCTGTTGCTGGGAAGAACTCTGCCCCAACAAAGAATGCCGAGGTTAGGCTGGCTAAAAATACTAGGCCGGCTACAATAAGCACTCTTCTTCTATTGTCTAAACTCCAGGCCAAAAGTTCTCTATAGCTCTTATCAACCTTATTGAGAATCCTATCGAAGCTATCATATACTATATCAAATCTTTTTTTCTTACCCTCTTTTCTTTCCCCATCAGAATAGCTTACTCTCAGGATTTTAGAAGATAGCATAGGGATTAAAGTTATAGCTACCAATAAAGAAGCCACTAGTGATAGGGTAACTGTTATAGCTAATTCTTTAAATATGGTTGAAACCATTCCCCCTACAAATACAATAGGTATAAAAACTGCTATAGTTGTAAGGGTAGATGCACTTACGGCCATAGATACTTCCGACGCCCCCAGGATGGCAGCTTCCTTCCTAGGGTGTCCCTCGGACCTTAGTCTATAGATATTTTCCAAAACTACTATAGCATTATCCACCAGCATACCTACCCCCAAGGCCAATCCCCCAAGGGTCATTAGGTTTAGAGTTATATCATTAAAATATAATAATATAAAGGTGGCAATTATAGAAATAGGTATGGAAGTTCCTATAATCAAAGTAGTCCTAATGTTCCTTAAAAATAAATATAGGATGCCAATAGCTAGTAGGGCACCAAATATAGCATTCTTAAAAACATTTTCTATTGCCTTATTAATAAAAATCGATTGGTCAAATACAGTTTCTATTTGAATATTTGGATAATCACTTTTTAATTTTTCAAGTTCCCTATTAATAGAATTGGCAACCTGAACTGTATTAACCCCCGATTGCTTTTGCACAGACACGTTAATACTTTCCTGGCCATTTACCCTAAAAATACTATTAATATCCTTAGGAGCCATCTCAACTTCAGCGACATCCTTCAATTGGATGATAGCCCCCGTAGATAGGGGAATGGGTATTTCTTCGATTTCCTCTATGGATTTAAATTCTCCCATTGTTCTAATGGCTAACTCCTGCATACCCCTGTCTACTGTTCCTCCTGGCAAATTAAGGTTAGCAGCGCCAACTAATTGGGATAATTGGTTAATATCTAAACCATAACTCTCCAATATGCCTTCATTTACTCTTATCTGAATTTGATTAGTATGCCCACCAAATATATCTGCCGAGGCAACCCCTTCAATCCTCTCTAATCTTGACTGTATAGTATCTTCTGCTAAAGTTTGAAGAGAAGCTAAATCTCCCTGGTGGGATAGGGATAATTGAAGGATTGGAGTTGCATTAGGGTCAATCTTTAGAACCATGGGGTCAGATGCATCCTCTGGTAGCATCCCCTTTACCATATCCACCTTCTCCCTCATCTCCAAAGTAGCAAAATCCATATCCGTTCCAAAATCAAATAAGGCTACAACTATGGACTGCCCCTGGGCAGAAATCGAATTAATGGTATCAATATTACCAACAGTCGCTATTGCTCCTTCCAAAGGCCTAGTTATTAAATTCTCCATTTCATAAGGCCCTACTCCTGAATAAGATGACGTTACAATAGCCACAGGTACTTCTATTTTAGGCAACAAATCCAAGGGTAGCCGAGTCAAGGAAATTGTCCCCAATAGTACAATAACTAGCATTAACATTGCAATAGTTACGGGACGTTCTACTGCTATTTTTGATAAGTTCATTATTATTCACCCCTTACTACTTTCACCTGTTGCCCATCTGATACATAATGTTGTCCTTTAGTAATAACAAGGTCCCCTTCTTTTAAACCTTTTTCCAATTCAACATATAAACCAGTATCCAAGCCTAAAACTACTTCCTTTTTTACCGCTTTATTATCCTCTATAATATAAACAAAGTTTTTATTCTCATCTTCAATAATACTATTTCTTTCTACTACTAGTGTGTCCTCCCGGCTCTCAATATCTAATTTTACGCTTCCACTCATTCCCGGCTTTATTTTGTAATCCTTATTAGGCAAATATACCTTAATCATATACAATTGGGTTCTTTGATCAGGTGTTGGACTAATATAATCCAGGGTTCCCTGAGCAGTTTTTTCGCCAAGTGCAGCCGGAATAGTAAGGGCAACTTCCTGCCCCTTATATAAATTATTCAGTATTCTTTCTGATATATTAGCCTGCAAATACACCTGGTCTATATCTACAATTGTGGCAGCTGGTTGTGCATTTGATGCTAACTCCCCTTCAACTATATTTAAACTATTTACAAAGCCAGTAATAGGCGCCCTAGTAATTGTGTCTTCCAGTTTGTTTTGGGCCTGATCATATCCACTTTGTGCCTGGCTTAATTGGTTAAGGGCCTGTTCATACCCTATCTCAGCTTGATAAATTTGAGACTCTAAGGCCTCTAGTGGTTTTAAGGATGCTCCCAGTTCCGCCTGTTCTAGATCAGCCTTAGATACTGCACCCGCCTCATATAAGGCCTTGACCCTTTCTAGGTTAATTAAAGCATTGTCAATCTTTTCTTTTGTGGATTCATATTGAATTTGTGCAGCCTTAACCCCATTTTCCGCCTGCTGAACCCCTTTTTGAGCCAACTCCACGCCTAGGGCAGCTTGTTCCAAGCCCTTGTTTATATCCTTCTGGTCAGTGGCAAACAATATATCATCCTTTTCTACCATATCCCCGAGTTTAACTTCAACCCTTGATACAGTGCCAGGAATTAGAGGCATAACCATAACCTCTTCATTAGCAAAAATTTTACCATTTAAGGAAATGGATTGGGCTATTGTTTCTCTTTTTACAGTTCTTGCCTCTACTGGTATATAATGTTCCTCCAAGTCTGCTGTCTTCTGGGATCCTTTACCACATCCCACAAGCAAGGTTACTACAACTATTATCATTAGTATAGATATTCTTCTCCTATTCATTCCACTTCCTCCTAGTTCCTACTTTTATAAAGTCCTGATATTTCTCTTCTACTCCTTACACACATCCACCAAATCACCATTAGTTATCATCAAAAGGTCTTCCACCGATATGGGCACTGCTGTATTAGCTGTTCCAGCAGCTGCATAAACCACATCAAATCTTTCCATGCTTTTGTCTACAAGAATCTTTATTGGATTTTCTAATGCAAAGGGACAAACTCCCCCTGGAGGGAATCCTGTAATTTTCATGCACTCCTCAGGGCTAGCTAATTTGGGTTTGGCACCCATAATCCTTTTTAAATCACCAGTTTTTATTCTCCTATCACCACTAGTAACTACTAAGGCTGCTTCCCCCTTGGCCATAAAAAGTATGGATTTTGCAATCTGGCCAACGGATACCCCTAATTGATCTGCAGCCATTTGTGCAGTTTTGGTAGTGCCTTTTTTAAATTCTATAACCTCCAAGTCTATTGGCAAAGTTTTCATATATTCTTTAACCCTGTCTAAAGCGCTTCCCATATTACCCACAACTCCTTTACATCTACTAATTATACTACAACTAACAAAATTATAATATCATATGGAGCTGTATTAATTCAACATTTTAAAGAAATATTCATCCGGCGACTATTATCTCTTACCCCATATTTCCATAAAATCCTTTTAATAAAAAAACTACCCTTATATTAGAATAACTGTTATAATTATATTTATGGGTAAAATCCATCAAGAAAATAACTCTAGCTTAAGCTATAGTATTTTTACATTTTTGCTTAGCAAGCTATATAATTGGGTATTCAATGGTAAATACATCTCTTTTAATTATATTGTAAAGTCTCTATAAAATGTTTTTACCTTTTAATTATTTTGTAAATTGTGAATCCTAATTTTATAATAATTATTTGTTATTTTATATGCTAATAATTTATTGGACATATTTTTATAATCTTAATTTTAGTATAGGAGTGATATTATGGAATTCATGGGAAACTTTTTTAAACTCTTTATAGTATTCTTTACTTTAAAGACTGTCTTCAATATTATTACGAGGACGGTAACAATTAATAATAGAGATAGGCAGTCCCCCAGAGAGGGTAATAGTAAAGCTCTTGAGGAAATTGCAGAAATAAGTGTGAAAGTCGATATGGTTCAAGACCAAATCTGTGACACTTTTCTTCCTAAAAATAAAGCCTACCAATTAGCAGAGGAAGACAAGGTCTCCTATTTCTGTAGTTGGGAATGCCGGCAAAAATATATTGACCAACTGTAAAAAAGCTCCCCAGGCGGGGAGCTTTTAATAATCAGTAAAATTGTATTTTTTAATATCTTCTAGCTTGTCAATACTTGCCATTGTCTTAAAATCCTCCAGGCTTAAATCTTCGTAACTAATAATAAATAAATAATTATCTATTAAATAATGCTCGTAGGCCTGATATTTTGTTAGATTCCTATGGTGAAAGGGACCTCCATTAAGTATCTTATAGTAAATATTAAAATCTAAGTTATACTTATCTCTAGCCTTTAATTTTTTATCAATAGCATCATAAAATAATTGCCTGCTATTGGGTACATAGCTTTTCTGGTATTTGTCTAGCAGGTCCATATGGTATATTACCGGAGTTATATTTTTGGCAATTGTGTCAATAAGCAAGATTTCTTCCTCCTGGAGATTATCCGGAGTCTTTAGGACCACAATATAGGCAAAGGGTTTTTTTCTTTCCCCTATTTCAAGCCTATCTAATATAATGGGTGAAATCACCATACCCGTGGAGTCATCAAATAGCTTGCATATTTCCTCCCCCAGATATGATATATTATCCTGGGCTAAAAAATTATAAATCGTGTCCCCATCAAAAGTAGTTTGCCATTTGTCATTAATAAAGAGGGTTTGATTAAGCCCTATCTCATCAATGCTATACTTAATCCTGTAGCAATCACCCTCTCTAAAAGCTATAAAAGCCCTCTCTATATCAAAGGAAATATTCAAGGTTTGTAGGGTAATATCACATAATTCCTCAATTGAAATACATTGATTTATGTTGTTTACCAGGGTGTTAAAATTACTTAAGGTCTGAAACTTTGCTTCAATAATTTCTTTCTGCCGGCTTGTCTCCTCAAAGAGCAGGGCATTTTCTAAGGCAATAAAGGTGCAAGAAGCCAAGGATTCAATTAGTTCAAACATTGTAGCATCATAATCTTTATCAGCCAATGGTTCACTAATTGTGACTAAGCCCAAAAGCCTATCCCTTACTAGCAAAATAATATATTGGGCATTGAGGGAATAAAACTCCTTCCAATTCACAAAAAGTTCCTTAACCCTGTCTATATCCTTATCCAGGTTTAGGACTATCTTATCTCTACTGGGTATTACATTAGGGTTGATTTCAAATTCAGTCAGAGCAGTAGTAAAGGTATCTACATTTCTATAGCCAAGAATTTGAAGTTTTTGTGATATTTCATCCACTATTCCAAAGGAGGTAATTTTACTTGTAGTAAGCTCGCTAAATACATCCACCGCCATGGTTATCAAGTTATCTAAGCTAAGTTCGGATAACAAGGACTTGGCACTCTGGTTAACTGCAAACAAATTAAATATTTTTTGGTCTATCTCCCTATTTCTTATTTTTAAATCCCTGAAGTTTCTACTATTTTCAAGGGAATTATTAAACAATCTCATTAGGGCCATAGCCATTGTATAGTCTTCATCATTGAATTCCCCAAGGGCCTTGCCATCTGAAATTATAAAACCAAATAAGAGACCATCTATAATTAGGGGAATAACCAAATCCATTTTTAAGTTTTCAATATCTTCATCCTCGAAGAAATTACCAAAGTTATCTAATATAATACTACCATGTAGGCTAGCTATCTTTTGAATTTTTTCCTTATTTTCTATCCTATATTCCTTAAGATTATATAACCTTTTGTTTTTTAACCTAAACTCTCCATCCTGCAAAATAAAGAGTGCGGAAGAATTCAAAGTCAGAATCTCATTTGCAAATTCAAAGGAATACTTGCTTAACTGTTCCAGGGTAAACCTTTGGGTAAAAAAATCTATGGCCTTTATTAAGGCATCGTACCTATACATCCTATTAGTAACATAAAGTCCCTTCAACAACTATCGCCCCTTTTATGAAAAATGCAGTTCATTATCTAATACAAAATAAGTGCCCCTAGTGGCCTTTTCTATTCTTTTTTGTATATTCTTTATCTCCAAGAAGGTTTGGGGATAGGCCTGCTTAAATATATTTACCTCTCCCTCACCCCTAGAATTTAAAGAATCCATTAAGGCCTTTCTTCTTTTTTCTAAGGCAGCAATCTTTTCTAATAATTGGTCATTAATTCTTTTGTATGCCTTGTACTCATGACTCTGGACTCTTTTTTTGCTTGTACTTAACTTCATCTCATATACTTTCATTTGCCTTCTATTCTTTTCTAATTTTATTAATTCTTCCCTGTATTCCAATAACAATTTATCAAGTTCCTCTTTTAACTTTTTTCTGTTAAAACCTTTAACATTAATAAAGGTCCTTCGTTCGGAAATATTGCCAATGGTAAAGACACTGACCTTGGCCTCTGCATTAAGGCTGCCCCCTATAATTCTTCCCTTTTCCGAATTTACAATTATATTTTTAGCATGTAAGTCTGCCTCCATCGAATAAAGGCCAATATTGATGTCTTGTTCCGCAATTATTGTACAGTCATTTACATATTTTACAAAGACACTATTTTTTGCCTTAATTACAGTCCGACCCTTTCCTGAAATACCCCCCTTAATATAGATGCTACCTTCTCTTGAGATTATTTCCTTGGCTGCCCCAATCCCTATATTGCCGAGAATAGATATATCCTTATCTGCCTTGACAGTAAAGCCGTCACAGACAACACCTTTAATGGTTACATAACCATTAAAATTAATGTTACCTGTGTCAAAATCCACGTCTCCATCGATAATTAGGTGGTTTAATACTTTGATTTTACCACCCTCAAAGGCAACTGCCCCATCCACTAGGGCCCTTAATATTATTTTCCCATCCTCTAGACTTTCTTTTATTGTATTTGAATCAAAACGTAGGGACTGGTCCTTGCCAGCTTTAGGGGCTAATATTTCATTTGTGACTGTCTTTCCAGCAGTACCTCCAGTAGCTGGTATTTTTTCTCCCACCCAATTGCCTTCCTTGACCTGTTGCACTAAATTTAATTCATAATGATCAACTTTACCATCTTCCCTAACAACAGGCTTTCTATCTGATATATCTATGTATTTGACCTTAGCATTTTCACCATCTATGGGTAAAATCCCCTTTGCAATTATATATTCTTTTTGCACTTGTAGGTTTGCATCTAAGACATCATATAAAATCCCTTGACTTACATTTTTCTCCCTTAATGCTTGGAAAATCATCTCCTCTATATTATCCTTCTTATCTTCAAGTTCCTCCTTGGAAAGATTTAACTTTATCCTAGCTTCCATTTTATCTGGGGATACAATTACCTCCACCTCTGGCTTCAGTACGCCTATTTCCACGGGTTTAATAATTGTTTTAGTTAAAGAATCCTTTAACATAATAAAATTGTTTATTTGAATCCTAGGAAACCTTTCCAATATATCCTTATCAAAATCCTTAATATCATAGCCTTCTTCGTGAACCGATATTAAAACCTTACCCTCCTGATAATATAAACTAAAATAATCATTATCAAAAAATAATTGGATAGTAGCGGTATTGTTATTCAAATAAACCACCTCCCCCTCTACAATTGATTGTGGCTATTAATATTTAATAAAATATAAGGCTAACAATATTATTAGCGTAAATTAAACATTCGACATTGTGCCTATTATTCCTTCATTCTTTTTACTTTTCAGGTATAATAAGTAAGTTTAGCTCTTATATTATCTAAACTTGAAATATAATGTTAATTTGTGAGATATTGCTTATTTTCTATTATGCTAACTTATAATATAATATAGTTTATAGGTGGTGAAATCATGGATATACAATTTGCCAAAATCAAAAAACTCCTAGGGGAAATAGAAAAAAATAAATATCGGGATATGAAGGTAGAATTGTTAAATGAATTAATAGATTCTGCAAAAGACTACAGAAACAAATTAACTAGTCCATCTAACAAGACAAAATTTGAAAATAAGAGAGGAAATACCAAGCCTTTAAATATCCATATAGAAAAAATTTCTCAAGAAACTTTCTTATATAAGGCTGTAACAGTTAAAAATTACTACGAAGGAAATTATCTTGAAAAGTTTTCCGAGATGAGGACTTCTGACCTAAAAATTAGTAATGCCTTTGATATACATAATCAGTTCTGGCAAGCCCATGAGGTCACTGGGGGTAATATATTTGCCTCCATTCCCATTGCTCTTATTGACAATGGGCAGGTTGCAAGGTTACGAGATTTAAATTGGAATCCGGTGGAAGTGGAGGTCTTTGAAATTACAAATAATTTTCCCCCTAAAACTACAAGAGGGCAGATTATCAATGCTGCGGCTGGTATCTTTGACCACCACTTATTGGTAAGGGAAGTTTATGGGAATATCCTTATGCTACTCCATTACCAAATATAGGATAAGTTTAGATAGTATTGATAGGCAAAGGGCAAACATAAATTGTTTGCCCTAATATTTTTCCTGTTTTACATACTTATATTAATTTGATGGGACTTTTTGTCATTTACCAGGGGAATATAATCCCCTTTAAGGGTTTTCCCATCCAGTTCAACTCTTGTTACCTGATTGTTTTCCCCCTTGGGGTTTTTCACATTTATATTGTAATAGGTTTCCTTATATCTATATCGTATCTTATATCCCTCCCATTCCTTTGGTATGCAGGGAGTGAGTCTTAATTTATCCCCCTCTTTCCTTAGGCCTAATATATCCTCTATGCCCACCTTGTACATCCAACCTGCTACCCCCGTGTACCAACTCCACCCTCCCCTGCCTACATGGGGGTTTGCTGCATAGACGTCAGCAGCCATAACATAAGGCTCTATTTTATAGTTGGCACATTCCAGGGAGGTTCTTCCGTGGTTAATAGGATTGATCAAATGAAATAACTTCCAGGCCTTGTCCCCATCACCTAATATGGTAAAGGCCTTTATAACCCAGGCTGCTGCATGGGTATATTGACCGCCATTTTCTCTTACCCCTGGTACATAACCTTTGATATATCCAGGCTTTTGATCTCCCTTATCAAAGGGAGGAGCAAATAAAAGTATTAAACCTTCATCTTCCTTGATTAAATATTGTTCCACAGCCTCCATAGCCCTGATTCCCCTATCCCTATCACCAGCACCAGAGATGATGGACCAGGATTGAGCCAAAGAATCAATTTTACATTCCTTATTGGCAAAGGAACCTAGTGGTGATCCGTCATCGAAAAAGGCCCTGATATACCAACCGCCATCCCAAGCATTTTTTTCAATTGCCCTCCTAATTTTTTCGGCATAGGCAATATATCTTTTTCCCCTATCCTTTTCTGCCATTCTTCCACAAATCTCTGCAAAATCGGTAAGTATAATGTGCATAAACCAACCCAACCAAACACTTTCTCCCTTCCCCTTATTTCCAACGGTATTCATCCCGTCATTCCAATCGCCAGACCCCATTAATGGTATTCCATTCTGGCCAAATTTAAGACTCCTCTCTATTGACCTGATACAGTGATTATAGACAGAGGCCTTTTCCTCAGAAATCCTTGGTGTCCCATATCTTTCATCTTCATTATCCCCTAAAGCTTCCTCCTCTAGGAAATGCACCTCCTCTTCTAGTATGCTATAGTCACCAGTATTGGATATATATTTTATTACACTATAGGGTAACCATAATAAATCATCAGAAAATCGGGTCCGTATCCCCTTGTCTCCTGCCCCCGGATGCCACCAATGTTGGACATCCCCCTCAGTGAATTGATGGGCACAATGCAATAAAATTTGTTGCCGAGTAGCCTCTGGGAAGGGGTAGACCATATTCATAGCATCCTGGAGTTGGTCCCTATACCCATAGGCCCCTCCAGATTGATAAAAGGCGGTCCTTGCCCACATTCTACAAGACACGCTTTGGTAGATTAACCATTGGTTTAACATGATATTCATTGATGGATCTGGCGTATCCACCTGGATTGTATCCACCATCTTTAGCCAATAATTTTGAATGTCTTTTAGGGCCATCTTGCAATTGTTTATCAGGCTATAGGTAGAAAGCAATCTTTGAACTTCCTTTAAGTTTGAATCTTGACCCAGGAGAAATACTATTTCTTTTTCCTCACCTTTTTCTAAATCAATTTCTACTTGGAGGGCAACACAGGGGTCTAAGCCTCCACCAATTTTATTGGAGAGTTGGTCCATCTTGAGGCCTCTTGGATTCCTTAGACTACCATTAAAGCCAATAAACTCCTGCCTGTCGCAGGTAAAGTCCTTTATGCTAGCGGAACTAGCAACAAAGGCAATTTTATCCTGAAAGTCTGAATTATAGGGGTTTTCAATTAATATCCCCTGCCCCCCCTCCTCCATTTTTGTAATTATATGCTGTTGACTTGTCCCTTCCTCTATTCCTAGGACAGGTCTTATATAGTAGGTTGCTGTTAACTTTCTCCTATCATTACCTGTGTTTTTAACTTTTAACAGGTTAATTTTTATATTATCTTCCTTGGCCACATACATGGTCAAATCCTGTTGAATCCCATAACTATCATGATAAAAATTGGAATAGCCTAGGCCATGTTTTATAATATAGGTATTTTTATTCCTAATGGGCCCTGGAGTTGGGGTCCATACATGGCCCCTTTCATCATCTCTTATGTAAATAATCTCCCCTGATGGATCAATAACCGGATCATTTGACCAAGGTGTTAATTTGTTTTCCCTACTATTTCCTAACCAACTATGACTAGAACCCCTTTCTGATACTATAAATCCAAAGTCCTCATTAGCTACAACATTAATCCATGGGGCTGGAGTATTGGCACCATCCTTTAACCTTATAATATATTCCCTTCCGTCCTGGCTAAACCCGCCTAATCCATTATCATATAATAGGTCAAAGGTTTTTTCCTGGCTAGGGTATTCCGTATTGCTGGCCTGACTTTTACCTATCTCCTTCCCGTATTCCTCAGCCTTTATTTCAATTTGTTTTCTTATAAAATCTCCTTCGGCTCTAATTACAATCCTAGCCACACTATAGAGCAATATTTTATCCTCCCGTGACATAAGACTAGACTTTTTTACAAATATACCCCCTGGCCGGTCCACTAGATATTTACCCTGGCTAGAAAAGACAAGCCTTTGAATTTCTTGGTGTAATGATTGTAAGTAACTACCATCATCTTCATTTAAAATCACCAGGTCTACCTCTAATCCCCTAATCCTCCAATATTCATGTGCCTTTAAAAATTGATTAATAATATAGATGTTTTCCATCTTCCTTATGGTGATTAACACAATTGGTAAGTCTCCCGATATACCGTGACCCCAAAGATTGACCTGAGATTTCTTGTTCTTTTCCAGTAAGGCTTGATAATTTCTTCTGTTGGGGCTTAAATAAATAATCTGGGGAATCATATCTTGAAAAATTTCTAATTCACTAGCCTTTAAAGACAAATAATTAGCCTCTACTTGGCTCCTAGTAATAGCCAATTGAAAGGATCTTTGTATAGTAATATCATGGCTGTATTTTTTCACTAGGGAAATTAAGTCCTCCCTCTTATCCTCAATTCCAGTTATAAAGGTTATAGAGGCTGATTGACCAGCCGGTATTTTTAATGTTTTTCTCAAACTTAATATGGGATCTAAAACAATACCCTGGCTCCCACCTAAGGGTTGCTCCAAAGCAAGGGCACTTGTTATATCCCTTCCCCTGCCAATGAAAGCCTCTCTATTACTCTCATATTGTAGGCCCCCAATGGTATCTCCTTCAACATTAAGCCGATGGAAAACCCAGTTAACCTCGCTACCATCAGCCCTGGACCTTCTCGAGGCAATTAGACAATTATGTTCAGGTATTGCTTCTGTTCTTACAAATAAATTGCTAAAGGCTGGATGGGCCACATCCGCTGCCTGCTGAGTCATAACTAATTCTAAATAACTAGTAACCTCTATATTTGCCAGCTCAATCCCATGATTAGTTAAAATTATCCTTCTAATCTCGACATTATCTTCAGGAGACACTATTACCTCCATTTTACTATCAATCTCACCATCTTTTCTAAAATATATTCCACGATCTTGGGTAAAGGTAACCTTATAACTATCGGGTTCCTGGAGGCTAGTTAAATTGCCTGCCGCCCAATACTTACTTTTATTCAAATGGTGGATAAAAATAAGGCTTCCTTCCCTGCTATTAATGGCATCTCCCCTCCACCTAGTAATCTGGGTATCTCCAATTTTACTATAACCAGTCCCCATATCAGTTAACATCAATGAATACTTTCCATTGGATAAAAGCTGGCATTTTGCTAGCGGCTCCGCTATCCCATCGTAGGTTCTAACTAGCTCCTCTGTCTTAACCTTGTCCCAAGCTAGGGATGGGCTTTCCTCCTTGTACTGCTTAGTAATAATAAGACCCAAGGGAATCCTCTCTTGCAGTAAAATTTCCCCGGCTTTCATAAAAGGGTTTCGGTGAAATCTTTCTTGCATAATGTTTTTATTAAAGAAATTGTTTAGTGCTACAAGTATCATCCCCTGATGGTGGGCCATAAAACTCTTTACAAGGGCTGGATCCTCTCCTATGGAAGTGGCTCTAGGCATATAATCAACTGCCTCATAAAAACCATACTCCCCCTCCATGCCTTTTTTACTCATTCTTTTAATATTGTCCACTGCTCCCCTAGCTTCAAAGGGCAGGGTTAAGAATGTGGCATAGGGGGAAACTACTACATCCCTAGACAGACCCCTCTTTAATCCTAAATCTGGTATGCCAAAGGCCTTATACTGATAATATAAATCCATATCAAAGGTATAATAGCCGGATTCAGAAATACCCCAGGGTATATTCCGCTCCCTGCAATATTCCTTTTGTGCCTTTAGGGTGCTTTTGTAGCTCTCATCCAGTAAACTACCTTCAAAATTTTTCATTACAAGATAGGGCATAAAATACTCAAACATTGTCCCTGTCCAAGAAACCAGAGCCCTTGAACCATTTATATTTGTCATTGCCCTCCCCAACTTAAACCAATGCTTTTTAGGGACTTGTCTCCTGGCTATAGCAATGTAGCTGGCATTGCGTGCCTCTGATGCAAGCAGGTCATAATAAGAGTCAGTAAGTTTCTCCTGGTCTAGGCTATAACCAATGGAAAACAAATGTCTTTTGGAGTCATATAAATATTTAAATTCCGTAGCTTCAACCAAGTTATCTATCTCTTTAATAAGATTTTCTATTCTATTTGTAAACTTATTTATATTGTTGAATTTATCCCGTAATTGCCTATCCTCTTTATTTGTCAGATGGTCCCTGTATATCTCTCTTAAATCTATAAGAGAACTGGTCTCTAGATTTAAATCTAAAACTTTGCTAGTTTCCTCCGGGGGTAAAAATTCCACCATGTCCTTCTTGAGACCATGTAGCATATCATTAAATCTTCTTTCCCAGCCACAATTAATTTCGTCATTTTCCCTGTCATTATAAAAGCTCTCCACTATATCGAACCATAACTTATTTGTAATGGGCCCTTCTAATAGGTTCTTTATATGTTCTCCTTCATTTTCATTATCTTCCATCAGAAGCTCAAGGGTATCCCTTAGGCCCTCTAGGATTCCCCTACCAAGCAAGGGCTTCTTTAAATATTCCTCTAGACCCTCCCTTACTGTAATTAGATAACTTATAAAATTTCCGCTATCCACCGTTGAAATATAGTATGGTCTTAATACTTGAAGGGTTAAATTATCATACCAATTATACAAATGTCCCTTCCATTTATCCATTTTAACTATGGTTGATATGGCTTGTTCCATCCTGTTAATCATTTCCCCTATGGCTAAATATCCTAAATCTCTAGCCGTTAAAATACTCAATAAATAAAAACCTATATTAGTTGGGGAAGTTCTCTGAACAATCCCCTTTGGCGGATTAACTTGATAGCTATCAGGAGGTAGATAATTATTATCCTCCCCAACAAAATCCTCATAATAAGCCCAGGTTTTTCTTGCTATTCTTCTGAGTAATACAATTTCATCTTCTTTTAGCTCTTCTTCCTTTTTTTCTACTTCCTTGCTCACATCAAAGGCAATAAAAGGCCCTAGTATCCACAATAAACTCATGGGCAAAATATAAGGAAGCCTATTTGCTTTTAGCAAATATGTTAATATTAAAATTCCCAGTCCGATAATGGGATTACTTTTCATTCTAATAATATAGCTCTTTAAATCCTCGGATAAATTGCCTTCCACGTCGGCAGCCGTTGTCCATTCTAAAAGATTCTTCCTGGAGATAAATACCCGATAAAGAGTTCTAATTATGGCATCGGCCATCATGTAGGCCTGATAGGGCAAAAATATAAAAGTCAGGCAAGCCCGATAAAAACTGTTTCTTACTCCTGATATTAAATCAGTTTTTCTTCTGTCATCCTTGGTTCTTAAATACCTAATCCTAAGGAATTCAAAAAATTCAATAATAAATGATGACATCATAGCCACAATTCCTAAACCCGTCCAAAACCATGGCGATCCAGGCAATACAATTGCTCCCAATACAAATAGCAATAATAAGGCTACGGGCAGTAAACTTCTACGCAAGTTATCAAAAATCTGCCACTTAGCAAGACTTGGAAGGGGGTTATCCCTTCTTGGTAATATCCATTTAATTAATTGCCAGTCTCCCCGGACCCACCTATGGAGTCTCATCATATAGGAGCTATAATTCCCTGGATAATCATCAATTAATTCAAAATCCGTTGCTAGGCCAGCCCTTAAAAAACTACCTTCCAATAGGTCATGACTTAAAATACTATGTTGGGGTATAGTATCCTTTAAAAGCTTATCGAAGACTTTCACATCATAAAGCCCCTTGCCCGTGAAAATCCCCCTTCCAAATAGATCCTGATACACATCAGAGTTAGCAATACTATAGGAGTCAATCCCCCCCTCGCCTGTAAAGCAACTTGTGAAAAGAGACCTCCTGCTACTTTCCATGCTAACCCCAATCCTTGGTTGAACTAAGCCATATCCTTCCACTACTATCCCTTTTTGTGCATCAATAATAGGTTTGTTTAGGGGATGGGCTGCAATTCCAATGAGCTTTTTAGCAGTGTCTAAGGGTAACTTAGTATCAGCATCTATGGTTAATACGTATTTAATAGTAGTTGCTTCATTGATGTCCCCCGAAATTGTGGTATAGGATGTCTTACTAGAACCTAAAAGCAGTTCATTTAACTCTACTAAAGCCCCTCTTTTCCTCTCCCAACCTAACCATTTGTTTTGTTTATGGCAAAACTTCCTCTCCCTGTGAAAATAGTAAAAAATCTCCCTACCGTACTTTTTGTTTAGTTTCTCAACCATATTAATTCCAGTATTGATAATTTCCCTATCTTCAGCTTCTTCCTTCTTTTCCCCATCTTTAAAATCTCCCACTAGTGCAAAATATAAATTTTCCTCAGGATTAGCTAGGTAAAATACCTCCAGTTGTTTGAATATTTCTATAGACCTATCCCCGCTAGTTAATAGGGTAGGCACAACTACCAGGGTCGATGCACTCTTACTTATTCCCTCTCTAAATTCAATCCTGGGTAAAAAACTAGGGGGGAAAAGGTTAGTTAATATCCAATTGGAAAATAACACCCCTATATCACTTGCTGGGATAAGGGTAATTACGCCAATAAGGATTGGAATTCCCAACCCATCTCCAGCAAATCTCCTTCCGTAAATTATGGATAGGTATAAAATAAAAAAGCTTATTGCCAATATAGGAAATAGGTATATTAATGGAGACTTCCTATATAGGATATCCCTAATATTAAAATGACCAAGAGATTCGAATAGGTCCTTTCTCCCCTTATCTATCAAAAAATACCCCACATGACTTTTTTTCCTTCCTTCGTTATTAGCCATGGCCTCTTGGGCCTTTTCAATGGCCTTTCGGGCTACCCTAGTCTCACTTTCTCCTAACTTTTTAGATATTTTTTCTATATGTTTCCTATAGTAGTCCCTAGAATCAAAGTCCAATTGGCTATAGACCCCATTTGGGTCCTCCCTTAAAATTCCTTCCACCACACTCAGGCTTTCAAAAATATCATTCCAGTCCAAGGTAGCTACAATATTTAGGCTAGTTATGGAATTACCGATGGAAATTTTCCTCCTAGCCTGCTCCCTATGTTCCTCCTCAATTAACTCCCTAACCGTTGTATTGTAATCTTTTAATTTATTCTGAAGATAATTTAAAAAGGGGCCTGCTTCAATTTCTCCCCTCTTTAAAACCTTTAACAAATGTTCTACATAAGTAAGATTAGCCCTTCCATCTAGCTCAATATTTTCTTTAATTGCTAGTAATATTTCCTCTTCTGATAAATTTGAAATTGATTCAACCTTTGCCCACTCTCTATGGCTGTAAGAGATTTTTTGACAAATCCTCCTAATATTCTCGATAAGAGCACAGCGTATCATTAGGGATAGTGCCCATATTTCAGCAATGGTTAACACCCTTTGGGATTGGTAGGAATCGATGAAATTGATTAATAATTCCTGGTCTAATTTCCCATCCCTATGGACTACATACTCTAGGGCAACCCCATAAATCCGGGGAATACCCTTTAAGTAACCACTATTTAAGGTGCTAAGCTTTAAAAATTTTTCCTTAGATAGGTTTTGCCTGACTTCTTTAACCTGTTCCTCTATTTTGTAAAAATTATCAAGAAGCCATTCTGAAGCGGGGCACAAGTCCCTAGCTTCCTGAATGGCCCTATTAAAACTTTTGTAGCTAAAGCTAATAAAATCAAAGTTGTCATTAAGTCTTTTAATTAATTTCTGAAGAGAATATTTATTGGAAAACACAGTATGGTTTTTTCCTATATTTTTTGCATATTCTATTAATTCATCAGGAGTTAGAAGAACTTCCCTAAATTCCATTGCCTTAAATCCCCCATAAAAATCCTTTTCTTTTCCAAAAAACATATGTATTTTCCCTCCCAATTCTAAAGCCCTCCAAGAATTTTATCCCTCCTGGCTTTTTAATAATTTTTTAACCTTTTCCCTATAAAATATAGATAACTCTTGGGCATATTCCTCTGAAAGGCCCTCAGTATAAATATTAAAGAGGGGTTTTTCGCTATCGGGTAAAATTAGGCTCCACCCCTTGCTATCTTTAATCCTTACCCCTTCAAATAATTCGATATCATCAGAAGAATGTTCCTCTGCCAATTGTTGTATAATCCTTCCCTTGTCTTGCCAGGCACAGGTTATTTCATCCTTTATAAAGTAATAGTTTGGAATATCCCCTGCTAAATCCTCTAGCCTCAAATCCTGCCTGACTAAAAAGTCAATAAGCATACCCAAGGCCCAAATTCCATGATAGTTTAAAATATATTGAGAAGCCCCTTCCTGGCTGACGCCATCATTCATATACATCTCTAGCATGACACTGGCTGGATTAGATTTTACCCTTTTGATATTGACTCCCCGCCCCTCTACCACGTCCTCTATTATATAGGGAGCCGTGTAGGGTAATATTAAATCCCCCCTATAACCATCCTTTAATAGGACCATAATGGCAAATATATCATACTTTTCCTCTTGTATAGTTTCTCCCTTTTTAGTAAAGAGAGTTAATCTTTCTCCATCTTCACTAACTATTACCCCAAAGTCTCCTCCCTTGTTTTCCAATTGGTCCATCATAATAGGGAAATAATCTTCAATTTGTGTATATTCAGGAAAGTTATGCTCAATTTCCACCTTGCAACCAATCCGTTCCAAAAACTTGCAAGCTAATTCCTCTATTAGTTTTGATTTTGAAGCTAGAATAATATGAGGCCCAGACCGCCTAATAGAGAAAACATCCTGTAGCAAACTTATCCCATTATTAATATAGAATTCTTGAAAATTTTCAATATTGAGCCGTGCCTGTATGTTATCCGCATTACATCTTTTAAATTCTTCCCTATTAAAAAGATTTTCAATATCCCTTTCCACTGACCGCTGGATATTTACCCCTTGCTTATCTGCAAATTCTATATGGACTATATTTCTGTTTGTTTTATCCATTCTTATATGTATACCACCATTGGCTTTAAAATGATTAATAGCAAACCTATTAACTGGCATTACTGATTTACCTATATCAATTACACCAACACCAGCAGATGCTATACCGGCAATTAAGGCATTCTTAATAATTTTACTTGCATTTAAATGGTCGCTACTTATGATTACAGTGGCTCCGCCTGTCAAAATAGAGGCAAAAGCCGCCCCAAGTTTAGAGGCAAATTCTGGACTAATATCAATATTTACCTCCCCTGAAATATCCCTAAATCCAAAAATTGTTTTACTTATTTTTGTCCCCCAAACTAAATTTTCATTAATTACTGTATTCTCCTGGATTCTTTTTTCCGGCCAAATTTTAATATCAGGTTTAACAATAACCCTATCCTCTAATATACTATCGTCTCCTATTACAGCATTTTCATAGACTTCCACATCTTTTTTGATTTTTACGTTTTCACAAACTACAGCCCCCCTGCAATGACTGTTTTGCCCTATGTAAACATTAGGCCACAGGATACTTCGCTTGAGTGAAACATTATTATCTATATAGCAATAATCCCCTATAACTGTATAAGCTTCTAATCTGCAACCTCCTCTAATAGTACAATTTTCACCAATATATACGGGGGGAATCAGGGTAACATCCCTATCAATTTTACTAGTTTTTCCTACCCATATCCCCTCTTCCAGTTCATATGCCCCTATTTTCAAATCCACACTTCCCTTTAATATGTCAAAATGAGTTTCAATATATGAATCCAATGCCCCAATGTCGCACCAATAATCATCAGTGATATAACCATAAATAGGAACACCATCATCCAATAGTTTAGGGAAAAGGTCCCTACTAAAATCAAAATTTACACCCCTATCGAAATAATCCAATACTTCTGGCTCTAAAATATAAATTCCCGTATTAATTGTATTGCTAAATACCTCTCCCCAACTGGGCTTTTCTAAAAACCTACTTATCCGCCCATCCTCATCTGTAATAACAACCCCATATTCTATAGGGTATGATTCCTTTTTTAAAATTAGGGTTGCCTGTGACTCTTTTGACTTATGAAATTCTACAGCCCTTTTAATATTAATATCCGTTAATGAATCTCCACTTAAAACAAGAAAGCTACCATCTATAAAATCTTCTGCATTTTTTACACTACCTCCGGTACCTAAGGGTGTATCCTCCTGGTAATAGTTTAGATTTATTCCCCATTTTTCCCCCCTTCCAAAATAATCAGTTATTACATTTGGAAGGTGAGCTATAGTAACTGCCACATCCTTTATATTATAAGTTTTTAATAGGTCTACCGTATATTCCATTGTAGGCTTGTTCAACAGGGGTACCATTGGTTTTGGAATGCCACAAGTAAGGGGTTTAAGTCTAGTTCCCTTTCCACCCGCCATAATAATAGCCTTAATATCAATCCCTCCATTCCCTCCATTATTAACATCCTTCCTTATTTTGTGAGACTGGTCTAATTAAAAGAAACAGGTGCTTAAAAACCATAAATCCAATAAATGCCTATAAATATATAAGCATTTATCCTTTAATAAGGTATAAGCAGCCTGGCAATCATAGAAGCATTCTCCCTTAGACCCATAGCTTTGCGCCACTATCTTTTGATAGCTTTGCCCATTATTAATCATATTCTCCATACATTACTAAATATATACCAATTTATTAGGACCGTCAAGTAATATTTACCACAAACTTTACCATATTAAACATTGATTTTTATTCTTTAACTAATACATAAGCAATAGTCTAATACAGTCCTAGGACCATTAAAATAGGGCATATAAAAAAGCCTTTAGGTAATAAACCTCCTAAAGACTTAATAATTGGTGCGCCCTGAGGGATTCGAACCCCCGGCCTTCAGATTCGAAGTCTGCAACTCTATCCAGCTGAGCTAAGGGCGCTTATATTTTTCGACCTTATTATTATAGCCAATATTTAATTTCAAGTCAAGAACTAAGAAATACTGGCAGCTTAATAATTCTAAAAAAGAGCCTCATAGAATCTTCCCTAGAAGCCCTCTTTTTTATTGGAGCGGAAAACGGGATTCGAACCCGCGACCCTCGCCTTGGCAAGGCGATGCTCTACCACTGAGCCATTTCCGCATATTTTAAAAATTTTAAATCTCCTTTTAAGCTTTGGCTGGGATAGCAGGACTCGAACCTGCGAATGACGGAGTCAAAGTCCGTTGCCT
>CAYMGQ010000017.1:0-37330 GCA_964390055.1 uncultured Clostridiaceae bacterium
ACTTAAAAGCTCATTATAGCCAACCTCTTTGGCCTCTGTAAACTTCTCACTGTAAATAAACTCCTCATAGTATTGGTCTGTTGTTAATAGTATAGGGTGGCCAGTACCGTCATATTTTCCCCATAAATAGGTTTCTGGATTATCCTGATAATTTTTTGTCTCTTCCTGACTGAATACTAAGTCATCCTCCTCAGAGACATAGGTGTATGGTGTAAATCTCAATCCCTTCATTGGGTGAACAAACTCAGCCACCTTTTCGAAATCCTTGGCCTCTATAGCATGTATAAGCATATTTGCCCTATCCTTGATTATTTCCTCTGCATCTTCCGCCTTAATTATTCCATCCTCCGTTAATTCATATTGGGCAGGGTTTCCATTGTTATTTCCACAGGCAACAATAGTGATACTCGTTAGAAGAAGCAGTATTATTAAAGTTAATCTCTTAGCCAAAACTAAATCTCCTCCTCTAGGCATATACATTTCCATCAGCTTACCTTGTTTACTCTTTAGACGTAAACTATGGTGAAAAGTTCCATATTAGATTTACCTAAGAATTGAAATTTATTTATATATAGTGGTCTACCAAACAGTTTGAGATTACCATTGCCAGGTAAAACTATTAGATTCAGTTAATAAATTTCCCTCCGAATCATATAATTTTACAACAAATACAGACCCAGATGATATTTTTTTAGGATTTATAGCTAGAGAGATTTTGCCCTGGTTCATAAAGGTAAAATCCACTTCTTTATTATTTATATATAAACTGGCCTTTGGATAGAAATTTTTGCCCTTAACTAACAGTTGATTATGGTCCAACTCTATATTATCTATAGATATATTATTAATTTTAGAATTGTATTGGTAATTTTTCTCCACAGTCCACTTGTCTTTATCCTCCTCTATAATCCTGTCCCCATACATAATATCTCCCTGTAATAATCTATATCTTTCATAAATTTCCTTATACTTAACATTGGTGTTTTTAATATAGTTGTCATTAGTATCAGTAATATATTTTTTATTAATTACTCTTATATCACTTGTCAATTCTATAAGATGCTTATAATAATTGGGAATTTCCAATCCCAGGTCATTTAAAAGTATTGGTCCAATAAAGGAAGCGTTTAAGTTGCCTAAATCTTGACCTGCCCCTCCATAATTATGCCATAGGAAAAAGGGAACAGTATGGAGGGCATAATGGTTTTCCTCTTTTCCACTATCTCCTTGGATAAAGTTTGTATCCCGATAAACTTTATAATTCTCTCCTAGCATTGGTAAATGATCGCCAAAAAATAATACTACTGTAGGTTCTTCTTTGGTCTGCAGATAATTAATTAATTTCTCTAAGGCTAATCCTGCATCAAAAACCCCCTGTCCATAAGTTTGGATAATTTGCAGGCCCTTATCGTCAATGTCTCCTTGGGCATAAATATCCCTTGTATTATACATATATCTATCATCTTCATAGGGGCCATGATTTTGCATTGTCACTGCAAAAGCAAATAAAGGCTCATGGGTGCTTTCAAGCCTATCAATTATTAAATCAGTGACATATTCATCTCCGATATAAAAACCCTTATATTTTGGATTTATCATATACTCTTCACTTAAAAACTCATGGAAGCCTAGATGTTTGTAAACTTCCCTTCTATTCCAATACCAGCCATGGTAAGGGTGTATCCCCACTGTATGATAACCCTGTTTCCTTAATATACTGGCCATAGACATGGTAGGCCCATGAATTTCATTAGGATATATCATATAGCCATCATCATAAAAGTCCGCAATATTTCCTGTTAGTATTTCAAATTCTGTATTAGAGGTACCCCCCCCATAGACTGGTACTTCCAGATAACCAAATTTACTTTCTTGGGAAAGTTTTTCAAAATACTCATAGGGACTCCTGTTAAATTCTATACCCTTTAGTAGTTCTGGATTCCAAAAGGCCTCACTCATAATTACTATAATATTAGGCCTTTGCTTACTATCTAGTTCATGATTTAGCTTTGTTTGAAAGACGGGGATTCCCTCAGGACTTTTAAATTCGTCAATGTTTTCTATTCCATCTCCATTTAAATTTGTGGCAATTTGATTTGTTTTAAAGCTGGTGGCAAAGTTAATTAAAAATCCATTTACTTTAATATCCTTCCTAATTTCCTGATTCATCTTATGGCTATAGACAAAAATACCCGTGCAGAAAATGAGAGAAACTAAAAGGACAAGCCCCCGTACCCTAGATTTCATAGTTGATGGAGCTAATCTTTTAATTGCAATTAGTAATAATACCTCTAGGACTATAAATACAATTATTAATCTTAGGGTTCTTTGTGTTAGTACAACATTGGCAATGTCCAATGCCTCACTATTTAATGTGAAATCCATAGCTATTAGTGGTATGCCCCTTAAATAATATTTAATGCAATTAATTAGGCTAATAAACAAATACAAACTTCCTGTTGTAAATATCCCTATTTTATAATTATTGCTAAGGGCCGTTAATAAAAGCATGATAGAATAGATAAGCAAAACATTGGACAGAAAATGCAATGGGTTGACTGCCATCCATTCTATAGTATGTTTAATGTTGGCCCTATAGGCTATTTCCGATATTAATATTAATAAAAAACTAAATATCAATATTATGCCATAAATATAATAGCTTTTAACAATACGATTTTTTATTTTAAGCATTAGGCCTACTCCCTCTTTAAATTATAAATATACTAGGAATCATAGGAAAGCTCTTGTCTCAATTTTTCAATCCTTTCCCCCTGATCCTTAACCCCTTGAAATATAATTTTTTCCTTCTTGCCCTGCAATTTTTGTAAAGTTTTAATTAGTTTAATACTGGGCATAGAGCTAGGAACATTAATTCTCTTTAATGCATAGCCATTTGCTATTTGTCCTAGACCTTCCTCCACGGTCAAACTAAACTTAAAGCCTAATTCCTTTAAAATTTCTTCTGTTTTTTCATTGTAAAATCCGTAGGGATAGGTATAAACAATTACTTCATTGCCCAATATCTCTTCTATCTCGTTTTTTAATTTAAGGGTATCTTTGGTAAACCTTTCCCTATATTCGTCAGGACTCTCTACCGTCATAGGCATAGCCCCTCCCTTATAAGTACCCTCTCCTGGTTGATGTAGACTATAGGAATGATGTTGTATTTCTATTACTCCACTATCATACATCTCCTTCATCTGCTCCCAATCTAAATAACTCAAGCCAGTTTCTTGTTTAAGGCCTATTAGGTTGCCAATAACGGAGATTGTTGCCTTCATATTTAATTCCTTAAGAAGGGGATAAGCATAAAGAAAATTACTTTCATAACCATCATCTAGTGTAATTATTATTGGCTTTTCAGGTAATTCGCCCCCCTTCTCTTTATAGGCCACGTATTCTTTAAAATGAATAGTGTTATATCCCATGGCCTTCAAATATAGCATATCCTCCTCAAACTTTTCCGGGGAAATAATAATACTATTCCACGAGCTGGGATCCTTGCTAATATGATGGTACATAAGTATGGGTATTTCCTCCACAGTTTTTTCATCATATTTATTGATCCCCTCATCTACTATTTCATTGTTTTGCCCTATAATGTTCAATTGATCATTAGCCTCAGGCCTTACATTTAAAGTATTTTTGCTAGCAAAAATAAAAAAAAGACCCGTTATGAATAATGCACCAATAATAATTTTCTTTTTCATCCTTAGTCCCCCAATATTATTGTTAAAATTTATAAGCAAATTTTAAATAGTAATGAAATTCATTGCTATTATATCATAATTTAAACTGCCATATCCAATCAAAATATACCATTCAAGAATTGTAGATTTTTTCATTCTTTGCTAGAATATTATTTCATAAAATCATAGGCCCAATTCCCATTTTCAAATATCTGAATCCTACCACCGGTAGTGGTCTTACCAATAATATCTAAGTCGGGACTAGCAATAATAAAATCCACATGAATTAAAGAATTATTTACCCCATGTTGGGCTAATTCTTTATCAGACATTTTTTGACCCCCTGTAATATTGTTGGGATATGCCTTGCCAAAGCTAAAATGATAGGAAGCATTTTTATTAATTTCCAACAAATCCCTTACTTTCTCCCACCGTATACATTCCTGTGAATTTTTTCATACTTTAATTCTGTCAAATCATGGGCCGGTTTTTCCTCATCTGGATAACCAATTGCAATAATGGATTCAACTTTTGTGCTGGCAGGTAAACCTAATAAGCCTCTTATATAATCCCCGGCTGTTACATTAAGCTTGTGTTGTCTTTTTCTAATTTGTATCCAGCACGAGCCCAGGCCCAGGGACTCGGCCATTAATTGTATAATAATTGATGCAATGGAGCTATCCTCAACCCATACATCACTAACCTCCTCATTGGCTAAAATAACAATAGCCAATGGAGCCTGCTCCAAAAATGATGAGCCCATATCCTTGGCACTGGCTAAATCCTTAATAGTTTTCTCGTCTTCAACTATTAGAAATTCCCAAGGGCATAAACTTCTAGAACTTGGCGAAAGTAATGCAGCCTGGATTAATTTCTTAATCTTATCCTCCTCCACCTTTTTCTTTTTATATTTTCTTATGCTCCTTCTCCTTTGTAATATTTCCATCATTATTCTTTACCTCCCCTTACCTATCATGGTTATTATAAATATTTATTAAACCAATTAATGCTTTCCTCCATCATATTGCTAGTTACAAAGTGATTTAATTTTGGATATTCAATTAATCTAATCTTAGCCCTATCTTGATAGCTAGTGACAAGTTTATTATAAAATATTCTTTGGCTTTCAAGGGCCACAAGACTATCGGCATCCCCATGCAATAATAGTATAGGCCTGTCTTTTAGCATATTTAAATTATGCATTGGGTCTAGCTTAGCTAATTTAAGTTCCAGCTGCTTTTCATCTCCTAGATATGGTATGTCTAAATTTTCTTTAAAGACCCTATTAGAATCCTCCCAATAGCAAGAACCATTTAAGACTACCAGGGCCTTTATGTTTGGATTATGGGTGAAAATTCCTGCAGCTGTAAATCCTCCCATTGAGTTCCCAATAGCACCTACCCGCCCTGTATCTGCCCTATACTTTTTCTCCATTATCTCCAAGATCTTAGGGAATTCCTTAAGATTATTAAATATAGTTTCCCAAAAATATTTTCTTCCAGCTTCTACATTATAATCCTCTATGGTCTGCCTTTTACCATGATATATAGCATCGGGTATTAATACCTGATAACCCACAAGGGATAAGATATAACCCCTCAATCTTTGATTTTCTTTATTTGATCCCCATCCATGGTATAAAATAATTGTGGGTAGTAAATCACCAACTTGTGTAGGCCTAAGTAGTATAGCTGGAATATCGTCTAAATAAACTTCTTCTTCTATTATATAAGCAGAATCAAAACTGTTTAACATCCTATTCTTTTCTCCTCATAATTATTTTTTAATTACCCCTTGCTAAATCCTAGCAACTATTATAACTTAATAAAGCCTTAGAGGGCAAAAAATAGAGGCTAGCATGCTTTTATTTGAATAGACCCCTAAATACTTTTAAGGGATCAAAGCTTGTTCGCCTATAGATTTTATTATATACATATTTTTTTGGACTTCTGATCCAGCCATAGCCCCTAGGCATCTTGAAGCCTCCCCTGTGGGTTAATTGTCTCTTGATACTAGTTCTTGCAGAAATTCTTTTCCTTAAACTTGCTTTTCTTGGTCCAAATTTCATGGCAGCCTCCTCCTTTAATATAAAATTAGTAGCTATTATAATGAATAGGACCTCCATGCCAATATTAATTAAAATATATATAGGTAATTAGCAATTATAAACTGTCAATATTATATATTTTAAAGTTAAGGATTATTATAATAGCATCTATATGATTATAGTGCATTAAGGCTTACGTTACCACCAAGCCTCCATATACTAATATTATAGGACCCTTGTCTATTAATGTTTTCTATCCAAAACTTTAAAGTCTCCCCATCAGCATACCAGACTTCATGGTCTATGCCATCTTGATCCCTATAGGCAAAAACTAAGGCCTGGCTTTTTTTATCCCTGTATAAGTTATCACCATATAGGGCAAATAATTCTTCCGCCTCCCGCTCTGTCAAAGAACTTACTAGTCCATCGTCCTGGAAATCAAAGCCTCCAGTTGCTAGGGCAAAATTAACCTGCCCGGGCAGGCTCCTTGACCTATCAATTAAGTCTTTGATAAATTCCTCATTAGCCTTAGGTCCAGCTTTTGTGCCATGGCCGTGTAAGTTATAGCACATTAGTACATATTCTGGCCCCTGGGGCAAGGCTATACTATCCCACGGGGCATTAGGTTCCAATACCACACGCATTGGTATATTTTTTTTCTTGGCGGATTCCCATAGGCCCTTGAGGAATTGACTATATAAGTCCCAAAGTTCCATATCCCCTTTAATAGCTTCATAGTCTATTTCTATCCCATCAAAACCTCTATCAATTACCAAACTTAAAATATCTTCTATATGTTTGTCCATGGATTCCCCTGTTTCAAATAAAGTATATAATAAGTCAACATCCTTCAGGGAAGACCCACCTTCAGAAAGAATCAAATCATTTACAAAGGTTAGGTAGCTTTGGTGGCCAAATCTATGATGAAAATCTTTAAATTTACCAAGGGTATCCAGGGTTTGATGGGGTATAAACACTTCTTTGTTTTGATCAAAATAGGCCGCAAAATAACATATGTTTTGGATGTCATCCTTAATATCCTCTACTTCTTTAGTCAACTTTTGGGCATCCCAATAGGTTGCCCAGACTGAGTAGCTTGTTGGGGAATGGTTCTTTACCCCATCCAGGCCAGGTACATTTGCCGTGTCTTGATTATGATTACAAGCAATTAAAAGCAAAGAAAATACTAAGGAAAGAATTATCTTTCTTTTGTCAATCATATTTATCCCCTTATTATAAATTTTTAATAAACCAATTAATAATCCTATTCCATCTCTTGCTTATCCTATTGATAATTAGGTCTGTCCCCTCTAATTTATTAATGTAGATGGTTTGACCCCCGTCATCCAAGTCTCTTATAACTAAATCCTCAAAGACCCCATCATATATGGTGTCGGATAAATTTCTTTGACTATAGCCCCCTCCGCCCCAACCGGCTTTGAGGTAAATACTTCCGGGAGATGCCTTAGATATGCTCAAATCCTCTACAAGTAAATCCTTATCAATGTATATAGATAATCTGTCATCTTTTAAATATAAACTTACATCCCTATTGCCTGGCTCATTGATTTGTATTTCTGGAATATACAAATTAGCATTTTCCTCGATCCTATCAATTTCATCAAAGGTTACCTTGTCCTGATTTTCCATTTGTGTTGGATTTCTCCGCCTTTTACTATTTTTATTATATATCTTGTAGGCTTCATCCATGGCCTCTAGTTTGTTTTCCTTTACGGTCTGATACTTTATCCCATCATATTCATCCAGATTAATAGAGAATATTTCATTTTTACCTTCCTGGACATATAAAACATTGTTGACAATACCAACAAATATAAATTCCCGCAAACTATCATCAGCCCTAAGATATAATCCCTGTTCTCCTAATAAATTCCCCCTGAGCCTAGTGTGGATTTCAATATTTTTATATTCATCTTCCCTATCTAGTCGTATTAATCCCTCATCCTCAGCTTGGCTTGTTATAATAATTGATGCCTGCCTAAACTCCGCGGCACCTTTAATTAATTCCCAATCTTTTTTAATTGTTTCATCACCATCAATAAAAGTTAAGTCTTCACCCGTATCCTTTTGGATTTTCATTAATAAATGATTAGGATACCAGTATGCCTGAGGTTGAATCCTAGTTAAATCATAAATACTAGATTTTCTATCATTAAGGGCAAAACCCTCCCTATTAAAATTCATAGAAAAATATTTTTTTATTAAATCCTCATTAACCTTGCTGACATTCCTATTGGATGCAAATTGGCCTGTGTTTGAATGCATAAGAACATAGGTTTTCGGCAGGCTACCCAATTCCTGTGTATATACATCCTCCATTAACTTATAGTCCTCTTGTATCCGCCTTTTCATTTCCTGATAGCTTTCCTTTGGTATATGGTTTTTATCTCTTATAAAATCCATTAAGTAATGATTATAATTTCGGTCTATATATTGTCTTAGGCTTGTAAATTCTGTTGGATGTAATTGACCTAAATAATTATCATATCTATCGAAAACATTTATATAGGCCAGCCGGTAACCATTGGTACCCATTTCCCAGAAGGTACTTCTTTCTAGATGTTTTAAGTCTCTCGGATTTAAAAATTTTGGGTCTTTTTCTTGAAATTTATTGCCATAGCTTAGCACTGTGGCAATATAATTATATCTTTCTAAAATAGGACTCGAAAATATAGCAGTATCCCTTCTACCGTCCTCAAACATTAAGAACATAGATCTTTTGGGAATTTCTTTGTTTTCCTTATAATAATCCCTAATATCTTCCTGGGTTAATGTAATAAAACCATTTTTGCTTAAGGCTTGGAGGTGCTCTTCCAATCTATCAGTACTTATCATAGTGTCACTACCATCCCTATCAACTGCAAAATAGGAAAGGGCAATAAAAGCATTATCGCTATCCCCTTTACCATATACTTGTCCATAATGCTCATATTTACTAAATATTAGAATTTTATTTAATAATATGGCCAACAAGGCTAATAACACAAACCCCTGTAGGATACTTCTTATAATTTTTTTCCTATCCCTTATGGTATGTGGTGATTTCATTTCTTGTTACCCCCCTATAGACCTTAAAATACCCTTATTCTTTTCAGCCTCTATGTCACTAGGTGTCATTCTAGTACCCCATGTGGACTTCCAAAAAGTTAGCCAAGCGATGGGCATCTGCCATAGGAGCACTGCCTCATAATACAGGCAAAACAAGATACCAAAAATCCAAGTTGTGCTCCTCCTGAGAAACAGCTGGGCCGCACTCATAAGCATTGCCATCAAAAGTAGTCCCACTAGGAAGGTTGTAGGAAATACCCTGTGCATAATGGGTATATAAATTAAATTATAAATAACTACTATAGGTGCAAAAATAGGCACTAAGACGCCAATATAAAAGGTCAAGGAGGCAAAGGGTTCCTTTTTCCACATATATTTAGATGCAATTATGGACTCCCGCAACCAGGACCTTTTCCATCTCATTTGTTGCCTGAGGAAAAGCCTATGGGTATTGGGAACAACTGTATGGCAAATAGCCGAATCCTGATAATAGGTCCTGTGCTTACTTAAGACAAAATTTGTCATGGCCCTGTCGTCTCCAAAGGTAGCCTTATGGCCTAAAAATTGTTGATTCAACCAGACGTCCAAATTTTCCAATACTATTTCCTTTCTATAGCAGGATAGGGGACCAGATAGGCAAGTTACTGCATCGAATACACTTTCGGCTGCCTTCATTATTCTAAAGGCTATATAATATCGTACTGCCTGAATTTTAGTTAAAACATTTGTATAGGTATTTGCCACATCAGTTCTGCCAGATACACCACCTATTTTAGGATCCTTAAAGGGTTGTACCAGGTTCCGTATGGCAAAGGGGTCTAGGAAACTGTCAGAATCCACAAATACAACCAACTCATGTTTTGCCAACAAAACCCCACTTGCGAGGGCTTTCCGCTTACCCCCATTCTTATCCAAAAATTTAGGCTTAAGCCTTTCCCTTGTCCTCAGGCTTTTCCCTTCTTCATGAATTTTATGGATAATTTCTTTGATTTTTTTTGCCGAATTATCCGTGGAACAATCATCAACCACTATTACCTCCAGCTTATCAATGGGATAATCTTGATTAATGCAACCCAATATAGTCCTTTGAATCCATTTTTCCTCATTGAAACAAGGGATTATTATTGTAACCCCAGGTGTAAATTCCACATCTATAGGAACTTGCTTATAAAAAACTGCAAAGAAATATCTACTTAAAAGGAAGAAGGCTGCCATGATACTATAGAAATATAGCCATTTGTTGAATTTAAAGTATATAACACTTTCCGCCCTCATCAGAATAATAAAGGCAGTAATAAAAAATAGTAAAAGACTAGAGATCAGCAACATATATCGTCCCTTTTTCCGGTTATTATACTGGGACAATTCCTCCTGAAATTGCAAACCACATAATATTCCAATATCAGTTACTCTTTGGAATCTGATAAAATTAGCATTAATGTTGACTTTCATTTCCATACCTTCCGGCATAGTTCCGGGTATTATATGGAAGTTTAGCCTGATTGTATCGGCATTTTTTAAATATTCCAACTCCCTCTCTTTTTCAATTTGTAAGAGAATCCCTGTCATAGATATATCTATGGCCTTACATAAAAAACTTTGTTTTTTGCCTCCTTTTTGGCTCCTGCACACTACCTCAACATCGTATTCAATTTTATACCTTATACCTGTTTCCCTAGATTTAATATATTCTTCAACATTTATATCCAGACTATCCAATCTTTCTTTACCCCGTCTGTCTATATTGCTCCTCTGTCTTGTTTCATCAGGTACATTAGGCAACAGGCGCCGATCTTGCTTTGTCCTTAAAAGAATATCTTGGGTTTCCAATATCTAGTCCCCCTTTTATTTTATTTTAAGTAATCACTTAGTCTGGCAAAACTATAACCTTTATCTTTTAATATGGGGATTGCAATATCCAGTGCTTCCGCTGTTAAATTCTTATCATGGATTGATCCATGTTCAAAATCTGCCATATGCATTACTAATATACTGCCATTTTGTATTTTTCTTTTATTCCCACCACCAAGAATCATACCATTTATTATCCTATCAACTAAATCCATCGGATCCGTATCCTCATAATCATGGGTACTAAAGTCACCACTGACTATATAATCAAAACCCATATCAAATATAGCCTCCATTCCTCCCTTACTCATGGCCAAGGTAGGTGGCCTAAATATAGTATTTAAAGCCGGTCTCCCATCTACATATATGTCACCTACAACATCCTGTAGCTTACTATATGAAATAGCCAAATCTT
This sequence comes from uncultured Clostridiaceae bacterium, assembly GCA_964390055.1. Classification (GTDB taxonomy): domain Bacteria; phylum Bacillota; class Clostridia; order Peptostreptococcales; family Natronincolaceae; genus CAYMGQ01. The sequence goes on from CAYMGQ010000017.1 coordinate 11,075, forward strand.
CTCTCCGTTCCTGTATTTCTTTCTGATTTAGTGGATGGTAAATTCCGCTAATGTCCTCATCATCACCACCATCTCTTCGTATGGCAAAGGGTAGGTGTTCATCCGAATGGCTGCCCACATCATGTCCAGCTTCAGCAATAGCCCGCAGGATATTAGGATTATTTTGCATATAATTTGTACGGATAAAGAAATTCCCCTTTATATTGTGTTTGTCCAAAACATAAAGCAAATGGTTTATAGATTTATCTGAAGCCCAATCATCAAAAGTTAAAAACAGTAGCTTATCATTAGTAAATCTACCACTTGTATCAATCTCTGCTAATTCTTCTAGGCTAAAACCTGGCAAAGTATAGGGTTTACTAATGTCGGGATTGCCTATATATCTATTTTTGATATGGGTAAATTTCTCCTGATCATTATAGGTCTCCAACTGGCCTGGATAAATGGCATCCTTAACCTCAGCTAACATATCTCCCTTATTAATGGGATAATCGTAAACCTTATCACCCTTCATAATACTTCCTAGAGGTTTTATAGAATAGGCAGAGGCGTTGTTTGGATTGCCATCCTTGTAGGCTATGGTGTCCACCCTCTCCTGGCTTATGTTTGAGATAAGCTTAGGTATAAGACTAAGATCTTTGTAGTAGTCCATACGGAAATAAATAATATAGCCCCTTCTTGCTACTATATTTCCTAGTCCAAAAATATTATCTATCACCTGGTCCAGGCTACCATCAATACCAACTTTAGAACTGGCTATAGACAAATCCTGCCAAGTTACTGTGCAATTCCCACTTGATATTGCCTCTAGGATCTCATCTTCTAGCTTTAAATCATAGGGATACCTAACTAGGCTAGCAAACTGGCCTGTTAACTTTTCAATCTCTTTTTGTGCAAATAGTATAGTATCTAAACTAGTATAAAAATCCTTATCATGTAATTCTAACAAGGCAATTCCCAGTTCATGACCCTCTTTAGCAATTTTTTGTATGGAAGATTGGCTGTTTATAATATCTCTTTTATTAACAAAAAATGTTCCTTTAATACCAAGCTTCCTAAGGCTTTCCAATACCCCATTCAAAACTAGCTGATTATCGATACCATAAAAGGTATAGGATAGTGATTTTTCAGTGGTGTAAATTGTCCTGTATTCCTTTGCCAATTTACCCTTATTATTTCTTCGTAATTTGTCTAATTGGCTTTTAGTAAAATGCCTTTTGTTCAATATATTTTCTCTTTTTACCGGCCGCGCCGCTAGGCTAGTCCCATTTTTGCTGGAATTTACCTTATTATAATAATCTGCCCTATTGGTAGGTGTCCTCCCTTGACCATATGAATTTAAATCCCCTACAGGAACAAGTTTATGATTTGTCTCCTCAATAGCCTTTAACACCCAGCCAACTAAGTTAATCAACCCTTGCTCAGGGCTTACTTCAATCTTTTCCTGGCCATCTTCTATTAAACTTGCCTGCTTATCAGAAGCCGGTTTTTTTACCTCCCTAGGCTTATCATATTCCTCAGGACTTAGGACACCCTCCATCTTGATGCTAATAATTGCCCCCCTGCCCATGCTGCTAATATAATTTAGTACATCTTCATAGTTTTTGAAACTTTGATAATTTAAAAATACAGTGGGTCTAACTACCATCTTATTACCACAAGCATGAGCAGCTATAAGTAATTCATCAGTTATCTCCCTGTGATTTACCAATAATGTATTTGGCCTTGAATTAATTATTTTTTCTATAATTAAATTAGTTTGAAGAAAATCAAAAATCAATTCTTCACTATTGATATTCTCCGAGTTTAAGAGGGTATGCCCACCAATTATGTGTCCACTGTTATATAATTTTTCTATAAAGTTAGAGTTTTCCGCCGCCAAAATTCCAGGGATAAAAAAGTCAACTTTTTGATTAGCTCCATTTACTAGCCTTAAGACTTCTTCATTAGTTGTTACATCGGATAAACCTTGAAAAGTTAAAGCCAAAACCTTATCCCCAGTATTTACCCCTGTAAATAAATTGGCCCTTGTGTCTTCCTTTGATAAATTATCCAGGGCAATTGCCATTTCTTCCTCTATATTAAGTGGGCTTTCACTGGATATAGTTGTATCCTGCCTATTTATCTTGTGAGATATAAAAACACCCAGGCCAAAGCCGGCTAGTAAAATTATAATAATCATTAAAATTGACTTGCCTCTTATCCCTTTAATCATTATTCTCCACCCTTTTATAGTTTATAAACTCCAATAGGAAATCCCTTTTTCCTCGACATCCTTTTTTATAAATACATTTTTAATATCAATTAAAATTTTCTTCCTATTGTCCATATTCTTGTACATTTCAAGTAGATTTCCTAATTTTAAATCCTTAAATTCTTTGTGGGCAACGGCGAATACAAGACAATCCGCCTCTTTTACATCAGATAATTCAACTAATTCTATTCCTGTCAACTTCCTAACCTCATCAGCATCAGCCACAGGATCCACGAGTGTAATTTCAATTCCTAAGTCTTTTAATTGATTTATTATGTCTATGACTTTTGAATTTCTTAAATCTCCACAATTTTCTTTGAATGTAATTCCCATCATATATATCTTAGACTTTCTAATATCTTTATCCGCTTTAATTAACTCTTTTATAATATTATTTGTGATAAATTCAGGTATGCTATCATTTATTTTACGACCCGCAAGTATAATCTGAGAGTGATAGCCTAGTTTCTCTGCCTCATAGAGAAAATAATAGGGATCAACACTTATACAGTGTCCACCCACAAGCCCAGGTGTAAAACCCAAGGAATTCCATTTGGTATTCATTGCATCAATAACTTCTTTGGTATGAATCCCCATTTTTTCAAAAACCATAGCCAATTCGTTCATAAAGGCTATATTTATATCTCTTTGTGCATTTTCAACAAGTTTAGCTGCCTCCGCCACTCTTATACTACTCACTTCGTGGGTGCCTGCCTTGATAATTAACTGATAGATGGAGGCTATGAAATCCCTAGTCTCATCATCAATAGCTGACACAAGTTTCACAATATTTTCTAAGCTATTGTTTTCATCCCCAGGGTTAATCCTCTCTGGCGAATATCCCACCTTAAAATCTTTACCTATTTGGAGACCTGACTCCACTTCTAATATTGGTATACAAACCTCCTCTGTTACCCCCGGATAAACCGTAGATTCATAGACCACAACAGTACCCTTCCTAAGATTTTCCCCTATAACTGTAGATGCCTCCTTAACTGCATATAAGTCTGGTGTCTTGTCATTATTAATTGGGGTTGGTACTGCTACAATAATCAATCCCGCCTCCTGTAATTTTTTTTCATCATAGGTAAATTCAATCTTGGGGTTAAGCATCTCTTCTTTGCTTATACCATAGATATTATCCCCTTGTAGGTAATCTCGGATTATATCCTTATTTATATCGTATGCAATAGTTTTGACTTTTTTTGAGAAGGCTATGGCCTGGGGTAGCCCCACATATCCCAAACCCATAATAGCTATTTTTTCCTTGCCGTTAATAATATCATTATACAATTTTTTCATAAAGTTAGCTCCTATTTAGTCTTTTTTCCACCATTTCCCAGTCAAGTAAAATCATAACATTATTTGCTTTGTCAAGTCAAATAAAAAGGGTTATATTAAAATTAATATAGTCTTATCCCCATAATATCATAAAAAAACGACAGCCTGTTAGCTGTCGTTTAAATTTATTATTACAATTTATCCCGTAGAACTTTCTTCTACCTTTTTCATTCGGATTAATGCCCCGTTGGGTTTTTCTAATTCGCTTACATTTATTCTATTAATCCTACAGAAATAATTAAAAAACTTTTCTGCATACTCCTTACCCTCTGTTTCCTTCCTTAATGAAACAATATCTTGCAAAATCTGCGCCATCCATATGTTGTCAAAATATCGTTGTCTTCCTGAATTCCATGTGGTTCTATGAGGGTGCCTTCTATTTAAATAGTAATTCCAAAAGAGCATTTTTTCCGACTCCTCTTTTGTTAGACGAATCCTATAGTCCGGGTGGGCAGGAATAAACCCATCCTTGGATAATTTGTTGCTAAAGGAATCATCAACCATGAATACTCCCAATATATACCTATCTTCCTCTGCCATATCTGGGTCCCGTCTAGTTAGAAGACAGCCACTGTGTTGGTTAAGCCGAGCAATTTTCCTGGGTTGTCCTTTCTGTTTGCCACTTTTTATTAGGCCAGTAAAAACCTCCCATTCAGTAAATACATCCTCTAGCTCATCAGTATCACACCAGAAAACTGACTGTAATCTGGGATGAATCTTTCTCCTTCTTACTAATCTTTCCCCCCTTAGCCGTCGTTGTTCCTCCTCCAAAGCCCTTTTTCTTTCCTTTTCCAAAGCCTTTTTCCTGCGTTTTTCCTTCTTCTTCTCTAGTATCTCATCTACGAAACTAGCAGCTCCTTCATCTTCTAAAGTTAGATAGGGGCCAAAGGCATCTGGATATGCAAATTTTTTTTGTCCCGATGGAAAATCCACCTCTACATATGAATCATCACACTTAACTATATTTCCTTTGCCAAATCCTTCATGAGTAACAATTTTATTGATTAGGTTCATTAATTTATTCTCCTCCATTTTATATTCTATCTATCGGAAGTCTCCATTCCGCATGAAGAAACGATTTTAAATTAAATCATATCTAGTAACATTATAACACTAAAAATAAATAAATTCAAACTTTATGTTGACAAGTAAGGATAACTTATTATATAATATAATATTTATTTTGATTCCAACAAGGTAGAATATAAAAAATCCCCATCTTTCAACTGATGGAGATTGCAATCTTTAGAGTTTTATGCTACAAATTGACTGTTATAAAGGTCGGCATAGAAACCGTCTTCCTTAATAAGTTCATCATGATTTCCTTGTTCGATAATGTTTCCGTCCTTCATTACAAGTATTATGTCGGCGTCCCTTATAGTTGATAGTCTATGGGCAATAATAAAGGATGTCCTATCCTTCATAAGGTTTTCCATAGCTTTTTGTATTAATATTTCTGTTCTTGTATCTACTGAAGAAGTAGCTTCATCCAAGATTAGCATCTTAGGATTGGCAAGGATGGCCCTAGCTATAGTTAGAAGTTGTTTCTGCCCTTGAGAAATATTACTAGCCTCCTCATTAATTATCATTTTATAGCCATCGGGTAAAGTTTTTATAAACCTATGGGCATGGGCAGCCTTAGCCGCCTGTATTACTTCTTGGTCCGTGGCATCCAGCCTGCCATATCTAATGTTTTCCATTATTGTTCCAGAAAAAAGCCAAGTGTCTTGGAGGACCATACCAAATTTTGCCCTTAAATCTTTCCTAGTAAAATCTCTTATATCGTAACCATCGATTATAATTTTACCCCGATTTAAATCATAGAATCTCATTAGTAATTTCACTATAGTAGTTTTTCCAGCACCTGTGGGCCCCACTATTGCAACCTTTTGTCCTGGCTCTATGTCTACATTTAAATTTTTTATTATTATATCTTCCTCATTATAGCCAAACTCCACTCCATCAAATCTTACCCTGCCCTCTACCTTTTCAAGTCTTACTCCCTCTTGGATTTCATCTATTTCCTCATCCTCCTCCAAAAATTCAAATACCCTTTCAGCAGCGGCCACAGTAGACTGCAGTACATTACTTATTTGAGCCACCTGTGTTATTGGCTGGGTGAAGTTCCTAATATATTGGATAAAGGCTAAAATATCCCCTACCCCTATATTTCCTCTAATTACATACCACCCTCCCAAAATTGAAACTGCAACATAGCCTATATTGCCTACAAAGGTCATAATTGGCATCATCATCCCCGAAATAAATTGTGCCTTCCAAGCAGAGGCATAAAGTTCCCCATTAATCTGATTAAATTCTGCCACCACCTCTTCTTCTGCATTAAAGGCTTTAACTATATTATGTCCCCCATAAACCTCTTCAATATGTCCATTTACACTACCTAGAGTTTCTTGATGGACCTCAAAGAATTTTTGTGACCTTTTAATAATAGTCATAACTATTAACATTGATATGGGCAATATTAATACTGCAGCCATTGTCATCTGCCAACTAATTGTTAACATCATAATGAATACTCCCACCAGGGTGGTTACTGAGGTTATTATTTGACTCATACTCTGATTTAAAGTCTGGCTAACAGTATCAACATCATTTGTAATCCTTGATAAGACATCCCCATAGGGTACATCATCAAAGTATTTTAATGGCAATTTATTAACCTTTTTTGATATTTCCCTTCTTAAATTATATGATACCTCCTGGGCCACTTCAGTTACAATTAAGCCCTGAATAATTGAGAATAGGGCTGATAGTAAATAAAATCCTATTAAAAGCAGGACTATTTTTAATATATATTGAAAATCTATTCCCCCGCCCGGGACATTGGACAGTTTTGCTATAGCGCCTTCATATATAATATCAGTTAAAATACCAAGAATCCTGGGACCTATTATTGTAAAGATTGTACTAGCCATGGCGAAAATTATAACTACAATTAATTTGAACTTATAGGGGCTTAGATAAGCTAGGAGTTTAAGAAAATTACCCTTGAAATCCTTGGCTTTCTCGTGACCCCCCCGCATACCCCTCATACCACCAAAAAATCCCCTTCTACTTCTCCTTGCTTTTCTATAATCTGTGTTTTTTCTATTCATATAGCTAGTTCCTCCTTGGACAATTGTGATAAGGCAATTTGTCTGTAAACCTGGCAATTATTTATAAGTTGCCTATGTGTCCCCTCACCAACTATTTTCCCCTCATCCAAGACAATAATCTTTTCTGCCTTCATTATAGTACTTATCCTTTGCGCCACTATTAATATAGTGCTGTTATGAATTTCATCCTGAATAGCCATTCTTAGGGCTGCATCAGTTTTAAAATCTAAGGCCGAAAAACTATCATCAAAAATAAATAAATCGGGTTTTTTAACTAAAGCCCTAGCAATGGAAAGTCTTTGCCTCTGCCCACCTGATACATTGCTACCTCCCTGGGATATTCCAGATAGAAGTTTGTTTTCTCTTTCTTCAATAAAATTTGTGGCCTGCGCTATTTCCACGGCCTTAGCTATAGCCTCATCCCCTACATTGGCATTCTTACCATACCTTATATTGCTTTCTATGGTACCCGAAAATAGAATTGCCTCCTGGGGAACATATCCAATCCGTTCTCGCAAATCATGAAGTTTTATATCCCTTATATCTACACCCTTAAATAATATCTCCCCCTCCGTTACATCATAAAATCGAGGAATTAAATTTATCAGGGTAGATTTTCCACTGCCCGTACTCCCAATAAATGCTGTGGTTTCACCAGGCTGTGCAATAAAACTAATATTTTCTAGTACATATTCCTCAGCACCAGGATATCTAAAGGATACATTTCTAAATTCCAATTCGGTAGGCCTGTTCACCTTTAATTTTACTGGCCGGCTAGGATTAGTTATGGATATTTTTGTATCTAAAACTTCAGTAATTCTCTGAGCTGATACTGAAGCCCTAGGTAACATGATAGATATTATTGATACCATTAGAAAGGACATAATTATCTGCATAGTGTACTGCATAAAGGCCATCATATCCCCCACTTGTATAACACCCTTATCTATTTCCAGGGCTCCTACCCAAACAACTAGTAGAGTTATACCATTCATAATTAACATCATTGTCGGATTCATAATTGTCATTATTTTTGATACAAATAAATTAGTTTTGGTAAGATCAGTATTAGCATCGTCAAATTTCTTTTCCTCATATTTTTCTGTATTAAAAGCTCTGATAACTAGCATACCAGTAAGGGACTCCCTCATCACCATATTCACCCTATCAACCAATTGTTGAACTTTTTTAAATTTGGGCATGGTAACAGAGAATAGAAATATAATTAAGGTTAAGATAGCCAGGATACCCACTAATATTATCCAGGCCATTGATACATTAGTTCTCAATGCCTTAATAACCCCACCTATTCCCAATATTGGGGCATAAAATATCATTCTTAGCATCATTATGGTAAACATTTGAACCCTCTGTATATCATTGGTGTTTCTGGTAATTAAAGATGCTGTTGAAAATCTTTGAAACTCCTCACTAGAAAAGGCAGTTACCTTCTGAAAGACTTTGTCTCTTAAGTTACTCCCTATGCCAGAGGATACCTTGGCTGATAAAAATCTGACCATAATGGCTGCAATCATTCCCATAAGGGAGATAAGCAACATCATGCCACCAACACGAAGAATATAATCCGATTGTATTTTTCCAACATCTATGCCTATATGCCTATATTCCCTTTTAATATAATTTGCAATAGTTTGGCTAAGAAGACCCTCTGGCATAAATTCAAGTTGCCTACTAATATTTAAGCGAATTTCCCTAAGTTCATCCTTATCTAGGTCCTTTATATCTAAATAAAGGTATTCAGAGAGATTGGCCTGTCCATCTATAGGAATCGCATCTAGATTAACTTCCCCCTCTAATAATGCCAGGCTAGGAATTACCTGTTTCATCAAAGATTGTAATTTTTTTGTTTCTTCTTTTTTTAGCCCATATAATTTATACAGGCTTTGCCTTTCTATAGAGGGATACTTATTAAGCAAATCATTGTATTCTTCTCCAGTTAATCTATCTATATCCAAGAGTTTATAACTGTTTTCTAAAATTTCATTTTCCTTTTCATCTGATATAAGTTTTATATTTTCCATAGTTTCTACCCTTATAAGTTCGGGAAGATGATTCTCTATCCCGTATTGCTGAATACCTGTATTTACAATGTTTGACATGTAGCTTGGCAGGGCCAATTCCGTGGCCGCTTGAAAGAACAATAAGACAATTATTATTAACACTAGGCTTATAAAAGGTTTAATTTCTTTTAATATTTTTATCATGTTTTCCTCATTATGCTATAGTCCTAGACTAAGCCTTATACTCCTTTCCTTAATTAAGCTAATTAATTTTATTCAATAAATTATCCCTTACCTGGAGTAATAATCTTCTTAATATTACTTGTTCCTCCATAGTCAGGTTAGCAAAACATTCCTCCTTAAGTTTTTTGGTAATTTTAATAGCCTGAGTACAAATTTCTTTTCCCTCATGGGTTAGATATACTCTGGATATTCTTTGATCATTTATATCCTGTTTCCTTTTTACTAAACTAGCTTTTTCCATCCTCCCTAACATTACAGTTAATGTAGCAGGACTTATATTCAACCTATCAGCCAATTCCCTTTGACTTTGCCCTTCCTCCTCATTTATTAAAAGTAATAAGGGCGGTTGGCCAGGATATATGCCTATCTCATCTAATAAAACATGAGCTCGTTGATAGTGGAGTCTAGAGATTTCTGTAAAGATATCGTAGAGTGACTGCCGACCCTTCTTAAGCATTTTTTAACCTCCATATAATTAGTTGCCTAATCATAATATCACTCTGCCTATTATCAGTCAATTAATAATAATCCTTTACCTTATATCATTTCAGCAAGATATATATATATCAAAGATAATATATTTGTTTAGTTGACTAATTATATTGTATAATAAATATCCCCGGAACAATGGTTCAGGGGATATTTGAAATTACTCAATTTCAATTCTTCCTGTGGTAGAATTACTGTCCCTAGGAAGATAAATTTTTAAAACTCCATTTTTTAATTTTGCTCTTGTTCCCTCCTCCTTAGCATCAGGTAAATAGATAGTCCGGCTCATAGACCTGTAATGACTTTCCCTATGGATATAATTTTTGCCCTCATGTTTTAGCCTGTCTTCACGTTTTAGAATAATTGATAATCTTCCATCCCTTAATTCTAAATTTATTTGTTCTTTTTCAACTCCTGGCATCTCCGCTTCTACAATATATTCATCGTCCTTCTCCTGTATATTTACTCTGAAATTTTCCTCCATTAAATTCGAGGGCCTGACTAAAGGATTGGCAAAGAAATCATCCGCAAAATTAAAAAATTCCTTGAACAAGCCCCTGGAAAGATCGTTTTTCCTGTTAAAAGGTATTAAAGCCATTGTCTAACCCTCCTCTTTAATATTTTGTTAGCACTCCCGCTCGTTGAGTGCTAATCCTCCTATATATTTTATACCATATATTGGGCATTGTGTCAAAGTCTTTTTATATATAAAAAGTTTTTCCTTCCCTAGCTATATGTAACTCCCCAGTAAACACTTCCTCCGCCTCAATAAAAATTTCGTTTACATCATTATCTGGTAGTATATGGGTGAGAATTAGCTTTTTAACATTAGCCTTTGAGGCTATTTGACCTGCTTGTTTCCCTGATAAATGGAGTCTTGTTTCTGTAATGTCTTTATGTAAAAAATTAGCTTCACATAGGAAAAGGTCACTTTCCTTTGCAAAATTTATTAAGCCATCAAAATATCCTGTATCTGCAGAGTAAACAAATTTTTTATCTCTACTTTCAAAGGAGATCCCATAACATTCCACAGAATGCCTTGTTTTAATAAATTTAATCTTTAATCCCCCCATTTGAATTTCTACATCCTCCTTTATTATATTTGGAATAAATGAGTCCTTATATAATATCCTTGTATATTCTTCGGCAGGTGTAGCTGGCAGGTAAATTGGCAGGGGGATTTTTATTTTGCATAGAAGTTTTTGCACATATATAGCATATCTCAATACCATTAAATCTGACATATGATCTGGGTGAAGATGGCTTATAAATACTGCATCTAATTTATTTAAGTCCTCAAAGTAAATTAAATACTTGGACAAAACACCATTTCCGCAATCAATTAAAATCCTTTTATTTTTATGCTCTAATAAATAGCCAGAGCAAGCTCCTCCAGCCTTAGGATAGGGCCCATAACAACCCAATACAGTTAATCGCATAGATAATACCTCCCTATTTTTTAAAGGAATTTTTTGTTTTTAATTCTTATAGTTTTTGCATCAAAGTCAATTAATCCATCTGACCGCATTTTACTTAATTCCCTGCTAAGGGAAGTTCTTTGAATTCCAAGCCTTTTGGCCAATTCTTTCTTGGTAATTTTTAATTCTATTACATTACTCCTTTGAATGTAATATTCATATTTTAAAAAATCCATAACACGCTGTCTTATTGTTTTCAGGGAAATAACATCTAATTTATCACTTAAGACTAGGGTTTTATTAGAAACAACTCTTAGTAAATTATTCATGAATTTTATTTTCTCTTGGCCTAATTTAAGAATCAAATCCCGGGACATATGTAATAATGTGAGCTTGCTTTCAGCTACAACCATCATGGGATATAAATTTTTGCTGGCAAAAAGCAAATTTGCCCCTAGTATATCTCCTGCCGTAAAGACGGCAACCTTTAATATTTTTCCTTCCTCGTCAATTTTTTGAATTGATAATTTCCCAGTTAGAATTATATCCATAGACTTGCATACTTCATTTTCTATATGTATAATTTGTCCCTTTTCATATTTTTTTATTTTATATTGTGTTGGATCAAAAAAATATTTGATTTCAGCCCAAGAGAAGGAATCAAACAGCTCAATATCTAATAAAGTTTCTATATAATTCTCTATATTTATTTTTACCATCCCCTAAATTAGTTACCTATGTAACACTTTTAATTTCTAATTTAAAGTATACTATAAATAATAAGGAAGTAAAAACTACTAAAAAGCGGAGGTGGTTAAGATTGATATTTTTACAATTGTATTTTGGCTTATTACAGTAATTTGGTTTGTCTTTTCCATGATAAAAGATAAGCAGACAACTATCAATTCAGTTAAAATGTCAACTGGTATGATGAAACAAATTGGTGGGGATATCCTGGCAATTTTATTCTTAATAGGCCTTATTCTAACTTTTATACCTCCTGAGGCTGTTAAGCAATATGCCGGCCAGACTAATTCCCTAATTACTACCATAGTCTTTGCCCTAGTTGGATGTATTACTTTAATCCCTGCTTTTGTTGCCTTTCCTCTTGCTGGTTCTTTAGTGCAAGCTGGGGCAAGCATAGTACCGGTAGTCGCTTTTCTAACAACTTTGACTATGGTAGGGGTGGTTACATTTCCCATAGAAAAAAGGGAGTTTGGATTAAAATTCACCCTGATTAGGAATACTTTAAGCTTTGTCTTTGCCATAATCATAGCCTTAGTTATGGGGGTAATCTTATGAATAAAATATTGCATTTTACCAAGACCAATAAATTGTTAGTAGTTATTATCCTAGTTTATATTAGCCTATTAATCCTAGCTCCAGGCAAGGGAATACAATCCTTGCAAAATAGTTTGTATTATATAAAAGAAATGGTTACAATTATGCCAGTAATCTTGTTACTTACAGCCCTGATAACAGCTTGGGTCCCAAAGGAGGCTATTGAAAAAAATCTAGGAACTAATTCTGGTATAAGGGGTTCCATATTTTCCTTCCTCCTAGGCAGTTTTTCAGCAGGCCCAATATATGCCGCCTTCCCTGTATGCAAAACTCTTTTATCGAAGGGGGCCAGCATTTCTAACATTGTGATATTGTTAAGTACATGGGCTGTTGTTAAGGTTCCTATGCTTTTAAATGAAGCTAAGTTTTTAAGCCCTAGATTTATGGCAATTAGGTGGGTGCTTACAACAGTGGCTATCTTTTTAATGGGTTATATAACATCAAAACTTGTAAAGATTGAAGATTTGCCAGCTGGGGACCCACTATATATTCAGAAGAATAAGGAAAATGTTTTAAGTATTGCACAGGAATATTGTATAGGCTGTGGTTTATGTCAGGAAATGGCACCAGAATACTTTGTGTTAGCAAATAAGAAGGTTAATCTTCTTAGGCCGGATATTAATGAGGGAGATAGGGAAAAAATAAATGCAACAATTGAAAAATGCCCTGCAAAAATTATAGGCTTGTCCTAAAAATATAGCTGGATGGGAACTTTTCCCCATCCAGCTATTAATCTTTCACCCTATTACCCCTGCTCCACAAATTGTATTCTTAGTCCATTTGGATCTAAAACATAGAAAAATTTTGTCCTAGGGTTAGGTTGAAAGGGGCCACTATGTATATCAATGCCTTTTTTCTTAACAAAATCCATAGTTTCATCCAGGTTATTAACCTCAAAACCTAGGGAAATATCCTGCCCAATACTAATATCTTTGATTTCCTGGTTACATATTAACTCCACCTTTGTATCACCATTCCCAAGGAAGACTATTTCTACACCGGGTCCAGCCTCAAATCTTTGGCTAATAGGCAATCCTATTATTTCCTGATAGAATTTTAGAGATTCTTCCATGCTTCTGACCATTATAGTACACCAGCAAAATCTCATTGTTTTTCCTCCCCTTGTTTGTTTTAATAAAACTAATCTATTTTATTTAAGGCCCTCATAAGCCTTTCCTCCAATTCCTTTATTAAAAAAGGTTGACTCACATAATCATCCACACCACATTCTAATCCCTTGGCTATATTAGTTCCCCCTTTACTTTTCGATACCATAATTATTTTTGGGTTTTCCCTTTTACTGTTAGCTTTAATTAGCCTGCATATTTCAAATCCCTCAATGTCTGGCAAAGGCAAATCCAATAGTATTGCATCTGGATTTAATTGTCTAGCTAGGTTAACGGCAATTTCTCCATTTGGAACTGTAACAACATTATATCCTATACTAGAAATTCTCTCCCTTAAGAGTCCAGATATAGTATGCTCATCATCTACTATAAGTAATGTCCTATCCAAGTTCTTGTTTTCCATTTCCTTATTATAGACCACCACCTTATCCCTGCCATGCCTCTTAGCCCAATACATTGCCTTGTGTACATCATTTATGATATCATCAACCCTCTCGCCCTTATCTGATATCTGTTTTATACCAGCACTAAAACTTACATGGAGTTTTTTATCTTGATTAAGGTCAATAGGCTTGGCACTAAATCCCTGGCGCAATCTTTCTATAACCTTATAAGCACCGGTATGGCAGGTTTCCGGGAGGATAATCATAAACTCTTCTCCATCATACCGATAAATACTATCACATTTTCTAATATTTTTTATTATATATTCTACTAATTTCTTTAAAACATAATCTCCTACTTGGTGGCCGTGCTTTTCATTAATGAGCCTATAATAATCCATGTCGATAAAGGCTATGGAAAAGACATTGCCATACCGCCTATATCTTTCTACTTCCTCCGCTATTCTTAAATTAAAATAATATTTTGAAAATGCCTCTGTTAAACTATCCCTTAGCAACTTTTCCCTATAATACTTTGATTTTCTCATAATCATTTCAACCCTTGTTATAATATCTTCTATTATATAGGGTTTATTAATATAGTCGTCAGCACCTAATTTTATCCCCTTAATGATATTTTCCATCCTATCCTGTCTACCTGATAGTAGTATAAAGGTGTCTTCATATTCTGATTCTGTTTTTAATTCTTCAAGTAAGTTAAGGCTATTTAATCCAGGCATAGTAATGTCTAATATCATTATATTTGGCCTAATAACCTGGATCATATCCATTGTTTTCCTGCCGCTGGTGCATATGTATACTCGGTAGCCCTCCAGAGTAAGGGCACCTTCTAATAGCTTTAATACTCTTATATCATTATCAACTACTAAAACCTTACCCCTATCAGGCATATTTGTATATTGATTGCCCTGATATATATTCATCCTTAAATAGTACTCCTTATTAATACGTTCAATTTCTTTTTTTGTCATCCTAATTAATTTCTCCAATTTATCGCAAATGTCCTTGTCTAATTTACCATTATATTCAATAATATTATTTAGGGCTGATTCCCATCCACCTAGAATAGGCAAGCAAAAATCACACCTTAGGACACAGGATATATCCTTTATAAAACTCAAAAAATCATCAATTAGCTTATTATCCAATTCAGCATATTTATCTATGGCCTGGTAAAATAATGACTCTATTTCTTTAATTCTTATGCCCAGTTCATTCAAGATTAGTCTTTGGGTATTTTCTAATAGTTTATCAATTTGCCCTTCATCCTTCACCAAATACCCAGCCCCCTTTCTAAGCTATAATCCAGCCCCAATAGCCGCCATTACGTCTATCATATGGGATTAATAACATATTAAAGACATTTGCCAAGTATGAATATCAGTTGCTAATTTATTATCTTTTTGGATATATATTAAGTTTTTCCATCACCTTAGTTAATTTCTCCATATCCAGAGGTTTTGCAGCATAGGCTTCACATCCACTTTCAAAGGCATCAGAGACACTTCCTGTGTCTTGCAATACAGTAGTCATTATTATTTTAGCCCTGTCGCCCGCAGTTAACTCTCTTTGATCTTCAATGTCTCGTATAGTCTTCAAGGTTTTTAATCCATCTAATTCAGGCATCATAATATCAAGGCAAATTAAGTGATATGGTTCCCCTTCATCCCAGGCTAGCATAAAAGCTTCCAAGGCCTCCATCCCATCAATGGTAATATCACATTCTCCATATTTTGAAAGGAATTTATAAAGGACCTTTCTGCTGGCAAGGTCATCCTCTGCTATCAATATCCTCATTGCTTTATCCCCCTTTCTATAACTATGTTTTTATTTTTCCTTCATAGTCAGCTAGCTTTACCTTAACCTCATTAAAGTAGGTCTTTGCCTCCGACAGATTCTCCCTCCTTATGGCAAGTTCAATTTTAAACATTAAAACCCTAACTTCCCTTAGTCCTAACTCGCTGGATAAATTTTTTATTTTTCTAGCATAATTCTCTATTATAGTTAAGCTACCCCTTTTCAAAAGTGAATCCAATTCTTCCATAGCATGATACATTTTTTCAAGTAAATCATCTTCCCTTTTGACATGTCCCTTAATAGCTTTTATTGTTTTCTCCTTCTTAATCCTATTCCTATGGGCCTGTGAGCAGTTAGTTTTAGAATTACACTCTTCCACTATTTTTTCCACTGTCTCAAGAAAGCTTTCCATTTGTATGGGTTTAGAAATATAATCATCCATTCCAGTCGAAAGAAATTTTTCCCTATCTCCCTGTAAGGCATATGCAGTAATAGCAATGATAGGGGTATGTACTCCCCTACTTGCCTCTATTTTTCGAATTCTCTTTGTTGTTTCTAACCCATCCATTTCAGGCATCTGTATATCCATTAATATAATATCTATTTCCTTTTTATTAAATATATCTAGGGCCTCAAGCCCATTAGCGGCAAGGTATATCTTGTGCCCTGCTTCCTTAAGCATACGGGCCATAACCATTTGGTTTACTCTATCATCCTCGACTAGCAAAATTTTAAATGATTTCTCGGACTCTTTAATTGCATTTATTTTTCTCTGCTGGTCTACAAGAGTATTGCCTTCAGTAAATTTTACTGTAAAATAGAATGTACTTCCCTGGCCCTCCCTACTTTCCACCCAAATTGACCCCTTCATTTTTTCAATTAGTTCCTTTGAAATAGTTAATCCCAGCCCTGTCCCCCCATATTTTCGCGTATATGAGCTGTCAACTTGGCTGAAACTTTCAAATAGACGGCTTATATCTTCTGATTTTATACCTATCCCAGTATCGGAAACTCGGAATTGTAATTCTACAAGATTTTCCCTCCTAGCCAGTAATTTTACATCCAAATCAACTCTCCCAAAGTCTGTGAACTTAATGGCGTTATTTAACAGATTATTTATTACCTGTTTAAGTCTATAGGGATCTCCCTTAACCATGGTGGGTATATTGTCATCGATAGCATGCTGAAATTCTAGACCCTTTTTTTCTGCCCTTAATTCATGGGGTTTAACTGTATTTTTAATAGTCTTTCTTATATCGAAGGATACCTTTTCCACCCTAAGTTTTCCTGCCTCAATTTTAGAAAAATCCAAAATATCATTAATAAGTTTGAGGAGATTGCTGGCGCATTCCTTGGCTACCAAGAGGTTGTCCCTTTGCTCCTTGCTAAGCATAGTTAGGAGGGTTAGATCTATCATACCTAGCATACCGTTTAATGGGGTTCGAATCTCATGACTCATATTAGCCAAAAATTCACTTTTGGCCTGATTGGCTGCCTCTGCAGCCTCCTTGGCTTTTTTTAGCTCCTGGGTAATTTCCATTCTTTCTGTGGTATCCCGGAGGATAGCCATAAAAATTTTATTCTCTTCTATTTCCGTCCCCTGTAGGCTAACTTCAGCTGTAAAAGTACTACCATCCTTTCTGTAGGCTATTGCCTCATAGTAGATACCCTCGGTATTAGCCTGATGGGACTGGATTTCTATTGGTTGTTTTGGATTTGGGCTTACCAGATAAAAAATTTGTTTGCCCAAGATTTTTTCTTTGGCATAACCAAATACATTAATGGCGGCCTGGTTGGCCTCAATTACATTACCATCAATATCAGCAAATAGTATAATGTCGTTGGCATTTTGTGAGAGAAGCTGGTATTTTAAAAGATCCTTTTTAAACTTTTTATATCTTGTTATATCCTCTAAAACAACAATGGCATATCTATCAAAGCCAATAGATAGGGGCGTAGCATTAATTTTGAAATAGTGTTCCTTTTCATAATCCCTAGATATTATGGTTTTTTTAAATTCTAAACCCTTTATAGTATCTAAACCCTCTATTACCCGGTCTAAGGTTTGTTTTAATGGACACTCTCTACAAGAATTAATTTCCCAGCCACAACTTTTTTTGCCATCTATATTTTTGCAACCAAATACCTGGCCAATGCTCATATTTACTACTTCATCATGTGACATATGAAAACTATCTAAAAAAAATCCATTAGCCTTCTTTATTATTCTTTTATCATCTACTATTAACATACTACTTGGGGCTACATCGAAAATTGTTTCTAAACTTATTTGCCCCCTTGTTAGCCTGTTTTTATCCCCTATATTATTAAAGCCTCCATGCCCAATATTTTCTTTCATTATTACACACCCCATATAATTTATAAATAACAAGCCTATTAGGGTTATTTTAAAATCCCCCTATATAATCATTGGTTGAGATCTTACAATACTTATACCTGTTGCAACATCAATTTCAACTGTTCTACTATAGTTTCCGCCTACTTCCTCTGCCTTATATACCAAACCGGCTTCCCTCATAATATCTCCTAGCATATCAAGATTTCTTGCTCCAATCTGGAAAATATCTGCAAGTTTCCCGGAATTAGCCCCACCAAAAAGTTCAATTTCAAGCTCTTCCTTGGCACATCCATAATTTGTAGATATCTGATTGATTAAAAATGGTAGTGCCTTACTTGCATAATAACAAGGCTTTGAATTTATGGGCCTCTTAGATGATTCAGGTGAAGGAAGGACTATATGGGCCATGCCCGCTATTGAATTTTTAGGACTATATAGAGTTATTGCAACACAACTTCCTAGGGCAAAGGTCTTAAGGATTGCTTTTTTATTGTCAGAAAGTATATACTCACCTATTCCCACTATTTTATGCAAATTATCACCTCAACATTAACATTTCATATAAAGTTTGGGGTATATTGTACAGGGGGATTTGCTTTTCTACAGCTCCTATGTCGTAGGCTACCCTAGGCATTCCATACACTATGGAGGTCTTCTCATCCTGGCCAATAGTTCTTGCCCCTTTTCTTTTCATAGCCAATAGCCCCTTGGCCCCATCATAACCCATCCCTGTTAGAATAAGACCTATTGAGTTTCTCCCAACTTCCCTTGCGACAGACTCGAATAAAATATCGACAGAAGGTCGGTGGCCATTTACTTTGTCCCCTTCAAAGCACTCAACCTTGTATTTATTGGCAATCTTTTTAATTCTCATATGCTTATCTCCAGGGGCTATGAGGGCCTTCCCCGTTTTTATTTCATCCCCAGTTCTTGCCTCCTTTACCTGTAATCCCGTTGTTGCATTTAGCCTGTCTGCAAACATCTTAGAAAAACCTGAGGGTATATGTTGAACTATTGCAATTCCCGGTGCATCTCTTGGTAAGTTCTTAAGTATATTAAAAATTGCCTCAGTGCCCCCAGTGGAAGCCCCTATTGCAATAATTTTATTTCTATCGATATTAGCAGAGTTTCTAATTCCATATTCTCTTGTATCCCTTAATTTGGGCTGGACCTTAGCCTCTGATGCGATTCTAATTTTTTTGATAAGTTCATCTATAAAACTTTTAATATATTTCTTAGACGTTTTGCTGGGCTTAGCCACAAAATCAACCGCCCCTGAATCCATGGCATCAAATACAATATTAGTCACCCCACTAACCATAATAACTGGTAATGGATATTGGGGAATAAGCCAACGGATAAAATCAATCCCATTCATTTTGGGCATTTCCACATCACAGGTTATTACGTCGGGTTGGTATTTAATTATCTTGTCCCTAGCATCGAAAGCATCAACTGCAGTCGCCACAACCTGTATTTTGGGATCGGAAGAAACCCCCTTGGCTATCCCTTCCCTATATATAGCACTATCATCTATAATTAATAGTCTGATCCTTTTACCAACCCCCATCCTGTCACTCCTTTCTATATACGGCTGGAACAATATATTTAAACTTTGTTTCACCACGGTTTAAAGATTCTGAATGGCCAATAAACAGGTAGCCCCCCCATTCCAAAAGGTCATACAGTTTATTAACTAATTCTATTCTCGTTTGCTGGTCGAAATATATCATTACATTTCTACAAAAAATACCATGGAACCTTCTTCTAAAAGGAAATATATCATCCATAAGATTAAACTTTCTAAATATTACTTCATTCCTTATTTTATCAATAAGTATACTGTTTTTTTTGTCATAGTTTTTAAAATAATTCATCTTCCACTGATAGGGTAAGGTAGATATTTTTTCATCCCTATATATACCCTTTTCTGCCGTCCTTAAGACTTTATTTGATATATCAGTAGCTAAAATTCTTGTATCCCAGAAGAACTTTTCCTTACCAAAATATTCATCTATGAGCATGGCCAATGTATATGCTTCTTCACCCGTTGAACAGCCAGCGCTCCATATCCTTAAATCTCTATTCTTTACTACCCTGTTAAGGTATGGGAGAACCTGATCCCTAAAAAAATAAAAATGATTGGCCTCCCTCATAAAAAAGGTATGGTTAGTAGTGATTTTGTCAACCAGGGTATTTAAGGCTTGACCGCTTTTATCAGAAATAATATATTTATAGTACTCAGAAAAATTCTCGAAATTATTTTCTGCAAGAACCCTGTTTAATCTGGTCATTACAAGGGTCTTTTTTTCCTCCTTTAGGTCTATCCCATAATTACTCCTGATAAATCTTGATAGCATATTAAATTCCCTATCGGTAATTTTAATCACAGAAGATACCTACCTTTTTAAGAATGATGGTAAGCAAAGAGCTTACCATCATTTCCATAATATTAATACTTGCCAAATTCACTATCACTTAATGGGCTTTTAACCTCTTGAATAAAATCCTCATTATCCTTCCCATTATTTTTATCTTTGCTTTCATAGTCTAATCTTTGAGGTGTAAGGCTAAAGTTTTCCATCATATCTTCATGATTACCCCTAATATTACTTAATGACCTTGTAGCTTGCTTTAATTTGAATTTACCCACCATCTCCTGTAATAAGGCAGCTTGTCCAGATAACTCCTCACTTGCCGCTGCACTTTCCTCCGATGTTGCTGAATTAGTTTGTACCACTTGAGATACCTGCATAATTCCTTCATTTATTTGTCCAATACCCCTTGCCTGTTCATCTGATGCCACCGCTATATTACTAACTAGGTCTGCAACCCTTTCTATATCAGTAACTATTTCGCCAAGGGCTTCCGCCGTATCCCTGGCTATTTTGGTACCATCCTCAGTCTTTTTAATAGAGCCTTCAATCATTTCGGTTGTTTCCCTAGCTGCATCAGCAGACCGGGCAGCAAGATTCCTAACCTCCTCTGCAACCACAGCAAAACCCTTGCCATGTTGTCCAGCTCTTGCGGCTTCAACAGCGGCATTTAGTGCAAGAATATTGGTTTGAAAAGCGATTTCATCTATAACTTTAATGATTTTAGAAATATTTGAAGATGACTCGTTAATTTCCTCCATGGCCCTTAGCATTTCATTCATTTCATTATTTCCTTGAAGAGCACCAGTCTTTGCCACGTCTGCTAATTGATTAGCATCCTGTGCATTTTTAGCATTTAAATCTGTTTGTGATGATATTTCCTCAATAGAGGCCGTTAGTTCCTCAATTGAACTAGCCTGTTCTGCGGCTCCCTGGGATAGGGCTATGCTAGAGTCAGAAACCTGTTTGGAACCAGCAGCTACTTGCTCTGATGAAGATACAATATTTCCCAAGACCTCATTATTTATTTCTACAATTTCAGCTAGCTTTTTCCCTAGTATATCTTCTTCAGACCTGATAGGCACCTCTACTGTTAAATCTCCAGCAGCAATTTGCTCCGCAACCAGTGCCTGACCACGAATATTTTCAATCATTCTCCTAAAGGATGCTGCTAAATTACCTATTTCATCCTGGCTATCAACTTGGATATCGACATTAACATCACCAAGGGCTAATTTTTCTGCCACCTCCACCATTTCATTGATGGGTTTACTTAATACCCTGGCAATTAAAATACCAATTAATATGGCCAAAATCACTCCTACAACAATCCCAATAACCATTATGGTTACTGACATGGCAGCAAGGGCACTATTACTTGCTATGGTTGCTCCTGTGTATTCTATATTATATTCTATTAAGTCTAATATGGCCTCGTCAACTGCTAATCCTAAGGTGCGAAGGTCCCCCCCATCTTGTAGGTATTCCTCGTAAGCCTCATCTCTTCTTCCCGGGTCAAGGGCAATTCCATTTGCAAATTGATCTCTTAAACTTCCAAATGCCATCAACTTTGTTTGTAAGCTATCTATCAATTCTATTTCTCTTTCTACCTCTCCTGCCTCATATGTACTCAGCATAAGACGATAGTTTTCAATATTCTCGTCTATGGTCTCATTTAATTCATCCATTCTTCCTAGATAAAAGCTTTTATTTACTTCATCCTGGGCTAGCACCAATGCATATAAATTCATTCTAAGCCTTTGGAAGTAAGAACTAATTTCCTCTGTATATTGTAGGGCCGAAGCAGTGTCTTTAGATGACACCTCATAGGAATTTTCCACCCTTCTAATTGCGAATATACCTGTTCCTCCAATTGCCCCTGCAATTATGGCCACTATAATAAAACCCAAAATTAATTTTGTAGCAATCCTCATATTATAAAACCATTTCATTATATAACATCCTTTCCACATTTTTTATAATGCTTCATTTAGGTCGTCAAGCTCATCCTCTGTAAGTAATTTTTCACAGTCCAATAGTAATTTCACTTCATTTCCTACCTTGCCTATATTTTTAATATACCTATTACTTGAACCCTTGTTAATTCTAGGAGGCTTAACAATGTTCTCCTCTGGGATTGTTAATACCTCTGAAACCGTATCTACTATTAAGCCAATAGAAATATCCTTTATATCAATTACTATTACGCAGGTCCTATCATTATAGGCCTTAGCTTCCTTTTTAAAGCGTAATCTAACATCCATTACCGGAATTATATTACCACGGAGGTTAATTATACCCTTTACATAATCTGGCAGCTCAGGTATCTCAGTAATTTCTTGAATACCAATAATCTCTGTAACATATTTAATTTCGATGCCGTAGCTTTCCTTGCCTAGGGTAAAGGTTAAAAACCTTCCTCTCTGGGTATCTTCTTCCATAAAATCATCTTCCTTGAAATCTGTCATAGCTCCTCTCCCTCCCTTTTATTTTGACCTGTTAATTAATCCTGCTATATCAATTATCAGGCTTATGCTTCCATCACCCAATAATGTACAACCTGCTAAACCATTAATCTTTTTAAAATTCCTTATGTAGTTTGGCAACAATTTAACTACTATCTGTTGTTGGCCTAAAAGTGCGTCTGCAAAAATACAATAGGACTTTTCATCTTCCTCTACCATAATAATAATTCCCTGGTCAAAGTCTGTAATACAGTTGTTAATTTTAAATATTTTATGCAATCTTATAATAGGGTGACATTCTCCCCTGACCATAATCATTTCATTGCCCTCAGGATCTACAATAATATCCTCCTCCTCGGGCCTAAAAGATTCCTTAATAGCTATGGTTGGTATGGTGTAGCGTGATGCGCCCACACTTATATTCATGCCATCTATAATAGCTAAGGTTAAAGGGATTTTAAAAGTTATAGTGCTACCTTGGTCAACGATACTATCCACAGATACTGTTCCTCCAACGGCCTGGATGTTTTTAGTCACTACATCCATACCTACACCCCTACCAGAAAATTCACTTGCACTTTCCTTTGTGGAGAATCCTGGTAACAGTATCAAATTCCAAATTTCCTTGTCTGTCATATCTTCTTGAGCCTTATAAAGCAGGTTGTTTGCCTTGGCCTTTGCTAAAATCTTCTCCCTGTCTAAGCCCCTGCCATCATCCTTAACAGTAACTAATACATCACTCCCCATATTTTTAGCCTCTAGGGTAATTGTCCCCCTAGCATCTTTCCCTTTAGATATCCTGTCCTTGCCAGCCTCAATACCATGGTCCAATGCATTGCGAACGACATGCATTAGGGGGTCTGAAATATGTTCAATGATATTTTTATCAACTTCTGTTTCTTCCCCTATGATTTCCAAGTCAACTTCCTTGCCTAGTTTTTTACACATATCACGGACAATCCTATGCATCCTATGAAAAGTAGCTGATAAGGGGACCATACGTATTGACATGACCATATCCTGTATTTCACTAGTAATTTTATTTAATTGCCTTGCAGCTTTATCAAAATTGTCCAATTCCAGGCCCTTTAAATCTGAATTTTGAATTACCATGGCTTCAGCAATTACCATTTCACCCACTAGATCCATTAAGCGGTCGAGCCTCGATACATTTACACTAATAATGCTCTGTTGGCTTGTTATACTTTGAAACTCTTTACTATCCATTTGTGGGTCAATTTTCTCCGGTGTACAAGGCTTGTCCAAATTTGAAGGCTCATCTATTTTGGGATCATCAAGCCTAAAAATTCCTTCAATCTCATCATCATCTAATTCAATTAATTCTAAGTCTTTTAAAAATAGGGTCTGCATAAGGATTTCATGAATTCTTTCATAGGATAAATCTGTTTTTATGTATATTTTAAAGCCTTGTTCTTGTATAATTTGGGAACTATCGTCGCTATCAACTATATCCTCCGGTTCAAAGCTAATATCATCGACTTCCTTCTTTAAATTATGTATAACCGAAAAAGCCCGTATATTTTCCATGCCACATTTGTCCTCAAAAAATATAAGGGCCTTAAAATTATTTTTTATGTCAGAGCTCTCTATCTTCTTTGATGTTATATAGTACTGTTGTCTTTCAACCGGTACTTCCTTCCTATCTTTTACCAAGTCAGATGATGGATTATCCTCCTGTAATTTGGTCAAGAAATTTCCAATATCCTCAATTGAATCCTTTACCTCACCGTCAGCTTCGTCAGCATTTTTAATCTTTTCTATTTCTATCTTTATAAAATCAATACAATCAAAAATCAAATCCGATAATGCAGAGCAATCTATCCTATCAGGTTTCCCATCCCTCAGATAATAAAAAAGGTCCTCAATAGAATGGCTTAATGAAGCTATGTTTTCAAACATCATCATTGCCGAAGACCCCTTAATGGTATGCATTATACGAAAAATTTCATTTATAGAGCCCTCATCAAAACTTTTATTTCTCTCGCAGGACAATACTAATGCTTCAAGCTCTTCAATAAGTTGGCTTGTTTCAAATATAAACATTTCAAGCATTGGTTCATTAGAATATTTCATTTTCCCATCTCACCTCCATTAAAATTAATTATAAGTGCAAAACATGATTAAGAGATTTAATGACATGATCATCTTGAAAAGGCTTGACTATAAAGGATTTTGCCCCCAGCATAATGGCCTTCCTTACCATAATTTCCTGACCCATGGCTGACACCATAACCACCCTAGCATCAGGGTCATACTGTATTATGCGCCTTAGGGCCTCAAGGCCTGACATCTTTGGCATTACTATATCCATTGTTACAATATCCGGAGATAAGTTAATATATTTTTCTACAGCCATACTACCATCCTCAGCCTCAGCTATTACATTAAACTTGTCTTTTTTCAGGGCTGTTTTAATTGCCATTCTCATAAAGGCAGCATCATCTACAACCAGTACGCTTTTCACATATATTCACCTCGCCTTACTAGGTATTTCCCTCCAAGCTATTGGCTATTAACTAACTACTTTAATATCGTGAATGAAATTTCATTCAATTTAAAGTATTTTAAAAGGATTTAAAAATAATTACTGAATGAGAAATCATTCATTTGACTTTAAAATTATAATGGGCCAACACCCTTTATTATAAATGTAATAACTTGATTTAGCTCCTCTTCACTGGGTTCTAGATTCTTATCTTCTATATAGTTATAAGCTATAGACCTGATGGAGTAATGAATAGCTGCACCAATAAGATCTATATCAATATTTCTTACCTGGCCCTTTATTTTAGCATCCTCCAATATCCATTTAAAGATATTTGATGTATCGGCAAGTGTCTTTTTTACCCACCTTAGGTTTTGTAGTGAGGGATTTATTGATTCCTGAATCAAAAGCTTTACTGTATCGGGATTTGTTTTCATTTCATTAATATAAAACATAAGAAATGCTTGTAGTGTTTGTGGTAAATCTAAGTTTTTTTTCTTAAGTACCCTAATAAATTGCTGCCTCTTTTTATATTCCATCTCAAATATATAGTCCAAGATAGCCTCCTTGCTATCAAAGTATATATATATGGTGCCTATTGCAAGACCTGCCTCATCAGCGATGGATTGAATTCTACTACTGTAAAACCCTTTTCCTGCCATAACTTTTATTGCTGCCTGTCTAATTTCCTCTTTTCTAGCCATAATATCTCCTCCCCTGTAGTCTATTAGCAAATAATTTATGTTTAACCTTGGTGTCTTATGCCATTTTCTACATCAAAACTTAGGGAAACATATGTAATATGCCTACTATATTTTGAGAAGACAAGCAGTATAAATTATACATTTGTTTTAGTTTTGAGTATTTAGCATAAAATAGTTAATAACTTACCAAGTAATGAATAATCCTTTGATAGCTCTATTTTTAGACAACAAAAACTTTCCCTTCGGTGGCTCGGCTATCATAGTAGAAATTCTACTTTAGATCCTGTGGCTTTGCG
>CAYMGQ010000018.1:0-29788 GCA_964390055.1 uncultured Clostridiaceae bacterium
ATATGGGGCTTGGTTCTTTCAAATCTTTCTTTCGCCATTACTTCTCCTCCTCATTTGAAAAATTATAAGCAGTATGTACACTCAGCCTGGTGTTTCTATTGCATCTTATAAGGCTTTTTGCCTATTTAATAATGGCTGCATTTCTCAACTACTGCTTTCATTGTAAAAGTATCCGATAATCATTTTACTACTTGCCACTATCCTTGTCAATAATGTATTTTTCCTTTCATAAGACATATTTAATATTCGTCCCTAGTCTCCAAATATCTTTCAAGTTTTCTTTTTACTCTTTGCAATGCATTGTCAATGGATTTAACATGACGGCCTAGGTCTTGGGCTATTTCCTGATAGGATTTTCCCTGTAAATACAACATTAATACCTGAAATTCAAGATCGCTTAATATCTCCCCAATCTTTATTTCAATTCGTATTAATTCTTCCTTGCAAATTATCAATTCCTCCGGGTCTGTAACTTTGTGACCTGCAATAACATCTAGTAATGTCCTATCGGAATCCTCATCGTATATTGGCTTGTTTAAAGATATGTAAGAATTTAATGGTATATGTTTTTGCCTAGTGGCTGTCTTAATAGCTGTTATAATCTGTCTTGTTATGCACAGCTCAGCAAAGGCCTTAAAAGAAGCCCGTCTATCGGACCTGTAGTCCCTAATAGCCTTATATAAGCCTATCATACCTTCTTGTATAATGTCTTCCCTATCAGCACCAATTAGAAAATATGACCTAGCCTTGGCTCGTACAAAATTTTTGTATTTTCTAATCAATTGTTCAACGGCGTCCTTTTCACCATTTCTTGCAGCCTTTACCATTGCTTCATCAATTTGCCTGTTTTTCTCAGCAGCAATTTTTTGTTCCTTAGCTACAACTGTACTCAACCATATCGCCTCCATGCCCTATTGAAAAGCAAAAATCTTGATATAATTATAACCTACTGTATTATGTTAAGTCAAGAATTTCACTTCTTTCTCCTGAACCTTTCAAGCTTTTCCAAGGTTATAGGATCAATTCGGTCTGATAGGAAGTCCTTATTTGTTTTTAATGCCTCTACTTCCTTGCTAATATTCCTTTTGCAATTATTGTAATCAAGAATTAATTCCCTTACTGGTATCCTTGTTCCACCACTTCCCAAAACCATCTGTTGTTCCGTCCAATCATTAGTAACTACTGATGCCCTATCTCTTTTGGGCAAGTTTACAATAAATTTTTCAATATAGTTATCAGCTGTTTCCTTCTCCTTAGTATACACCACCTTAACACCCTTGATGTTCTTGGTTTTTTCTAAACTTCCCTTGACTAGATGGGCATCAAAAACAATAATAGCATAAAGCCCCCTGTAAGTTTGGTACTCCGACATCATATCTATAAGTTGAGCTCTGGCCTCCCCAAGGTCCTCTATTAGCAAGTCCTTAAGTTGGGGCCAACTATTAATTACATTATATCCATCTATAAGTAAATACTCCTTCAAGGCTAATCACCCATCCTTCTAGGGAGGCCAATATTACATTCTGCTTATCCTATAAGTTTCTCCCTCTGAGAACTTCATACATTAATATAGCTGCCGCAACTGAAACATTTAGTGATTCAATTTGTCCTAGCATGGGAACCTTTACTAAAAAATCACACTTTTCCTTGACTAGCCTAGAAATTCCCTTGCCTTCATTACCCAGAACCAATCCTATAGGACCCAACATATCAGCCTGGTAGTAAGGCCTGTCCCCTTCCATATCTGCACCAGTTATCCATAGGCCTCTCTCCTTTAACCTCTCTATGGTCTGTCTTATATTGCCTACCCTTGCCACTGGCACATATTCTATGGCTCCAGCTGATGTTTTTGCCACTGCAGGGGTTAGGCCTACTGACCGTCTTTTGGGGATAATAATTCCGTGTGCCCCAACAGCATCAGCAGTTCTTAGGATAGACCCTAGATTATGGGGGTCCATAATCTCATCTAGTATTATAAAAAAGGGATCTTCCTGCCTTTGCTCCGCCAAGGTAAATAAATCCTCCAACCCTTTATATTCATAGGGGGCGACCATGGCGACAACCCCTTGATGTTCTTTGCCCTGGCCTATCTCATCCAAGGTTGGCCTGTCTACATATTCCAGGCTAATCCTATTTTCTTTAGCCCTCTTAATAATTTCATTTATAGGCCCCCTCTTAGGGCCTTTTAAAATATAAATCCTATCTATCCCTCTTGATGATTTTAGAGCTTCCAAGACTGGATTTCTACCTCTAATTTTATCCTTTGCCAAAATACAACACCTCTTAAACTAAATATTTCGAAAATATTCCCTGACCTCCTCCGCCTTTCCGCAGGTCATCCTTCCTTCAGGACAATCGCCATATACACATTGGGGTCCCGCATATCTGAAAATATTTGGTCCAATAGCTTTTACCAACTTAAGCATTTCTATTGCCAGGGAACGTATTTCTTCCTGGGCCCTGTTACAACAACGTTTCCTAAAAAAGTGCAATAAGATCCTGGCATTCATTGTTACTATGATTTTGGTCTCACAGGCATTTGGCAAAACTGCCCTGGCATTTTCTATGGCCAGCTTCTCCAACCTATTATAATCCTTTTTATAATGTTTTCTAAAATCTTCTAGAAGTTCATCATCCCCTAGCTTTTCAATAGTCTCTAGGGATTCTTTAGCCTGCTCCTGGTAAAAAGATCTGATGTCCTGGGCCAATATCCTTCTAGTTATATTATCATAAGCCCTTTGGATATCCTCCATTGCCCTTATAAAAGTCTCCTTGGCCCCTATATTTTCCTGTATTTTTTTAGGAATGATATACTCAAAACTTCCTTCCCTTACATACCTTTGACTTTTTTGCGAATAGCTTGCTAGTCTATGCCTAACTAATTGATGGGTTAGGCTCCTGGAAACCCCCTCTATCCCAAAGGTAAAGACTGCATGTTCTAGGGGAGATTCATGTTGCATTTCGGCCAACATGGAAACAAAGCCTCCAACTTTTTCTTGGCTTAAGTCCTCCTCCAGTTCTTCAATACCCCCAGGATAATAGCAAAGCCTCCCCCCCTTTGCAACTACAGTATCAGGATTAGGTGTGTGGGCCAGCAGTTTTAATTTCAATCTTCCTTCCATTCCTGAATTCCCCCCTTAATATATATGTCTTTTACGGGCAAAATGCCCATAAGGTAAGCCCTTACTTTAGCACTATATTGCCCCCTTATTTTACTTTTAGACCATTCTTTTGAAGTTTCATCCCTATACATTATATCAGTGGTGCCCCCCTCTTCCTCCTGGACAAGATGAACAAGCCTATAGGACAATAGCCCCCATTTTTCAAGAAGGCTCTTGTTTTGTATGGGGGCTATGTCTAAAGCGTAAGTAGCGTATTGGCTACTGCTAACATCCAATTGTCCCACTGGATCAAGGTAGAGGGATTTGCCTATAAGTAATGCTATCAATACAATTGTTACAATTAGCATTGCCTTCTCTCTATTGTTCATAAATAAACCCCACTTTATTATCATTAGCTTTAAATATAAAGGGTAAGCTCTCTATGCACCCTTTTCCTTATTATTTATAATTTTAACCGACATATCCATTATTTCCATAAGCCTCTCAAAGCTATTGTTAAAAAACAAATAGCCTAGGAGGGTCTCAAAGCCCGTAGCATGCTTGTAATCTGCAACCTTAACATTCTTGGGGACCCTTGTAGTTTTCTGGTTCCGTCCTTTTTTTATTATAGACCATTCCTCCTGGGTCAAGCTTTCCTTTAATTGTCCCACAATCTCCGCCTGTGCCTCTGCCTTAACATAGGACACAGCCCTATTATGAAAATCCTTTAAGAGTAATTTATTATTTTCTATTAAATACTGCCTAATATAAGTTTCAAAAACAGCATCTCCCATATAGGCCAAAGTTAACGGGGCAATCATAGTTGCCCCCCTATCATCCTTGTTTCTTATTTGACTTTTTAATCCTTGTAAATAAAATTCCAATCTCAACGTCTCCCTAATATTTCATATCTTTATCCTTCTAGCCAGCCTTAATCTTGTCTTAATAAACAACTAAGATAGTTCTTGCATTTGCATTTAATTATATACTAAATCCCATTCAAAATCATCCCTCATTTATTCTTTAGTTCCTATGCCACTTTACCCCCTGTGGCGTATCCTCTAATGTAATCCCCCTTGCTGCCAACTCATCCCTTATCTCATCTGCCAATTGGTAATTTTTTTCTTCCCTTGCTCTTTGTCTTTTTCCTATAAGTTCCTCGATTTCATCATCTATTTGTTGGTTTTCCTCTTTTCCAAGTAAACCAAGCACCTGGGTTAACTCCAACAATAAGTCTAGTGCCTTTTTAATTAATCCCTTGGGGGAAGCCGCAGACAAGTTGCTATTTATATCCCTTACTAAATCAAAGATAACAGCTATACCATCAGAACTATTAAAATCATCATCCATTGCCCTTATGAATTCTTCCCTATATTTTGAAAATTCCTCTTTAATCCTTTCTTCCTCAGGTAGCAATTCCCTTTCTTGACCATTTTCCAGAAGATATAATAAATTATTTTTTGCATTATACAATCTTTGCAGGGCATTATCAGCTGATTTTAAGGCTTCTCTACTGAAATTAAGGGGGTTCCTATAATGGGCTGACAGGATAAAGAACCTTAAGCTTTCTAGGTCAAATTCTCTTGCAATTTCCCTGGGAGTAAAGAAATTATCTAGAGATTTGGACATTTTTTTATTATCTATATTCAAATATCCTACATGTATCCAATAGTTAGCGAAGGGTTTGCCTGAATAGGCCTCGCTTTGAGCTATTTCATTTTCATGATGGGGGAAAATTAAATCTCCACCACCCCCGTGGATGTCAATAGTCTCTCCTAAATATTTTTGTGCCATAGCAGAACATTCAATATGCCAACCAGGTCGGCCTAAGCCCCAGGGACTTTCCCAACTAGGCTCATCTGGCTTAGCAGCCTTCCACAGTACAAAGTCTAAAGGATTCTTTTTCCGTTCATTTATTTCAATTCTAGCACCTGCCTGTAATTCCTTTGGACTTTGGTTTTTTAATTTCCCATAAGTTTTAAACTTTCCCACATCAAAATATACATCCCCAGCTGTCTCATAGGCAAAGCCCTTATCAATTAACCCCTCGATAAAAGTTATTATTTCTTCTATATTTTCTGTTACCTTAGGGTGGAGGTCTGCCTTTTTAATACCTAAACTTTCAGCATCCTTAAAATATTCTCTAATATATTTTTCGCTTATTTCTTGGGGTGAAAGATTTTCTTCCTTAGCCCTATTAATAATTTTATCATCTACATCAGTAAAATTTTGTACAAAGGTTACCTTGTAACCCCTGTATTCAAAGTAGTTTCTCATTGCATCAAAAATCATAAAGGTCCTTGCATTTCCAATGTGAAAATAATTATATACAGTTGGCCCGCAGGCATACATTTTTATCTGGCCCGGAATAAGGGGAACAAAATCCTCCTTCTTCCTGCTAAGAGTGTTATACAACTTCATCATCGAAACTCCTTTCCATGCTGGCAATTTTTCTCTCTAATTTAATAATACGTTTTTGAAGGCAATTTAATTCATCAACTATAGGGTCGGGTAACCTACCATGTTCTAAATCAATCCCATCTTTATGGACCGAAAATAACTTGACATTTTCCTTTACCACTATCCGGCCTGGTACCCCCACCACTGTACAATTGGCGGGAACCTCCTTCAAGACTACTGACCCTGAACCTATCTTAGAATTATCCCCAACTTTGAAGGGTCCTAAAACCTTGGCTCCACAAGAAATCACCACATTATTACCAATAGTTGGGTGGCGTTTGCCCTTATCCTTTCCAGTCCCTCCCAAGGTAGCCCCCTGGTATATGGTGACATTATCCCCTAGCTCCGCTGTTTCCCCAATGACCACCCCGGCCCCATGGTCTATAAAGATCCCTTTGCCTATCTTGGCACCAGGATGAATTTCTATCCCCGTAAAAAACCTGGAAATATTGGATATAAACCTTGGCAGGGTCACCAATCTCCTTTTATATAAAGCATGGGAAATCCTATGAAAGATAATTGCATGAAGACCGGGATAACATAATAATACTTCAAGTATATTTTTAGCTGCCGGATCCCTCTCAAAAATTGCCCCTATATCTTCCCTGATAACTTTAAAAAATCCCATATTTAATATCTCCCTTCTCTTTCAAACATTAAAAATCCCGCCTCTTATTATCAGAGGCGGGATTAATCCGCGGTTCCACTCTGGTTAGATGTCAATGACATCTCCCTCTAGGTTTTTAACGATTCCCCACCGATTTGCCCTACTGGATTCAGGCAATGACTCCCAGATGCATTTCAATCCATCTTACCCTAGAACCACTTGCAGCCCCTTGATGG
Source organism: uncultured Clostridiaceae bacterium (assembly GCA_964390055.1). Taxonomy (GTDB): domain Bacteria; phylum Bacillota; class Clostridia; order Peptostreptococcales; family Natronincolaceae; genus CAYMGQ01. Next base: position 6,405 of record CAYMGQ010000018.1, read on the forward strand.
TTCCTCTCTATAAAGGCAGTCTTAGATTTACTTTTTCTGATCCAAGTCTTTATTTTATAAAATTATTTAATACATATTCTACACGATTTAACAGCTTTTGTCTACCTAAAACTTTAATTATTAATGGTAAATCTGGTCCTTGGGCCTGACCCGTGACTGCTACCCTAATGGGTCTAAATAAATTGGGTCCCCTTATTCCCTCTTCTTTTTGAATCTCCTTGAATATGGCCTTAATCGTTTCTACCTCTACATCTTCAGCCTTAGATACTTTGCCATGGAAGACCCTTAACAATTTACCAACAAAGTCCTGCTGCAATATAGTATTCGCCTTATCATTTTCAGGTTCTATACTGCTTTTGAAAAAGATGTCTACCTTATCTACCACCTGACTCATATGGTCAATGCTATCCTTTACTACAGATATCATTGCCTTTAACCATTCATATCTGTCATCAACTTCCTCTTCCTCTATATATCCGGCCCCTATTAAATAAGGTATGGCTAAGTCAGTTATCTTTTCAAGGGAGCTTTCCTTGATATAATGGTTGTTCATCCAATTTAATTTATTAACATCAAATACACCACTACTCTTGGAGACCCTTTCTAGAGAAAATTCTTTCTCCAATTCCTCCATGGTTAAAATTTCCTTGTTTTCCTCAGGGCTCCAACCAATTAATGCTATATAATTCACTAGGGCCTCAGGTAAATATCCCTTTTTCATAAAGTCTTCCACTGCAACATCCCCGTGTCTTTTACTCAACTTTTTCTTTTCTGTATTTAAAATATTGGGCAAGTGGACAAACTTAGGAGCCTCCCAGCCAAAAACTTCATATAGGTAGGCATGCTTTGGTGTCGAGGGAAGCCACTCTTCCCCCCGGATAATATGAGTAATTTTCATTAAATGGTCATCAACCACAACAGCAAAGTGATAGGTGGGAAAACCATCGGATTTAATTAAAACCTGGTCATCAATCTCGTCAGTATTTACAACCACCTTGCCCCTGACAATATCCTCAAACTCTATATCCCTATTTTGGGGTAACTTTAACCTAATAACATAGGCTTCCCCAGCTTCAATCCTTTCCTTGACCTCCTCATGAGAAAGGTCCCTGCAATAGCCATCGTATTTTGCAGTCAAGCCCTGGGATCTTTGTTCCTTCCTTAATTCATCCAATCTTTCCCTAGAGCAAAAGCAGTAGTAGGCATCTCCTTTTGCTAGTAGGGTTTTAATATACTCTTGGTAAATGTCTAGTCTTTCTGATTGGATATAGGGTCCGTATTCACCTATTTCAGTCAATTCATTGTCTTGAAAAACAACTCCCTCATCGTGCTTTATCCTAGCCCATTCCATAGACCTTAGCAGGTCCTCAATAGAACCCTCTACCATCCTACTTTGGTCCGTATCCTCAATCCTTAAAATATACTGCCCCCCTTGCCTCTTGGCCAGCAAGTAATTATACAAGGCTGTCCTTAAACTACCAATATGCACAAAACCTGTGGGACTTGGTGCAAATCTTACCCTCAAAGCCATGTTTAAAATCCTCCTATTTATAATTTATCCTTCCATCCCTATCCAGTAAAATTCCTACTAATTCTTTGATTAATATGCCCTTGCAAAATAGGCCATAAGCTCTGCCTTTTTTCCGCAGAAGGGGCATACATTCCCTAGATCCTCCTGTTCAAAGGGGATACACCTGACCGTAGCACCAGTTTCATCCTTAATTTGATCCTCGCACTCCCTATCTTGACACCAGGCTGCCTTTACAAAACCAGGGTTTTTATCCATTATCTCCTTCATTTGATCGTAATTTTCGATGTAATGGGTTTTTTCATCCCGCATTTTCTTGGCCTTTACTAGGAGATTTTCCTGAATTTCCTTTAGCAATTCCTGGACCCTATCCTTTATTTTATCCAGGGACACAGTTTCCTTCTCCAGGGTATCCCTCCTAAATAAGATAGCCTGGTTTTTTTCAATATCCCTTGGCCCTATCTCTATCCTCAGGGGGACTCCCTTCATTTCCCATTCATTAAACTTCCAACCTGGAGAATAGTTTTCCCTATCATCCACCTCTAGCCTTACTACATCCTTTAAATCTTCAAATATTTTATCGGCCTTTTCCATTACTCCTCCCTTATGGGCGGCAATTGGTATAATTACCCCTTGTATTGGTGCCACTCCAGGAGGTAAAACCAATCCCCTATTATCACCATGTACCATAATTATTCCACCAATAAGTCTGGTTGATACCCCCCAGGATGTATGGTAAGGATGCCTTCTCTCCCCGTCCCTGTCTAGGAAACTAATATCAAAGGCTTTGGTAAAGTGTTGGCCTAAGTTGTGGGAAGTTCCTGCCTGTAATGCCCTACCATCATGCATTAGGGCTTCCATAGTATAAGTAGCATAGGCACCAGCAAATCTTTCCTTGTCGCTTTTTTGTCCTACAACTACGGGCATAGCTAAAAGTTCTTCTGCTGTTTCCCTATAAATCTCCAACATCTGCAATGTCTCTTCCTGGGCCTCTTCATAGCTTTCGTGCAGGGTATGACCCTCCTGCCATAAGAATTCTGAGGTTCTTAAGAATGGCCTAGTGCTCCTTTCCCAACGGACCACATTACACCACTGATTGTACAAAAACGGTAGATCCCTATAGGAGTTTAGCCATTTTGCATACATCTCACAAATAATGGTTTCTGAGGTGGGTCGAATGCAAAGCCTTTCAGCTAGTTTTTCATCCCCCCCGTGGGTTACCCAGGCAACTTCTGGGGCAAAACCCTCTACATGTTCAGCTTCTTTTTGTAGTAAACTCTCAGGAATAAGCAATGGGAAATAACAGTTCTTATGACCAGTATCTTTAAATCTCTTGTCCATATAGGCCTTGATGTTTTCCCATATAGCATAGCCATAGGCTTTTATAACCATAAAACCCCTTACGGAAGAATAGTCTACCAGGTCCGTCTTTCTTATGACATCAGTATACCATTGGCCAAAATCTTCCTCCATTGGTGTTATTTCAGAAACAAATTTATTAGCCTTTTTTGACATATCCTTATCTCCTTTCATTTATATCTTAAATAAAAAACCCCCATCTCTATTATATAGAGACGAGAGTATGATTTCCCGTGGTACCACTCTAATTAACCCTAAGGTTCCCTCAATAGCTTAACGGCGCCAACCGGTCTAGCCTACTAATTTCAGCTAGCTTGCTCAAGAGCGGGTTCAAATACTAAACTTAAGAACCTTCCAGTCCTGGGTTCTCTCCCTATAAAATTTAGTTATTTTACTTTTCTCTATCATAGCTTTAAATATTCTTTAATATATACAATATATTATTTTCTAATCCATGTCAATAAATCCGCCTTCTTATTTCATTACAATACTTACTATGGCCTGAGCCACCATACCTTCCCCCCTACCTACCAGGCCTAAACCCTCTGTAGTAGTGGCTTTAATATTTATTTGATGAATTGAAATATCTAGGACACCCGCAATATTGTGTCGCATCTTGCTTATATATGGAGCCATTTTTGGTTCTTGGGCAATGATAGTTGCATCAATATTGTTTACAGCATAACCCTTATTATGCAACATATCTCCTACCCTCCCCAGCAATTTTAAACTATTGGCCCCCCTATATTCTTCATGGGTATCAGGGAAATGTTTGCCTATGTCCCCCATTGCCAAGGCCCCCAAAAGTCCGTCCTTTATTGAATGTAATAAAACATCAGCATCAGAATGTCCCAATAGGCCCTTATGATAGGGGATCTTAACCCCTCCTAGTATAAGTTTCCTACCTTCAACTAATTTATGTACATCATATCCCAAGCCCACCCTCATTATCCATTCCTCCTTTTTTCAAGTATCCCCTCCCCTAAAATTAAATCCTCAGGTGTGGTAATTTTTATATTTTCATAATCCCCTTCCAAGATTTTAACCCTATGCCCTAGCTCCTCCACAAGCATGGAATCATCTGTAGCAAGAAGACCCCTTTCCCTGGCATGCCTATAGGCCCTTTTCAACAGGGGATATCGGAAGGTTTGTGGTGTCTGTACTGCCCACAATTTACTCCTATCTAAACTCTTGATTACCTCTCCCTCTTGGTTTGCTATTTTAATAGTGTCCTTGGGTGGAACCGCTACAATAGCTGCCCCTGAGTCCCTGGCCAAATCAATACTGCCTTCAATTATCTTTTCGTCAACAAAGGGCCTGGCTCCGTCATGGATTAATACAATTTCGCATTCCTTACCCAGCTCTTGAAGGCCTGCATAGACAGAGTCTTGCCTTTCCTTTCCTCCCCCTACTACTTTTACTGTCTTCTTAAAATTGTACTTCTTTATAATTTTATCCCTAACATAAGATATTTCATCCCTAGCCACTACTAAGATTATCCTATCTATTGTTTTTGCTTCTTCAAATACCGCCAAGGTATAGGCTAGGATAGGCTTGTCTCCCAATTGTATATATTGTTTATTATAGGCCTTACCCATTCTTCTGCCCTTCCCTGCAGCAACAATTATTGCTGTTACTAATCCCTCTTTACACATAATTTTCCCTTCCATCCTCATTTGTCTTGTTTTTCTTTATTATAAATAATTTTTTATAAATGGGCAAGATTCAAAAAAGCCCTCCTCTAATTGAGAAAGGCTTTAAGTTCCTTCTTTTGCTAATTTAGGCAGACCTGTCGGCTAGAAATTTGGGCTTGGCGAAAATCATCCTACCAGCAGCTGTCTGCAGGACACTAGTAACCAAAACTTCTATACTTTGCCCAATGTATTTCTTACCACTCTCCACCACTATCATAGTACCATCATCTAGGTATGCCAAGCCTTGGCCGGATTCCTTTCCATCCTTAATTACCTGTACAAACATTTCTTCGCCAGGTAATACCACCGGTTTTACAGCGTTTGCCAGTTCGTTTATGTTTAGGACTGGTACACCCTGAAACTCAGCCACCTTATTTAAATTGTAATCATTGGTAACCACTTTAGCATCTAAAATTTGGGCCAGCTTTAATAGTTTGGTGTCTACTTCCAAGCTATCATCCAACTTACTTGTATCTATTTTAACCTCAATTCCCATTTCTTTTTGTATAATATTTAAAATATCCAGGCCCCTTCTTCCCCTGTTCCTTTTTATAGCCGCAGAGGAATCAGCAATATGTCTTAATTCTTCCAAAACAAATTCTGGTACAATTAAGGGTCCCTCTATAAATCCAGTTTTGCAAATATCAGCAATTCTCCCATCGATAATAACACTTGTATCCAATATCTTGGGGGAGTTGCCTTCTTCCTTCCTATTAGTCTTTTCCCTATTGAGGTTTTTCTTGAAAATAGCATGCAGGTTTGGAAGCTCATCTATTTTCCTACTTGCAATACTTATCCCCAAATAACCCATAAAAAGATAAACAAGTGTTGAAACAATTGTCCCCACAAAGGGAATTGGAATACCATTAGTTAACTGACTAATTAGATATGCTATTATAAGCCCTACAATCAGGCCAATTGAGCCGGATGCTATCTTGGTGATGGGAACGTTGGCAAGTTCGCTTTCAATCCATCTAGCAGCAGCCAATGCCCTATTCATAAGCCAAGGGGACAAAATAAATAAAATAATGCCACCAATTAATGTAGATATTATAATTCCACTAATATAGGGTATTAAACTATCACTTATTTCAGGAAAAAAATTCATTATTATAAAATTATAAAACAAGTAACTCGATAAGGCTCCAAGCACTGTTAAAATACCTCTTACAATTCTATTTATCATTCCTTCACCTCCTATTTGTTCATTATGCCCATTTTTATTGTTTTTAATATAAAAAGTTTGAATAATTTATCTTGATAGGAAAAATAAAGGATCCCCACACCTTTGCCCCAATATCTATTGTAGCAAAAGATTGGGGAAAACAAAACACCTAATAACCCCTATTTTAAAAAGAATAGGGGAGTGGCAATCTATAAATTTAAAAATATACAGAAAAAACATATCCTCTTCCGAGGATATTTAGGATTGGTTCACTGCCTTTTCAATTAATTCTATGGCTTCTTCTTCTAAAATATCAGCAGCTAGGATAATTTCACTTAAGAGTATTTGTCTTGCATTATTTAATATTTTTCTCTCTCCTGTAGACAATGCTTTTTCTTGGTCTCTTAAGGTCAAGTTTCTAACAACTCCCGCTACCTCATAAATGTCACCACTTTTTATTCTATCCATATTCACTCTATACCTGCGATTCCAATTTTGTGGCATCTTCGTAACGTCGGCTTCTAATACTGCTATAATTTGCTCTACTTCTTGTTGACTTATCACAGGCCGTATCCCTATATTCTCCACATTATCCAAAGGTATCATAACCTTCATATTATTTAAAGGGATCCTCATTATATAGTATTTTCTGGATTCGCCTAGTATTTCTTTCTCCTCTATGGATTCTATGATGCCTGCACCGTGAACAGGATAGGAAATTTTATCACCAATATTGTACATACTTTCCCCCCTATACTACTATATATTAGTACTACTTATAGTATACAACTCTAAAAGTCAAATGTCAATAAAAATATTATTCTATCATAGGCAGTATCCATTGTCAAACACATTTTTTACACTTTTAGGAATTTACTTAAATAATAATTCCCTTAAATTTTAACTTTATAGGCAAGCTTCTACTCAATTGACAAATTAACCCTTAGCAAAGTATAATAATTGTATATTGTAAATTATATTTCTTTTATTTATATACATGCTTTAGATATAGTCCGCCCATGGTTAGATAAATAAAAAAATAAGTGAGGGATATTATTATGAATAAATTTTCTATTAAGAAATTCCAAGAAGAAGTTGATAATGTTTTAATAAGACACAGGAGTATGCTAGATGTTTTATCAAAACTTCATGAAAGTTGTGCACGGATTAACCGGGCTGTAGCTAAATCATCCACCAGCTGTGGATGTATAAAACTACATGGAAAGAAACAAGAAATACCGGCAGATATCTCCTACTCCCAATTAAATCAACATATGTCCTCCCACCTAGAGGGAGACCTTTGTGACGTATGTAGGGAAAAGATAGAGGAAGAAATCTCTGCCCATTTCTTTTACTTATCTGCCCTTTCCAATCATTTGGATGTTGATTTGCAGGGCCTGCTGACTAACTATTTGGAAAATCATCTTAAGACCCTAGGCAAATATAGTTTATTGTAATAGCTACTAGATATACCTGTCTAGTAGCCCCTGTTCCTGCAATCTCCTAAGGCCTTCCTTGATTGCCCTAGCCCTTATCTGGCCAATTCCCTCCACCTCATCTAGTTCCTCGATGGGTGCCCTTAAGACTTTTTGAAAGCTAGCAAACTTTTTAACCAAATTTTCAACTACATTTGCTGGTAGCCTAGGGATTTTTGATAGGATCCTATAACCCTTAGGAGACACAGCTAAATCAAGAGCATTTACATTACTACCATACCCCAATATCCTAGAAATATTACTTAAATTTAGGAGTTCTTCCGAGGACAAGGCACTAACTCCCTTCCTTAAATCATCGTACTCACCCTGGTAATTTGCATCATAATCATAAATAACATACTTTCCATCTGTTTTTACATCAGCTATTAATTCCTCAAGTTGCATGCTTACCAGCCTACCTTCAATACCTAACTCATATATGTATTTCTCGATTTCATAGGCAATTCTCATTACCATTTCTGTCCTTTGCAAGACTAGGGATACATCATGGACCGTTACCAAATCCTCAAATTCCAATGCTGTCAGACTTGCCATAGCCTTATTTAAAGATATTCGGTATTTCTCCAAGGTTTGTATGGCCTGGTTGGCCTTTGTAAGGATTTTATCTGTATCCTGGATAACATATTTATTATACCCCTTATAGAGGGTAATTATATTTCTCCTTTGTGAAATAGCAAGCACAATGCCCCCAGTTTCTTTGGCAACCCTTTCAGCTGTCCTATGCCTTATGCCTGTTTCACTAGAGGGTATAGAGGGGTCGGGTACAAGTTGAACATTAGCATATAAGATTTTTTTGCTATCTTCACTCAAAATAATGGCCCCATCCATTTTCCCCAATTCATATATATATGCAGGCGAAAAATCTATACCAATATTAAATCCCCCATCTATAATATCCATAATACTATCCTTATCAGATATAACAATTAGTCCCCCAGTTTTGGCCTTGAGTATATTTTCCAAACCCTCCCTCAAGGGGGTGCCAGGAGCTAATAGTTTCAAGGTGTCTATTAATTCTATTCCTTTGTTAAATTCTCCTCTAAACAATAGCCCATCCTCCTAAGCCCTTTACTCCATAATGTCTAAACATAACAGCAAAAACAGCACTTGTTTGTAAACTTTTCTAAGACTCAATAATTCTTAAGGCCTGGTCCAAGGAATTAACAGCTACAATCTTAAAATTTTTGTCTGCCCTAATCCTAGCCTTACTCCTTTTGGAAACTATGCAGCTGGTAAATCCCATTTTTTTGGCCTCATTTATCATTTTATCTGTATGGCTAACAGGCCGTAAGTCCCCTGTTAAACTGATTTCCCCCAAAACCATGATTTCCTTGGAGGGTATAGCTAACCCCCTCATACTTGAATATATAGCCATTGCCACACCTAGGTCTGCTGAGGTCCCCTCTAGCTTAAGTCCTCCTACTACATTAACATAAATGTCCTGATGAATTAATGGCAGTCCTATCTTCTTTTCCAGTACCGCTATAATTAAATTCAATCTATTTAAATCTACCCCCACGGCTGTTCGTCTTGGGAAACCTGCGTTGGCCTTGGTTACCAAAGCCTGTATCTCTGCTAAAATAGGTCTGGTTCCCTCTATCATAGACACAACCACAGACCCCTCTGCCCTACTGCTAAGGGACTCTAGAAAAATGGCCGAGGGATTATCAACCTCCATCAAGCCCTTTTCTGTCATTTCAAAAACCCCTATTTCACTAGTGGTCCCAAATCTATTTTTTAGGGACCTTAATATCCTAAACTCCTGGGTCCTTTCTCCCTCAAAATGTAGGACAGTATCCACCATGTGTTCCAAAACCCTAGGGCCGGCTAATTCCCCTTGTTTAGTCACATGGGCCACCAGGAACATGGGGATATTTTTAGATTTTCCAATTCTCATTAAATTATTTACACATTCCTTAACCTGAGACACACTACCAGGGGCAGAGGAAAGTTCTCCCTTAAAGAGGGTTTGGACAGAATCAATTAACACAAAAGAGGGTTGCATTTGCCTTATATAGCCCTCAATTACATCAATATTGGTCTCGGAAACTATATATAGGTCTCCTGCCAGGGCATCCAGTCTTTCCGCCCTCATTTTAATTTGTTCTTCTGACTCTTCACCGGAAACATACAAAACCTTTCCATACCCCTCCGCTATTTTGCTACTAGCCTGGAGAATCAGTGTTGACTTACCTATCCCCGGTTCCCCTGAAATTAGGGTCAGGGACCCCCTAACCAGCCCCCCACCAAGAACCCGATTCAATTCCTTAATTTTGGTATCATATCTCTCATATGTTCCGGATTCCACCTGCCCGATTAATTGGGGTCTTTTGCTGATAGCCGTAGTTGGTGACCTGCGGAACTTTTCCTCCCTTGCTATAAGCTCCTCTTCTATAGTATTCCATTCATGGCATCCAGGGCAACGACCTAGCCATTTGGGACTTTCGTAACCACATTGCTGACATATGTACTTCTTCCTTATTTTTGCCATTTTACCCCACCTTATAAAACCTTTAATCAATAAGTTATTAGTTTCATTCTCTATAGTGTACTACTACAAGGGTCTTACTTGCAAAAAAAATTTCAAAATAGAAGGGAGGTCCTAGCCCTCCCTATATTTTCCTATTTTTTGTGAATTATGAGTTCCTCATCATCAAAATCAATTTCTACATGATTTCCTGAGCTAATAGTCCCCTTTAATAGTTCCTCTGACAATTTATCCTCTATAAATTTTTGTATTGTTCTTCTAAGGGGCCTAGCTCCATACTGAGGATCATATCCCTTATCCGCAATATAGTCCTTGGCCTTATCGGTAATATCTACTGTCATTTCCATATCTGCTAGCCTACTAATTAAATCATCAGTCATTAGGTCCACGATTTCTGAAATGTGTTTTTTGTCCAGGCTATGGAAAACAATGATTTCATCTATCCTATTTAAAAACTCCGGTCTAAAACTATCCTTTAGCTCCCTCATCACATTGTCTTTCATCTTTTCATACTCATTTTGGGCCTCATTTCCCCCGTCAGGGGTAAATCCCAGGGTTCTTTGCCTCCTAATGGTATGGGCTCCGACATTGGATGTCATAATAATGACAGCATTTTTAAAGTCTACAGTTTTTCCCTGGGCATCTGTTAACCTTCCATCGTCTAAGATTTGTAATAGGATATTAAATACATCTGGATGGGCCTTTTCAATTTCATCAAATAATATTACTGAGAAGGGTTTTCTCCTAACCTGTTCTGTTAATTGACCCCCTTCATCAAATCCCACATATCCAGGAGGTGATCCTATGAGCCTAGAAACTGTATGTTTCTCCATATATTCAGACATATCAATCCTAATCATAGCATCCTCTTCCCCAAAGATAGCCTCAGCTAAAGCTCTGGATAATTCTGTTTTTCCAACACCTGTTGGTCCTAGGAAAATAAAGGACCCTATGGGCTTTTTGGGATCCTTTAAACCCACTCGCGCCCTTCTAATTGCCCTAGAAACTGATTTAACAGCCTCACTCTGCCCAATTACCCTTTGGTGTAATATTCCTTCCATATTTAATAGTCTTTCTGATTCCTCTTCCTTTAATTTTGTAACAGGTATACCGGTCCAATCAGAGACTATTGCGGCGATTTCTTCCTCCTCAACAATGGCATCCTTAATTTCCTTTTTCTTATCCCAATCCTTATGTCTATCATCCAAGGCCTCTTGAATATCCTTTTCCTTATCCCTTATTTCTGCTGCCCTCTCAAAATCCTGTAAACTAATGGATTCTTCCTTCTCCTTTGCAAGCTTCTCCAACTCTTCCTCTAAATCCTTTAAATCCTCAGGAGCTGTAACCATTTGTAGCCGTATTTTAGAGGCTGCTTCATCAATTAGATCAATGGCCTTGTCTGGTAAAAATCTATCTGATATATATCTATGAGATAGTTCAGCCGCCGCCTTTAATGCTTCATCAGAAATTTTGACCCTGTGGTGGGCTTCATACTTATCCCTCAAGCCCTCTAATATTTTGATTGTGTCCTCTACCGAAGGCTCATCAATTGTAATAGGTTGAAACCTTCTCTCTAGGGCCGCATCCTTTTCAATGTGCTTCCTATACTCATCAATTGTGGTAGCACCTATTGTTTGCAACTCCCCTCTTGCTAAAACTGGCTTTAGGATATTGGAGGCGTCAATTGATCCCTCGGCCGCCCCGGCTCCAATAATTGTATGAATTTCGTCAATAAATAAAATTATATCCCCTGCCTGCCTTATTTCTTCCATAGATTTTTTTAAGCGGTCCTCAAATTCACCCCTGTACTTTGCTCCTGCTAACATGCCGGATAGGTCCAAGGTAACAACCCTTTTGCCCCTAAGGCTCTCAGGTATATTTCCCTCCTCTATCCGCTGGGCCAATCCCTCAGCAACTGCCGTTTTACCCACACCAGGCTCTCCTACTAAACAGGGGTTATTTTTGGTCCTCCTGCTTAAAATTTGTATGATTCGTTGAATTTCCTTATCCCTACCTATAACAGGGTCAATCTTACCCTCCCTGGCCATCTGGTTTAAGTCCCTGCTATATTTATCCAGGGTGGGAGTATTGGCACTCGGCCGCCCTCCTTGTTGACTACTATGTTTTGGCGAACCCTTACTATTTAATAACTTATCCACTTCTTCCTTAACCTTTTCGGGGCTTACTCCTAACCTTGCTAGGACTCTGGCTGCAATACCTTCTTTTTCCCTGATTAATCCTAATAATATATGTTCGGTCCCTATATAGCTATGGCCTAATCTTCTTGCCTCCTCAGAACTTAGTTCAAAAACCCTTTTTGTCCTAGGAGTAAAGCCTACTAATTGACTGGGCACATTCCCCCTACCAACTGCATTTATAATTGCCTCCTGTAATTTTGCCATCTCTATTCCCAAATTTACAAGACTTTGGCCAGCAATGCCTTCTTTTTCCTGCAATAGTCCCAATAATATATGTTCGGTCCCTACATAATTATGACCCAACTGCTTGGCAAATTGTTGGGAAAAAATTATAGATTGCTGGGCCCTTTCGGTAAATCTATTGTTCATTGACATTATTTATCCCTCCTATTTTTACAAGTTCTCCCTTATCAATTTAGCTCTCTTAATATCCCTTTCTACGGGATTTAGTTCAGTATTATAATATTTCTGTAGATAGCCTGGCTGTATCATGGTTATTAGAGAATTTATTTTATTCATATTTATATCCTCCATAAGCCCTAAGTTTGCCCCTAATTTAACATCGGATATTAATTGCATAGCTTCCTTGCCCGCTATCTTCCTAGCATTTTTTAAAATTCCAAGGGACCTAAAAAGCCTGTCTTCCAAATCTATCTTTCTTGTTTTAAGTAGCTTATTCCTACTTTTCCTTTCCTTCTCAATAATTTGCATGGTTACATTATGCAGGCTTCCGACCACCTCTTTTTCTGTCACCCCTAGGGTTACCTGATTGGATATTTGGTATATATCTCCGGATATCTCTGTCCCTTCCCCATAAATACCCCTAACTGCTAACCCTATCTGGCCTGCAGCCTGTAATATTGTATTGATATATCCCGTAAGTCTTAATACAGGTAGGTGCAACATAACAGAAACACGAATCCCCGTACCTAGATTAGTTGGACATGCCGTCAAATATCCCAAGTCTTCATCAAAGGCAAAATCTATTCTCTCCTCAAGTAAATCATCGATTTTGTCCGAAATATCGTATGCCTTTTCCAACTGTAATCCAGGTAATAGGCATTGAATCCTTATATGGTCCTCCTCATTAATTAAGATGCTGATTGTTTCATCCTTATTTATTAACATACTGCCCTTATCAACATTTTTCACTAGGTCAGGGCTAATCAAATGTTTTTCAATATAGTTTAACCTCTCAATCTGGTCTAGGTCTTTCATGGCCAATAGTTGAAAATCTTCCTTTAGATTTATATTGCCCATCAAGATACCATCATAAACTTTATCCGCTACAGCCTTGGAGGCCTGATCGTCTAATTGATGAGGAAATGGGATATCTTCAATATTCCTAGCCAATCTTACCCTGCTACTTATGACAATATCATTTTCTGGACCTTCCTGTTGAATCCAACCCGCCATATCAATCCCCTCCCTGTCCTTCCTGTATTTGGGTCTCTAGTTCCCTAATTTGATCCCTGAGCTCAGCAGCTCTTTCAAAGGCCTCCCTATGAATAGCTTCCTGCAATTCTTGCCTTAACTGGTTTAGTTTCCGCCTGCTCAGGAGTTTGCCTCCCCTTCTTTTTGGTATCTTTCCCCCGTGGCGTACATTCCCTTGCACCTTTCTTATCAAGGGTAGGAGTCTATTTTTAAAATCAAGGTAACAATGGCTACACCCTAACTTGCCTATCTCCCTAAATTTACTATAGCTAGAATTGCATTGTTCACATTGGTTTAAGGCATCACCCTGGGATTGGGCATGCTGTCTTGTTCCAATATCCAATAGCCCCGCTAGAAAGTTATGGATTGATAGGGAGTCTTCGAAATTAAAATTATCCCTAGATTGAGCACATTCCTCGCACAGGTAGATTTCTTCTACCTTACCCTGGATAACAGTCTTCATATGAACAGTAGCTGGCCTCAACTTACATTCTTCACAAATCATATACCCACCCCCTAATAAAATATTGAAGCTAACATATTTTTTAATATATTGGCCCGTATTTCTCCCTTTAGTTTGAGAGGAGAAACTATAGCAGTATCATCAATAGCTGATTTCATAATTTTCGATTCCCTTAAACTTATAATCTCTCTTTTTAAAAGGGACTGAATTAGGCGATTAGCCTCCGGTTTTGTTATACAGTCCCCTATTTTTCTAGTCATAATATGAAATAGCTTTTGTTTTTCATCAATAAGAATCTCTTCTATCCTAATATAGCCCCCACCACCCCTAAAGCTCTCCACATGATAGCCCTGGGAATAGTCAAAACGTGTCATCAATACATAATTAATTTGCGAAGGGGCGCATCCAAAATGTCTAGCAAGCTCATTTCTTTGAATTTTAATTACACTTTCATCACTTTCCTCTATTAGCTCCTTTAGAAAGCTCTCAATAATATCACTGATGCGTGCCACTTAATCACCTCTTTAGACCTTCTTTGACCTTCATTATATAAGATTTATTCTCATTTGTCAATTCAATTCTATTACAATAATTCCACAAAAGCCGTCTTCCTAAACAAAAAGCCACGTTTTTCTTAAAAAAAAAAAGCATATGCCTAGGCATATGCTTAAAATAGAATTTTATTCTTTAGCTGCTCTTGCAGCTTCCACTACTTTTTCACTAATCATTGGCGGTACTTCTTCATATCTTGCAAATTCCATTACAAAATTTCCCTTTGCCTGAGTCATAGACCGTAGGTCTATAGCATATTTAAACATCTCTGCTTGGGGTACCTCAGCTGTTACTAACTGTAATCCCTTCATATGGGGTTCCATTCCCAAAATTCTACCCCTCCGCTTGTTTAAATCTCCCATAATATCCCCCATAAATTCCTCAGGGACCTTAACATCTACTTTCATAATTGGTTCAAGCAATACTGGTTTTGCTGCCTCCATACCCTTCCTAAAGGCTAAGGATGCTGCAATTTTAAAGGCCATTTCTGATGAATCAACCTCATGGTAAGAGCCATCATATAGGATAGCCTTTATATTAACCACTGGGTAGCCTGCCAATACTCCAGACTCCAGACACTCTTGCAATCCCTTTTCTACCGCAGGTATATAGGCCCTTGGCACCGCACCTCCAAATATCTCTTCTTCAAATTCAAATTCCGTTTTGGCAGGTTCGAACCTAATCTTGACATCACCGTATTGGCCATGTCCTCCAGATTGTTTCCTGTGCCTTCCTTGGACATCTGATTTTCCCTTTATAGTTTCTCTATAGGGTACTATGGCATCACTTAATTCCACTTCTACCCCGAATTTATTTTTAAGTTTACTTGTAATCACTCTTATATGAAGCTCCCCTTGCCCACGAATTAGGGTTTGTTTAGTCTCAGCATTTCTTTCAAAGACGAAGGAGGGGTCTTCCTCGGCCAGGCGCTGTAATCCAGAACCAATTTTCTCCTCATCTCCTCTAGATTTAGGTTCAACTGCTAATATTAGTTGGGGTGGGGTAAAGTCTATACCGCTATATACTACAGGATCATCTATGCTGCATAGGGTATCTCCCGTTTGAGTATACTGCAACTTGGCTACAGCAGCTATGTCTCCCGCTTTTACTTGGTCCACTTCTATTTGATTCTTACCCCGCAATAGGAACAAGCCACCGATTCTTTCTTTTTCATCCTTACTTGCATTTAAAATCTCCATGTCTCCCTTTAGGGATCCGGAAATCACCTTAAATATAGAGATTTTACCCATATAGGGGTCTGCAATAGTTTTAAAGACTTGGGCAGAAAATGGTTCCCCATCCTCCAATGTTCTTTCAACTACTTCATCACTATGGGGACGTTTACCCTGCTTTGGTGGCATATCTGCTGGTGAGGGTGAATAGTCATTAATCATATTTAACAGGCTATGGATACCTATATTATTGAGGGTTGCTCCACAAATTACCGGAACAATATCTCCGCTTACAATCCCCTTGCGTAACCCCTCTTGTATTTCCTCTTGAGTAAATTCCTCCCCACTAAAATATTTTTCTAGTAGGTCCTCGTCACTTTCGGCCACTGATTCCATCAACATTTCCCTAATATCAGAAATCTCCGCCATTTTATCTTCTGGAATAGGTTTTTCAACACAAGTTTTACCATCATATTCCTTGGCTACCATCTTGGCTATATTAATATTGCCAATAAAGTTTTCCTTCTCTCCTAGGGGTATTTGAAAAGGTGCTATCTTTGTTCCAAATTTCTCCCTAAGTTGGTTTAATACCTTTTCAAAGTCTGCATTCTCCCTATCCATTTTATTAATAAATATAAAGGTTGGTTTGCCCTTGTCCTCGGCATAATCCCAGGCCTTTTCTGTTCCTACTTCTATACCACTAGTAGCATCTACTAAAATAATCAATCCCCCGGCCACCTTCATAGCACTTTCAACCTCTCCAACAAAGTCAAAATAGCCCGGAGTATCAATAAAATTAATCTTATGCCCTTCCCATTCTATGGGTATAACCGAAGTATTAATAGATATTTTCCTAGCAATCTCTTCTTTATCGAAATCTGACACTACATTTCCGTCTTCTACTTTTCCAATTCTATTGTTAACCTTAGTCGTATATAATGCTGCTTCTGTTAATGTAGTTTTACCGCATCCACCATGGCCTAATAAAGCTATGTTCCTAATTTTGTCAGCTTCATATATTTTCATTAATTTTCCCCCTCTTGTATGATATCTATTAGTATTTGATTGCTTATATAATTCTATATCTTTGTTCAAATTCCTTTTTATTTCCCAAAGTTTTTTCTATTCTATCCTATATTAAATTATTCCAGAATTAGATAAAATTATAAGTTGACCAGCAAAGCTATAATAAAAAAAAATAAATATATGTTATAATTAATTAGTAGAGTTGTTTTGCCAGATCATACCAACTCAAATGCCGTTTTAAACATCCAAGTTTATAGCTAAAAAATCATATATATTAAAAGGAGGGCAATTTATGACCATTGTATTTCGTGAAGAACTTAGAGACTTAAAGGCCTACGAACCAGGGAAACCCATTGAGGATGTCAAAAGGGAATATGGTTTAGACCAGGTAATTAAACTGGCTTCTAACGAAAATCCCCTTGGTTGTTCACCCAAGGCCAAGGAGGCCATTACAAAAGTTCTGGATCAATTAAATTATTATCCTGATGGTAATGCCACAGACTTAAAGGAAGCTATTGCAAAGAAACTCAATTTGAAACCTTCCCAAGTCCAGCCTAGCAGTGGGTCTGATGAGATGTTAGACTCAATTGCAAAAACCTTTTTAAACAAGGGTGACGAGGTTATACTAGCAGACATTACTTTCCCAAGGTATATGACAACAACTAAAATGATGGGAGCCACCCCAATAGTTGTACCACTTAAAGATTTTGCCTATGACTTAGGGGCTATGGTCCAGGCAATAACAGAAAAAACACGTCTAATATGGTTATGTAATCCCAATAACCCCACAGGCACAATGTTTACAAAACAGGCTTTATTAGATTTCCTTAAGGCAGTGCCTAAAAATATAATTATTGTCTATGACGAGGCCTATAAGGAGTTTGTGGAGGATGAGGATTATCCCCATGATATATTAGATTATCTTGAGGAATATCCAAATTTATTGGTTATGAGGACTTTTTCAAAAATTTACGGCCTAGCAGCCCTTAGGGTGGGATATACCCTAGCCTGCCAGGAGATTTTACAGAATATTGATAAAATTAGGGGGCCCTTTAATGTCAATACCCTAGCTCAAGCTGCCGCCTTAGCAGCCCTTGAGGACCAGGACTTCCTAAAAAAGACCTATGAAGTCAATAGGCAGGGCAAGGAATACATATATAAGGCCTTTGATGAAATGGGTCTTTGCTATGCTCCCTCCCAAACAAACCATATTTTCTTTGACTCTGGCAAGGATTCAAGAAAAGTATTCCAGGAGATGCAAAAGAGGGGCATTATCATTAGGCCCATGGGCGGAACATATGTCAGGGTTTCCATAGGTAGCATGGAGCAAAATCAAGAATTTATTAGAATCTTAAAAGAGGTTTTAGCCTAGACTAATATTCTATAGCAGGGCATATTGCCCTGCTATAGATGTCTATTTGTCCTTGTTCTCTTATTATAGCCTGATATAAGCCCTAGTAAGGTCCCTTATAGGGGGCCAAAGATATTTATTTTAAAATATTTGCCATAGACCATTCCCTTGCCTTATCCCTATTGTCTCAATATAAGGTCATCAGTCTCTATTAAAATTTGATCATTTTTCAAAATTTGTTTAGTCCTATCCCCATCCCTTATTGAGTCTAAGTAGACAATCTCTATTGGAGTAATTTTAATCCCCATTAAATCTCCACTTTTCAATCCATCTATTTCAAGGTCTGGAATAAACTCCATTGCCTCCTCTAGAATCCTATCATCCTGAATACTACTTATTGCCTGTCCGAAAATCTGGACTCCCTTAATTCGTCTAAAATTAATATAATCTGTATTTACCAGTAGACAGACATTAGGATTTTCCTCTATGGCCTTAAACTTTTCCCCCCCAGCAGATAATATATATATGTCCATTTGCCTTCCCAAAAAATATAAGACCGGACTTGAGCGGGGTATATTACCCATACATGTTGCCAAACTAGCACTTTTATGTTGCCTTAAAAAATCCATTATCTCTTCCTTTAATTGCCTTGGTGTCACTTTTTCTCCCATTGGACCTGCCTCCTTTATCTTTGATATACCTTAAAGCTAGTATTAATCTTTCTGCAAAAAATATACAAAAAAAGATAGGACAAAGAAAAATCCTATCTTTAAGCCTAGTCTTTTTTTATTATCTTATGGGGCAAATCCCCGTTTCACAGTTATCTTCCAGTATTTTTATATGGCTTTCCTTTTTCTCATATTTGCTTATTAGGGAGGGGATAAAGGCCTTCATTTCCTTTGCCCTCTTCCTATATTCATCCTCATCTATAGCCTCATAGGGCAGCAATTTGTAAAAGCTATCGTCAAGGGATAGGAAAGTTACAGCAACTATTTTGTCCCAATTATTCCAGACCCATTCCTCTACATCATCCCACTCATGGTCCCTTACATGGACAGTAATTGAACAGTTATGGTCAACATAATGTTCCATAAACATTTTATAATTCTCCAACTGCTGGATGGCTGATACATCGTATTTAGTTTTACCCTCTGGGGCCTTAACTGGAAATTCCACTACCTTGGTAACACAGTTTTCCCACTCTTGTCCTACCTCTGGAAATATTGGGTAGCCCAATTCCTCACAAACCTTAGCCAGTGGGTCGTCTGCGCTAATACGGATTCTCCTAATATAATAGGGGGAATGCGAATAGTGGACTCCACTAGATACAGTAGGTAATTGGCTCAATGTACCCTCCGGTTTGACCGTGGTAATTAATAGGGGTTCATTCTCCCCTAGGCTCGCGGCATACTTTTCTGCCTCCTCTTTGGCAATTTGCCTTAGGTCCCCTAACAACTTAGCCTCCTGGGGCCTACTAATACCTGTGGCATTAACCATATCCTGCCAGCCAGTTAGGGAGCAGCCTAGGAGCTTATCCCTTTGTTGGACGGCATCCCATTTTGGTAATTCTAACTCTACACAGGTCATCCTGTAACTTGCCCTTACCGAAAGTCTTTGTGCCTCCATCAACCCATCAATATCTAGGCTACCATCAGCCTTGACAAAGGCATATACATTGATTGTGGTTAGGTTACATAGGCCCCTAGAATCCAATAATATTTCACCACATGGGTTTACCCCCTTCATATTAGGCCTACGTTCAGACGCAGCTTTAGCATTGACCCAACCAGGCTCCCCAGAATACCGCATCATATCTAATAAGTTTTTTAATTCTCTCCTTGTAGGCTTATCCTCATAGTAAATTGAGTTATTACTCATCTGCCTATGAATGATATCTTGGTCCACAAGCCACTGACCATCTATTTGTTTATAGAGCTTTGATTTAGCCTTGATGGATAAGTCATCCTCTGGATCTATCAAAAGCATTTCGGCGGTCCGTCTCACCCCACCCACTACAACATTTTCCCCAATAATATTGGCTATATCTAAACAGTCTATCGGCCTTAATTTACCCCTCCTACTGCCGTTGACCTTCTTATTATTTTTTATTACCTTATCTATCTTATAAAACATATTTTTTAAACTTTCATGACCACTGGCAGTTCCCCCAAAGGTTTTTAATTTTTCTCCCTTGGGTCTTACATGGTCATAATTTATTATTATTGATTTAATATTTCTATATTCATGGCTATATAGCAATTTAAAAAAGAAATCCAGGGCCTGAGTCCACCCCTCTTTACTATCTCCCACTGTAATTTTGCCTATGTTTTTATGGGCAAATTCTAAGCTAGTGCTATCTTCTCTGTCTTCTGGAAGTTTAGGAAGATAGTCCTTATGTATAACCTCATAATCAAACCTAACCTTTGGTAGTGTTTCAACATCTCTCTTTAAGACCCTAACCCCAACTCCCGAACCTACCATTAACAAATAGAATAAATCCTTAAAGGATTCAAAGCTATCAATTACTAAAAAGGCACAATTATAATTGGCCATGGGATAGTTCTGCGCCACGGGAGTATTGCCAACCCAAAAAGTTCTGCCGGACAAAAATTGTTTCATTTTATAGACATTATCAAATAACTTTTCGGCCTCCTCCCTGCTTGTGGGCACCAGGCTACAATTATATTCTACAGCCCTCCTAACAGTCTCCCACCAATACTCCCTTCTATTTTCCTGGTCTATCCATCGGGAATAGGTCCTATAGTAGACAAAGTTACCCAATTGTTTCATAGGGGAATGCCTGTGCTTGTATTTGCTAATAAATTCATCGGATAATATTTTATTCTCTTCCCTACTCCTTGCCTTTCTGGTCCTGCTTCTATGACTTCTATAAATAATATATTGTTTGGCCACATCTTTCCTATTACTAGACATAAGCATTTCTTCCACAATATCTTGAATATCCTCCACATGTATATAAGATTGATCTTTTTTAATTTTTTCTTCAATTTCCCTGGCTATACCCCTGCTTAATTCATCATTAATACCAGCCTTAGTCTCAGCCATGGCTTTCTCTATGGCATTGATTATTTTGGCAATATCAAATTCCTTTACCCTGCCATCCCTCTTAATAACTTTAACCATAAAATCTCAGCTCCTTAAATTCAAGATGTCCAACATGGTCACCATCATATCCACCACATTTGGTGTATAGATGATTGCCGATGCACAAAATATTGTATCATCCCCATCTTTTAATGTCAAAATCCGACTCCTGTCTTAAAAGTCAATCTAGGTAGATTATGTCCAAAGCCCACCCCTTTATTAGTCTTTTGTAAATATTCTATTTATAGGTCAAGTCAAAAAAAGGACATATTAAAAATAATATGCCCCTCCATTAATAACTTATATCCTTTATTAATTTAATCCTCTCTTAGGGCCTCCCAAGTATATTGGTTACCCGCATTCCACAATATCCATTCATCCAATCCTGCATCATATGTAGCCTTAATCTGGGCTTGTATTTGCCCCTTACCATATCTCTGATAATAACCTGCCCCCAAATAAGAAGCAGTAAAATCCTGTAACCAGGGTCTTAATATAGCCTTCCTTTCCTCTGTATCCATATCTTCTACCCTCTCCCTGGCCCTCTTCATACTTGTATAAACTATAGTATATGGGTCCTTATCGGGTATGGCCACACCATAGGTCCCCAAGGCATAATGGGAAGGGTATACCATAGGCAAAATCATATCAGTAGCTGGAACCAAGGTTTCCAAATGTTGCCCCAGTCTCATGTCATCTGATACCGTAGTTACTAAACCAAAAACATCGGCGGAAACATAAACACCATATTCCCTTAGTTCTTCCCTAGCATATTCTAAAAATCCAGCAATGGTATCAGCCATGCTTTCCCTTTGGCCTATTTCACCATAATCAATAATAGACCTATCTCCGTCTGTGGGGAACCTAACATAATCAAACTGAATATCCTTAAAACCTTTTTCCGCTGCTTCCCTAGCTATATCAACGAGATAATCCCAAGACTCTCTATTATAAGGGTTTAACCAGGCATCCCCTTTCCTATCCCTCCATACTGATCCATCTCTACTTTTAATGGCCAAATCTGGTCTTGCTGTTGCTGCCTGCCTATCCTTAAAGGCTACAATCCTAGCTATTGGGTAGATATCATCTTCCCTTAATAACTCCATAATTTCGTAAAAATCTTTAACCTTTACCATTTTATCTGCCCCAACTTCCTTAACCATAGGGATGGAAGACTGGTAGGTTAAGGTGCCATAATCATCCTTTACGTCAATTACCCAGGCATTAATAATTGATTGCTTAGTCATTTCAAGGGTTTTTTCAAATCTTTCCCTGTATCCTATGCTATGACCCGTCATATAAATACCCTTTACCTTCCTATCCACCTTATAGGGTTCCCAGCTTACCTCCGGCTGCACAAGATTATCATCCTGATTAAGTACTACCAAGGATAGGTCGTCATAATCAGCCCAAAGCTGAGATTTATTCATAATCTTACCAGAAAGGCTGTTAATTTTGTTACGATTATGACTAAAATAAAAGGCACTAGCAATTATAGCCGTAATTATTAGTAATGAAAAGATTCCTTCCTTCTTCCTGATGTTCAAGTTAAAACCCCCTAGTTTATATGGCAAATATCTTTTACATTATAACACAATTTTCTGCAGTTCTCATCATCATTCTATATGAAAATAGTCTTCCAATTATCTCCTCCATTAAATTAAGCCAATTTTTATCTATGGATATTCAGGCAATTGACAAAATATAAAAAGGCAGGTTTTTACCTGCCCTTTCCATTAATAATCTCCAGTAACTCCTGGATAGTATCCCTAATATATTCGCCCTTATTATATTTTCTTTTAATAACAATTCTCTCGGCCTGTGTGCTTGCCATTATTGTATTCCGCAGAGTTTTGGGGATTTCTATAAAGTGACCTAATTCCTCCTTAAAATTTTCATCAAAAACTATAAAGGTTGGAATTTTAGCCTTTCCTCCTAATTCGTAGGCCTGCATATAAGATTCATTGCCATCCCTGGCTACAATCTTAAAATTAACTTTTTTATTCAAGTCTTTGATTTTTTGTAATGCAGGTAGGTTTATTATGCAATCAGGGCACCAAATTTCGGCAAAGGCCAAAATATTAACAGGCCTGGTTATGCCCTTTATTTCATTGGTCCTCTCCTCCCCCAAAACAATAGCTTCATACATTTCCACAAGCTTCTCCCCACTTATATCCCCATCCTCCTGCACAAAGGTTTCAAAGGTAATGCCAGTATCAAATAATTCGGAAAATAACATTCTTCTCCAACCCCCTTATTTAAATCTATGCCTGATATGATTATACCATTAATTAAATTAAGCCTCCACTAGATCCAGTGGAGGCTTTGCTTTAATGTCGCAATGTCCTACTCT
>CAYMGQ010000019.1:0-19838 GCA_964390055.1 uncultured Clostridiaceae bacterium
TTAATAAATAAAACCCTAGTATCTTATCTAGGGTTCCATTTTTATTTATTTTACTCTTTATATAATTTTTTATTGAATTTTTTTACTAGCTTATTGCTGTTGCTATCATGACTAAATAAGGGTCCCTCCTGGGCTATTTGTAATCTAGCCTTCTTATCAGGAAAATTAAAGCCCTTCTCATATAAAATATGTTTCTCCTCTATTCCATAGCATATGTCCAAAAGTTTCCCGTAGTCTGTAGTGGGCTCTATTGCCTTGGCCAACTTAGATACAATTTGCCAATTCTCATATTGAATAGCTGGTTCAAGCACCTGGTTGACTTTTTGGACCCTAGCTTCAGAATTAGTAAAACTTCCCCTGGATTCTAGGAAACTTGCCCCCGGCAGGACTACATCTGCCTTTTCAGCAATAGGGGTCATATATATATCCTGGACCATTAAGAAGTCCAACTGGCCGATACAAGTATGAGAAATATCCTCCCCAAAGACTAATAAAGCCCTGATATCCTGATCCCTAATCCCCTGTAAAACAAGCTCCCTATCACCTTTTATCCCCATATCCTTTAGCCCTTGACTATTGCAATTAGGCCCCATTTGCAAAATACCCCTGCCATAAGCACCAATGTGGCCCGAGATAACCGCCATGTTTGCCAATAATTTTGCCCCATCGGGACTTATGTTTTTCTCAGCAAAAACAATCATAGCCTTCTTTGATTGGCCATAGATTCTGGCAACCTCTCTAGCATCCTTACCTGCCACTATATCCTGTAGAGACTCCTGTAAATCCTCTAAACCATTTACTTCCTTAGTTTTACAGCCTTCCTCCAACAGTATCTTTATAACTTCCATTAAAAATCTGCTATTATTAGCTGGTGTAACTTTTTTATAGGCCCATTCATCGGCCTGGGATTCAAAGGGATTTATTACTATAAGTTTTGCCCCATTTTCCACTGCCCTTTTAATTTTTGTAGCTACAACTGTATGTTCCTTCATTATATCGCTGGCAACTAGTATAATTGTATCAGTGGTGAGCAAATCATCATAAGTACTGGAGGACCCATCATAACCTAAGACCTCCTCAATCCCCCCACTAATCCTATTAAAACTACATATATGATTAGTTTTTAGGACTTCCTTGGCCAATTTAGAAATCAGATAAATCTCCTCATTAGTATAGCGGTCCGAAATAGATAGGCCAATAGAATTTCTGCCATGGTTTGATCCTATCTCTTTGACTCTGTTAGCAATATAGGATATTGCCTCCTGCCAAGATACCTCTTCAAGCCTTCCTCCCTGCCTAATCATAGGACTAGTTATCCTGTCCTTCCCATGACCCACATCAAATCCAAATTTACCCCTAGCACAAGCTAGACCTTGGTTTACTATGCCAGCCTTGCTGGGGGTTGCCTTGACCAAAATTTCCCCCCTGGTATGGATTTCCATGCTACACCCTACACTACAATGACCACATATAGTAGTAGTAAGCTCAGTCTCCAGAGGAAGATCCTTATCCATGCTTAATTTTTCCTGCAGGGCCCCTGTAGGACAGACATCTATACATTGGCCGCATGAAATACAATTGGTTTCCTCCAGAGGGATGTTAAAGGCAGATCCCGCTATAGTATTAAAACCCCTATTGGCTAGGCCAAGTGCGCCAATACCCACAATCTCATCACAGGCCCTTACACATAGGCCACATAAAACACACTTGTTAGGATCTCTTTTAATAAAGGGATGTTGGCCCCTTATTTTGTTTTTACGGCTTTCACCCTTAAATCTTTCTGTAACGAGGTCATATTCATTTGCTAATTGAAATAATTTGCATTCGAAATAATCCCCACAACCGCATTCTAAACATCTAGATGCTTCTTCCACCGCATTCTTTTCATCATAACCGCCTATAATTTCCGTAAAATTGGATTTTCTAGACTGGGCCGAAAGCTGGGGCATAGGTGGCCTATATTGTTTTGGCCTATCCTTAAAATCCTCTGCCGTAATTTCCTCGTTAATTGCATAGTAAAGCTCCTTGTCCTCCAAGGCTTCACCCTGCAGGTAACGGCATATCATTTCTGAGGCCCTTTTTCCCTCAGCTATTGCCTCTATAGCTATACCAGGTCCTTTATTGGTCCCATCTCCTCCTGCAAACACCTTAGGTAGGTTTGTAGACAAGCTATTCTTATCAGCATATATGGTAGCTTCCCTAGTGAGTTCAAGCCCCTCAAGACCCTCAGTATTTACAGATTGCCCTATAGCGACAATCACAGTATCTACATCAAGTAACTCCTCAGAACCATCTATAGGAAGGGGTACCCTCCTCCCCCTCGAATCTGCTTCCCCCAACTCCATCCTTTGCAAGCGGATACCAGTGACCCTATTTTCCTCCCCCAGGATTTCTATAGGGCTAACTAGGAATTGAAACTGGACCCCTTCCTCCATTGCCTCTGCAATTTCTACATCCTTTGCAGGCATTTCTGATTGTGTCCTACGATAGAGGACATATACCTCCTTGGCCCCCATACGAATGGCAGTCCTACATGCATCCATTGCGGTATTCCCGCCCCCAATAACAGCAACCCTATTGCCTATTTCAAGGACTTTTCCCCCGGAAAATTCCCTTAAAAATTCAACACCACCAATTACACCCTTAAATTCTTCCCCTGGGCAATTTAACCTAATACTATCCCAAGCTCCCACAGAAACATAAACAGCGTCATATTTCTCGTAGAGGCTTTTCAATGTTAAATCCCGGCCAACTTTTGTGTTTGCCAGCATCTCTACTCCCATCCTTGAGATAATCCCTATCTCCTTATCAAGGACATCACCAGGTAGGCGATATTCAGGTATCCCATAGCGTAACATACCTCCAAATTGGGGCATTGCTTCATATATCCTTACCTTATGGCCTTGGATAGCCAGGTAGTACGCTGCGGTTAAGCCACTAGGGCCTCCCCCAACTATAGCTATGTTTTTTCCTGTCTTGGCTTTAATATCCGGTATAAATTCACTTGCACTCTTTAAATCTATATCTGCAACAAATCTTTTTAACCATGCTATAGCAATGGGCTCCTCAACCAATTCCCTCCTGCAAGCCTCCTCACATGGGTGGGGACATATCCTGCCTATGCTAGCAGGTAGAGGTAATTGTTCCTTGATAAGCTTTAGGGCCTCCTCATATTCCCCATTAGCAATTAATCCTACATAGCCCTGGCAATCGGTATTTGCAGGACAGGCTAATACACAAGGAGGACGACAATCCCCTATATGGTTGGATAAAAGTAATTCCAAAATTATTTTTCTAGATTCCCTTATTTGAGGGGTATTGGTCAATACAACCATACCCTCCTTGGCCTCAGTAATACAGGCCCTAACAGATTTAGATAGGCCCTCAATTTCCACAATACAAAGGCCACAAGCACCATAGGCCTCTATAATCCTATCATCATGACATAATGTAGGGATTTCTATATTATTTTCCCTTGCTATATCTAGTACAGTTTGTCCCTTAAATCCTAATACTTCTTTTCCGTCTATGTAAATTTTAACCTCTGCCACATTTATTTCCCCCTATTAAAATACTTTTCATATATTAATTAATATTTTTCCGAATAGTCTAGAGTAGGCCTAGCCACCTCTTTTTGCCTTATCTGGAGCCTGGCCTGAGGATATTAAAGTAATTTTTGTATGATTTTTCCATATGAGGGAATGAATAATTCTTCATTTCCTTAAAATTTACTAATATCAGATTTTATTATATCATTACAAGTATAGAATTCAATATTCTTTGTAGAAATAATTAATAATTGTTTTTTCTCCATAATTATTGTCGAAAACAGACCTATGTGATAAAATCTTTGTGGAGTTCCAATGGAACATCCTAGTAATATAGGCTTTACAATGCTTATATTACCTTTGATATAATAGTACTAATATAAGAATCGTTAAAGGATAATATATAAAATATGATAAATGGAAAGAAGTGGGAAAAACATATGCAAGAAAAAGAAATTAGGAATATTGGAATTATAGCCCATGTAGACCATGGCAAAACCACCCTTGTGGACCAGATGTTAAAACAAAGTGGTATCTTTCATAGCCACGAGGTTGTAGAAGACAGAGTTATGGACTCAGAATCCTTAGAGAGGGAGAGGGGTATTACCATATTGTCTAAAAACACCTCCATTAGCTATGATAATGTAAAGATAAACATAATAGATACCCCGGGTCATGCTGATTTTGGGGGAGAAGTAGAAAGAATTATGAAGATGATAGATGGGGTCTTATTACTAGTGGATGCCCTAGAAGGGCCCATGCCCCAAACCCGCTTTGTACTCCAAAAGGCACTGGAACATGGCCTATCACCTATTGTAGTAATTAATAAAATTGATCGTCCTGAAACTAGGATTAGCGAGGTTATAGATGAGGTCATTGATTTGTTTATAGATTTGCAAGCCAATGATGACCAATTGGATTTCCCTATAGTTTACACATCAGGCAAAAAAGGGATAGCCAGTTTGACTCTGGATAAGGAAGGGGTTAATCTGTCTCCCCTATTCGATACGATATTGACCCATATACCACAAGCAGGAGGGGACGAAAGCCAGGAGTTGCAATTGCTTATATCCTCCATCGACTATGACAAGTATATTGGCAGGCTTGGTATAGGTAAAATTGAAAGAGGTACCATATACAAGGGCAAGGATACAGTATTGGCTACTAGCAAGGGAGAAGAAATTAATGTTAAAATTAGTAATCTTTATAATTTCCAAGGCTTAGATAGGGTAGAGCTTAATGAGGCTTCAGCCGGCGAAATTATTGCAATATCAGGCATTACTGCTATTAATATTGGGGATACCATATGTTCAACAGAAAAGGTAGAACCCCTGCCCTTTGTTGAAATTGATGACCCAACTATCTCTATGAATTTTCTAGTAAATGATAGTCCCTTTGCCGGTCTAGAAGGGCAGTTTGTCACAAGCAGGCATTTAAGGAGTAGGCTAGAAAGGGAAATGTTATCTAATGTTGCTATGGATATGGAAGTCTTGTCCCCAGATAGTTTCAAGGTTTTAGGAAGGGGCGAATTGCACCTATCCATCCTTATTGAAACCATGCGTAGGGAGGGGTATGAATTTGCTGTATCCAAGCCCCAGGTCATTATGAAGGATGGCCAAGGGGGATTAATGGAACCTATGGAAAGACTTTTTGTTGAGACACCGGAAGATACAGTTAGCTCCGTCATTGAAAAACTTAGCCAGCGTAGGGCTGAAATGCAAAATATGCAACCCACGGGAACTGGTCTAATGAAATTAGAATTCAGGATACCCTCCAGGGGACTAATTGGTTATCGTTCAGAATTTTTAACAGATACCAAGGGTTACGGAGTCTTCCACCACATATTTGATGGCTATGACAAATATAAGGGGGAGATTCAAAGCAGAAACAGGGGCTCATTAATCGCCTTTGAGAGGGGTATAGCTGTAACCTATGGGATTCATAATGCCCAAGAGAGGGGCAACATGTTCATTAGCCCAGGTATTAAGGTTTACGCAGGTATGATTGTAGGCGAAAGTTCCCGCCATGAAGATGTTACCGTTAATGTATGCCGTAGGAAACAATTAACCAATATTCGGGCCTCAGGCTCAGATGATGCCCTCAACCTAATACCACCTATTAACCTTTCCCTAGAACAGGCTTTGGAATTTATAGCTGATGATGAATTGGTGGAAGTAACTCCCGAAAATATTCGCCTAAGAAAAATGATCCTAGACAGGGGAGCTAGAGAAAGACAACAGAAAAAAACTAGAGATTAAAATACCCCTAGCTTATCTTTGTTGATTCTAAAGGCCCTATTATCTATAGCCCTTTGGACAGCTAATAATCCATCCAGATGGTCATATTCATGCTGTATTAACTCAGATAAATCTCCCGTAAATTCTTGCAGGCAATCCTCCCAATTTTCATCCTTATAGCTAATTCTGCAGGTCTTAAACCTATTGACCCTTACTTCTAAACCTGGAAAACTCATACAATCATCCCATACTTCAAATTTTTCCTTACCGACAAATTCAAGCTTGGGATTAATGAAGGCAGTAGATTTGCCATCTAAATTCATATATATAATCCTGTATAATTCATTGATTTGCGGGGCTGCAATTGCCCTGCCAAATCCATGCCTTTGCCTAAAGTCTAAAATTGTATCATGTAAGTCCCTAATAATTGCCCTGGCCATTGGCAGTTCTTCCTTTTCTATTGGACTACAGGCCTTATACAAATTATCATTTCCCAAGAGTAATATTTTTCTAACAGCCAAGCCTATCCCCTCCAAATATTCATAAATTTATTAACCCTATTTTATTAATTCTACAGATTGTAGGTTTTTCCTTCAAAATAAAATAGGACCCTATTAAGGTCCTATCTTTGAATTACATATTATTTATGCTTGCGTTAATTGGTTTTTTATGGCTTGTATATCTTCATGCTTAGCAGCCTGGGCTGGAGTATAAAAGTTTTTTTGTTCAGCTAGCTGAAATAATTCGAATTGAAATTGTTCATCCCCATTTCTTATTTCCTGTAGGGTTTGTCTCAAGTTTTGATTACAGGCCTCACCGATTGCCTTTGTATATTCCCCAGTCCCTGCCTTAGTCATACACAATATATCATTTACCATATCCTTATCATTCATATTTTTAACCTCCTAAAAACTCCTAT
This sequence comes from uncultured Clostridiaceae bacterium, assembly GCA_964390055.1. Taxonomy (GTDB): domain Bacteria; phylum Bacillota; class Clostridia; order Peptostreptococcales; family Natronincolaceae; genus CAYMGQ01. The sequence goes on from CAYMGQ010000019.1 coordinate 6,705, forward strand.
AAAAATCCCATTAATTTTTGTGTAGTAGTTTGAGCAGATTGCGCACTCTGTTCAAATAATTGTTTTACCTGGGGGTCCTGACATTGTTGGGCATAAGTATTTAGCTTGGATACCATCATTTGATGACTTCCGATAAGTTCCCTTAAGTTTTGTAACTCCAATTGATTTAAATGCGGCACATCAATCCCTCCCTTCCTTCCCTTTATTCTATATGCCTCTAATATTATGTCTCCATTAGAAAATAATATGTAGCCTAAGCAACAAATTCTTTAATACTAAAAGGGCCCCATCCTAGGATGGGGCCCCACTTATAATTAACTACAATAAACTAATATTAGCCTCCTGGCAGGCATGTATAATATCTTCAGACCAAATAGTTGCTTGTACCTCCCCAATATGGGCCTTTCTGAGAAAAAACATACATATCCTAGATTGGCCTATTCCACCTCCAATGGTGTAGGGCAATTCCTTATTTAAAATCATCTGGTGGTATTTTAATTCTTTACGCTGGGTGCAATCGGCCAGTTGCAATTGTTTTTCTAGCACAATCTCATCCACCCTAATTCCCATGGATGATAGCTCTAATGCCACATCCAAAACCGGATACCAGAAAATAATATCCCCATTTAAGGACCAGTCATCATAATCAGGTGCCCTTCCATCATGACTTGCCCCAGAATTTAATTTATGTCCTATGCCAATGATAAAGACTGCCCCATGTTTTTTGGCAATCAAATTCTCCCTTTCCTCTGGTGTGTTTTGAGGGTAGAGATCTTCTAGTTCTTGGGCACTTATAAAGCTAATCTCCTCTGGGAGGAAAGGCTCAAAGCAGGGATAGACTTGGTAAAGATATTCTTCTGTATCCTTAAAGACCCTGTAAATCTTCCTGACAATGTTTTTTAATGTATCTAGATTTCTTTCCTCCTTGCTAATAATCTTTTCCCAATCCCATTGGTCAACATAAATAGAATGCAGATTGTCTAGGTCCTCATCCCTCCTAATAGCATCCATATCTGTATAAAGGCCTTCACCCATATTAAAACCGTATTTATATAGGGCCTTGCGTTTCCACTTGGCTAGAGAATGAACTATCTCTACCTTTTTGTTACCTATTCCCTTAACGGCAAAGGATACAGGCCTTTCCACCCCATTTAAATCATCATTTAACCCACTCTCAGGTCTTACAAAGAGGGGGGCTGAAACCCTAATTAAATTTAACTCCTTAGCCAATCCTCTTTCAAAATAATCCTTAATTAGCTTAATAGCAATTTCCGTGTCCTTAACATTTAAATAGGATTTATATCCCTTAGGTATCACCAGTAATTCTTGCAAACTTTTCATGGTTAAATCCTCCTATGCAATTAAAATTTTCAAAATAAAAAATCCTCCATCCCATTACAGGACGAAGGATATAATTTCTCCGCGGTACCACCTAAATTAGCTAAGTATAAGCTCTCTCAACCAGTACGGAATTTGTAAATTCGATACTGCCCAATCTTTAACGGTTTGGCTCCGCCTAAGCCTACTTTAAGCTAGTATATTTCGGTTAGGAACTCAGAGATGTTCTTCGATATAAGCATTAGTATTGGCCTCCCACTATCGCCAACTCGCTATAAACTCTAGCCTATACCTACTCTTCTCATCATAGTTTATAAGACCCATATATGATTTTACTATATTATAAGCCATCCAATTTACTTTGTCAATCCTCTAAATATATATGTCCCTACTCCCTTAAATTTTGAATAAAGAGCTTATGTATATCTCCTTGTAGGTTTACCCCATTTTTTATTAGGACCTGGCTTAATGCCTTTAGGGTTATATATAATTTATCCTCGTAGCAATTTTCTCCCATATGGCCTATTCTTATTACCCTATCCTTTAGAAAATCAAAGGCTCCAGCTATCAGGATATTGTGCCTATCCAACATCCCTTTAAAAACCCTTTCAAAATCTACAGCCTCAGGTTGCATAAAAGTTGTCACAGTGTTGGAGAAACCATCCTTGGGATAGAGCTCCAAACCTGCAGAAACCAAGGCTCTCCTAACAGCCTCAGCCATACACCTATGCCTTTCCAAGGCCCCCTTGTCCTCCAGCAAAATATCCACTGCCTCCCTCAGGGCATATATATCACTTATAGGTTGAGTATAGGGAAACCATTTCTTTTCATACCAATCCTCCCATATTGCCAAGTTACAGTAAAAACTGGCTATAGGAAGCTCCCTGTTTAAAATTGCCTCCCATGCATCACTGCTAACACTTAGGAAGGTCAATCCTGGAGGAGCTGACAAGACCTTTTGAGATCCTCCTAGGGCAATATCAATTTGCCATTCATCAGTTTTTAATTCCTCTCCCCCCACAGAAGACACAGAATCCACCACTGTAAGAATACCATATTCCTTTAACATAGGGCATATTATATCTACAGGGTTAGTTATTCCTGAGGGTGTCTCACAATGTACCATAGTGGCCATCTTAAAATCATGGTCCTCTTTCAAAAATCTTTCTAGCTCCCCTACATCAATTGCTCTTTCATAATCTGTGGTAAATAGTTCAACCTCTCCCCCATACATTTCAACGAAGTCTCCGAAACCCTTTCCAAAAATCCCATTGTCGATAACCAGGACCCTATCACCAGGTTCAATAATAGAGGCGCAAGCCGCCTCCAGGCCAAGGATTCCCTCTCCATTTAATATTAGAAGATCATTAGTTGTTTTTAATAATTCCTTTAATTTATCACAGGTCTCCTTGTAAAATTCATAAAAATCCAAATCTAAATCTGGATTGGTAATTTCTTTGGACAGGGCCCTTCTGACCCTTTCCCTTATATTTGTAGGACCCGGAGTCATTATTAATGGTGTCCTCATCTTTATCACTACTCCTTTAATATTTTAAAATATGTCCTTTCCCTACCCCCATTATATAATGGAATTATCCCCAATACAAACCATCAACTTCCAAAGCTAGTCACCATACCCCAATTCCTTACTCCCTGGCTTTGGGCCTACAATAAACTTTTTAATTAAATGGGCTATTCCTTCATTTTCGTTACTTTTAGTCACCCAGTCAGCCCTAGCAATAACTCCCTTTTCGGCATTGTCCATAGCCACACCTAGGCCAGCATAGTCAATCATAGACACATCATTATAATTATCTCCAACTGCAATAATTTCTTCCCTGTCTAGGGAAATTAATTTGCCTATATACTCTAGTGCCTTACCCTTTGTTGCATTTTGGTCCAAAATTTCTATATTGTCGGCATTTGAGCTGGTAATATCGACATCTCTTAAATCTTGAAGTTTGTCACTTAATTTTTTAAGTTTTTCTAAATCTTGAGAAATAATAAAAATACTGACAGCCTTGCCTCCCCCTTCAACAAAATCATTAAAATTAACCTTCTTATGGTTGCCAGTTAAGAAAACAGCCCTGAGAGATTTCCACAGGGCAGCTAGTTGGCCCATTCCTGTATTTATTAAAAACCTTCTAATATTTCTAATCCTCTCCCTATAGGTCTGTATATAAATATATCTTTCATCAGAGATATTAAAATCCACATTGCTTGCAAGTAATATATCTATTGCCTGGGCCAGGGCCTTGGGCTTCATATAAGTGATAGAGATAATTTCCCCTTCCTTATTTCTGATAACACCACCATTATTAGTAACTATCCAGCAATCAATGCCCAATTGCCCCAGATATGGTTCAACGGTAACATAGTGTCTGCCAGTACAAAGGACAATTTCAACACCCCTTTGCCTAGCCCTTTTCAGTGCTTCTTTACTTGCAGGTGATATATCCTTATTATCTAAGAGCAGGGTCCCATCCATATCAGTTGCCAATAATTTATAAGTCATCCAGTTATCCTCCTCCACAACTATCATCTTTCTCTACAGCAAATTTTTTAATCAGGGCCTCTTTTTTTTGCCTGCTAAGTTTCCTTATAAAATATTCCCTTTTTTGTGCCTCACTCCGGCTTTTATGCCCTTCCCAGTAGACTAACGAAACAGGTAGCCTACCCCTTGTATATTTAGCCCCTTTACCCTCATTATGGGTTTCCAGCCTATTGGTTAAATCCTTGGTCCAGCCTGTATAATAGGTCCCATCCTGACATAACAAAATATATGTGTACTTCATTCCTTACTAACCTCCGATTCCTAGCAGTATAGAAAAATTGTCTACCTTCCCTTGCTAATTTTTACCTAACTCCTGGCCCTTATCCTCTGTTCTCCTATATATTATACCAGCAATAAATATTATGCCTACATAGCCCACTAGAGGATAGAAGATTCCCATTAATTCACTAAAGGAAAATAAACTTAGGATAAAGGTGAGGATAGCAACCAAGACAGCAAAAATCTGATTTCCCTTTTTGTCCCCCTTCTTAAAGCGGTGGCAGACAGACCACATCATAGCAGAGGCAGAGGAAAACATCCCTAGGACCAAAACTATTGAGAAAACATTACCTAATAAAAAGGATATATTCCTTGCCAGATGGGCAACGGGTACCTCCAAATTAATAATATGACCGACATTTAATAGGAGGGCAGTATTCATAATCCCTATAGTTAATCCCACAGCAGCGGCCCCTAATAAGGCTCCATAAATAGCATCCTTCTCCCTCTTGGCTGACCTACCCAAATTACTAAAATAGCTACTCCCACTTAGAAAGTTTAAAGATAAATACAAAAGAGAACTAATAGTCCAATGGGGGGCTGCCTGTAGCTCCCCAAGCATAGCCCTATATTTTAATATATCAGTAAAGTTATGGTAATCAGTAGCTATTGTGGCCACACCAACTAATAATGAGAATATTATGATAATTGGTCCTACAGTAGAAATAAGCCTGACTAATTTTTCAAAGCCTAGCAAGTATGCGCATAAAACCATTGTCATCATTAGGGCAGAGCCCATATACTTGTTAATATTAAAATATTCAGAAAGTGTAGCCCCAACTCCTGATATTAGGACAGACATGATTAAAATAATAGTTATGGGAATCAAAAAAGAATAAAATTTCCCCAATTTATCACCGCAAAAATATTTGAAATGTTGAAAGGACTCATCATCCCTATTTCGATAACCAGTAATTAATAATCTTTGACCTAAAAACATAAAGCCAAGCAAATTGAGTACAACCACAGCATAACTTAAATAGGCATAACTAGCAAAGAACTGGACTATCTCCTGGCCAGTAGCAAATCCCGACCCTATAACCCAAGCTATAAAGGCCCCGGCAAATTTTATTACCTCTCTTTTATCAGCTTTACCCTCCATGGCCATAGTTTGACCCCCACCCCTTTACCCTGTTTTTTTCTTATATCTCCTTAGTTTTATATTCTAACATAGTAATTGATTCTTTGCCCCTTAAATCCCTAATTATTTAAATCTTATTGGTAACATTTATAGATTTTACTCATAAAATATATAGATTGCAAATTTTATATAGGAGGATTAAAATGGAAGAATGGAAAAATGATGGATTAACCTACGACTATATTGTAGTTGGTACAGGACCAGCGGGTGCTGTCCTTGCCAAAAAACTCACCGATGATAAAAGAAGCTCCCTGCTAGCCCTAGAGGCAGGAGATAATAATAGTAACGAGATACCCATTAGGAACTCCCTCTATGCCCCACCCTTTATATTGAGGGACAATTTTTCCCCCCAATATTACTGGCCGGGCAAGGGTGTACCCCAGGCCTTTGTAGACACCCGTTCCTTTCCTTGGACAGGTGGTCGTACCCTGGGTGGGACTTCCTCAGTTAACAATGAACAATATGTTAGGCCTTCCCAAGCCAATATGAAACAATGGGAAGAGTTACTGGGACCCCTCTGGTCACCAAAACGGGAGACCCAACTGTTTTCAGAGCTAGAAAATTACAATGGCAAAACCGACAATCCCCAGGCTCGAGGGGTTTGTGGAAGATTAGATATTAGGCAAACTCCGGTTAAACCCACTAATATGGTGGAAAAACTGGTTACAGCCATGGAAAAAGCCACCGGTTTTCCTAGAATCCTAGATTATAACAACCCAGATACACCAATAGGACCCTTTACCCGCTGGCAACTTTATCAAATGCCTGATGGGACTAGGGAAAGTTCTGATACAGCCTTTTTATCCCCAGACATCATGACCCCTAAGGGCCAAGGTGTTGGAGGCAGAAGATTAACTGTATCCTTTAGGTCAACAGCCCTACAGATAATCTTTGATAATGACAAAAGAGCTATAGGGGTAAAATATCTCAAGGAGGGAAAATGTATAACCGCCTATGCCTGTAAAAAGGTTATTGTATCGGCAGGAATCAAGAGTCCTCAGCTATTAATGCTTTCCGGTATTGGCCCATCCCAGGTCCTTGAAAAAGCTGGAGTGCCTCTTATCCACCATAATCCCAATGTGGGTAAACACCTAACAAGCCATGCCTTTAATACAGTTAGCTTTTCCACCAATCCAGAGGATAGGCCCCTGCCCAAGGATGATCCTGATGCCCTATACCCAGGAGGAGCCTTTTTACCAGACCCAACAGCTGGAGCCGATGAAAATCGTCGCGGGGTCCAGATTATCGGCCTGCCTGGAGAAAATAATACTTTGAACCTAGGATTTTACCTAACAGAACCCAAGGCAAGGGGCACTGTCATCATACAAGATAATGACCCCTTAAAAATGGTCCTTGCAAATGAAGGGTTTTTGAACAATCCAGCAGATATGCAGTCCATAAAAAATATTTTTAGAACATACATTAAAAATATCGCAGCTGAACTTTCAAAAATTGATTGCAAATACCAACTCTTGACACCATCCCTAGATATTATCAATGACGATAAAAAACTTGAAAATTATATAAGGGAAGACTTAAATGCAACCCACCACGTCCAGGGTACCCTCAGGATGGCACCTAGTCAGGAAAAGGGTGTAGTAGATGCCACAGGGCACGTCTTTGGGGTAAGGAACTTAATTGTTGCCGATGATTCCATTGCCCCCTTTGTTTCCGATGGAAATACATCAGCCCCCTCCTTCCTAATTGGTGCAAACATTGCAGACCAATTATTGGGCCGGCCCTGCTGTGGTCTATAGACTGGAAAATTTAATATCAAGCTAATTTAAAAATTCCATAGCCCTATAAGTATAGGCAAAGGCATCTTTACATGGACCATAACAAGCTAAAGCAAATACTAGTGTTGCTAGCTCCGCTAGGGGGATAGTTAACCATACACCATTTATAGCAAATATCCGTGGTAGTATAGTTATACCTATTAAGATAAAAACAAAGCCCCTGCCCATAGATATACCTATAAATGCCCTAGCCCTTTCCTTGGATTGTAGGAAGGATATTAAAACCGTATTCAACCCCATTAACATAAAGGATAGGAAATATAGCCTTATACCGGTAATGCTCATTTGCATTAAGGTGGGGTTATTTTCCTTAATAAAAATAGATGCTAATCCCCTAGGAAATGCCAGCCCCAGAGCCAGGAAACCTATTCCCACCCCCAAAGAGGTAAAGATAGCTAGTTTTGTAATCTTATATACTCTTTCCATCTTACCTGCCCCATAATTTATACTAATAATGGGCTGGATTCCTTGCCCAATACCATTAAAGACTGCTGCACAAAATAGGGACAGGTTAGCTACTATGCTATAGGCAGCCACCCCTAAGTCCCCCTCCAAACCTAAAATAACCTTATTAAATATAAAAATCACCGCACCGGCCATGGTTTCAATAATAAAACCCGGTATACCATTGGAAATTATCCTCCTTAGGGTGGCAAAATTGAAACTTATGGATGTTAGAGCTATAGTGTTCCTCCTTTTTATAAAATGACTGCTTAATATAATCAAACTAATAATGGGTGATAATGCATTAGCAATACCGATCCCCCTCATCCCCCAGTCAAATACAAACAAAAATATATAATCCAAGATTACATTTGAAATACTGCTTGCCAACATGGCTATCATAGATAATCTTGGAGAATTGTCATTCCTTACAAATACAATTAGAAATGTATTTATTACAAAAAATATACTAGCTAAAAATAATGGGGTTAGGTATTCCTTTGACATATTTAGGACCAAACCCTGGGAAGCCCCCATTAGTAGAGAAAATTCTTCTAGATACAATAGGCCAAAAATAGATAGTAGAGCCCCTGCTATAGCAGAAAGTAGAAAAGCTATGGTAAAAATATTGTTTGTCTCACTATCCCGGCCCTCACCCTTAAATATGGATACTATAGTAGCACCACCTACCCCGAATAATAAACCCAATCCAGAGAATACATTCATTATAGGTATGGACACATTCAAGGCAGTTAGACCATTGCTACCAAGGCCCCTTCCCACTAATAATGTATCCCCAAGGACATACAGTGAAATTCCCAACATTCCACCCACACTGGGTAATAAATAATTTAAAAACATTCTGTTTATATTACCCTGAAGTAACTCCTGATGTCTTTTCAAAAATCCTCCTCCTTTAAAATAGAATACATATCCTATTTTATGCCCTGTATGGCTTCCATGTCAAATATCTTTTATTAACCTAGCCCATGCTATTACATATCCCTGGCCTTGACCAATGATTTATGGAGGGAATATTTATCAGATGATATTTTATATATCTAGGCCTATAAATACATAATTACCTCCTCATCTAAGATTTTTTTCCTCCTTTGCCAGTCGGGCATCAGGACAGTCAGGTAGGTATAAAAATTACTATCATGGTTTTTATATTTAAAATGCAAAAGTTCATGGAGGATAACATAGTCTATACAATGTTTTGGCCCCTTAATTAAGCCTGAATTTATTATTATCCTCCCATTTTTCCTATGACAGGACCCCCATCTTGTCTTCATATCCCTTATTCTAAGCTCTGGCCTCGGGATTTGAGAACTATTAACTAATTTATGCATCCTGTCTAGAGATTTATTAAAATGATAGTGGGCCTTTTCATTGAGCCAAGCCTTGTACAAGCCTTCCTTTTTATTAAAATCCTCTGCATCCTTTACATATATATAGATAAGTCCCCGAAAATATTTTACCCCTTCAATTTCTGCCTGCCTAACCCTAAGACGGTATTGCCTGCCCAAATATCTTACAGACTCACCACTGACAAAATCCATTTTTGCCTCTTGGGCTGATTGAAAACTTTGGAAATAATCCAAGTTTTTAATTATCCATGGGCCCTTTTTCTTGACAAAGTCTTTGATACAGGCTAGGGACACATTGTCATTTGCTGATACCCCAATGCTTAGGTCAGGCCTGACCCTAAGATTAATATTTTTTACATTTTTTCTTTCCAGTTGAAAATATATTTGTCTATCTCCATGGTTTACTGTATGTTTTGTCATTGTCTCACCCTTTAAAATCTTTTTAATGCCACAGCTTTAATTTCCTCAAGTAATTTATCAATTTGAGGAAAGTCTAAGCTTATATTGTTATCTTCGGCAAAGTCAAATAATAAATCCTCTACCTCCTGTTTTATTATATTGTGGACATCAATATTATCATACCAATCCCTCTTGGTATGTTTATCAACTATATCCCAAATCAATAGGGCAAGCTGGGCTATTTGTTCATCACTGGTGCTAGTATCTGGCCCATCTACCCTATAATTATCCTCAGCTTCTCTGATAACATCTACAGTAACCCCATAAAATGCCTGGGCATCTGGTTTGTTTTTAATATTGTCCGGATAACTTATGCCAGAATCTCCCGACTGATAATCCCTCTTTATACCATTCATTTTTTCGAAATAATCCCTCTCACTAATCCTCTTGTTCTTGTATGCTGTTAGCACCTCTTCAATCCTCTGGGAAAACTTCTTGTAGTAGAGGGGATTTTCTTCCCAGCTCTTAGATATACTCCTTGTCATCCTAGTCCTTATGGCATCAGCCCTGGCCCTGGCTGAGCCCAGTCTACTTAATTCTTTCTCAAAAGCCTTTTTATCCAGAATATCCACCGGATTGCTTATTCTAATTACATCCTCAGCAGCTATATAGTTATCTATTAGCTTTTGCATCTTTGCCTCATACTCTTTATGGTCTATAGTATCCGAGTATCGTATTCTCACATTCTTTCTCAATTCCTGATAAAACTTAAAATCCGCCTTGTATTTATTTATTTCTTTCTGGCCTAAAGAATTGTAGACCCTTTCAGATTCAAGACTTAGTTTCAAATATCTAGCAAAACTACTGAGACTTTGGTAAAATTTCTTCCTTAACCCTTCCTTCCCCAATAATATTTGATATTCTTCCATGTCATTCTTGTTTTCTATACCTATAAATATATTAATTAAATCAGTATAATGCTGCCTTAATGATCCTATTATGGATATAACATCATATAGGGCACCCTTTAAATCCTCGGGGTCAAAGTTCTCCAATCCTCCGCCAGAATACATCTCCATGGCCTCATCAAGCCTATCCAGGAGACCCCTATAGTCGATAATAATCCCGTAGTCCTTGCCTTCATATAGCCTATTTACCCTTGCTATGGCCTGGAGAAGAGTGTGCTCCTTCATTGGTTTATCTATATACATAAGAGTGGCCCTTGGGGCATCAAAACCTGTTAACAACTTGTCTACCACTATCAATAAATCCAAATCATCCCCATTTACAAATTCATCCTTTATGGCCTCCTCGTAGGCCCCCTCACTACCATACCTATCCATCATCCTATCCCAAAACCTTCTAACCAGATCCTTGGATTCTTCATCAACCTCATCATAACCCTCCCTTTGGTCTGGGGGAGAAATTACAACTGCTGCCTCCAAGTCCCCGGCCTCTTGAAAATATTTTAAATACCTTATGGCCTCCACCTTACTATTAGTAGCTAGCATGGCCTTAAACTGAGAGCCTTGTGTTTTATAGTTTTTTACAAAATGCCTGTTAATATCATAGGCTATATAGGCTATTCTTTGACCTGAGGAGGCTATCCTTTCAAACTGACTCCATTTTTTCATAACTTCCTCTTTTTGCTTGTCCTTCAAATCTTTAGTTATCATTTCAAGCCTTTTGTCAATGGCCTTTTTATTGACACTTTGCTCCACCATTTTACCTTCATATAGGAGGGGGACTATGGTCTTATCCCTAACTCCATCAGCTATTGTATAGGTATGGATTAACTCACCAAAGCGAATCATGGTGTTCTTCTCCTTTTTCATAAGGGGGGTCCCGGTGAAACCCAAATAGCAAGCATTGGGAAATATCTGCTTCATCCTAATATGTAGTTCCCCATATTGAGTCCTGTGGGATTCATCCACCAGTACAAATATCTCCCTAGATAAGATCGGTTTTTGATGTCTTGCAGCCGTATCAAATTTATGGACAAGGGTAGTTACAATATCCGCCTGCCTATCATCTATCAAGTCTATTAAATGCCTGCCAGTGGTAGCCCTACTAGCCTTAAGTCTAGTATGATTAAAGGTTTGATTTATTTGCTTGTCCAGATTTATCCTATCCGTCACCACTATCAGCTTGGGGTCATAGTCCCTTAGTTCCGATAAAATATATTTGGAAAACATAACCATAGTTAAGGATTTACCGCTACCCTGGGTATGCCAAACTACCCCGGATTTCCTATTGCCTTTTTCATCCCTTTCCATGATAGTTTTAGCGATTTTCCTTACCGCAAAGAATTGTTGATATCTAGCTATTTTTTTGATATTTTTATCGAATAGGATAAAAAAGTTTGTAATTTCCATTAATCTCTCTGGATGAAAGAGGGAGATGATATTTTTATCCTGCTTGCTGGCTAGCCTATTAAATACAGTTTTGGCCAACTTATCTTGTAGCCAGTTTTCGTCTTCCTCCTTCCATAGTGACCAAAAACTCCTTGGTGTATAGCAGGTGGCATACTTGCTTTGGCTTTTGTTAGTAGCCATTAGTATTTGACTATATTTAAATAAATGAGGGGCATAATTCTTGCCTTGGTTTCTTAACATTTGTTCTATGCCCTGCCTTATATCTATAGAAGACCTCTTGCACTCTATGACTCCAAAGGGAATACCATTTACAAACAAGACTATATCTGGCCTAATATTTCCCCTACCGTCCTCCCTTTCTACAGTAAATTCCTCCACCACATGAAATACATTCCGATAGGGGTTTTCCCAATCTATATATTTTAGAGAGAAGGACCTCCTAGACCCATCAGGGAGCCTTTCTTCATAGCTCCTACCTAACATTAGGCTGTCGTAAATCCTTTCATTGGTCCTAACCAAACCATCAGTCAGGGGTTGGTCTAAATCCCTGATAGCTTGGTCTATATTTTTGTCACTAAATTTATATGTCTTCCCCCTGTACTCATAAGAATTTAATTCTCCAAGTTTCTTCCTTAATATGTCTATCAGAAGAACATTATAGAGGTTGTCCCTCATGTTCTCTGCTTCCTTGGTTGAGATATAGGTGTAACCTAGGTTTTTCAATAGCTCTATAGCTGGTTTTTGAGATATATTTTCCTCATTTAAAAGATTTACCCTATACATAGACATCACCTCCTACGATACCCTTACTATACCTGTTAACAACAATTGCATAAGACCCCTCTTCTGAAGTTTGAGCTGGTCTACTTCCTTTTGCAGTAAGTCAATTTCCCTATCTCCTGTAGAAAGGATTTGGGCTATGGATTTTTGTTCTTGAATGGGGGGTAATTTGATATTAAGCTTCATCATTTCATTTTTCGATAAATTAAACCTAGTTGATCCCTGTGCTAATTTAAATACTTTTCTTCTAAATAAGTCCCCCCTAAAAAAGAATCTTGCAAATTCAGCTAGTAATATTTCAAAATCCTTTAACCTAAAACCGAAACAAAAACTATTTAAATATAATTCTGATACTTCCTCTAAAAGCACTGAACTCATTCCAACCTCATCAGGAGTTTCTGACGAAGTGGTAAATAGTATATCACCATATTTTACTTTGTTTTGATTTTCTCCATCCAAAATATTAACATAATCCAAATTCTTAATATCAATCTTTGGATTATCAAATATGTTTTTATATGGTATATAGGCTTTGCCCTTACCGAAATCTTTTGCTGTCTTATTCCTTAATCCATTAAATGTTTTACCCATATCCCCCAACCTTATCTCTTTCCATTGACCATCAAATCCTGGCAATCTTAGCTCCCCTGTTAAAAGC
>CAYMGQ010000019.1:19938-28024 GCA_964390055.1 uncultured Clostridiaceae bacterium
TCCCAATCCGCCGGTATAATCCCCACTTTGCTTTTCTTATACCCCTCAGGGACCTCTCCCCTACTTATCTTTTCTAGTCTTTCTTTTATGTCCTCCTTCAACTTTTCACCCCTTTACAGACCTAGTTCCTCCAAATACTTAGCCATTTCTTCCTCTACTTCTTTTAATTCCTTTTTAATATCTTTTATATTACCCGCTACTTCCATCATATCTACTGGCTCTTCTTCCTCAAAAGTATCTACATATCGAGGAATATTTAAGTTGTAGTCATTTTCCTTAATTTCATCAATGTTGGATAGATAGGAGTACTTGTCTATGCTTTCATATTTATCATAAGTTGCGACAATCTTATCTATATCCTTTTCCCTTAATTTATTTTGCTTTCCATCCTTCATGTAGTTGCCTTCTCCTGAAGCATCTATAAACAGAACATCCCTTCTAGTCCTATTCTTCTTAAATAGCATAATGCAGGCTGGGATTCCCGTTCCATAAAAGAGGGCCTCGGGTAGACCTATCACTACATCCAATAGGTTCATATCTATTATTTGCTTTCTAATTCTCCTTTCACTAGCCCCCCTAAACAGGACCCCATGGGGTAGTATTGTAGCCATTCTCCCATCCTCTGCTAGAGAATATAACATATGTTGGACAAAGGCATAATCACCCCTTGAGGCAGGTGGTAGCCCCCATTCAAATCTATTATGGGGGTCTAGACTTGCCTCCATTTTAAATCTTTCATCATTGTCCCCTGCAAAACCCATGGCCCATTTATCCAAAGAAAATGGCGGATTAGCCACTATCACCTGATACTTCATCAGCTGACCATCTTCTATGTGGAGGGGATTAGAAAGGGTATCTCCCCATTCGATTTTGGCCCCATCTATACCATGTAGAAACATATTCATCATACAAAGGGAATGGGTCTGTCCATTCCTTTCTTGCCCATATACGGCAACCTTCCTATCAGCCACCTTGTTCACTACCCTAATCAATAGTGAACCCGAACCGCAGGTTGGGTCATAGATCCTATCATTTTCCTTGGGTTTTACTAATCTGGCTAATAATTCCGAAACCATGGACGGTGTGAAAAATTCTCCACCTTTTTTGCCTGCATCAGAGGCAAATCTTTCTATCATAAATTGATAGGAATTGCCAATTATGTCCTCATCCTCTATTTGGGATGGCCTTAAATCTAATTTGGAAAAGTCCTCCAACAGGGTTCTTAGCATAGCATTTTTATCCCTAGTTTGACCCAAAACCGCCTCACTATTAAAGTCTATATTTCTAAATATATTCCTTAGTTTTTGCGGGTTGTCATCCTCAAGCTTTTCCAGGGCTTTATTGATTTCCTCCCCTATTTTAGGACTGTTTCTTTTACTATAAAGATAATCAAAGGTGGTCTCCCCACTTATGATAAATCTTGCCCTAGACATGGCCCTCTGGATTCTGCCCTCATGACTATCATATCTTTTGGTATATTCCTCCAAGCGCTCCTTGTAGGTGTCGCTTAGGTATTTAATAAAAAGCATTACAAGAACATAATCCTTATATATGCTTGAGTCAATTTTTCCCCGAAAAGTATCAGCTGCTTCCCATAGTATTTGATTTATTTGACTTTGATTTGTTTTTTTACCCATCCTTCTCCTCCTTTAATTCCTCTTGATTAATTCTTTTGTTATTGCCTGGTAATATTTATCCTTTTCCCCAATAAGTCTATCCAGCAAGCCCCTTTCTCTTAGGTATAGGTCCCTGACCTTAGCTATAGACTTTTGCTCATCTAGGGGGATTCTCTTTATATTGATTGAGGCAAGAATCCTATTGTTGGTTGTAGCCATAGCCGTACCTGCCTGGGACCTAGTTAGTTCCCTTTTAACCTGATCTGAATTAAGATACCAGCTTACATACTTTGGCAGAAACTCCTTTGAATTAAGCCTAATAATGGCAAAATAGGATGGAATTAATAGGCCCTCTATTTCCCTATCTATGTATATGGCTGTATAGGGGGCACTAAATCTAATAAGGATATCCCCCTTCTTAGTAAAATATCTGCAAGCTAATTCCTCATTACTTTCAAAGGTCTCTATATTGTCCATATTAAATAGCCCAACATCTTGGATATCTTTTAATGTGATTAATTTGTAAAGTTTTTTAATCTCATATTTAATGGTGGCTTTTTTTCTACTTAGAATCAAACCGCTTCTAATCTTTGCAATATCACCGAGTTTCATGCTTCACCTCCAATTAGTTATATTTAATATATATCATTATTTTTATTTTGTTATATATAATATATATCGTATTACATTTATTGTCAATAGGATTGGCCAATAATATAAGTTAAGGAGATTATTTTTAATTCTATTAAAAAGAAAAACCGTATAGCATTATATTAGCTACATGGTTTCTACTTTTAAGACCAACTATTCAACTTAATTTGCCTATTTAATTGTCTAATACTTATGTATCCCTTGGCCTATATTTTAAGTATATATCTAACTTTTGGCCTGACAAAGTCTGTTTTCCTGCCTTTAATTCTATATGTAGTGGTGGATTGGCATATGGGTCCTCATATTGGAAATCATGGGGGATATCAAGTTCAAGTTGAAATTCTTCAAATTTGTCAAAAACCTTCTTCACCCATTCCTCATCATCCCACAAATTGAGGTTTTTTATTGTTCTGTCAGCTGGATGACCCGTCGTAAAGGTATCAATACCATCCTTGGTCCCGAAATAAAAATCAACTATTTTGGATTGATTATCCTCGCTAGTTACTAAGATCTTTGCAGTCATACCGGAACCTTCAAATTCAAAGGGTAATTCCAAATAGTAAAGTTTGTCTACTGGATGTTGCCTTAGTATTGCATTCCCAAATTCATTTTCTAGCCCATAGTTAACTGTATTTTGCCCCAATTTATCCTGGGCCTGTGTTAATCTTAGCATCCTATCAGTAAATCTAAGAAGATTTTCATTAGAAATATATTTATCAAAGGATAGCTGATCCTGTTTAGCAACCCCACCAGTAAATAGGTTTACAAAGGATTTGCCAAACTTTATGACATCCCCCTCTAAAGAAGTTTCACTTTCAGCCTCATTATTTTTCTTGCCCTTCTTTACTATACTGATTTCTATATTGTCCTCCTCAATATTATTAGCCTCCATATTAGCAGGTAAAATATTGCAGGCTACAGTAAGTCCTGATACTAATATTAAAATCCCCATCAGGAAAGAAATAATATATTTTTTCCTGGTCATTTTAACAGAATAAATCATATTTTCCAACCTTGCTTTTAGTTGTTTACCCCTACTGCCCATGGCTGTTGTAAGGGGTCTATAGCCAAGGGTGCTAGTTCCAGCTAAGCTTAAAATTGTTTCTCCATAATATTTCCTATCGTCAAGGTCCATGTTTTCTACTAATTTTTCATCTATGGAATATTCGCAATACCTATCCATTTCTTTTAACAAGATGTAAATCAGAGGATTAAACCAATGAATAGCCTTTGCCAAAAGGGCAACAATCTTTATTAGTATATCCCACCTTTTTAGATGCTTTAGTTCATGTGAAAATATCATTTTTAATCTCCTATGGTCTTCCCTAGGATTGGGAATTAAGACTGTAGGTTTAAATATTCCCACTAGTATGGGAGAATTTATAGGGCCATAACTCCTAAGAATTACTCTTTTATTAATATTTAATTCATCCTTGCAAGCATTAAATAAATTTAAAAGCCTGCGGTCTTTGACCTTCTCACTCCATTTTGAAATAAGTAACCTAAATCTTATATATTGCACTATCTCAATTAATAGTATGATTACACCAATAAGTAGCCAAAGGTATGGAAAAATATTTTTGAAAATATTTATATCATATTTAATATTTGAGGAATTTTGCCTCATTGGATTATTTTTTACCTGATAGCCTAAATTCTCCTTGTCTATTTGACCATTTTGCTCTGGCCCTTGGCCAACCATAAGCTCCCTTGTGTTTTCTAAAGTTTTTTCTTCCCCTATATGCAAATTAGGAATATTAAGCTTAGACCTAGGGGGTAACCTTATAAAATTATGTATGGGTATAAGAAAAAGCATTAGGATTATAACCAAAATTTTATAATGCCAGGAGGAATTAAAATGTTTTTCGCTTATTACTTTTACAATCATAAATACAGAGAAGACGATACTACCCACCAGGGATAGCCTAAATACCCAACTAAAAATAACCATCTTATAACCCCCTTATCCAATCTTTTAACTCCTTTAAATCCTTTTCACCAATTTTCTTATTATCATATAATGAGGCTACTAGGGATTTTACATTCCCATCATACATATCCTTGAGAAAACCCTTGGCCTGATAAGATTTGTACTCACCCTTAGTAATTCTGGGAGAATAATAATTTACCCGTCCCATCTTCCTGACACGTAATACATTCTTATCCACCAACCGTCTAGCTAGGGTAAGTATAGTAGTATGTTTCCAGCTATTGTCTCTAGCCAGTTTTTCAATTATATCAGCTGTAGTAATCTCCCTACCCTCCTCCCAAATTATTTTCATTATTTCATATTCGGCATCAGAAATTTTACCTATATTCAAATAACAACACCCCTTTTTTAGTTCTACATGATGTAGTATTAGTTTCATTTTACACCTTGTAGAATAAGATGTCAAGGAATTAATAAAAAAAGGCCCTTCATAAGCTATAATCCCCTTATGAAAGTGCCCCGTCTTCCTCCAATTCCTTAACTAAGACTTTTCCTTTAATATGTATTTTTTTATTGCAAATTTAAGAATAATAAGGACAAGAATAATTACAACCGTAATTATGGCATTTACTTGAATCCCAGTATACCAGGGAGCTGATTGGATTTCGTATAGACCTGGCTTATTTTTATAGTGAAAATATCTAAAGAGAGAAGATCCTACAAATACTCCTAAAAAAGAACTAATTGCATAATTTAAAATGGTATTTAATTTATTTAACATTTTATTTCCCCTTAATATTGCAATATCCTAGCACAATCCAGTTACTAGGATAGTTTGCAAATTATATTATTCATCCTATCCACTAACCCCTCCCATGAAAAGGATTTAATTTTGTTTTTTATGTCCCCTGTAAATTCCCTTTTGTCTCTTATCTTTTGTATTTGAAGCAATATGGCTTGCCTGAGGTTTTCTTTAAAGTCTGGCAGGTCCTCCTCTACTGGCTTGTCGGTGTCATATAGTCTGGGCAAGGCTACATATTTAATTATTCCAGAATTCTTTATTTCCTCCCCCAATAGGGTCATTAAGGCCTCAATCTCCGTAGTTACAACGTATAGACCGCAGGCCAAGCTTTCTATAGCCATCAAACCTAACCCCTCATAATATGAGGGCATAAGAAATATGTCCTTCCCTCGTAATTCATCACCAAGGGCAACCTGATTCTTTACATTATATACTTTTATTGACCTGTCATTGCCTATATATTTCTCCATTCTTTCCCTGTTTTCCTGGTTGATAACCCCTATTATATCTAGGCTGATGTCATCTAAATCCAAGGATTTATAGACTTCTATAAGTTCATATATCCCCTTGGATGGGTCTATCTTGCCACAAAATACTAATTGTATCTTGTCCCCATAGGTTTTTTCCTCTGGAGGGAAAAATATGTTTTGATCAAAACCTCCCCCTACCGCTATGAGCTTACCCCTATCTATACCATATATCTCCACAACTTCATCTTTTTGATTTTCAGATGCAGTGAAAACATAATCTAGTTCAGCTATCCTATTAACAAATTTTTTCTTCATATGAGGCTGCATTCTAGCCTGTCTTAAATCTGTATTATGGCATAGTCCAACAATCTTTGTATCAGGAAAAACCTCCCTTACCAAAGATGTCAAAATCCATAAATGATGGGCAAATATAATATCTGGACAAAACTCTTTCTTGACTTCCTCTAAGTTCTTTCTGAAGGCGTTTTTCCATTTATCAATCATATCCTCAGTCATGCTTGAATATAGGGTGTTTTCATAGGGCATTACATCACTCATACCCACAATTGGAAAGGGGAGCTGGCTACTTTTAAAGGCCACCGGATACTGGTCTTTAGAGTTTAAAATCTCCCATTTATAATCATCCTGATAGGCAAAAATAGCTTTTTGCCTGTATTTATATTTTTTAAAACCCTCTATCATATTGGAAAAATACACCCCTGAACCAGTGTTTGATGGTAATTGTGCTAGAACATGTAATATTTTCATAGCTTACTCCTTTTCATTTTGATTATGTATCTTCCATCATTCGACATTTCTCACCAGTTTAATTTTAATATAAGAAACCCACCTCAAAGGCGGGTTGGATAGAAAGTATTTTTATGATGGATATTCACAGCCTAAATCCTGTAATCTGGCAATTCTACTATTTATTTGTCTGCCCTTTATCATAATCTCATCAAATAAGGGCATCAGCCTATCGACATAATCACTTCTTTCAATTTTTTTACTAACTGTTTGAATCCTTAAAATCCATTCACCAATGGGAGATAATGCAATTGCCAGTGAAATAACGTAAATCACAACCCTTAAAACTATCGAGTCAAATATTGCTGATATAATAACCGTATTCAAAATCAAAAAAATAATAATGACAATATTATTTTTCTTAAAATTATCCCCTTTAATAAGTAATGGTGATACCTGACAATATTATGAAATATATTGGGATATGGTTTCGGTGGAATGTACACCTAGTATCATTAAGTGTGGCATAGTTCAATAGCTCCTGTCCTAATATTTGTCGAATATAGAAGTTTTAATACCATTTAAAATAACATAGCTCTAAAACGGACCTCTTCTCTTATATGTTCTATACCAAGTTTTAATACCATTTAAAATAACATAGCTCTAAAACAAAGCATGTGAAGAAAAGGATGAAAATATAAGTTTTAATACCATTTAAAATAACATAGCTCTAAAACTCTGTGGTTTGCAGCACTCCCATTTTCCTGGTTTTAATACCATTTAAAATAACATAGCTCTAAAACAGAGACAGTATAAAGTCTATAAATTGCTAGGTTTTAATACCATTTAAAATAACATAGCTCTAAAACATGGGACCTTGCCTAAGGCTGATGTAAATAGTTTTAATACCATTTAAAATAACATAGCTCTAAAACGAATCTCCCCAGTCTCCTCATCCATTCTTTGTTTTAATACCATTTAAAATAACATAGCTCTAAAACATATAATCTCCATCTGGCCCTGCGGGGCATGTTTTAATACCATTTAAAATAACATAGCTCTAAAACCCTTTTTCGTTTGTCTCCATTACATATGCAGTTTTAATACCATTTAAAATAACATAGCTCTAAAACTGCCACTTGTTAGGTTGGAAAAGTTTACTGGTTTTAATACCATTTAAAATAACATAGCTCTAAAACGAGGGCCTTAAAGCAATTAACAAGATATATGTTTTAATACCATTTAAAATAACATAGCTCTAAAACGCACATAAACAAGTAGGTCCATGTAATGCGGTTTTAATACCATTTAAAATAACATAGCTCTAAAACAACTCAACACAGATGTCAAATGTTTTTTATGTTTTAATACCATTTAAAATAACATAGCTCTAAAACTAGTGTGCGGTTCTATGGTCTCTAAAAAAAGTTTTAATACCATTTAAAATAACATAGCTCTAAAACAAAGATGTGGCCCTGGGAACAAAAATAAAGGTTTTAATACCATTTAAAATAACATAGCTCTAAAACTTAAATCTACTATTGTTCTATAATCCATAAGTTTTAATACCATTTAAAATAACATAGCTCTAAAACATCACATGCCGTCAGCAAGAGCCCATTAAAGTTTTAATACCATTTAAAATAACATAGCTCTAAAACATGGTGTGGAAGGGTTTAATAAGTCCCTTGGTTTTAATACCATTTAAAATAACATAGCTCTAAAACGCCATCTTGGCCCTAAGTCTAGCATATCCTGTTTTAATACCATTTAAAATAACATAGCTCTAAAACAGTAATCGTTCTGTTATTAATGTGGAAAGGCAACCCTTTTTTAGACAAATTCATTTCGAACAAAGATTTACCGTTTA
>CAYMGQ010000020.1:0-22902 GCA_964390055.1 uncultured Clostridiaceae bacterium
AAATAAATGTTAGGGTAAATTATTTTCCACCCCAACATTTATTATAGAACCTTTTAAAAAACAATATGGGTATAATTATATAAACAGCTTTTAATAGGAGGTGGATTAATGGATAAAAGAGAGTTGGCAGAAATATTAAATAATATAGCCACTATGTTAGAACTAAAAGGGGATAATCCCTTTAGAATAAGGGCTTATAGAAATGGGGCCAGGGCCATTGAGATGACTAGGGATGATATAGATATATTACTCAAAGAGGACAGGCTAAAGGACATAAGGGGGATTGGAAAAGGCCTACAGGGACAAATCACGGAATTGGTTGAGACTGGCAAACTAGATTTTTATGATGAGCTAAGGGCCGAGCTTCCACAGGGCCTTTTCGAAATTTTAAGGATACCGGGCCTAGGACCTAAAAAGGTCAAGGCACTCTATGAGAATTTGGGGATTACAAATATTGGGGAATTGGAATATGCCTGCCTAGAAAATAGGCTACTAACACTAAAGGGTTTTGGACAAAGAAGCCAGGAGGCAATTCTTGAGGGTATAGGCCACTTGCAGAAATACAGGGGCCAACACCTGATGTCAACAGGCCAAATATACGGACAGCAGATATTAAGGGAATTGAAAAAACACAATCCCATTATCAGGGGAAGTCTAGCCGGGAGTATCAGGAGGAAAAATGAAACAATAAAGGATATTGATATTATTTGCAGTTGCGAGGATGAGGATAGGGAGGCAATAATGGATTACTTTACTTCTCTATCAGGCCTTGACAAGGTAATAGGCAGGGGTGAGACCAAATCTAGTATCATGTTGGATATTGGCGTTAATGTGGACCTAAGACTAGTGAAAAATAGGGAGTATCCCTATGCCCTCCATCATTTTACGGGGAGTAAGGAGCATAATACGGCTATAAGGCATAGGGCTAAAGCTATGGGATTAAAGATTAATGAATACGGAATATTTAGGGATGGGAAAATAATAGAGATAGAAAATGAAAAAGATTTCTATGGGGTTTTAGGACTTCAGTATATTCCCCCAGAAATTAGGGAAAATCAAGGGGAAATCCAACTAGCTGAAACAAATTCAATAGCAAGATTGGTAGAGGTCAAGGATATTCAGGGTGTTTTACATATTCATAGTAATTATAGTGATGGGGCCAATAGCATAGAGGATATGGTTAAGGCAGCCATTGAAAGAGGCTTTAAATATCTGGGGATTTCCGACCATAGTAAAACCGCCTTTTACGCCAATGGTTTGAAGGAGGAGGCCATAATGGAACAACATGGGGAAATAGAGACCCTAAAAAAGGCCTACCCACAAATAACCATATTCAAGGGAATAGAGTCGGATATTTTGCCCGATGGTTCCTTAGATTATGATGATAATATTTTGCAGACCTTTGACTATGTCATAGCTTCCGTTCATTCACATTTTAATATGGACAGGGAAAGTATGACTCAAAGATTAGTCAGGGCAACGGAAAATGAATTTGTAACTATCTTGGGCCACCCTACAGGACGTTTGCTCCTATCCCGGGAGGAATATGATTTAGACCTAGAGGAGCTTATTAGGAGTTGTGGGAAAAATCAAGTGGCTATCGAAATTAACAGCAATCCCCATAGGCTTGATTTGGACTGGAGGATGTGTCAATATGCAAAGGCCCATGGTGTTAAGATATCCATTGAACCAGATGCCCATAGGATTGAGGGTATTGATGATATTGTATATGGTGTGGGCATAGCTCGAAAGGGTATGTTAACTGCAGATGATATTATCAATACCTATGATGTCCAAGATATTCAAAGATTTTTTAAATGTAAATGACTAGCTATTTAGCTAGGGGCCATTGATTTATCTTTTAATTAGTTGGAGGATATATTTAATATCAAGGGATTTACTTACGGATAAAAAGAGGAAATAAAAGCAGCCACCCAGACCTAATGACAGGATGAAACTAAGGCCATTATTGGCCAATAGGATATAGAGGGCCCTATAGCTATAGCCCATTATAATTACCATTGTTACAGATGCTAAAAGGGGTAGGATTAGGCTTTTACTAATATTTATCTGTAGGCGAATATGGCGGGCTAAGACTAGGAAATTCAATCCAAAGATTAAAAATGTTGACAGCAGGAAGCCGATAAAGTAGCCCTTTATTCCGTATTTTGGATTAGGTATCAAAAAATATGTACAATATAATTGTATAAGCATACCTAATATATAATTAATAGTTGTTATAACCTGCTTTCCAATTCCATGTAAAATGCCTGATGATGTATGTTGTAAGCAAAGGAAAATCAGGCCCCAGTTTAGAATATAGAGGTAATCGCCTATGCCCTCCTGGGCATAGATTAACCTACAAATATGTTGGCCAAAAAAACCATATACTAGGCTGGTAGGTATGGCTACCAGCAGAGTAATTTTAATTGCTAAACTGGTTTTATTTTCAATATCACTCCAATTATTAACAGCTAATTGTTCGGATATATTGGGTATAATGTTAAGAACTAGGGCATTGGTGACGGTAAAGGGTAAAAATAATAAGGGCATAGCCATGCCTGAGATTTTTCCAAATATCTCTAAGGACATCAGGGGAGAATAGCCAAGGATTTGTAGTTTTTGTGGTATCAATATAGAATTTACAGTTTGCATTAATACAGAGATTAACCGACTTATAGTAATGGGGATAGCTATAAATAATAGGGAGCCCATGATATGGCATGACAAGGCCTTCCTTAATCTTCCTGCTTTTATACTGGCTGGCATATTGAAAAAATTTAATTTTAGGATTAAATATAGCAAACCACAAAGTTCTCCAATAAATATACCTATTATAGCAATGGTTGCTGCCATTATAGGATTGGTAGGGGGTCTATAGTAAAGATAGGACAGGATAAAGATAATCCTTAAAACCTGTTCAATTATTTGTGCACTAGCTGCTGGGGCTATCTCCTTTAGCCCATAAAAAAATCCTCTTAGGATGTTGGAAAATGTTATAATACATATACTAGGAATGGTCCAGAGAATGGGATAGTAGAGGTCGGGATTTTTAAACAAGTTATTGATTATATAATCTATATTAAAGGATACAAGAATTGATAAAATGAGAGAAAGAAGAAATCCCAAGACTAGGGAGAAAAATAAAATCCTATAAACACCCTCCCTTCTGCCATGAGCTTTTTCCTCTGCGATTAATTTTGAAACTGCAATAGGAAGCCCAGCAGTGGGTAAGGTAATAATCATCATTAAAAATGGGAATACCATTTGATATAACCCTATGGCGGTGGCACCGATTAAACGGGAAAGTAGTATCTTGTATATAAAGCCTAGGGATCTTACAATAACATTAACTAAAATCAATATTATTGTCCCAGCAATAAAGGAGGTCTTTTTCATTTTCATCACCTTAAAGAAATGTATTTTGATATACAATGAATATTCTTAAGGGATTCTTAATATTACAAATTAATTGTTTTAAGTTTTTAAAAATATCTCAACCAAAATCTTTGGAGGGTTACTTATGGAATGGATATGTCCTATTTGCAATGGTTTAGTTAGTTATATTGTCAGGTGTCCCCATTGCCATGAAACAATGACAGCTTCGGCTGCAATACAGGATTATTTCGATGACTACAGTCCCTATCTGGACAAGGAAATAACCGAAATGGTGGATGGTGTTTCTAGTAAACAATGTTTGCATATCTTTTATTGCATTAATTGTAAGGAAAATAAAAGGGTTCCTATAAACAAAATATATATGTGATTGGAAAAATATTTATATGCCTAAATAATTGATATTATGGGGATTAAGGATTATAATTGTAGTAGAAAAAATAGTTTTAGCCTATATAGGGGATATAAAACGAGGGGGGAATACTATGAAAAAACAAGAACATGTTATGAAAAGAGTTAAATACGTACCCGAAATAACTGGAGTCCTAAGGTCCAACTATATCGAATTACCTCCATGTATATCGGAAGCCAGTGGTATTAGAATCTTTGGTAAGAGAATTAAATCCATCTTATTTAGTACTGATGTGGCCATAATTAAGAATACTAATGCCCAGGCAGTTATTGCAGTATACCCTTTTACTCCCCAGCTGCTTATTACCCAGGCTATAATGTTAGCTTCGGATGTTCCAGTTTTTTGTGGGGTCGGAGGTGGACGAACCACTGGTAAACGTTCAATTAATATAGCCTTGCATGCCGAATTTCAAGGGGCTATTGGGGTGGTAGTCAATAGGCCAACACCTAATGAAATAGTAACGGAATTAAAAAATACTATAGACATACCAGTAGTAGTTACCGTGGTATCAGAAGAGGAAGATTTTGAGGGCAGATTAAGAGCTGGGGCTGATATATTAAATGTTTCGGGTGCCTCTAAAACACCCCAGATTGTAAAAAAGATAAGGGAAGTTAGCAAAACAGTACCAATTATAGCGACGGGAGGCAGTAGTGATGCATCTATCTTAAAAACTATTGAAGCTGGGGCCAATGCTATTACCTATACGCCTCCATCTACGGCAGATATATTTACCGAGACTATGAAAACATATAGGGAACTTTAGGAAAACAAAAAAAGCTAGGCGGTATATAATTTGCCGCCTGGCTTATTTTGTTTTCTATAGTAACTTATCTATCCTGTTAAATAGCGGTTGTCTTTGCCTATATGTGCAAATGTAGCTAAAACCTATATCCTTAAGGGCTGAAATGGCCTTTTTAAAATCAAAGGCTACATGCTGGGTTTGGTGGGCATCCGAACCCAATGTGATAATCTTCCCCCCTAAATCATGATATAAATTTACTATTTCTAAGGAGGGATGGTAGTCTTTGAGTTTGTATCTGGGACCTGAGGTATTTACTTCCAAACCTTTATCCATTGTGATAATTTTTTCCAATATGGGTACTAAACTAGACCTGTAATCCTCAAAGTCTAGGGGCTTATGATAATTGCCATAACGCTTTATAATATCTAAATGGCCAAGAACATCAAAGTTATTGTAGGCATCTAGCATAGAATATAATTCCTCAAAATAAAGCCTATAGGCTTCCTTCTGGCCTTTGTTTACAAAAAAATCTCCAGCATATAGGTCCTTCCCATCTACCACATGGATTGAAGCAATTACGAAATCCAAATTATATTTGTTCATATCATTATTATATCTATCTAATATATGGGGTTGCAATCCAATCTCTATTCCCTTTTTAATTCTAATTTTCCCCTTATATTTGTTTTGCAAGTGACTAATTTTATCTAGATAGATTTTATAATCGAATTCAAATTTAAAATCTGTATCAGGGTAATCATAATCGATGTGATCGGTGAAACATAATTCTGTTACACCCTTTTCTATAGCCTTTCCAATGGCTTCCTCCATAGACATAAAAGCATCTGGTGAAAAATTACTATGGACGTGATAATCAAACATAGTCTCTATACCCCCTTATTATATTAACCCAAACTATATTCTACATTGATGCAATTGAGATGTCAAAGACTGAAAACTTTATACATATTTTGCTTATTAAATAGAAAAACTATGTAGGAAGTTATTTTGATGGGAGGTAAAAGAATGAATTTACAAACTAGGGATATGTTATTAAAGAAATTACTAGATACCCAGGAGGCTGTTAGGGATTTTGAGGTGTACTCTAAGGCCACTGAGGACAAGGAAGTAGCCAGAACCTTTAAGGATTTTGCTGAAGAATGTGGTGTCCAGGCCCTAAAATTAAAGGAGTTAATGAGTAGGATAAATTCGTAAAACAATAATTATAGGGCAAAATAAGCAATTTCCCTAACCTAGGGGTTTGGTTATCAATATCAATTAATGGTATAATAAAGGCTGTATAAATAAAGGAAAGAAAGATTTAACCTTCTTGTGCTCATCAAATCCCACCTGATGAACTACACCATTATGATAAAGGGGGATACTATGGAAAAAGTTCATATAATATGTAATCCAAATGCAGGTAGACAAATAATACAAAAAAATGTACATTCTTTGGCAACTTTTCTGGAAGAACATGATAGAAAAGTTACTTTAAGCTACACAGAGAAGAAATTTCAGGCAGAAGATATAGCATTTAATAGTTGTAATAAAGAGGAGGAATTAATAATAGCAGTTGGCGGTGACGGTACAGTAAATGAAGTAATTAATGGTATAATGAGGAGTACACATAGGCCAAAACTAGCAATTTATCCTGCTGGTACGGTAAATGATTTTGGTAATTATTTAAAGATACCAAGGAGCTTTACAGATTTTCACAATATGATAATTAGGAATAGGACCATGAAAATAGACATTGGTTATACGGGCAATAGATACTTTTTTAATGTTGCTGCTGCAGGCTTACTACCCGAGGTTGCCCATACTGTTTCCTCTGAAGCAAAAACCGTATTGGGTAAATTCGCATATTATATTAAGGGTTTAAGGGAATTTCCACGGTTAATTTTTGAACCAATTCCAATTAGATTTATCCACCATGGGAAAAGTGAAGAGAAAGAGATTCTCTTTTTCATAGTTGCCAATAGCCCTTCGGTGGGAGGTTTTAAAAATGTTGCACCAGAGGCCAAGGTGGATGATGGTTATCTAGACTTGCTTATAGTGGAAAATAAGGATTTTTTTGAGGTTGCCTCTATATTCTTAAAGGCTTTTACTGGTAACCATATAAACCATCCTGGACTGCGATATTTACAGGTGGAGGAATTTATTATAGAAAGTGATAAAAAAATAGATTTAGATATAGACGGGGAACTGGGAGGGCAACTACCGGCAAGTTTTTCGGTTAAGAAACAAGCCTTAGAAATGATAGTGCCATAGTAGATAAGTAAAAGATAAAAAAATTATCTTAGGAAAATTGAGGATATGAAAGAATAAAAAGGAGCTACCAGCAAAAGGGGTAGCCCTTATTTATTTTGCCATAATTTTTCCTGGATCCAGTTCACTTACCTGTTTGTTTTCAACTGCTTTAGTCATATTGCATTTTCCTTGAAAATGTGCATTTTCATCTACTACAAAGGTCTTAACTGTTACATCACCCAATATTTTGCCAGTAGCAGTAATCCGCAGTTGATCTGATGCTATAATATTGCCCTTAACCACTCCGGCTACAATAATATTTGTACTTTTGATATTTCCTAATATTTCTCCATCTTCTCCTATGTAGGAATCACCCTTTATAATTAACTCGCCTTCTATTTTACCGTCCACCCGTAAGGTGCCCTCTACATTTAACTCACCCTGGAAGCTGGTATTTTTACCAACAAGAGTTGTATATTTATCCTGGGGGCTAGTATTTACATTTTTTTTCCGACTAAACATAAACTTCACTCCTAAATTTAATTTTCCCATAGTTCTTTGGGATTGATAGGATTACCATGTAATCTAGTTTCAAAATGGACATGGGGCCCTGTACTCCTGCCGGTACTCCCCATTTTTGCAATAACTTGTCCCTTATCTACCCTCTGTCCCACCTCTACAAGGTTGCTTCTATTATGGGCATATACTGAGCTATACCCATTGCCGTGGGATATGATAATCATTCTACCATAGGCACCATTATAACCAGAGTAGGTTACCATGCCCGCTCCAGCAGCTAATATTTGTGTATTACTCCTATTAGCTATATCTACTCCCTTATGGAACTCGCGTCGTCGATTGATGGGTGAAATCCTATATCCAAAGGGGGAGGTAATCCTACCTTTAGCTGGCATAATATTAGGTAGGGCATCTAGGTATTCAAGTTGTTTACCAACATCCTCTGCCAGCTTATTCATGGTTTCTTTTTGTCTTTCTATAAGCTCTTCTAATTGGACCATGTCCTTCTCAAAATCTCCTCCACCTCCAGAGGAAACAGGTCTCTGATAAGACCTAGAAACCACAAGTAATGGGTTGTCTTCATCCCCATCTACATTACTTTGACTCTCTAATCCAACCATGTCTAGCACCTGGGTTTTCAATTTATCTAAATCTTCTAGTTCCTCCTTTACCTTTTTAGAGTGTAGGTTAAGGGAGGCAATCTCATTTGCCTGCTGTAAATTTTTGTCCTCCAGCTCTAAAACTCTAGAACTAGCAATATTTAGTTTTTGCCTTGTGCCTACTAGTGAATTGGTAGAAAATATTGATACAAACAAGAGCAAAACTATAGAGATAATGGATAGTTTAGGAAGCCAACTGGGTATATTTATCTCAATAACTCTGCCAGTGGAATTAGGTATTATTAAAAATGTATATCTTTTTTTCTGATTACTACTTATATGTTGGAACTTTTTCATCTTAATCCCCCTAAAAGAGCATTGCAATTGTTGTAGATATTTATTCTATATGGCAAATAGAATAACCTTTATAGAATATAATCTTTCAATAGACAAAATCTTACATCACATATCCCAATATATCAAAAAAACCATAAAAATGGAAGTATAAATATAAAATTGTAAAAATATCGTATGAAAGAAGACTTGGGATAGACTGTGACTTGTCCTAAATTGTTAAATCTTATTAAAAACGGAAAATGCTTTAAAAGGGTGGGGACCTATTCCCCACCTATTTAATTAATCCTCTAGTATTTCTAGTATTTTATCTAGTCTTGACTTCTGTTCCTCATTTAGGAAGGGTAGTAACTGTTGAATAAGCTCATCTTGATTGGGAATAAGTTGCTTTAATCTTTTAAGTTCGCTTATTATTTCTTCCTTTGATTTTTGGCTATATTTTTCAAAAATATCCAAGGCTTTTTGATAATCCTCCTTTGAAAGCATGGATTTTGCCTCTTCTAATTTTGAATAATCACCTTTTTTTGCAGCTTCTATCATGTCATTAATTTGCCTGCGTTTCATTATGGATTCCCCCTTATTTTAGGACCCTTATGGATTTTCAATATAAATATGTTAACTTTAATAGACCTATAAACAGAAAAGAATATTATTATCCTCCTATCTATATGCTTATGTCTAATAAGTAGATTTTGTTACATAATTTTATATTCCTAATAAGAGGTTAGAAATTTTAATAAATTGTTATAACTTGAATATATTTAATTAAGGCAGGAGCAGTATATGTATGAAGGGGGTAGAATATGGGTAAAAGTAGTGAAGAAAATATGGTTAGGGGCTATAAAAAAGAACCTTTAAAAATGGCGGCTATAATTTTTTTGATTCATATATTAAATTCTAATAAAAACGCAGCTAATACTTTAAATCTAATAGATATAGACAGCAAGGAGTTGGAGGAAAAATGTAAACTCCTTAATCGGATCAAGGGATATATGGATACTGATGAACAATACATTGTCCATAGGGCCGAAATTATTTTAGATATAATGGGCAAGGTCAAATCCCTACTAGAGGGTCCAGAGCTTTTTAGTGCCCAGGTCCGCTATTATTCCCTTAGTTTGGAAGAAAGAAAACGGAATATGTTAATTGATATTGGCAGATATATGGAGGAGGAAGATAGGGATATATTACATATGGCCCTTGATTTAGATAAAGAAGCAAGGAAAATAGAAAAAGCAGTAAGGGAATTAATAGGGGTAATCCAGCAAGGCATTAGTCTAGAAAATATAGATAGGATATTAGAGTTGCTTGACCCACTCTTGGGAAATTATATAGGGGAAAGAAGAAAGGAAATTAAAAAAATTAGCAGTATATTAAGGCTGGTAAAGTCTTTGGAGGGGAAGGATTCCCTACAGGAGGAAAATTTACTGGAGTTGTTTGCTCCCTATCTGGATGGTGACCAGGGGGAGACATTAGTTCGAATGATGCAGATTGCAAAGACACTTAGTCAAACAATGGAATCAAAGGTTGATGATGCTGGTGAAGGTCCTGAAATCAAGGAGGCAGACCTAGGGGGATCTGATGCAGGGTCATTAGAACCTGTGCATTAGACAAAAAATTATGCTATATTAATTATATATGTTTAGAATATTTCTTATTGAATTAAGGAGATGAAATAGATGTTAACCAAGGAAAAAATGAATCGGATTAATGAATTGGCTAGAATATCAAAGAAAAGGGCTTTAAGTGGGGAGGAAAAAAAGGAGCAGGACCTGTTAAGAAAGGAATACCTTGAATCCTTTAGAAAATCCTTTAGGAAACAGTTGGACAATATCAAAATAACCGATTAAAACATACTATATATTGTGGAATATATCTCACTAGAAAAATATAGCACTATATGTTGAACGATTCCCAATTAATATCAACAAGAAAAACTAATTTTTTTAAGGCCCCTTATTTATAATGGTGGTGTATTAGATAAATGGGGGGTCATATTTTGAAAAGAATTCTAATTTTGATTTTATTATTTCTACTGATTTTCCTAAATAAGGGTTCAATTTTTGCTTCCTTTCAAGGTCCGGGGGAATGTGAAGGTCAAATGCAGGCGCATTTACAAGATATTTTCAATAACAGGATTTGGATTTGGAATAATTTCCTGCTGGGAAATTTGACACTAGAGGATGTAGAGGATAGGTTAAAAGAAAGCATAGGAGGAGAATTGCTAGCAGAGGATTTAAAAACCTTTGAAGATATCCTTAAAAATCCCACTTCATATGAGACTATAGAGGAGGTTACTATTAAAAACTGTGAATTAATTAAGAAAGATAGGGATAGGAAGATTTTATTAACAAGAATCCAGTGGTCCATAAGGGGGTTTAATGGGTTAGAAACTGAAGAATTAGAATATATAGTTCATATGAAAAGGCGGAACAATAGCTGGTTTATGAATAATTACCTAGTAAAGTAAGATATTTTAAAGAAGGGAGAAATCCCTTTTTTTATATGTATAGGAATAATTTAAAAATAAAACAAAAAAAACAAAGGAAAACTGTCACCATTTGTAGAATTCATACAATATCGATTAACGTCTAAATTTAAGGTGATTAAAACTATGAAGAAAGATATTGTAGGTATTGAAAAAATTAATGAGGTTTTCCAAAATATTATTAATGTAGTTGAGGATAGCAAATCTGAGATGTATGATATAGTTGATATTATTCGCAAGGAGTATGATGATTTGTTGTTTCAATTACAAAATATTAGGGAAGAAGCAATTAAAATCATAGATGAGGTTGATCAACTAGAGGGCTTAGAAAAAAACAGTAGGCAGATATTATTAGAGGTTAGCAAGAATTTTACCCGCTACAGTGAAGAGGATATACAGAAGGCCTATGAGAAGGCAAATATTTTACAAATGCAGCTTATGCTTAAAAGACAGAAGGAACGAGAATTAATCACAAGACGAACAGAAATAGAAAGACGTATAAAACGATTTGAAAATACCCTAAAAAAGGCAGAGAATTTAACTACAAAAATTGATGTTATCCATGAGTTTTTGGATGGGAATGTAAAGGGAATTAGCTCTGCTGTTGTAGATATTGAGGAGAAATATCAACTGGGCAGAAAAGTTATACATGTTCAGGAAGAGGAAAGAAAAAGGGTGGCTAGGGATATTCATGATGGGCCAGCCCAACTCCTAACTAATTTAGTTATTAAGACTGAATTATGTGAAAAGCTTATGGACATTGATATTATGAAGGCCAAGGAAGAACTATCAGATATAAGAAAATGTGCAAGAGAGAGCATTAATGATATAAGGGGGATAATTTATAATCTTAGGCCTATGTCAATTGATGATATAGGTTTTGTGCCTGCCATACAGAGATATATTGAAGACTTTGAAAAGGACACTAATATAGATACTAGCTTAATAATCCTATCTCAAATAGATCTGGAGGATAGGATAAAAAACCTTTCAATCTTTAGGATTGTTCAAGAGGCACTAAACAATATCAAAAAACATTCTCAGGCAGATACAGCTAAGGTCAAAATTGACATGGAGGGTGACAATATAAATATTTATATTGAAGATGATGGAGTAGGTTTTGATATCAATGAGGTTGAGAGACCTGATTGCGAGGAGGGCGGTTTTGGTTTAATTAATATAAAAGAAAGAGCTGAACTATTAAAGGGTAATTTTAACATAAAGAGTGAGATTAATAGGGGGACATCCGTTATGGTAAGTATACCTAGGAAAACTTAAAATTGATGGGGGAGGATAATTATGCACAAAATAAAGCTACTCTTGGTGGATGATCATTCCTTGGTAAGGCAGGGAATTAAACAAATTTTAGAGCTGGAGAAGGACATTAAAGTTATAGGACAAGCAGCGGATGGGGAGGAAGCCATTGAAAAGGTTAAAGAATTAAAACCTGATATAGTCCTATTAGATATAAATATGCCTAAGTTAAATGGAATCCAGACTTTAAGAAGACTAAAGGATATGGATAATACAATTAAAGTAATGATGCTAACCTTTCATAAGGATAAAGAATATCTATATGAAATTATTAATATAGGGGCAGATGGTTATATAATAAAGGACGCGGAAAGTGATAGTCTAATTAAGGCCATCAGAGATGTCTATAGTGGCGAAACCTATATCCACCCCAACTTAAGTACAAAGCTTGTTAGGGGATTAAACAATCAGGGGAAAAAGGAGGATGTCCCTCGGTTGACCAGGAGGGAGTACGAGGTACTAACGCTAATTGCTGAGGGCTTAAATAATAGAGATATAGCCTCGAGTTTATTTATCAGTGAAAAGACTGTAAAAAATCATGTATCTAATATATTTAAAAAAATTGATGTAAATGATAGGACCCAGGCAGCAATTTACGCCTATAAAAATAATATTAAAAAAATATAAATAATTAAATATCTAAAAAGGGGAAAGAGTATTTAGTAGGACAATAGATTTTGATTGGAGGCTAATCTAATGCAAATTATAACAGACAGTTCTTGCGATATACCTCAGGAATTAATTGATAAGTACAAGATAAAAGTAGTAGCTTTAAATATTGAAATAGACGGTAAAAACTACATAGATGGGGTCGAGATCAGCCATGAGGAATTTTATGAAAAAATGGCAGAATCCGAAGAAATACCAAAAACCTCCCAACCCTCCCCACAGAATTTTATAGATGCATTCAAGGAGGGGGTTAACAAATGTGGTGAGGTATTGAGTATACATCTTTCCTCCAAATTAAGTGGCACTCAAGATTGTGCTAGAATTGCCAAAAATATTGTAACAGGAGATATAGAAATATTTGATTCCCTAAGTGGGTCCCTAGGACTTGGCTTGCAGGTTTTAGAAGCTGCACGATTGGCTAGGGAAGGATTAAAAATTGATAATATAGTGGAAAAGCTCAAGGAATTTAGGGATGAATTAAAGGTAGTAGTTTATCTTGAAAGTCTAGAAAACGCAGTCAAAGGTGGCCGGGTAACTAGAACTAGGGAAGTTATCGCAAACCTACTAAATTTAAAACCGGTTGTCCATGTGGACGGGGGTTATGTAAAGGTATTAAGGACTATGCGGGGCAAGAGACGGGCTATAAATGTACTGTTAACTATGATGGAGGAAAAGAATATTAGCTACAGGGATAGGATAGTTGGTATAACCCATTGTGACTGTTTAGAGGATGCCCTAAAGCTAAAGGAAAGGATTATTGAAAGATTTAACCCTGCGGAGGTACTAGTTTCTACAATGGGGCCAGTTATTGGCACCCATGCAGGATTAGGTGGTTTGCTAGTTTGTTTTTAAGCAAGGTGTCCTTAGAGATGGGACACCCTTTTATATTGCAATATTTTATTTTTTTATTTTGTCACGACAGTATTGACATTCCTCACTCATTGATTGGATACAGGGATTAACATGGATTAGCACATCCTGAATATCATAGGCAGAATCCATAATATTTACCTTGGCCCTAGCGGCAGCATCATGACCCTCTTCAACTGTAATATTGGGGTTGACACATACCTTCATATCTACAATATATTTGGAACCATATTGCCTCATCCTAACATCCTGCACCTCCTTTATACCCTTGGCCTTTAAGGCAGCACTTCTAACCTCATCCAAAACTTCCTTGGGTGGGGCGGTATCCATTAAAGTCATAATTGCCTGGCTATAAATAGATATACCTGTTTTTAATATGAGAATGGCAACAAATATGCCGGCCAGTGGGTCCATAATGGGATAGCCTAGTATGGCCCCTATAATCCCCACTAAAGCTGCCACTGATGAGAAGGCATCTGAACGATGATGCCAGGCCTCGGCTATGATTGCCGAGTTATTGATTTTTTCTCCGATTCTAATTGCGTATTGATATAGGCCCTCCTTGGCAACAATGGACAAGATAGCGATATAGGCTGCCATCAAAGATGGGGGGCTAAGTAGGGGTTTGCGCAATACCTTATATGATGAAAAACCAATACCTAAGGCAGTAACAATTAGTATAATGGCCAGAAATTTAGATGTGATAGTTTCGGCCCTGTAGTGGCCATAGGGGTGAGATTCATCAGGGGGCTTGTGGGCAATTTTGACGCCCTGCAGGACAATAATAGTAGCAAAGAGGTCAGAAGCTGAATGAAATGCATCAGCCACCAATGCAGTACTTCCGGCTATTATACCAATGATAGCCTTAACTATGGTTAAGGCAATATTTATAATAATACTGGTAATAGAAACCTTCCTTGCTTCTTGATAACGAAATTGGTCTTCCATACAATACACCTTCCTTTATTTAAAGGGACTTTTATATCTTCTGCTTACTATTATAGTATATGTAGATGGCTTTTTAAATTATATGAATTTTTTAAAAAACCAACAATTAAAAAAGCAATATTTAAAAGGCTTCTAGTGAGTAACTAGAAGCCTTTGATTTTTTATTTAATAGTGGTGCCGTGGAAGGGAA
Source organism: uncultured Clostridiaceae bacterium (assembly GCA_964390055.1). Taxonomy (GTDB): domain Bacteria; phylum Bacillota; class Clostridia; order Peptostreptococcales; family Natronincolaceae; genus CAYMGQ01. Next base: position 14,755 of record CAYMGQ010000020.1, read on the forward strand.
TCGAACCCCCATGATGTTACCATCGGCAGATTTTGAGTCTGCTGCGTCTGCCTATTCCGCCACCACGGCTTATTTAACTATGTGAATAATATTACCATAAAGAAAATTTAATGTCAATATACAAATAAATGTAATAACAAACAAAGATTTTAATTATTTTAAGAATAAAAAAATAATATGTGTTAGAATAGAACTGGTATTTATATGGAACAAAACCCTTTATATTTCGTCTAATTAATAGGGGGAAGGGAGTGAGATTATTGTCGCAAAACGAGGCTATTTTAATTGACAAGGCCCAGAAAGGTGATATTGAGAGCTTCGAGTTATTAATTGAGAATTATCAAAAAAAGGCCTTTAATATAGCTTACCGTATGCTAGGTAATTTAGAGGATGCAAATGATGTAACCCAGGAGGCATTGGTAAAAGTTTATCGATCAATAGGAGCTTTTAGGGGCAATAGTAGCTTTTCAACTTGGCTTTATTCTATAGTAAATAATACATGTATTGATTTTATACGTAAAAACAGGAAATTTGATCTTATTTATATTGAACAAGAGCATGAGGGTACTAATTACCAGATAGATATACCTGATAGGCTTAATACGCCAGAAAAATTACTGGAAAAAAATGAAGTTAAAAAAATAATTCATGATGGTATTAACCAGCTAAATTATGACCATAGAAATATTATTATATTGAGGGATATCCAGGGATTAAGCTATAAGGAAATAGGAGAGATTCTTCATATATCTCTTGGTACTGTTAAGTCACGGATTAGTCGGGCGCGTGATAATCTTAAAGAAATAATTAGGGATAATTATAATATATCTTCGTGAAAGGAGGAGGTACTATGAATTGTAAGGATTTTCAAGACTATTCCTCCGCCTATATAGATGCTTATCTTTCTAAGGAGGAAAAGGAAAAATTTGAGGAACACTTAAATAAATGTTACAGGTGTAAAAATAAATATAATAATTTAGTAACTATAGTGGAAGCTACTAACCATATAGGTGAGCTTGCTTTGCCTAAAGATTTCAAAAGGGAATTAAACAAGAAATTACTTAATGATAATAGGCCTAAAAAGCCAATCTCCTTTCCTAAGATGAGGGTTATTACAAGTATAGCAGCCATATTGATCTTGGTGATTATATCCCTACCTATAATAAATAATTTTTCTGCCAAACCTTTTTTGGCTAAGGATATAGCCCCGGCTGAAGAGGCCCAAGAAACTAGGGAATTTGCCGGGATGGATGTTGGAACAGGGGATAAATCAAGCAGGGTCAGAAGTGTGGGACCAACTAATGCCCCCCTAATTAAAGAATTTGACCAGGCCTTATCTCGCAAAATTATACAAAGGGGAACTTTAAGCATAGAGGTGGAAGATTTTGACCAGGCTCAGCAAAATGTTATGAGCTTGATAGAGGAACTCGATGGCTTTGTGCAAAATAGTGAAATATACTATTATACTCACAAGGATGACAAACCGGAGGAATCCCTGAAACAAGCCCATATGGAGCTAAGGATTCCAGAATTAGAGTTTAATAGGAGCTTTGAGAAGATTAAGAGTTTTGGACTTGTTATAGAGGAAAATATCTCGGGTGAAGATATTACTGAGAATTATATGGATATTGATAACCAGGTGAAAAACTTAAATATACAAGAGGAAAGATTAAGGGAAATCCTTCAAGAGGCTAAAAAAGTTGAGGATTTACTGCAGGTTGAAAATGAGCTAAATAGAGTTAGAACCCAAATAAATCAGCTAACAGCCAGCCTACAGGCTTATGACAAGCTAGTATCTCTAGCCACAATCAACTTAAATATCAAAGAAGTAACAGGGGAAAAAGCTACCTTAACATCCCTTGATGATAATATATGGAGCAAATCTAGGAATAATTTTATTTATTCTCTCAATAATATGGTAAAGGCCTTAGAAAGGGGAGTCATTAACTTCTTTGGTCTATTGCCCATCCTATTAATATTAATTATTATTGGAGGACCCCTAGGATATTTTGCCCATAAAAGGCTTAGGAAGAGAAAAACAAGTATTTAATAAAAGAGCCCTCAAGAAGTTGAATCTGCTTGGGGGTATTTTTTTGTCTTATGGTGATAGTGGATGGAAGTAGGATTTTACTATGGTAAAAATCCATGATAAAATATCGGTAATATATCATTTCATGATATTTTTTTTGTTTTTGGTATATAATTCTTATAGAATATTCGACTGATATATTAAACATTGATACTGAGAGGGGAAAATATGATGGGGAAACGTATTGTTATTATTGATGGAAATAGCTTAATTAATAGGGCTTTTTACGCACTGCCACCCCTTACTACTAGGGAGGGTCAACATACTAATGCCATATATGGATTTATGACCATGTTATTACGGCTATTGGAGGATTATAATCCACAATATATTGGGGTAGCCTTTGATAAGAGGGCCCCTACCTTTAGGCATAAACAATATGAGGAGTATAAGGCAGGAAGAAAGGGGATGCCTCAGGAGCTAGCTGAGCAGATGGATCCCTTGAAGGAGATCTTAGATGTTTTTAAAATTTTTAGGATAGAGCTTGAGGGATTTGAGGCTGATGATTTAATTGGGACCCTGGCAAAATACTGTGAAAATAGGGGCTTGGAAAGTCTGATTGTTACAGGGGATAAGGATGCACTACAATTGGCCTCTGACAAAACTAAGGTCCTCTATACCAGGAGGGGAATTAGCAATATTGAGCTATATGATGATAAAAAAGTTATAGAGGAATTGCAGGTAACACCTTCACAATTTATAGACCTTAAGGGTCTAATGGGGGATCGGTCTGATAATATTCCCGGCATACCAGGGGTGGGAGAAAAAACTGCATTAAAATTGATAAAACAATTTGGGTCTGTGGAAAATTTAGTACAAAACACTGATAAGATAAAAGGTAAAAAACTAAAAGAGAGAATCGAGGAAAATTTAGAACAGGCTATTTTGAGTAAAAAGTTGGCCACAATAGTCACTAATGTTCCCATAGATCTTGATCTAGAAAAACTTAGATATGAGCGGGTAGACACAGATAAAATCGTAGAAACCTTTCAAAAATATGAATTTTCCAGCCTAATCAATAGGATTGTAGCCCAATCTAATGGGGAGGCAGAAGAGCTAGACAATAAGCTGCCAATAATTAGAATTAAAGATCTGGACTCCCTAAAACCTCTAGTAGATGGGCTAAAAAAATCAAATAATATGTATTTTAAATCCATAGTCTCTGCTGATAATATATTGGAAAATCAATTAGTTGCAATGGGCATAACCAGTGGTGATGCCAAGCAGTACTATATAGATTTTACCCAATTGGAGGATAGGGATGGGGTTCTTGGGGCCATCAAGGATATTTTAGAGGACAAAAGAATAAATAAAATAAGTCACGATTTAAAAGAGGAATTACTGCATTTCTATCCTCATAAAATAGATATTAAAAACCTAGCCTTTGACACCATGATAGGGGAGTATCTGCTGGATCCTTCTAAGAGAAATTACTCCATTAAGGAATTAGCAGCCCAATATTTTGGTCAAAATTTGAAAGATCAAGTGGAATTAAGAGGAAAGGGTAGGGGGCAGATTAAATTTATAGATGTAGAAAGTGGAGAACTTGAAAATTATTTATGCCAACAGGTCCAAACTATAGTTAAGCTAAAGGAGGCCATGGAGACCAAGTTAGAAGAAATGGAACTTACTGAATTATACTATAAGATTGAGTTACCCCTTACGGAGGTATTGGCTTCTATGGAATACCAGGGCATAGAGGTTGATAGGCATATGCTCCAGGAGTTGGAAATAGAATTTAATGAGATGATAGAAAACTTAACAAAGTCAATTTACCAGTTGGCAGGGGCGGAATTTAATGTTAATTCACCCAAACAATTAAGTGAAATATTGTTTGAAAAATTACAGCTAACCCCAATTAGAAGAACCAAAACTGGCTACTCCACAGGTGTGGATGTACTTGAAAAGCTTTATGATAAGCATGAGATTATACCTAAGATTTTGGAATACAGGCATGTAGCTAAAATAAAAACTACTTATATAGATGGCCTATTAAATATCATTAACCCCATAACTGGAAGGATACATTCTAGCTTTAATCAGACAGTAACAACAACCGGCAGAATTTCTAGCACAGAGCCTAATCTACAAAACATTCCTATTAAAACAGAGCTAGGCCGCCAGTTAAGGAAGGTATTTAGGGCAAAGGAAAATCATAAATTTATCGATGCAGATTATTCTCAGATTGAACTCAGGGTCCTGGCCCATATATCTGAAGACGAAAATTTGTTGGAATCCTTTCAAAAGAATCAAGATGTGCATAGGAGAACCGCATCAGAGATTTTTAATGTCCCCATAGACATGGTAACCCCAGCTATGAGGGATGATGCCAAGGCAGTTAACTTTGGTATTATTTATGGTATAAGTGACTTTGGTTTATCGGAAAATTTAAATATTAGTATATATAAGGCCAAAAAATATATTGAAAATTACCTAAATAAATATGCTTCTGTAAAGAAATATATGGATGAGGCAATAAGAATGGCCAAAGAGAGGGGTTATGTTATCACCCTATTAAACAGGAGGAGATATTTGCCCGAAATTACATCAAGAAATTACAATACCCGATCCTTTGGTGAAAGGATGGCTATGAATACCCCCATCCAGGGAAGTGCAGCTGATATTATAAAAATTGCCATGGTAAGGGTATATCAGCAACTCAAAGATGGTGGTTATGAGGCTCAACTGATCCTGCAAGTCCATGATGAATTAATTGTTGAATGCCCTAATCATGAAATAGATCAAGTAAAATCAATCCTAAAGGAATCAATGGAGGAGGCAATCCAATTAAAGGTACCGCTTAAAGTTGATTTAAGCCTTGGTGATACATGGTATGATGCATAGTGAGGAGTTGTCAAGGAATGAAAATTATAGGCTTAACAGGTGGCGTAGCTAGTGGCAAAACTACAGTATCTGATATTTTAAGTAAACTAGGGGCCATCATAATTGATGCGGATAAAATAGCTAGGAGGGTAGTCCAAAGAGGAAAACCTGCCTATAGGGATATAGTGGCTTATTTTGGCCAAGAAATATTGCTAGAGGACTATGAAATTAATAGAAAAAAACTAGCAGGACTTGTATTTAGAGATAAAGATGCATTAGAAAAATTAAATTCTATTACCCACCCAAGGATAATTGGAGAAATAAAAAAGGAAATAAAAACCTATAAACAGATGCCGGGGAATCATGTTATAATTATAGATGCTGCCCTATTAATTGAGACCAATCTTAAGGATATGGTCCAAGAGATATGGTTAGTCCTAGCACCTAAGGAGGTGCAAAAATTAAGACTAATGGATAGGGACGGGATTTCTTCTGGGGAGGCGGATAGGATAATAAAATCTCAGACTTCAAATGAGGAGAAAATTCCCTTTGCAGATAGGTTAATAGATAATTCAGGGGACTTGGAGGGGCTCCTTGCCCAGGTCAAGGATCTATGGAGGATCGTAAGCTGAATATATTCCTGGAGGGATGATAGTTGCTAATTTTTATTACAAAACCCATATTGCGTATGATAGCAATAATTATTGTGATTGTGGCAATATTATTAGCCCTTCAAAATGCTAAATGGATTCTTAAAAAAATATATCCCCTTCATTATGAGGATATAATTAATAAATATGCTAGTAAATATCAGGTGGACCCACATTTGGTAGTTGCCATAATGAGGAATGAAAGCAAGTTCAATCCCAATGCTTTATCTTCTAAGGGGGCAAAGGGTTTAATGCAGATTGCTCCAATAACTGGGAGATGGGCCTCAGAAAAACTAGCAATCGAAAATTATGAAGAGGAAATGCTATATGATATTGATTTAAATATACAAATAGGCTGCTGGTATTTAGATATCCTTCACCAAGAATTTAACTCCAACTTAGATTTAATAATTGCAGCTTATAATGCAGGAAATGGGAATGTAAGCAAATGGATTAACCAGCCAGAATATAGCAAGGACGGGGAAAATTTGGATACTATCCCCTTTGAAGAGACTAGGACATATTTGCAAAAAGTAACAAAGGATTATGCAATATATAAATGGATTTATAATTGATTAGCATATAAGGGGGCCTATAATTGAGAAGGAAAAACTTAAGTTGTTTTATATTGATTTTTTTAATATTTATTATTACTGCCTGTGGTTCCCAAGGGGCTATAAATAATGGGGATGGGGAAGAAGAAATTAAAGAAGAGGCGGTCGAAGACTATGAAGCGGTTGAGGGAGGGGTCCTAAGGACATCTATTAGCAGGTTTAATACCCTGAACCCCCTTTATAATAAAAACTATAGTCTTTTTCAACTTCACCACTTGATTTATGATAGCCTTGTAAGCTTTGATGAAAATATGGATGTGCAAGCATCCATAGCTAAAGACTGGATAATAGCTGAGGATGGCCAAAGCATTGAGTTTCATTTGCAGGAGGGGGTTCTTTGGCATGATGGACAGGCTTTAACTGCCCAGGATGTTATTTTTACCATTAATTTAATTAAGGGAAATATCAGCAATACCCTGGGTAATTCTGTTTTTAAAACAAGCCTGCAACAAATATCTGATGTTAGAGAAATCAAAGAAGGTGTTGTAAATGTCACCTTTTCTAGACCCTTTAGTAATGGACTTGAGGCAATGACCTTTCCTATATTGCCAAAACATTTATTTGAAGGGGTTAACATTGATAAATTAGATGCCTTGGATTTTCCAATGATAGGAACAGGGCCATATAGGCTTAAGACATATGAGACAATGAGGGAGATAAGGTTAATTAGGAATGATGAATATTGGGGGACTAGGCCCTATATTGATGAAATCCAGGTTATGATTGTACCTGATACGGAGGCACAATTATCAGTATTTGAAAATGGTGATATTGACCTAGCCCAGCCCATATCAATTGATTGGGCAAAATATGCTGAGAAAAACGATGTTAATATCTATGAGTATATATCTAATAATTATGAGTTTATTGGCTTTAATTTTAAAAATAAGATTCTTAGGGAAAAGAATATAAGAATGGCTATAGCCTATGCAATAGATAGGCATGAAATGCTTAATAATATTTACCTAGGCCATGGTACTGTTGTAGACGTACCTATATATCCTTATTCCTCAATTTATCTACAGGGTAACCTTAAATACGGTTATAATGTTAATAAAACAACAGACCTATTGGAAAAGAGTGGCTTTACCATGGAAGGTGATAATCTAATTAGAAGTAGTGAGGACGGGCAAAGTTTAACATTTAAATTAATATCCAATAAGGATAATATACTAAGGGAAAAAACCGCCTTTTATATACAAGAGGAACTAGCAAAGGTTGGTATTGGCATAGATGTTGAACTGTTGGATTGGGAGGATTTTAATGATAGGATTGACCGGGGTGACTTTGATATGGTCTTAGGGGGTTGGGAATTATCATATTTGCCTGATTTATCCTTCGCATTTCATTCTTCTCAAATAGGTCAGGGTAATTTTATATCCTATGAGGACCAACTTATGGATGACTTGCTGGAGAGGGCCTTTACCGCCCCTAATAAAGAAGATAAAATCAAGGCCTATGAGAACTTGCAAAAACATCTAGTCAAGGAGTTGCCATACTTTAGCTTATTTTATAAGAACGGCTCAATAGTTGTCAGAGATAGGGTAAAGGGAAATTTCAAGGCAAATCACTATAATTTATTTGCTGGCATTGAAGAATGGTTTATTATTGATAATTAGGCTTGGGGATGCCTCAATTTTATTAAAAATTAGAGGCATCTTATAATTTGAAAGGGTTGACATAGCTTTCTATAGATATTATAATATTATGGTAGCAAGTTAATAAAATCAGCCATGCGGATGTGGTGGAACTGGCTGACACGCAGTCTTGAGGGGGCTGTGAGCTTATGCTCGTACGGGTTCGAATCCCGTCATCCGCACCATAAAAGAGGGTAATTGCCGATAAGTGAAATTATTGGTAATTGCCCTTTTTATATTTGTTTTTAAGGGATGGGGTATAATATATAGGGATGTGAAATTTCAAAGTCTGTAAAATGAGGCTTATTTTATATAGGGAAAATGGATATTGAAAG
>CAYMGQ010000021.1:0-22080 GCA_964390055.1 uncultured Clostridiaceae bacterium
AGGTGGCAGGACCGTTGGTGCTGGTGTAGTAGCTTCTATTATAGAATAATAAAATCATTAAAAAAATTTAGAAGAAGGGTATCTCTCTTCTTCTAAATTTTCGTATAAAATAATTTTTTTATTTAGAAAAAGAGGCTTGATATTTGCTAGTAAATGTTATAAAATGAACTAGTGTCTGTTTAGAAATATCGATGAAACGAAAGGTTGCTTAAAGGGGAAATTTTCGTGGAGAGATGTCTAGATCTATGAATCGGACGACAAGGACTACTTATTTTATTACTAACAAGGCAACACACCCGGTACAGTTGTATATGTAGTCTGGGTCGTACGTAAAAAGAAATCGCGTGCGATGAGAGGGAGGGAAATATAATGGCAACAGTTAAAGGAAAGCAAAAAATAAGAATCAGACTAAAGGCATATGACCATAAGGTATTGGATCAATCTGCCGAAAGAATCGTGGAAACAGCCAAGAGAAGTGGTGCTGATGTTTCAGGTCCGGTGCCATTGCCGACGGAGAAACAAATTATCACAATATTAAGGGCGGTTCACAAGTATAAGGATGCTAGGGAACAGTTTGAGATGAGGACCCACAAAAGATTAATCGACATCCTAAACCCTACACCTAAAACAGTGGACTCTCTAATGAGGCTAGATTTACCAGCTGGTGTTGATATTGAAATTAAACTATAGTTATTTTACTAAGATAAAGAGATGAAAATCATCCTATCTTAGAATGATTATATCCTAGGATATAATCCGCTGTAAGATTAATAGGAGGTGGAATGAAATGAAAGGAATAATGGGAAAAAAACTGGGGATGACTCAGATATTTTCAGAGGAAGGATTGGTAATACCGGTAACGGTAATTAAAATAGAAAATAATGTGGTTGTTCAAATAAAAACCCAGGAGATAGATGGCTATAATTCAATCCAACTAGGTTATGGTGACATCAAGGAGAAAAACGTAAACAAACCCAAAAAGGGACACTTTGAAAAGGCAGATGTAGAACCTAGGCGGAAATTAAAAGAATTTAGGCTAACTAATGTCGAAAATTATACTGTAGGACAGGAATTAAAGGCGGATATCTTCCAAGAGGGAGAATTTGTCGATATTACAGGTACCTCCAAGGGTAAGGGTTTCCAAGGAGTTATAAAAAGACACGGCCAGGCAAGGGGGCCAGAAAGCCATGGTTCTAGATACCATAGAAGACCTGGGGCAATGGCAGCTTCTGCATCACCAGGCAGGGTCTTTAAGGGTAAAAATCTACCAGGGCAGATGGGGGCACAACAAGTGACCATAAGGAATCTGGAAATAGTAAAGGTGGATGGGGAAAGAAATGTCCTCCTAGTAAAGGGAGCCGTTCCAGGACCTAAAAAAGGGATATTGACAATTAGAACTACCAATAAAAGAGGAAAATAATAAGGGAATTACAGAAGGGAGGAATTATTGTGCCTAAGATAGCTGTATATAATGTATCGGGAGAACAGGTAAGCGAAATGCAATTAAGTGATAGTATTTTCGGTGTAGAGGTAAATGAACATGTCCTCTATGAAGTAATAAAAAGCCAACGAGCTAATAAAAGACAGGGAACCCAGTCTGTGAAAACTAGGGCGGAAGTTAGGGGCGGGGGAAGAAAACCCTGGAGACAAAAGGGAACAGGCCGAGCCCGACACGGAAGTATAAGATCACCCCTATGGGTTGGTGGAGGAGTAACCTTTGCACCAAAGCCGAGAAGTTATGCCTATAAACTACCTAAAAAGGTTAGAAGGCTTGCTATGAAATCAGCCCTCACATTGAAGGTGATTAATGATAACTTTGTAGTTTTGGACGAACTAAATTTAGATGTACCAAAGACAAAGGATATGGTTAATATCTTAAAAAATTTACAGGTTGATAAAAAGGCCTTAATTGTAATGAAGGATAGAAACGATGCTGTAATCAAATCCGCTAATAATATTCCAGGAATTGAGACAGTATCCGTAAACAATTTAAATGTCTATGACATTTTAAAATACGATAAATTCATTATAACAAAAGATGCTGTTGAAAAAGTGGAGGAGGTGTACGCGTAATGACAAATCCACATGATATTATTATTAGGCCAATAATAACAGAACACAGTATGGATGCAATTGCGGATAAAAAATATGTTTTTGAAGTTAATAGAAGGGCCAATAAAATTCAAATAAGAAAAGCTATAGAAGAAATTTTTGATGTAAAGGTAAAACGTGTAAACACAATTAATGTAAGAGGCAAGATTAAAAGAATGGGCCAATATGCGGGTAAAAGACCCGATTGGAAGAAGGCCTATGTCACATTAACTGATAATAGTAAGGAAATAGAAATTTTTGAAGGGATGTAAATAAGTATTTTGTAGTATAGAGGGAGGGAAATACTAATGGCTATTAAAAAATATAAGCCTACCTCACCAGCTAAAAGACAAATGACGGTTTCTCACTTTAAGGAGATTACAAAAACCGAACCAGAAAAGTCTTTATTGACTAGTCTTTCAAAGACCGGTGGGAGAAATGCACAAGGTAAAATAACCATACGCCATAGGGGCGGCGGAGTGAAGAGAAAATATAGACTTATTGACTTTAAAAGGAACAAGGATGGAGTTCCTGCTAAGGTTGCATCAATCGAATATGATCCAAACAGAACAGCTAATATTGCACTATTGCATTATCTTGACGGGGAAAAAAGATATATTCTTGCACCTAATAATTTGAAGGTTGGAGATATGGTAGAATCCGGGGAAAATGCTGATATTAAGGTAGGAAATGCCTTACCCCTTAGAAATATACCTAATGGTACAATAGTTCATAATGTTGAAATGAAACCTGGCAAGGGTGGACAAATTGCAAGGTCCGCTGGGAATTCTGCACAACTAATGGCCAAAGAGGGAAAATATGCACTACTAAGACTACCTTCTGGAGAAATTAGACGAATTCTTATCAGCTGTAAGGCTACAGTGGGAAGTGTAGGAAATGTGGAGCATGAAAATATTACAATTGGTAAGGCAGGAAAGAAAAGAAAAATGGGCTTTAGACCAAAGGTAAGAGGTTCTGCAATGAATGCTGCTGATCACCCACATGGTGGGGGAGAAGGAAGGTCACCTATTGGTATGCCATCACCGGTAACCCCATGGGGTAAACCGACACTAGGCTATAAAACTCGTAATAAGAGCAAGGATTCTAATAAATATATAGTTTCCAGGAGAAGGAAGTAATAAGGGAATTTTCATATTTTGTTTCTGAAGGGAGGAAAAATTTGTGAGTAGATCAATTAGGAAGGGACCCTTTGTTCATGCCGGCTTATTTAGGAAAATAGAAGAAATGAACGAAAAGGGAACAAAAAAAGTTGTTAAGACCTGGTCAAGGTCCTCTACTATTTTCCCAGAGATGATAGGGCATACAATTGCAGTTCATGATGGTAGAAAACATGTTCCTGTATATATAACTGAAGACATGGTGGGTCATAAGCTGGGGGAATTTGCCCCTACAAGAATATTTAGGGCCCACTCAGGCAGTAGTGAAAAAACAACTACGGTGAGATAATAAGATGCTTTATAAATATATAAAATTATAATGAACTTAAAATATGGGAGGGAGGTCATTCCATGGAGGCGAAGGCAACTGGGAGATATATTAGAATTGCTCCAAGAAAAGTTCAAACAGTTATTAATTTAATTAGAGGAAAACATATAGACGAAGCTTTAACTATATTGAAATACACACCAAGGGCGGCGACTGTTGCAGTGGAAAAGGTAGTTAAATCTGCACTGGCCAATGCTGAAAACAATTACAATATGGATAGAGATTCCTTATATATTGCAGAGATATATGCAAATCAAGGGCCCACTTTAAAAAGATTTAGGCCAAGGGCTCAAGGGCGTGCTACCATGATTAGGAAGAGAACTAGTCATATTGGTGTGACATTGAAGGAAAAAATAAATTAAGGAGGGAAAATAATGGGTCAAAAAGTAAATCCCCATGGATTAAGAGTTGGCATCATTAAGGATTGGGATACCAGATGGTATGCTGAGAAGAAGGATTTTGGCAAACTCCTTTATGAAGATTATAAAATCCGTGAATTTATAAAAGAAAAACTATATATAGCGGGAATCTCCAGGATTGAAATTGAAAGAGCGGCTAATAACCGGGTTAAAATAAATGTCCATACGGCCAAGCCTGGAATGGTTATTGGTAAGGGTGGCCAGGGCGTGGAAAAGCTTAAAAAAGATGTGGAGAAAATAGCTAAGAAAAACGTTGCTATAAATGTGGTAGAGGTAAAGGTGCCAGAAACAGATGCACAACTAGTTGCCGAAAGTATTGCCTTTTCACTAGAGCGGAGGGTTTCCTTTAGGAGGGCAATGAAACAAGCCATGCAAAGGGCAATGAGGTCAGGAGCCAAAGGTATTAAAGTATTAACTTCTGGTAGACTTGGAGGGGCTGAAATGGCTCGTTCAGAGGGTTATAACCAGGGTAACGTACCACTCCATACCTTGAGAGCGGATATTGATTATGGTTTTGCTGAGGCAATGACTACCTATGGAAAATTAGGAGTAAAAGTTTGGATATATAAGGGTGAAATTTTACCAGAGGTAAAAGATACTGATGAAAAACCCAAGGACAATAAAAAGTAGTAAGGGTTAAACCTTGAAGGAAGGAGGAATGGCGCATGTTAATGCCTAAAAGAGTTAAACGTCGTAGAGTTCATAGAGGTAAAATGCATGGAGAGGCCAGTAGGGGTAATACAATTTCATACGGAGAATATGGAATTATGGCCTTGGAACCAGCGTGGATAACCTCTAATCAAATAGAGGCTGCTCGTATTGCTATGACCAGGTCCATCAAAAGAGGAGGTAAGGTTTGGATTAAAATCTTTCCTCATAAACCTGTAACCAAAAAACCTGCTGAAACTCGTATGGGTGCAGGGAAGGGTACACCAGAATTTTGGGTAGCTGTGGTTAAACCGGGCAGAATTATGTTTGAAATTGCAGGAGTATCGGAGGAAAAAGCACGTGAAGCTATGAGATTAGCGGCACATAAGCTACCGATTAAGTGTAAGTTTGTAGCTAGGGATGAATTTGAAGCAAGGGGTGGTGAAGCTGATGAAAGCTAATGTATTAAGGGATATGACGGATGTAGAATTAAATCAAAGATTAACTGATTTTAAAGGGGAGCTATTCAATTTACGATTCCAATTAGCAACAGGCCAGCTTGAAAACCCAATGAGGATAAGAAACGTTCGTAAAGATATTGCTAGAATTAAGACCATCATTAGGGAAAGAGAGTTGGGAAAATAATAGGTCGACTATATCATAAATTGAAAAATTAATCGGGAAGGGAGGCAAAGCTTATGGAAAGAGCAAGCAGAAAGGTCAGGACAGGAAGAGTTGTAAGCGATAAGATGGAAAAGACAATAGTGGTATTAGTTGAGGACTCCGTTAGACATCCACTATATGGGAAGTCAGTTAAGAGAACTAAAAAATATAAGGTACATGATGAGCATAATGAATGTGGAATCGGGGATAGGGTTAGAATTATGGAAACAAGGCCTTTATCGAAGAGTAAAAGGTGGAGACTTGCAAATATTGTAGAAAAGGCAAAATAGTATAGATTGTGAAAAGGAGGTATTCCTATGATTCAGCAGGAATCAAGACTGAGTGTTGCGGACAACTCTGGAGCAAGGGAGTTGCTATGTATCCGAGTCTTAGGCGGAACTAAGAAAAAATATGCCAGAATTGGGGACGTTATTGTTTGTTCAGTCAAAAGTGCAACACCAGGGGGAGTTGTCAAGAAAGGCCAGATAGTCAAGGCAGTTATAGTTAGGACTAAGTCATCCATCAGGAGAAAAGATGGGTTTTATATACGTTTTGATGAAAATGCAGCAGTTGTGCTAAAAGAGGATAATCAGCCGGTTGGAACTAGGATATTTGGCCCTGTAGCTAGAGAATTAAGGGATAGAGAATTTATGAAAATAATTTCCTTAGCTCCGGAAGTACTATAATGAGGAGGTGTTACGGTTGAGAATTAAGAAAGGTGACACAGTGGTAGTAATAGCAGGAAAAGACAAGTCAAAGACAGGAAAAGTATTGCGTGTATTACCCAAGGAAAACAGGGTAATTGTTGAAGGTATAAATATGGTATCCAAGCATCAAAGGCCAGACCCAAATAACCAGCAGGGTGGAATTATTAATATAGAGGCCCCAATCCATGTGTCAAATGTTATGTACTTTGACAGAAAGGCCGACCAGGGAGTGCGGATTGGATACAAGTTCTTAGAAAATGGTGAAAAAGTAAGAATAAGCAAAAAAACTGGCGAAGTATTAGACTAAATTTGCGAAGGGAGGTAAGTCTAGTAATGGCTAGATTAAAGGATAAATATCAAAGGGAAGTAGTGCCTGCTTTGATGGAGAAATTTGGATATAAAAATGTAATGGAAGCCCCTAAACTAGATAAGGTTGTAGTTAATATGGGATTGGGGGATACCAAAGAAAACCCTAAGGCTTTAGAAGCTGCCGTTCAGGAGCTGGCTGCAATAGTAGGACAGAGGCCAGTTATAACAAAGGCCAAGAAATCAGTTTCTAATTTTAAGCTTAGAGAGGGAATGTCGGTAGGTGCCAAGGTTACATTAAGAGGAGAAAAAATGTATGCCTTTGTAGATAGATTGTTGAATGTTGCCTTGCCTAGGGTGCGGGACTTTAGAGGTGTTAGCACCAGGGCTTTTGATGGTAGGGGCAATTATGCCTTAGGTATAAGGGAACATTTGATTTTTCCGGAAATTGATTATGATAAGGTTGAGCAAGTTAGAGGGATGGATATAGCCTTTGTAACTACGGCTAAGACAGACGAAGAAAGTCGTGAACTGTTAAAACTTATGGGAATGCCCTTTAAAAAATAGATAAGGAGGTAATAAAGTGGCGAAAAAATCTCTGAGAATAAAGCAACGAAGGAAGCAAAAATACAGCACAAGAGAATATTCTAGATGTCAGATTTGTGGGAGACCCCATGGTTATCTTAGAAAATTCGGTCTATGCCGTATTTGTTTTAGAGAATTAGCCTACAAAGGTCAAATACCAGGTGTTAGAAAAGCAAGTTGGTAAAAATGGAAGGAGGTATAGGCTATGACAATGACAGACCCAATTGCGGATATGCTTACTCGAGTTAGAAATGCTAGTTCGATTAAACACGATTCTGTAGATATTCCAGCTTCAAATATGAAAAAACAAATCGCTGAAATCCTTTTAGAAGAGGGTTTTATTAAGGGATATGATGTAATAGAAGACGGCAAGCAGGGAATTCTTAGATTACAATTAAAATATGGGCAAAATAATGAAAAGGTTATAACGGGAATAAAGCGAATTTCGAAACCAGGTTTGAGGGTTTATGCGAGAAAAAATGAAGTACCTAAAGTTTTAGGAGGATTAGGTATAGCAGTTATCTCAACATCTAAGGGTCTTGTAACTGATAGGGTTGCAAGAAGTGAGGGCGTTGGTGGAGAGGTTATTGCTTACATCTGGTAGTAGGAGTGACTTTAAGGGAGGTGTAGATATGTCAAGAATTGGTGTAAAACCCATTGAATTGCCACAGGGCGTAGAGGTTAATATTGATGAAAATAATCTTGTGACGGTTAAAGGACCTAAGGGTAGTTTAAGCAAGGAAATTCACAAGGATATGATTATAAAACAAGAGGATAATACATTACTGGTGGAAAGACCTAGCAATATCAAAATGCACAGGTCATTACACGGTTTATCTAGATCTTTGATATTTAATATGGTAGATGGAGTGGTCAAAGGCTATGAAAAGAAATTATTATTAGTTGGTGTAGGCTATAGGGCCAATAAGCAGGGAAAAAAGCTAGTATTAAACTTAGGTTTCTCCCATCCTATTGAATTAGAGGACCCAGAAGGTGTTGAAACCGAGGTGCCATCCCAAACAGAAATTATCGTTAGAGGCATAGATAAACAAAAAGTGGGTAATTATGCAGCTAGGATAAGGGAGCTAAGGAAACCAGAACCTTATAAGGGCAAGGGTATAAAATACTCTGATGAAATCATTAGACGTAAGGAAGGAAAAACTGGTTAAGACTAAATAGGAAAAACAGTCAAAAGCCATAGGGAGGAGTGAACTAAGGTGATTAAAAAAGTAAATAGAAACCGAGCAAGACAAAAAAGACACTACAAATTACGGAACAAAATATTTGGAACAGCTGAGCGTCCAAGACTAAATGTATATAGAAGTCTAAACAATATCTATGCACAAATTATAGATGATGAAAATGGGCAAACTCTTGTGGCTGCCTCAACTTTAAATAAAGAAATAAAAGACAATAATGAAAAAACAGGCAATGAAGAAGCCGCCAAACTCGTGGGTGAACTAATAGGAAAAAAAGCCATAGATAAGGGTATAAAGACTGTGGTATTTGATCGGGGAGGATACCTTTACCATGGACGAATAAAGGCCTTGGCCGAGGGAGCAAGAGAAGCTGGACTTAACTTTTAATATGAAGGAGGGAAATTGATGCTAGAGAAGCGTATAGACGGTAGTCAACTTGATTTGAAAGAACAAGTTGTAGATATAAGACGAGTTACTAAGGTAGTGAAGGGTGGTAGAAACTTTAGGTTTACAGCCCTGGTTGTAGTAGGGGATGAAAACGGACACGTAGGAGTGGGAAGTGGCAAGGCTATGGAAATCCCTGATGCAATAAGAAAAGGCATTCAAAATGCCAAGAAAGACTTAATTAAGGTACCAATTGTGAATACAACTATACCCCACGAAGTAAGGGGCAGATTTGGCGCCGGCAAGGTATTAATTATGCCTGCTAGGGAAGGTACAGGTATTATCGCTGGGGGACCTGTAAGGGCAGTTTTAGAACTATCAGGTCTGAAGGATATTAGAGCTAAATCTTTAGGTTCAAATAATTCTAGAAATATGGTAAATGCTACAATGGACGGTTTAAGGAACTTAAAACGTGCGGAAGATGTAGCTAGACTAAGAGGAAAATCCACTGAGGATCTCTTAGGATAGGAGGGAAAATTCTATGTCAAACTTGAAGATAAAACTGACAAGAAGTGTCATCGGGTCACTGCCAAAACAAAGAAAAACAGTAGAGGCTTTAGGCCTGAGAAAAATTGGGCAAATAGTTGAAAAACCTGATAACCCCCAAACTAGGGGAATGATTGAAAAAGTTAAGAACTTTGTTACAATTATAGAAGCTTAATAAAGGAGGTGTAAGGATGAAACTACATGAGCTTAGACCTGCTAAAGGTACTATTAAAAGCGCTAGAAGAAAAGGCAGAGGCATTGCTAGTGGCTTGGGCAAGACCGCTGGCAGGGGAACTAAGGGTCAGAAAGCCCGTAGTAGACGAGGTTCTAGACCAACCTTTGAGGGAGGCCAAATGCCTTTAGTTAGAAGGATGCCAAAGTATGGATTTACTAATATATTCAAAAAAGAATACACAACTATAAATGTTGAAGTTTTAAATAGATTTGAAGATGGAACTAAAATAAATGCAGAATTCCTTAAGGATCAGGGACTGATAAAAAACATTAAAAAAGATGGTTTAAAAATCCTAGGTGACGGGAATTTAGAAAAAAATTTAACTGTGAAGGCTGCAAAATTTACAAAATCAGCTGTAGAAAAAATTGAAGCTGCTGGTGGAAAAGTAGAAGAGGTGATGTAAAGTGATATCCACTCTAAAAAATGCATGGAAGATTCCTGAATTAAGGAGACGGATACTCTACACCCTAATGATGATGCTTGTATTTAGATTAGGTTCTGTTATACCAGTTCCTGGAGTGAACATCGCTTATGTTCGTGATATAGTAGAAAATGCAGGATTGTTGGCAATGTTTGATATGTTTTCCGGAGGTGCCTTTGGAAATATGACAATCTTTGCCTTAAGTATAACCCCTTATATTACTGCCTCTATTATTATGCAATTGCTAACTATAGCAATACCTAGTTTGGAGGAGTTGGCTAAGGAAGGGGAAGAGGGCAGCAAAAAAATCGCCCAATATACTAGATATACAACGATAATTCTAGCATTAATCCAGGCAACAGGAATAAGTGTTGGGCTCTTTAGAGGGGCACTGATTGATAAAAGCACATTTAATATTGTAGTAGTAGTTTGCACCTTAACTGCAGGAACAGCCTTCCTAATGTGGTTGGGTGAACAAATAACAGAAAAAGGAATAGGGAATGGAATTTCCTTGCTTATCTTTGCTGGAATTGTTTCTAGGGTTCCAGACGGGATTTACAAAACCTATGCACTAACAAAGCAGGGTGAGATTTCCTATATAACTATACTTGGTTTTCTTGTGATAGCTATAGCTATTATAGCGGGAGTAGTGGCAATACAGGAGGGAACTAGAAAGATACCAGTTCAGTATGCAAAGAGAGTTGTTGGCCGGAAAATGTATGGGGGACAAAGTACACATATACCTTTGAAGGTAAACCAGGCGGGAGTAATTCCTGTAATCTTCGCCATGTCCCTATTGGCTTTTCCACAAACAATAGCTTATTTCTTTGGTGAGGCAAGCAAATTTTCCTTATTTGTGGCTAGATGGTTATCTCCAGGGGGTAGACCTGGCGTATATATTTATAACTTGTTAAGCTTTCTATTGATTATTTTCTTTACCTATTTTTATACAGCAGTTACCTTTAATCCAATAGAAGTTGCTAGCAACATGAGGCAAAATGGAGGTTTTATTCCAGGTATAAGACCTGGCAGACCTACTTCAGAATATTTATCAAGGGTATTAAATAGAATTACCCTGGCCGGGGCTGTGTTTTTAGCACTTATTGCCATATTACCTACTATGCTGCTCAATGTTTTAGGTATGCCAATTGCCTTTGGGGGTACTTCTATATTAATTGTTGTGGGGGTTGCCCTAGAAACTATGCAACAAATAGAAGCCCAGATGCTTATGAGGCATTATCAAGGGTTTTTAAAGTAGGATAATAGGTTAATATTTTACCCATAGATTTATTATCATATGAAGACACCAAAAACTATTATTGGGAGATGGTGAAATGAGAGCAATATTACTAGGACCACCGGGGGCGGGCAAGGGCACCCAGGCTACTAGTATTGTAGAGGAATTTGGGGTTCCCCATATTTCAACAGGAGATATATTTAGAGACCATATTAAAAGAGGCAGCCAGCTTGGAAAAGAGGCAAAAACTTTTATGGATAAGGGACTCCTAGTTCCAGATGAGCTTGTGGTGGCTATTGTGGAGGATAGGATAAAAGAGGAAGATTGTAGTGGAGGATTTTTACTGGATGGTTTTCCAAGAACTGTTCTCCAAGCTGAGGCCCTGGATAAGGTTTTGGCAAACATGGATGTTTCCCTAGATAAAGTTATAAATATCGAGCTTGCTAAGGAACAATTGATTAAGCGGATAGTGGGTAGGCGAATCTGCAAAAACTGTGGCGCCACCTACCATGTGGATTATAATCCCTCATCTAAAGGTGAAAGCTGCCAGCAATGTGATGGGGAATTATACCAAAGGGCTGATGATACCGAAGAGACGGTAACAACAAGAATAGATGTTTATCAAAGGGAGACACAACCATTAATCCAGTATTATAAGGAAAAAGGAATTTTAGTGGAAGTTGACGGAGACTCCGACAAGGAAGAGGTCTCTACTGAAATTATAGGCTTGCTAAGGGGCGAGGCCAGATGATTTATCTTAAATCAAGGCAGGAAATTGAAATTATGCGGAGGGCTGGCCAGATTGTAGCAGAAACTCATGCCCTACTAAAGGAAGCCATTAAAGCAGGGGTAACAACCAAGGAATTAGATGAGATAGCCGAAAAATATATAGTAAGCTGTGGGGCCAAACCCGCATTTAAGGGTTATGGTGGATTTCCGGCTAGCATCTGTGCATCAATTAACCATGAGGTAGTACATGGGATACCTGGATTAAAAACCCTAGAGGATGGCGATATTATTAGTGTGGATATTGGGGCTGTTTATAAGGGCTATTATGGGGATTCTGCTAAAACCCATGGAGTAGGACAGATTAGTCATGAGGCCCAAAGGTTGATTGATGTCACTAGACAAAGCTTCTATGAGGGGATACAGTATGCTCGTGAGGGTATGCGTTTATCGGATATTTCCCATGGCATACAGACCTACGTTGAGAAAGAAGGATTTTCTGTAGTAAGGGACTATGTGGGCCATGGTATAGGTACAAATATGCATGAGGCTCCACAGATACCAAACTATGGACCGCCAGGAAGGGGTCCTAGGCTACAGGAGGGAATGACAGTGGCCATTGAGCCAATGATAAATATGGGGACCCATGAGGTCAAGGTATTATCGGATGGCTGGACAGTGGTAACCCTAGATGGCCAATATTCTGCTCATTATGAACACACCATCGCAATTACAAAAGAGGAACCAGAAATCCTGACAGTATTATAATTTTGTAAAAGAGGTGACTTTTGTGGATAGGAATGATATTGATATTGGCCAGGTGGTAAAGTCTATCCGGGGCAGGGATAAGGGAAGATTTTTTATAGTAAGAGATATAATAGATGCCAATCATGTCTTTATTGTTGATGGTGACATTAGAAAATTGGATAAACCTAAGAAAAAGAAATTAAAACATTTGGTAAGATTAAATATAAGATCCCGGGAATTCAAGGAACGTGTTGAAGAGGGCAAAAAAATAAATAATGCTTTTATTAGGAGAGAACTTGAAAAACTAGGTGTAAATGCCTAGAACCAGAATGGAGGTTTGATTCAAGAATGTCTAAACAAGAGGCAATAGAGGTGGAAGGTAAGGTAAAAGAGGCTTTACCCAATGCTATGTTCACTGTGGAATTGGAAAATGGTCATGAGGTTTTAGCACATATATCAGGAAAATTAAGAATGCATTTTATCCGAATTTTGCCTGGGGATACTGTAACCGTGGAATTATCACCCTATGATTTAACTAGGGGAAGGATAACATGGAGGAAAAAATAAAGTTGATATAAATTTCAAGCAAGTTTTTAAAGATGCTGCTTAAGGAGGGATAACAATGAAAGTTAGACCATCGGTTAAACCAATTTGTGAAAAATGCAAGATTATTAGAAGAAAAGGCAGGGTAATGGTAATCTGCGAAAATCCCAAGCATAAACAAAGACAAGGATAAGGTTGCAACTGGTATTTTCATGATTTTCATAGTATAATAAAATATTGTTATAATTTATTTCTTAAGGCGGCTGTATTAATCTATGATTGATATTTAAGAAAATGATTATATAGATTTAAAATAATTAGGGATAATTATTGGATAGGAGAATTAGGAGGTGTAAGATATTATGGCCAGAATTGCTGGTGTTGACTTACCAAGAGACAAAAGAGTAGAAATTGGATTGACTTATATTTTTGGTATAGGAAGAAGTACGTCAAATGAAATATTGGCTGCTGCCGGTATAAATCCAGATACTAGGATTAAAGATTTAACCGAGGGAGAGGTCAATGCGTTAAGAAGGACTATTGATGAGAAATATCAGGTGGAAGGGGACTTGAGAAGAGAAACCTCCATGAATATTAAAAGATTAAAAGAAATTAGATGTTATAGAGGTATGCGGCATATTAAAGGATTACCTGTTAGAGGACAGCAGACAAAAACTAATGCACGTACTAGGAAGGGTCCTAAGAGGGCCGTTGGTCGTAAGAAAAATAGAGCTTAGGTAAGGGAGGGACTAAGAGGATGACGAAGAAAGTAGCAAGGCGGAGGCCAACTCGCGGAAAAAGAAGAGAACGTAAAAATATAGAACGGGGCCAGGCTCATATCCAATCAACCTTTAACAACTCCGTTGTTACCATAACAGATACCCAAGGGAATGCAATTTCTTGGGCTAGTGCAGGACAATTGGGTTTTAGGGGCTCTAGAAAATCAACCCCCTTTGCGGCACAAATGGCGGCAGAGACAGCTGCTAAGGCTGCTATGGAACATGGATTAAAAACTGTTGAAGTATTTGTAAAGGGGCCAGGTGCAGGTAGGGAGGCAGCTATTCGATCATTGCAGGCCACAGGGCTTGAGGTAACAATGATTAAAGATGTAACTCCAGTACCCCATAATGGGTGCAGGCCACCAAAACGTCGTAGAGTATAGGATAGTATAAGAGATTAGGAGGTGTGGAAATGGCAAGATACACTGGTGCCGTATGTAGATTATGCCGTCGTGAAGGCATGAAATTATATTTAAAAGGTGAAAAATGTTATACAGATAAATGTCCCATTACAAGAAGAAACTATGCCCCGGGGCAACAGGGGACTAGCAGGAAAAAACTTTCCAACTATGGGATGCAATTAAGGGAAAAACAAAAAGCAAAAAGATTTTATGGGGTATTAGAATCCCAATTTAGAAAATATTTCACTATAGCCGACAAGCAAACTGGTATTACTGGGGAAAATCTTTTAAGATTACTAGAAACCAGATTAGATAATGTAGTCTATAGGTTGGGCTTTGCTGCTTCAAGGGCGGAAGCAAGGCAATTAGTAACACATGGACATTTCACTATTAATGGGAAAAGGGCAGACATCCCTTCACAACATGTTCAGGTAGGGGATATTGTAGAAATTAGGGAGAAATCAAAACAATCCCCTAAATTCAAGGAATTAAAAGAAGCCTTCAAGGGAAGTGTACCTCAGTGGTTAAGTGTTGACATAGAGAAATTTGAGGGGAAAGTTGTTTCATTACCTTCAAGGGAAGACATTGATTTACCAATTGCTGAGAACCTAATAGTTGAATTGTATTCTAAGTAATAGTTAATTAGAATCGGTTACCCTCAAACAAGTAGAGAAGATATTAAAGGGAGGGTTTAATAAATGATAGAAATGGAAAAACCTAAAGTGGAGATTGTTGAGCTAAGTGAGGACTTTTCCTATGGTAAATTTGTAGTGGAACCTCTAGAAAGGGGTTACGGTACAACATTAGGTAATTCCTTAAGAAGAATTATGTTATCTTCCTTACCAGGAGCTGCAGTAACTTCTGTAAAAATAGATGGAGTTTTGCATGAATTTTCAACTATTCCTGGTATTAAAGAAGATGTTACAGAGTTAATATTGAATCTAAAGGACCTATCTATTATCTTGCATAGTGACGATGTAAAGTCCATTAGGATAGAGGCTGAGGGTGAAGGAATTATTACAGCAGGAGATATTATAGCTGATGCTGATGTAGAAATACTGAATCCCCAACATCATATTGCAACATTAGATAAGGATGCCCGGTTTACAATGGAGATATTTGTCTCCAAGGGTAGGGGCTATGTTCCCGCCGAAAACAATAAGGAACCGGGTATGCCAATTGGAGTTATCCCCGTTGATTCAGTATTTACTCCGGTAAAGAAGGTAAGTTATTCCGTGACCAATACCAGGGTAGGTCAGATGACTGATTATGACAAGCTAACAATAGAGGTATTTACGGATGGGAGTATTAAGCCTGATGAAGCCATCTCCTTAGCTGCTAAAGTAATGAATGAACACTTGAATTTGTTTATAGTGCTAACTGAGCACGTTGGTGATGTAGAAATCATGGTTCAAAAAGAGGAAGATGAGAAAGAAAAAACCTTAGAAATGACCATTGAAGAACTTGATCTTTCTGTACGTTCTTATAATTGCTTAAAGAGAGCAGGAATTAATACAGTAGAAGAACTTATAATGAGGACAGAGGAAGATATGATGAAGGTAAGAAATTTAGGGAAAAAGTCCCTTGAAGAAGTCAATAATAAATTGGCTGAATTAGACCTAAGCTTAAGGTCCAGTGATGAGTAAACCGTAGTAGGGAGGGATGGTTATGCTAGGATATAGAAAATTGGGACGCGATGGCGGTCACCGAAAGATGATGTTAAGAAATCTTACAAGTAGTCTAATTAAAAATGGGCGTATAAAAACGACTGAAGCTAAGGCGAAGGAGACCAGGAGAGCAGCGGAAAAAATGATTACTCTAGCAAAGAAGGGTGATTTACATTCTAGACGGGAAGCCTTAAAATTTATTACAGATAAAAAAGTTGTAAATAATCTCTTTGATGAATTGGCTGAAAAGTACCAAGACAGAGATGGCGGATATACTAGAATCATTAAATTGGGCCCTAGAAGAGGGGATGCTGCTGAAATGGTGATTTTAGAATTGGTATAACAGAAGGGAAGGGGATTAAGTGTAAGAACTTGATCCCTATTTTTCTGAACTTAAAAAATAGGCTATAATATATATGTAAAACTAGTGGGAATAGGTCAAGGACTTTAAATTTACCGGATTATGCTATTGTTTGGGTAAAAGAAGGAGATTAATATGGAGGCTATAATACAAGTAGATAATCTTACATTTAAATATGATGTTGGCGAAAACCAGCAAGAAACTGCCTTGAGAGAGGTTGATTTTGATATAAAAGAGGGGGAGTTTGTGGTAGTTATTGGCCATAATGGTTCTGGCAAATCTACCCTAGCTAAACATATTAATGCCCTACTTTTACCAAGCATGGGGGATGTTGTGGTACTGGGTATGAATACCAAGGACCAAGAGTGCACCTGGAAGATTAGGCAGAATGCGGGTATGGTATTCCAAAACCCAGATAACCAGCTAGTGGCAACAATTGTAGAGGAAGATGTGGCCTTTGGGCCAGAAAATTTAGGTGTCCAGGCAGGAGAAATCAGAAGAAGGGTGGAAGAAGCACTGAGGACTGTTGATATGCTAGAATACAGGGAGAGGGCACCCCATCTCCTATCTGGTGGGCAAAAACAGCGAATCGCTATAGCTGGGGTTATAGCCATGAGGCCTAAGTGTATTATTTTTGATGAACCTACGGCAATGCTCGACCCCTCTGGCCGACAGGAAGTAATAGACACCATAAAGAAGTTAAATAGGGAGGAAAATATTACAATAGTCCATATTACCCACTTTATGGAGGAGGCCGTGGAGGCAGACAGGGTAATTGTTATGGAGGAAGGCAAGATAGTATTAGGGGGAAGACCTAGGGATGTCTTTTCCCAGGTAGATAAACTAAAGACACTGGGGTTAGATGTACCCCAGGTTACAGATTTGGCTAATAAACTACAGGCAGAAGGTATCGATATAGCTAGGGACATACTTACTGTAGATGAGATGGTGATGGCATTATGTCAATTAAAATAAAGGATTTAACCTATATATACAACCCCAATAGCCCCTTTGAAACTAAGGCCCTAGATAATGTTAATCTTGAACTTAATAGGGGGGAATTTATTGGCCTAATTGGCCATACAGGTTCTGGAAAGTCTACCCTGGTCCAACACCTCAATGGATTAATCAAACCAACTAGGGGTGATATTAGCATAGGGGGTTTAAAGATTAGCAATTCTACAGTAAAATTGGTAGAGGTAAGAAAAAAAGTAGGCCTGGTATTTCAATATCCTGAACACCAATTATTTGAGGAAACTATCTACAAGGATATAGCCTTTGGACCGGCAAACTTAGGGCTGGGCGAAGAGGATATAAGGGCAAGAGTTAAGGAAGCTATGGAACTGGTGCAATTACCCTATGAGGAGTTTAAGGAAAAATCCCCCTTTGAATTGAGTGGGGGCCAAAAAAGAAGAGTAGCCATTGCAGGGGTCTTGGCAATGAAACCCGAGATTTTGATATTGGATGAACCGGCAGCAGGATTGGACCCAAGATCAAGAGATGAAATTCTGGAACAGATTAAGACTATGCATGAGAGACGTGGAATTACAATTATTCTTGTGTCACATAGTATGGAGGATATAGCTAGATTTGTGGATAGGATAGTAGTGATGCAAAGGGGTAAAATAGCCCTGATAGGGGAAGCCAAGGAAATATTTAAACAGGCGGATAAATTAAAATCTATGGGTTTAGATGTTCCACAAATAACTCATTTAATAAACAAACTAAGGGAGCGGGGTATCAATTTAAGGGAAGATGTTTTTACTGTTGAGGAGGCCAAGGAAGAAATATTACAATGGATAAGAGGTAGATAAAATGCTTAAAAACATAACAATAGGGCAACATTATCCTACAGGGTCCCCAATTCATAAGTTGGACCCTAGAACAAAAATCTTAATTACCTTTGCATTAATTATTGGCTTATTTATTATTAATAAATTTCCAGCTTATGTTTTTATAATGTTTTTTATCGCCTTGGCTATAAAAATTTCCAAGATACCCTTTAAATACATAATCAAGGGTTTAAAACCTATATATGTTCTCATACTAATAACCTTCGCAATAAATGTTTTTATGACTAGGGGGGAAATAATATATAGTCTAGGACCCCTAAATGTAACCAAGGAGGGTTTGTATCAAGCTGTATTTATGGCTATAAGGCTGGTTTTGCTAATAATGTCAACTTCCTTGTTAACATTGACTACATCCCCCATTATGTTGACAGATGGCATAGAAAGCTTATTAAACCCTTTTAAGAAGATTGGTATTCCTGCCCATGAGTTGGCCATGATGATGACAATTGCCCTAAGATTTATACCAACCCTTTTAGAGGAAACAGATAAGGTTATGAAGGCACAAATGGCTAGAGGGGCGGATTTTGAGAGTGGCAATATTATAAATCGAAGTAAAAGCTTAGTTCCCCTTTTAGTTCCCCTATTTATAAGCGCTTTTAGGCGGGCTGATGAATTAGCCATGGCTATGGAAGCCAGATGCTATCGGGGTGGGGAACATAGGACTCGAATGAAGGAGCTAGAGATGGGTAGATTAGACCTAATAGCTGGTATAAGCACCCTAATACTGTTGGCTTTATTGATATATACAAGGATTAAATAGCTTGTCGCTTGAAAGTCAATCCTTCAAAAATTAGGGGAAGATAAAGTTTTGACTGATAGGATAGGGGTTTAGATGAGAAATTTAATGATTAAACTTGAATACGATGGGACAAATTATAATGGCTGGCAGATTCAACCCAATGGGATAACTATACAAGAGGAGCTTATGAAGGCAGTAAAAAAACTTACCGGACAGGATGTGACCATATATGGATCTGGGAGAACAGATGCTAGGGTCCATGCCCGGGGTCAGGTTGCTAATTTTCATATAGACTCTAATGTAAAAACCCAAGATTTTTTGGGAGGACTCAATCATTTTTTACCTCAAGATATTGTTATACTAGAAGTGAAAGAGGTGGCCAGGGAATTTCATGCTAGATATTGGGCCCAGGGCAAAATATATTCCTACCAGGTATATAATCATCCCCAAAGAGGTGCTTTAAATAGGAACTACACCTATCATATTAGCCATAAATTAGATCTTTCAAAGATGGAAGAGGCAGGAAAACTTTTGATAGGAAAACATAACTTTAAGGGATTTATGAATAGTGGTAGCAATGTAGAAAGCACAGTAAGAACTATCTATGATCTAAGGATTAATAAAAGATCTCATAATATTTATTTCATCCTGGAGGGGAATGGTTTCTTATATAATATGGTGAGGATTATAGTGGGCACCCTAATAGAAGTTGGTATGGGTAAGAGGGAATTAAAGCTGGTGGAAGAAGCCTTAAAAACGGGAAATAGGGACCTGGCTGGTCATACAGTGCCAGCCCAGGGACTTTTTTTAGATAAAGTCCTTTACCCCTTGACACTCCAGGAAGATTGTATTAAAATTAATTAGTATGTAAATAATGATCCACTAGCCCCGGATCTTATTGAAATATATAAAAGACAGCTAATATTTACGAATATAAAAATTGGATTAGTGATGCTAAAGGAGGGAAAATATGAAATCTTACATGGCAAAAGCTAATGAAATAGAGAAGAAATGGTTTCTAATTGATGCAGATGGAAAAACTTTGGGAAGATTAAGTAGTGAGGTATCTAAGATTTTAACAGGTAAAAACAAACCAGAATATACACCTCATGTAGATACAGGAGATTTTGTTATTATTATAAATGCAGAGAAAGTTGCTTTAACAGGGAAAAAATTAGATCAATCCTTTCATACCTATCATACAGGACATCCGGGAGGGTTAAGGCAAATTAGTTATAGAAGAATATTGGAGGAAAATCCCACAAAACTGATTTATAACTCAGTTAAGGGTATGTTGCCTAAAACAAGACTTGGTAGGCAAATGCTTAAGAAATTAAAGGTGTATGCTGGGCCTGAGCACAACCATCAGGTACAAAAACCGGAAATTTTAGAAGTTTAATTTTGATAGGATAGGAAAGGAGGAAAGAATAAATGGCTAAACTATATTATTACGGTACTGGAAGAAGAAAAAAATCAATTGCTAGAGTTAGGCTACTTCCCGGCGGGGGAAATATTACTATAAATAATAGAGATTTAGAAGAATACTTAGATTTTGAAACCCTAAGGAGCGAGGTAAGAAGGCCACTGGAAATAACTGACACAATGAATAGATTTGATGTTATTGCAACTGTCAAGGGTGGAGGCTTTACTGGACAGGCAGGGGCATTAAGGCATGGGATTTCTAGAGCCCTAGTTCAGGCTGACCAGGACTTAAGGGGAACCTTAAAGAAGGCTGGCTTTTTAACAAGGGATGCAAGAGCTAAGGAAAGAAAGAAATACGGCCTAAGAGGCGCAAGAAGGGCACCACAATTTTCAAAAAGATAAAACTCTACAAAAATCAATCAGGCACCAGGCTGGAAACAGCCTGGTGTTTTTTACTTCAGTTGAATTAAAGGACATTTATAAGCTTTATTACTATCCGTGTTGGAAAAATTTTGGTGAAATATATACTATAGATAAGGTTAAGTATAAATATATTTACGGTCCAAAATTTTATTATGGGAGGCTGGAAAATGGGATTATTTTGGAACTTAATACAACAGGCTCAAATTGATAAACAGGATGAAAAAAGTAAAGGTTTGGAAGAAAGGGTGGAATATTTAGAGAAAGAATTAAGGAGAACCCAGGATTTACTTTACAAAACCCTGATGGTCTTGGAAGAGTATAGCCAGGAAGATATAGATGGGGATGGGAAAATTGGCCAGAGGGATTAATGGGGAATATAAAAAGACCTATAAGCCATTGATAGCTTGGTTAATTGGTTATTCCCTAATAAGTATTATAATTATTAGGGCTATCGACCGATTATCCTCCCTTACTAAAAAAATGTCAGTAAAAACGTCAGCCTTGTTTTACCTAATTTTCACGGTTATTAGTCTATACATATTGATGCTTATAATTTACAAGGGGGAATATATCTACTGGATCAATGGTGGGCCAAATTTTAAACAAGCTCAGAGAATGACTAGTGGGGAAAGAAAAGAGTATGCAGGCAAGCATCTAGCCATATTTTCTAAAGTAATGCTAGTGACATTTTTATATGGATTTATAAGTTTAATTCTAGTCCTGCCATTCTGGTTGGATGTAATTTTAATTACACTATTTGTTGTAATAGCAGGCTTTTCAACAATGTGGATTAGATTTGATTAGGGGTGGTCCAAAGATTATTACAGATATTTGTTTAGCCTGTTACAATATAATAAAGACTAAGTTTGAGAAAGCTAAGAAAATTAATAGATAGATATTAGTGATAAGGTGTGAATTATAAAAAATTATCTTCTAGGGGGAGCACCAAGATGGAATTTATGGAAGTTTGGGCTATATTGAGTATTGTCGCGTATTTTGCTATGTCTATAAAAAATTTTTTACGCAGCGATTGGGGAATAAAAAAGGAATATTTATATGTGAAAAACCGAGCAAAATGGCAAAAAAATAATGCAATTTTAGAATTGTCAATTGCTTGTTTTGGGACGATAACATTGTTATCAGGGTCTTTTTTTAAGAACGATGTTGTTTTCTTAATATCAGGATTTGTTGTAATGTTACTATTTTTCTTAAGTTTGTTTAATCATAATCTTATGAAAAAAGATTAGCTAGTCAGAAAAGGGGCTCATAAATGAAAGTTAATAAAAAGCTTATAATTATAAGCTACACTTATAATTAATAAGGCATTGTTAATATTAGATGTCCTAACAAACCCTGCCGGTGCCTTTGTGTCGTAATACATTCTTTATAAAATACATACCGATATACAGATAAGCATTAATAAAAGGGGGGTCATAATGAGAAGGAAGAAGAAAATGGGTTGTTTGAGAGGG
>CAYMGQ010000022.1:0-16975 GCA_964390055.1 uncultured Clostridiaceae bacterium
ATGTATTAATTCTACAAGTACCAAAAGTAATCACGCTACTCTTGTGCATAATGTAACAAAAAAGTGCTTGCTGGCGCAAGCACTTAATAATTTATAAATTAATTAAACCTGAATTATTCATCGTAGAATGAAAACGAAGTTTTCTGCTACAAATTGTTACTTGAAACCTGATTTTGATTTTTGCCCTTGTTCTTTTGCTAAAAAAGGGCAGACTCCACCTTATCAGCGAAATTAACTATCATCAGATTTTCAAAGAGCTACATTCGTCATTCCAGCTTTACAGTAAGATTTTTGATATTCCTTAGTATTTCCAGATAATCATTCTGATAAGGACAACTACTACAAAGCTTGAATGTTATATATCTGGCTGAATGGATAATCCTTGCAGCTATCTTTATCAACTTTAAACGTAGGGTATCAATCCTCAGTTTTCGCATTTTTGGAGGTAATACCAATCGGAGAAACCAGTTCAATAAGTTATAAGCTAGCGCAGACAGCTGTAGCTTGTTTGCATTGACTACAAAATCATGACTACTCATTGACTTCATGTTGAATCCAGACTTAGATTCTTTGATAAAGTTTTCCATGGTTCCACGGTTGCAGTAAAAATGTATAACATCTTCTGGTTTGCTTTCCATGTTTGTTACAATAAAAGTATACAGATGCGTCATTTGACCATAAGGTTTTTCAATCTTAACTGCAATTCGTCTTGGATATAACCAGCTGTCTGCTTTGTACATAAATTCACCGTAGACAACTGCATAATCAACCTGATTATCTTTTGTAAGATCAATTAATTCTGATTCAAGTTCATCCGCGGTGCTGCGCAGACGTTGGCTTTCCTTCATACGTATTGCATAAGTAACACCGTTGGATTCCAGTTTTTCATAGAACATAACATCAGCAAAGCCACTATCGCCACGAAGATAGATATCAATATCCGGATAGTCCTGCTGATACTCCAAGAGCAATGGATAAATAAACGCTGGCGCACCTTTTGAAGTATAGTAGTTACCAGGTCGAAGTTCAGCTTTTAGTAAATCGCCAGTCAGTCCATCATAAGCAAGTAAAGGATGATATCCATAATTACTGTAATGCTGATTGTAATCATTTCCTTCCTGCTGGCCAAAAGTTGCAAATAAAGTGGAGTCAATGTCTATGAGCACCTGCTTTGGCTTTTGTATAGAATAAATCCGACGACGAAGCTCCTGTGCAATCTGCTCAAACTGCATGAGACAGATATCATCACAACGATTCGTAAAGCGAGACAGCGTTGGTTGAGAAGCAAGTTTTTTCTTTCCTAATACAGAGGTAAATACGGGATCTGTTGTAAGTTCATCTGCATCATCATCCTGAAAATATCCAGCAATTGTCTGATAAATCTTCTGCATGGCATTTTCATTATCCTTATGGAAACGTAAGGCTGTATCATTTGTTTTAAAGTGAGATTGGAGTAACTGTGAAAAACCAATCTTGCAGGCAAATTCATTAACTGGAATCAATCCTGCATCGGAGGATAAATCACCTCCGTTGAAATTTATTTTAATCTGATTATTGCTTTCTAAATTGTAAATCATCTAAACTATGCATATGGGCTTTCTCCTTTGTTTTATGTTTGTTGTGGTGACTACATTATACAAAAGATTAAGTCCTTTTTCTATACAATTTATTTTTACTTTTTAAGTGAAAATAATAATCAAGATAAAACCAGTAATAATGCGGTGCTAAGCACCGTTAGTAATAACTAGATGAATAATCTGACTAAATTATGTAACATTAAAAAATTATTTTAGAAGAGGCGATATTATGAAAACAGGAATCGTTTTTGAAGGTGGAGCATTTCGTACCGTATTTTCTTGTGGCGTTTATATAAAAGTAAAAGCAATATTTCTATTGATCAGTAGGAATTGTTCAAAATCATTATTAGCAAGAAGTTGATATGAAATTATAGTAAAAGATGCAGTCACTGGATTAATAATTCCCCATAACTGCATCTTTTGTAATCCCTACGCTTTCACGCACCATATAGTTTAAAAACAATACACTATCACATGGACTATCAATTCCACTTACATTTGTAAGTCCTTGTGCTTTTGCAAGTTTGATTGATTGGTAAATATGAAAATTACTAGATACATTTCCAACACTTGCATTCTTATCCTTTATATATTCTAAACTAAACTTCATATTTTCATTTGTGTTAATGGAACGATTTTCCATCGTTAACTTATCGCTTTCAATTCCTCTTGCCACAAGATATTCCTTCATTGCATATGCCTCAGCAATATCTTCGCCTTCTCCTTGACCACCTGATACAATAATTTTAGTTTCAGGATTTGCGGTAATATAATCATAAGCGGTATCAAGGTGTTCTCTCAGTGAATTAGTTACTTTAGTACCTTTTATCTGCGCCCCGAGGACAATAATATAATCACATCCTGCCTTAGGTACAACCGTCATGTCACTAATTATCAAGCCTTCCAAAATAATAAATATTCCAACACCAGTTGCCACTACTCCAAAAAAAATCACCTTAATCAACGATGGTACAACGATATCATTCATTTTAATAATTCTAAAAACAATAAAAATCGCCAAAAATGATATCGCCGCATAATGGGCTGATTTTTGATTACTTCCATATGGATTATCCTCACTATACTTTATTGTTGTATTCGTAACACCGCCAGATACATAACTTCCACACTCTGGACAAATTGCTGTTTTAAGAGTAACTGACGCAGAAATTACTTGCCCACCGCCGTTGGTAGCCTTCTATTAAAACTGGCGAATTTGCATTTGTACCTGCATTTGCAAACCTAATATTATATGTGCCATAATTATAAATTGATGAATTACCAATGCTGTTAACCATATAGGAATCCCTCCTCAAAAATAACAACTGACACTTACTGCTCTTGTATTCTATTCACATTATATTTTAGGACTTAGATTATGTCAACAAGGTGTTTGTTATTTTCAGTCAACTAAAAATAAAAGATTGAAAAAAGTGCCGTTTTCAAAATTCCACAGCAATGTCTCTCCCTGTCGGCAGGAACATCGTCACAAACCACAATGCTAAGTGCCAAAGCGTATCCGCCTCCATCCATCATTTTCATCTATAATACCACAAAAAGTGGACGAAAGATGTCAAATTGGTCATTAAAACGTCTAAATTGGTCGAGCACGGTTTTAGAATGTGTTTTTGTGATAGCATGGATTTATATTAATTCCAATTGCAAAGTGACGCTAAGCTAAAATTGCACTTTTGCAAAAATTAAAGTGAAAGCATATTTTGAGCAAGTGTTACTATAGACAAAACAGAATGTGTTTACTTGGAATTCGTATTACAAATCAATCTGTAGTGTCGTCTATATTTGTCTGCGCTGCGAAACGAAAGAAAGGTGAATATATGTGAGTTTGAAGTTGTTTCATTGCCGATATTGTGGCGCAGAGGTGTCGTGGAATGACACAAGCTGCAAAGTCTGCAATCATCTGGTGTCCAATGACCGCGCAAAGCGGTGTATTATTATCGGCTGCCTCACCGTCATTGGTGTCGTAGCAGCAGCTGTCATTTTGTACTGTTTTGGGTCTTGGAAATAATCGGATTGCCAAATATGTCGTTACATTTAAAATTGCAACAGAGATATGCTGCAATATCATACCACTAAAAAAAGTTTAATTTATTCAAGGAGGAAAAGTAATGGAAATCAATAAAAACAAAGCAAAACACACAACAGCGTCGGCTGTAGTTAAAAAGTGCCTGAGCATGGTGCTTGCCCTATGTATGGTCTTAGCAATGGTGCCCGCAGGGACGATTACAGCTTTTGCGGCCGGTGACGACAGTACCACTGGGAGCAGCATTTGGGACGGCACCACCGCCGCATATTTCGCCGGCGGCACTGGTACAGCGGCCGACCCCTATCAAATCGCCACGGCGGAGCAGCTTGCGCTGATGGCTTATGTAATTAACAACGACAAAGCAAGAACGGTAATTAAAGGTGGCAGCAGTGTTGATTACGCCACCCTAAACGCCGCTCACTATGAGCTGACGGCGGATATTAATCTTAACAATACGACGGGCTGGAAGAACTGGAACTTGAGTAACGGGCAGAACTATCGCACGGAATTTAACAGGTGGTGGCCGATTGGCGTTGGCAATGCTAGTGATTTTGCTGGCACTTTTGACGGATGCAGACACACCGTCAGCGGCATATACATGTTCTTCACAGACTCCACCCATGCCGGTCTATTTGGGAATTCGAGTGGCACCATTGAGAATGTGAAGGTAGCGGACAGTTATATCTACGGAAAAGGGTATATAGGCGGCGTGGTTGGATACAATGAAGGTTCCGTAACCAGCTGCCAGAACAGTGGCACGGTCCTTGGAGATTTGGCAGTTACCGGCGGCGTGGTTGGATACAATAATGGAGGTTCCGTAAGCCATTGCCAAAACAGCGGCATAGCCGGCTACATCACGAACCAAAGCGAAGATAGCGGCGACGTGGGCGGCGTGGTTGGACACAGCACAGGCTCCGTAAACTATTGCCAAAACAGCGGTGCGGTCAGCAGCAATTATAGTAACACGGGCGGCGTGGTTGCCAGCAACGCCACAGGAGGTTCCGTAAGCTATTGCCAAAACAGCGGCGCGGTCAGCAACATGCGCCCCAACACCACCCAATCCGCAGTGGGCGGCGTGGTTGGAAGCAATGTGAGTTCCGTAACCAGCTGCCAAAACAGTGGCGTGCTCAGCGCAGTTGGATATATCGGCGGCGTGGTTGGAAGCAACCAAAGCGGTTCCGTATCCAGCTGCCAAAATAGCGGCGCGCTCAGCGGAACGTCATACATCGGCGGCGTGGTAGGTTATAATCTTGCCAGCGTATCAAATTGTTTTTCACCCGAAGGACTGGTGTGGATCGCACCGGGGGATATCGGAGAACTACGCAAGCCATTACCTTCCCGCTACTACATAGGCCACATCATCGGGTATAACGTCGGCACCAGCACTGGTAATAGCAGCAGCGGCTTTGGCACAGACATCAGCATTGACCCGACCACTGCCAC
Source organism: uncultured Clostridiaceae bacterium (assembly GCA_964390055.1). Taxonomy (GTDB): domain Bacteria; phylum Bacillota; class Clostridia; order Peptostreptococcales; family Natronincolaceae; genus CAYMGQ01. The sequence goes on from CAYMGQ010000022.1 coordinate 5,065, forward strand.
GGTCACAAAGGGCGACACAAAGGCGTTTGCCCTCAACGGTACAGGCAGTAACAATGTAAAGTGGAGTGTTACTGGCGGCGTTGCCGGTACGGCTTTGAGTAACAGAAGCACCACTGGAGTAACATTGAACGTTGATGCCAGTGAACCCGCTGCCACTCTGTGCGTGACAGCCATAGTGTATGATAGCGCCAACATGATGGTCGGTGCTACATCGGCGACCGTCACGGTCGTTGTGCCACCCTCTATTTCCACAGCCACCCTGCCAAATGGCACAGCAGGCACGGCATACTGGGAAACCTTTGAAGCCACAGGCACCACGCCCATCACTTGGAGCGTATCGAGCGGTTCGCTTCCGGCGGGGCTAAGTTTAAACGCAAGTACAGGCGCAATCACTGGCACACCCACGGCGTCGGGGACCTTTATCTTTACTGTAAAGGCAACAAACAGCGCTGGGAGTGATACAAAGGATATGTCCCTCATAGTGACATCAACCATTGCCTCAGTAATGGTAACGCCAAACACCGTCACTGTGAAAAAGACAAACACACAGCAGTTTACCGCATATGTCAGAGGCAACGGAGCAACGACCGTGACATGGGCAGTGACCGACGGTACCAGCAGCCGTATAACACAGGACGGTCTACTAAGTGTAGGCGGGGATGAAACTGCTTCAAACCTCATAGTAACAGCCACCTCTACGGTGGACTCGACCAAGTATGGCACCGCGACGGTGACAGTCAGCACACCGACCACTTATACAGCAAGCTTTATCGGCGGCACTGATGCAGTAGGCATACCCCCAACGCAGGCGGCAACAGCAGAAAAAGACACATTTGCTTTGCCGGCAAATGATTTCACAAAAGCAGGCTATACCTTTGCAGGCTGGAATGATGGCACAACGACATATCAAGTAGGCGTAACCTACAAAATGCCTGCAAACGATGTTTCATTTACAGCACAGTGGACGGCAAACGCCTCAAACCCAGCAAACCCAGTAAACCCAATAACTCCAGTAACTCCAGTAACTCCAGTTACTCCTACAACTCCAACCTCGACAACTTATGCGGCAAGCTTTAGCGGCGGCACTTATGCCACAGGCACTGCACCAACGCAGGCGGCAACAGTGGCAGGCGGCACATTTAGTTTGCCAGATAACACATTCACAAAAGCAGGATATACCTTTGCAAGCTGGAATGATGGCACAACGACATATCAAGCAGGCGCAACCTACAAAATGCCTGCAAATGCTGTTACATTCACAGCACAGTGGACAGCAATAACTTACAATGTAACAGGAAACGTTGTGCAAGTGACTTCCGATAAACCGGTTAGTGTTTCCGGTGCAACGGTAAAGTTGATGCAGGGTCTAACCCAAATAGGTTCGACAGCAACAACGGATACAGATGGGGCATTTGCAATTTCCAATGCACCAAACGGCACATATAACCTCGTCGTCAGCAAAGACGGCATTACAGTGACCTCTTTTGTTGTGGTAAACGGTGCGGATAATGCTGTTGGTACAATCACCTTGCCAGCTGGAAAGCAAAATAGCATTGTAGATGTCAAGCCAAACACACCAGATGTGATTGTGGGTAACTTGGATAAGCAATTTGACCGTTTAGTTACAGATATCACCAAGGGTGTTACCGCAACTGAAAAAGCAGTGGTAGCCAATGGTGGCTCTGTTGAAATAAAGTTCACAGCTCAGACAATGGCTGAAAGCGTTGCTTCACACGCCAGTGATATTAAAATCGCCGCACAGTCAAGTGGTGAAACAGTCGGTACTTATCTTAATTTATCGGTACTGAAAACAGTAACTCCGTCTGGTGGCGTTGCCACCGTTACAACTCTTGTTGAGCTGCCAAGTCTAATCGAAATACAGATTCCTCTTGATACTGCACTGCAAGGCAAAACGGGCTATGTCATCTATCGTTATCATGGCACAACCGTTGATACCATTACAACAGTTAAAAATGCAGACGGAGAGTATATTGTAATATCGGACGACAATAAGACGATTTCACTATTTGTTAAGAAATTCTCCACCTATGCGATTGCATATAAGACTGCAACAGACAGTGATTCCGGTAATGGTACTTCAGGTACTGGAGGCACAGGCACTGGAGGCACAGGTACTGATATCATAGGCACTGATACTACAGGTGCAGGTTCTTCAAGCGACAGCTCCACAAGTGGGACCAAAAACCCTCTGACAGGTGACAGCAGCCCATCTGCATTACCACTGTTGGCAACGCTTGGGTTGACAATGCTGATACTTGGAACTTTACTCAAAGGCAAGAAAAGCAAAAAGAATGGCTCTGCTTGTTAAAACCGCATGATTTTAGCGGCTGAACTGATCATTTAAAAAGACCGGTGAATTTTCATCTCGGAAGGATAACCCGAGGAAAATCACCGGTCTATTTTTATGGATTGAGTTGTAGAACTAATATGTGAAAAGATAGGAAACGTAAGCTACTTTCTAAAGAACCTACAACTTGACGTTTATTTGATGTTTATTGGGATAAGAAGTGGCACTGCCGGATGCATTTTGTATTAAACTCGTGTCCTTTGCCACATTTGAATGCCACCAAGTCAGTTGGACTTGACTGTACACCTTCTATTAAAACTGGCGTATTTGCATTTGTACCTGCATTTGCAAAACTAACATTGTGTGTGCCATAATTAACACCCAAGTTAATAAGACAAAGCCCCCATAAGACAAACGCATCAATCATAAATTAATGATAAAAAGAAATCCATATATCATCAGCTTTAGAAGCTGTTTGCGATATATGGAGTTTTTATAATATTTGTACGGATAATCTAAAATAAAGCTGATTTTAGGGATACTTAATTAAACTGCTTGTTTTATCTGTTTTCTAAGCTCTTTATCTGTTTTCCAAAGCACTTTTTATCTGATCTTCATTGAAATTGTTTAATAGAATGGAAAGGTTGTCTTCCATGTTCCATCCAAAAGTTTTTCTAATCCGCTGAATACTGCGGTTTCCCATGTGCGGTCTCACGAGCTTACAGAGTGAAAGCGCCATTTTGTTTATCAGACTATAGTTATTAAAAGCTGCTTATCCATGGTAGTATTGTCGTATTCCCTGAAAGAAGCATCCAGATACCAGTGAAATCCAGTTTCAACTTCCCAATGACCTCGAATCGCATCGGCACAGAGTTCGATGTCCTTTAAGCTTGTGATATAGTAACGTGTCTCGGTTTTCTCTTTATTGGTAATTGTATTACAGGTATATTTTTCGTAGCATACAAAGTTACGCTGATTCTGCCATTCAACAACACCATTAAATTTATGTACTGCCTTTTTCAGGTAATAACGTCTTATTTCTACCTGTCCATGTGCTTTTCGGAGGTTTCATAATAGCTATGGGCTGTGAATAGAGGCAGATATCATTGGATGCATCATATACATGCAGTGTCTGCAGATTCCGTATCTTTTCATCCGTATCATATTTGCGTCCAGTGCCTTTTTGTTCTTTTCCGTCAACACATATATGACGATATCGAGTTTCTTTTATTCCAAGGGATTTCTTCAAAGAATTTATGTTCTCTATCAGAAAAGAAACAGTAGCAGCCTGAAGCTGTTCTGAGTCAATTAGAGCAAAAACCCTGCGAAATGTATCATGGGAAGGGATTCCATTTTTTAAGTTCAGAAACTTTTTAAGCCAACGCAAATGGGCTTTCCCAAAATCTTCAATTTCTGCCCATTTGGATGATCTTAAGGATTTCTTTCATATTGAAACTAAGCAAATTGATAAAAAGGCTAAAGTAAAAAAGACTATAGCTGATAAACATAGTAGGAGACATGGTAATATGTTTTATTTACCCCCAAAAAGAACAGCAATCATTGAAACGTTTGTAAAGTCTAGAGGAAAAACAAAGGGCAGTGAAAATAGGCATAATATAGTCCACTTACTATATAACAATCTAGTTCAAATTGTAGATAGAGAAAAAGCGAAAAACAAAGTGATTTTATTTAATATCGAATTTATCGTAAACCCGTTATCACGTAGAGAGCTAGAGGTTACATTTAGATGCATTGATAATATTAAACCTTATGGATTCTATAAATATACAAACGAAGATTTTGCAGATAAATTAGGAATATCAGTAGAAGATCTGTTCAATTATAACAAGTCCATGAAGATAAAAAATAATTATAGTAAAACAAATAATAAAGATAAAAAAGCGAAAAGAGATAAAAAAATACTTGAAGCCTATGCTGAATCTGGGTCTTTTAGTTCTGCAGCAAAATCCGCAAGAGTTAGTTTAAATACAGCGAAAAAATTTATTAAGATTATTAAAATCAGATCTTCCGGATATATATGAATTTATGAATGATTGCATGGTGAATCATCATTTTGTTTTATATAAAAAGGAGTTTAATGTAATCGCAAAAGCTGTTTATGATAAATTCGGATTAGAATATGAGCATGTGAATATTGCGTTATTCCCATATTTGCAAATTATCTAGTGAGAATAATAGAATTTAACCTGAATTATTCACAATGATTTTTTTATAGAATAATTCGTTCTACAAACTGTACATTTCATAAAGTTACCTATAATCAGTTTATTGCTTCTTAAAAAAGAGCGCACTAACCCCGTTGTTTCCAATTGTATATGATTTCAGGTTTTCAATGTACACGTAAAGTTGCTATTCCAAATTTGGATACAGTCGCCTTATATTATCAAGAGTTTCATAAAATTCCTCTTGATATGGGCAGCTACTACAAAGCTTGAATGTTATATATCTTGCTGAATGGATTACTTTTGCAGCAATCTTTATCAGTTTTAAACGTATTGTGTCTATCTGCATCTTTCGCATTTTAGCAGGTAATACGAGACGTTTGAACCAATTGAATAAGTTGTATGCCAACATACTTAACTGTAGACGGTTTTCGTTAACTATTTTTGTATGGCTGCTCATAGATTCAAAGTTGAATCCTGACTTTGATTCCTTGATGAAATTTTCCATGCGTCCACGATTACAGTAAAACTGAATTAATTGGCATGGTTCAAGGTCCATATTTGTCACAATGAACGTGTACATGTAAGTGAACTGATTATAAGGTTTTTCAACCTTGCGGACAACTCGCCTTGGATAGTTCCAGCTTTTGGCCTGATACATGAATTCACCGAAGCATACTGCATAGTCAAGTTTATTTGTTTTGGTTGCATAATCCAATTCGGCCTCAACATGTTTCACAGCTCTGTAAAGATTCTGGTTTGCTTTTAATCTAATTGCATAAGAACAGCTATTGTGTTCAGCTTGTTCAAACAGTGCTGGTACGGCAAATCCACTATCACCACGGAGGTATAACCTGGTGTTTTCGTAGATTGATTGGTATTCATCTAGCAACGGCTGGAGGAAATCGACTACACCTGTCGAAGAATAAGCAGCGCCCTCTCTTAACTGAATTTTCAGCAAGTCACCATTTAGTCCATCATAGCAAACAAGAGGATGGTAACCATTTGATGAATAATGAAAGTTAAAACCTTCACCTTCTTGTTTACCATAAGTTGCAAGCAAAGTTGAATCGAGATCAAGAAGCACCATTTCAGGATTGTTGATTGAATAAATCCTTTGACGTAAATCTTGGTTAATCACTTCAAACTGAGCCAAAGTATCTTCGTCCATACGGCTAAAGAATCGAGACATTGTAGGTTGTGAAGCAAGGCCTTCTTTGTTAAGAATGGCATTTAATACAGGCTCATTCGTTAATTCGTCAGAATCATCATCTGAAAAATATCCAGCGATGATTTGATAAAGTTTTTGGCAGAGATTTTCATCATCTGTATGAAATCGATTAGATTTATCATTGGTTTTGAACTTTTGTTTGATAAGTTTTTCAAAATCTATTTTGTGGGAAAATTCTTTTATTAAGAATAATCCTGCATCGGAGGATAAATCACCTCCGTTGAAATTTATTTTAATCTTTTTATTGCAATTTAAGTGCTGTTCTACTAAACTATACATATAGGTTTCTCCTTTGTTGGTTTTTGTTCGCACTTAAATTTTAACAAAGTTGAAGCCTTTTTTCTATATAATTTTGTGATAAATATTTCACTTAAAAAGTGAAATGCAATATAAGATGAAAATACAGTAACTACCTGGTTCTACGCACCATTTATTGAATTATTATGAATAATTCAGGTTTAATAAATAAAATGTAAGTTAGACTTGGTCTGGCTTATTTGTGATGCTTAATAAAAAGGAATGAAAGGAAAATCAAGATCTATGCTGCAATAAAATAAGCAGTGTAGATTTTTTTTATGCTTAAATAATGAAAATACACTATTTTGATTGTTCTGATAGGATTTTCAGTCATTTGAAAATCATGGGGTGTCAAAAAGAAGGTTACTGTTTAGTATATAGTGTCTCCCTTCTAAGTTTAGTAGCATTCCGCTTTTTTTTCATGGCGGACCATAATTTTTTTGCGTAGAACTATTACATTGGCGATTTCCGCAACCGGGGAAATTCACTTCGGCTTGCCCGCAAAAAAATTATGGGGAGAAATTAGGAATTATTGACTAAAATCACATGTCCAGCGAAACGCGAATCAGAAATTCGACATAATACACGCGCGAATGGAACGCGTAACGTAAGCAGTTAGATTCTACATTTTCGGTATAAGAAGTATATCATTTAATAGCCTAGTTAAGGGTTGCGGGTCCGATTCCCGTTATCCGCTTATTTTTTTTGTATAAATTTTGATATTTACTATATTTAGACTATATTTATTTAATAATTTAATAATTTAAACTTGATTACCTCGTTTACTTTTTGAATCCCATCTATTCGAAAAAGACTGGCTCATTTACATTACTATTAATTAATGTTGATGAACTAGTCTTTTTATTTTTCTAAAATAGGTACTCTTCATTTGGATTTAATTTTTTATAATTATTTTTTTGATGGTCTTTACTCGTTTTATCCAATGTCCTTAAATTTTAGAATTTCCTTTACACATCTACATCTAGCACAAATATATCGCCCTCAATTTTGCAGACTACAAAGCCTCCGACGGACTCTACTGCGTCACGAATACTAGTTAGTCCATATCCATGACCCTCACCCTCCTTGGTGGAACGTGGCAACCCATTGTCCATAATCAACTTGTTATCAAAGTGATTGGTGACGCGAAATAAGAAATGGTTCTGCTTCGTTTTGACCTGCAATCTGACATAACGCTGCTCAGTTGGCAGTTTTAATGAAGCTTCCAAGGCGTTTTGCAAAGCATTGTTTAGTGCAAGACACATTTCCACATGGTGAAGTTCTATTCTACCCGATTGTATATCATGTTCAAAGGCTGTTTCATTCTCTGTAAAGAGCGCTGCATAGTTAGTCACTACTGCGTTGAGATATGGATCATTGGAATACAGCTTTTTTTGATGGCTTTGGGCATAACTGACAAGGTTTTTGAGATAACAAGTCGCTTCGTCTTTGTTATCCTCCTCAAGTAGTTGGGTGACTGTTGTTATGTGTCCGTTCATATCGTGTTTCATACGGCGTATCTCTTCCTGATTGTGAAGCTGTACTTCGTAATATCGTTGCTGTGCTTCTTTCTCAAAAATCAATCGGTCAGAGGTAGCCTTCTGTTGCGTATATTTCAGTGTTGATATTGTGCTGTAAAGGTATAAGGCAAGCACAGCGACACTAAAAAGGCAAAGTGCAATCATTGCCCAAATAATCTTTATATCGGAATATGGGTTTAAAGCAAAGGCGTAGTCAGAGCAGAAATCGATGATAAGCTTGGCTGAAAGGGAAAAGCTGGCAAGCACGACCCAGTTTTGACGACGTAGCTGAGTTTGAATCAGTTTGCGACCTTTCTCACGAAGTACTAGCCAGCAGACAAGTAAAATAAGCGAGTACATTACTACAAGCACCAGTGACACCGATACACCGACTTGCAAGTTTCCTCCAACCGCTGCGTTGAGTGGAATATGCAGAATATAACCGCCGAATGTAAATAATCGGTTGAGGATGCCCTGCGTGAGAATAAGGGTAATAATTGCTCCAAAACGCTCTTTAAAGGCAATTAGCACCATAATAGCGACCCAATATCCGAGGCAGGTCATCAAAATGCTGTAGGATTGGGGCTCATCGAGCACTGCTGTAAGCAATTCATAAATCATGGGCAAGGCAATAAAAGACAATGCCAACATCATAGGGTAGAGCCACCACTTGAAGCGTGGTCTAAGGAAGCAAGAATACAACAGCATACCGCCAATTGCTACAGTGACGGCACCTGGATTGTGCCATATCACTTCCCAGACATGTGTTAAATAGGTCATTTTGTTGCCTCCTTAAAAGTCGCTGAACATCTGCGTACAATATTTGCTCCGTGCATGTTCGGAATATCTTCTGGAAATAGGAATACTTACCTCGCTGAGCGTAAATTTGCTCATTGTCATTGCTTTCACATAAATTAAATTAACGATATAGCTCTGATGGCAACGCATGAAGCTTTCTGAAGGAAGCTGAGAGAGGAAATCGTCCAGTTTGCCATAAGATTTTAGTATTTCTCCATTTTTCAAGAAAAAATTCACAGAATGCTGTTCACTTGAAAGATACAGAATCTGACTACATCGAATTGTATGTAGGCTACCCCTGAAGGATATGCGGACGACCTGTTCTGTGTCCTTGTTTAGATGTTCCACAGCACGACACAATACCTCATTCAGTTTATCCTGTACAAGTGGCTTGATAAGATAGTTAAAGGCATAAAGGTCATAAGATTCGCGGTAAAAATCATTACTACTGCTTACAAAAATTAAAAGCGTGTTGGAATCAATGATACGAATGCGTTTTGCAGTCTCCACTCCAGTTATACCCTCCATAAAAATATCAAGGAAAATAATATCAAATCGAGTGCCGTTTTCAAAATCCCACAGTAACATTTCACCACTCTCATAGGTAGTGCATTCGCAGTAAATATTTTTTTCTTTTATAAGCGAGATAAGCCGTTGTCTGTCGGGGAGAGTATCGTCACATATTGCAATTTTCAGTGCCATAAATCATCACTTCCTTTGTTGTTTTTCGTCTATTAATTTACAAGTAATAGCAAAAACATGTCAATTATGCCGAAAAACATGTTAATTACGTTGAGGACGGTTTTCGTGCGTGTTTTAGTATTAGTTTATATTTGTAGCAAAATTATCCTTTAAAATTGACTTTTAAATCACATTATTATTAAGTTAAAATTATAATTACGTGCGTTTTCTAACAACTACTATGCGTTTGAAAAGAGGAAACAAAAATTATGAACCTCAAAATTTTTCGTTGTCGTTGCTGCGGTGCAAAGGTTAATTGGAATGCGACTGAATGCCACGTTTGCAACCGACTGGTATCTAATGACTGTTCCAAACGGCACATCATTATTGGTATCATAGCTGGAATGGTTATAGTTGTGCTTGTTGTGGTGATTTTGCTGTATGTACTATGACGGTATTGAATTGGTAAAAGATATGACAGGTGGTAAAAAGCATAAAAAGGTTAGAAAAATTATAAAATAGCAAATCATTCTTAAATTACAATAGTAATATAATTGTGCGTATTTTGCAACAGCAATTAGCGTTTCACAGCTCTGAAAGGTAAACTATTTTAAATTCAGTATACCCCCTTTAAAATCACAGTTGTGGATTACATCCACAGCTAATTGTTTTTGTAGAGGAATTATCCACATCGTATAGAAACACTTTCTCTGCATTTTCTTATTTTGTGGATATTTTTACTTTTTTTAAATTTACTCTTTTCAGATACCACATCCTTTGCTATAATTATCTCAGTTGATGGTTGTGCTATGCATTTCCCTTTCTGTTAATATATCTTCTCTTGTTAGTTGCCGTCCAAAGCTGGCTAACAAATCGGAAGATATATTTTTTTGCTTCTTTTTTATTTTGTTTTTCTCTAGAACATAGAATTCATACAGTTGCTTTATAAAATCTGATATCTGATGCATCAGATAATGATTCTTTTGTGCATTCTCATTCCAACTACAGGCATGAGTAATATCTCCCTGCCAATGTTTCTGTCGGTTAAAGCCTTCATTTTCTATTTTCCATCTTTTTCTTCCTGTATTAGCTAGCTTTTCCGCATTTTTAATTGTTATCTCAATATTAGTCAGCCATTGAAACTCTGTCCTAACAAGCTCATTCTTGATTGTTTTTTCTTGCCAGTAACGAAGTACATTTACTTTATGATCTTTATAATCAATTCCATTTACGAACTCTGCTTTGCCTGATCTGTGTTTCTCTGGAATCGCTTCATATTCCTCTGCAATACTTGGAATACTTCCCTTTTTAAACCGAATAAGATAATCCCATTTATTTTTTTTGCATATATCCATCACCGTCTTGGATGCGTACAGACTATCCAACAAAAGTATTATAGGTAGCCTTGGAAATGCTTGTTTTGTTTTCTTTGCTATTCGGATAAATGCTTTTGTTTCACAATCCTGTTTCTTTTCTTCTTCACTCATTTTTTTCTGACGAATTGCATCTTCTCCATTGTTTTCAATGAATTCGCTCGCTATACTTGCAATTAATTTATTACCGAAGTATATTTTTGCTTCTAGGACATTCTGATGATAGTTAACAATTTCCTGATCTGTCCCACGATTACTCACTCTCTCTAAACAGTTATCATTTATTTTTCTTCTACCAGAATAAAGCTGACTTCCATCTATAATAACAAGCCATTTCTTCATGAACTTTGCACCATCGAATGTTTTTTTGCGAATAAGTTGATACACAACATCTTGCTGTATATTCTGCAGCTCCTGAGGAGCTAATCGCTCAAGATATTCATTTTCTGTTACATGATGTGGTAAATATTCTTCTAAAGATTCATTCATAAATGAAGCGAGGTTTTTAACTACTGTTTCATCATTGAATTCTGTTGTCATTGCCTTCATACTAGAGATACCTGCAATTCCTTTGTAATACAATGTACCCAGCATAGTCTTGTTTGAATACACTACATAGCTTTGATGCCTAGGGTCGTAGGTTTGGGAAAACTTATGAAACAACTCTGGATAAAATTGTTTTTGAACCTTATTACATTCTAATACTGGATTAACTTCTATCTTTTTTCTGATTCTTTCTTGTTCTCTGCTCATTTTTTACCTCACTGCGATAAAGTTTTTCTTTTATTTTACCAATTTCGCCGCGAGTTTGCACTAATTAGGATGAATTAGTGCGAATTTTATTTACCTTTCAGAACTGTGCTTTGGTTTTTGGATAGAATAAATCCGACGACGAAGCTCCTGTGTAATCTGTTCAAACGGCATAAGACAGATATCATCACAACGATTCGTGAAGCGAGACAGCGTTGGCTGGGAAGCAAGTTTTTTCTTGCCTAATACAGAGGTAAATACAGAATCTGTTGTAAGTTCATCTGCATCATCATCCTGAAAATATCCAGCGATTGTCTGATAAATTTTCTGCATGGCATTTTCATTATCCTTATGGAAACGTAAGGCTGTATCATTTGTTTTAAAGTGAGATTGGAGTAACTGTGAAAAACCAATCTTGCAGGCAAATTCATTAACTGGAATCAATCCTGCATCGGAGGATAAATCACCTCCGTTGAAATTTATTTTAATCTGATTATTGCTTTCTAAATTGTAAATCATCTAAACTATGCATATGGGCTTTCTCCTTTGTTTTATGTTTGTTGTGGTGACTACATTATACAAAAGATTAAGTCCTTTTTCTATACAATTTATTTTCGAGTTATTTTCACTTTTTAAGTGAAAATAATAATCAAGATAAAACCAGTAATAATGCGGTGCTAAGCACCGTTAGTAATAACTAGATGAATAATCTAGGTTAAATATTATTTATTTCTTTCAGATCTCTTTCTCATTGTTGGATCAAGAATTTT
>CAYMGQ010000023.1:0-15450 GCA_964390055.1 uncultured Clostridiaceae bacterium
ATATGGGGCTTGGTTCTTTCAAATCTTTCTTTCGCCATTACTTCTCCTCCTCATTATTAAAATATTAAGGAATTTTATCCTTCATAAATAATAAACTTAATATTATCTTATTAAAAGTCACACTAAATTTAACCTCTATTTTTTCCCCGCAATAATTTCCTCTGCAATACTAGTAGGTACTTGCTCAAAGTGACTAAAATGCATGGAATATACTGCCCTACCCTGGGTATTTGACCGCAAATCAGTGGCATAGCCAAACATCTCTGACAAGGGAACTAAGGAGTCTATAACCTGGATTCCTCCGTCCCTTGGATCCATTCCCTGGATTTTGCCTCGTCTTGAATTTAAATCCCCCATAACATCTCCCATATACTCTTCGGGAGTTGTTACCTCTACCTTCATGTAGGGTTCTAATATTGCCGGTCTAGCTTTTTTCATCCCCTCTTTAAAGGCTAGGGAGCCTGCAATCTTAAAGGCCAATTCCGATGAGTCTACCTCATGGAAAGAACCATCATAAAGTTCTACCTTAATATCTACAGTTTCATATCCAGCTAGGATACCATTTTTCATGGCCTCCTGGATACCAGCATCTACAGCAGGTATAAATTCTCTTGGGATTGCTCCCCCCACAATTTTGTTTTCGAAGCTATAACCTTCTCCAGCCTCTTGGGGTTCAAGCCTAATCTTAACATGGCCATACTGTCCCCTACCACCAGATTGACGGGCATATCTACCCTCAACTTCTGTCGCCTGAGTGATTGTTTCCTTGTAGGCAACTTGTGGTTTTCCAACATTGGCCTCTACCTTAAACTCCCTTAACATCCTATCAACTATAATTTCTAAGTGAAGTTCTCCCATACCTGCAATTATTGTCTGCCCAGTCTCTTCGTCAGTATAGGTCTTAAAGGTCGGGTCTTCTTCTGCAAGTTTCTGCAGGGCTATACTTAACTTTTCTTGTCCCGCCTTAGTTCTTGGTTCAACCGCTACGTGAATAACTGGTTCAGGGAATTCCATGGATTCTAATATAACAATCTCATCAGGGTCACACAGGGTATCCCCCGTTGCTGTATCCCTTAGTCCTACTGCTGCCGCTATCTCTCCAGCATATACCTCAGTTACCTCTTCCCTAGTATTGGCATGCATTTGTAGTATTCTTCCGATTCTTTCTCTCTTACCCCTAGTAGAATTCAATACATAGGAGCCAGACTCAAGTTTGCCAGAATATACTCTGAAAAAAGCCAGTCTTCCTACATAGGGGTCGGTCATGATTTTGAATGCTAAAGCTGCAAAGGGCTCATTGTCATCAGCCTTTCTTTCAATTTCCTCCTCTGCATCTTGGGACATTCCCTTTATAGCCGGTATATCAAGAGGTGAAGGCATATAGTCTATAATTGCATCTAAGAGCCTTTGGACCCCCTTGTTTTTATAGGAGGAACCACACAGTATGGGTATAATTTGGGTGCTAATTGTCCCTTGTCTTAATCCCCTCATAATATCCTCTTCTGTTAATTCCTCACCCTCTAGATAGCTGATCATTAAATCCTCATCGGTTTCTGCCACAGCTTCTATTAATACTTCCCTATATTCCTCGGCCTGTTCCTTCATTTCTTCTGGTATATCAACAACTTCATAATCCTGCCCCAAATCATCCTTATAGATATAGGCATTCATTTTAATTAAATCCACCATACCTTGGAAAGTGTCTTCGGCACCTATGGGTAATTGGATAGGAATAGCATTTGCTCCCAACCTGTCTTTAATCATCTCTACAGTTTGGAAAAAGTCTGCCCCTAGGATATCCATTTTGTTTACAAATCCTAGCCTTGGCACCTTATATTTATCTGCCTGCCTCCAAACCGTTTCCGATTGAGGTTCTACGCCTCCTTTAGCACAGAAAACAGCCACGGACCCATCCAAGACTCTCAAGGACCTTTCTACTTCTACAGTAAAGTCCACGTGCCCTGGTGTGTCTATGATGTTTACTCTATAATCTCGCCAATGGCAAGTGGTGGCCGCTGAGGTAATAGTTATTCCCCGCTCCTTTTCCTGCTCCATCCAATCCATTTGTGAGGCACCCTCATGGGTTTCTCCTAATTTTCTTATCCTGCCAGCATAAAATAGTATTCTCTCTGTAGTTGTAGTCTTGCCGGCATCAATATGAGCCATAATTCCTATATTTCTTGTTTTTTCTAGTGGAAACTGCCTACCCACTGTTGATCCTCCTTCCATAGGAAACGAAACATTTACAGTGTATTTAGCAACTAATAATTATTATCATATCCAATAACTGCTATACTAAACATTTTATTACCACCTGTAATGGGCAAATGCTTTGTTTGCCTCTGCCATCTTGTGTGTTTCTTCCCTCTTTTTGACAGATGCTCCTAAACTATTGGATGCATCTATAATTTCTTTTGCCAATCTATCTATCATATTTTTCTCGCCTCTTTTTCTAGAGTAGCTTATTAGCCATCTAATCCCTAAGGTTTCCCTTCTATCAGGTCTTACCTCAACGGGTACTTGATAGTTAGCTCCCCCTACACGGCGTGCTTTGACCTCTAGGAGAGGCATAATATTGTTCATGGCCTTCTCAAATATCTCCAAGGGGTCATTTCCAGTGTTTTCTTCAATCATCTCAAATGCCCTATACACAATGTGTTGGGCAACACCCTTTTTCCCATCCAACATTATGCCATTAATTAATTTGGTAACCATTTCGCTACCATATATTGGATCCGGCAGGGTTTCCCTCTTGGGCACACTTCCTTTTCTCGGCACTTTACTTCCCTCCTCAATAAATTAAATTGTTCATCGGTACTCGACAACCAGTCCCAGATTGCCGTCGTGCGCTTCTAATGCCTCTATATATATCATGCATCATAGCTCCGACGTTTACTTTACATCCTTACTTTTTAGGTTTCTTAGCACCATACTTGGATCTTGACTGCATCCTACCCTCAACACCTGCTGTGTCTAGTGTTCCCCTTACAATGTGGTATCTAACTCCAGGTAAGTCCTTTATCCTACCCCCTCTAATTAAAACAACGCTATGTTCCTGGAGGTTGTGACCAATACCTGGTATATAGGCAGATACCTCAATACCATTAGTAAGTCTAACCCTAGCAACCTTTCTCAAAGCAGAGTTAGGTTTCTTAGGTGTGACAGTTTTTACAGAAGTACAAACTCCCCTTTTTTGTGGAGAATTCTGTTTGGTAGCCATCCTTTTGATGGAGTTGTATCCCCTTTGCAAAGCTGGAGCTCCTGATTGCTCAGTAATTCGTTTTCTACCCTTTCGTACTAACTGATTAATTGTTGGCATATGTGCACCTCCTTCCATAGTAAATAGTTTTTCACCAATTTTATAATAAATATAGTAAAGATGTCTATAATTATTTTAGTAGGGCCACAGTTGCTGCCCCTACGGCAATCCCACACTTCTCCCCTAGTTCCTTCATACTAGTAACATAGACTATTTCTATGTTTTTTTCCCCAGCCATTTCCCTTAATTCCCTTAGTAAATGGTCGTCAGCATCCTGGGCTAGATAAAGCCTATCAACCTTGTTTTGATTTAATGCCTTTCTTGTTTGTTTAAGTCCAATGACCTTATCTTGGCTTTGTAATTTAGCTGGCATAAAAGCATCCTCCTTTTTAAAATACCTAGAGGTCGTCTATTTTAATCTCCTAGGCAAAAAAGTCAACTTTTAGATCAATGTGACTCCTGCACCAAATCTATCGCCTTCTTTGCACACCTTACTATTCTAACATTTGAATTTAATGCTGTCAACTACTTATTTTATATATGTTTTAAGAACTTATATCTAGTAAAGTCCCTATCCCAGTTAATGATATTTCAAGGCATGGGATGATTTGTACCTATTGTGGGGAGGAGCCTTGCTCCCCCCTTTTATACATTAACTTTTTCTTCCTCACTTATAAGGGCAATTGGTTCTTCTTCAACCTCTAAAGCTATATTTTTGTACCTTTTCATCCCTGTTCCTGCGGGAATTAGTTTGCCTATAATTACATTTTCCTTTAAGCCTATTAGGTGGTCCTCCTTGCCCTTTATGGCCGCCTCTGTTAAAACCCTTGTTGTTTCCTGGAAGGAGGCAGCTGATAAGAAGGACTCCGTTGCTAGAGATGCCTTTGTAATACCCAGTAGTGTAGGCCTGTAAATAGCCTCTTTCTTCCCTTCTTTTCTGGCCCTTTCATTTACTTCTCTTAATTTAAATAGGCTTTCTAGGGCACCAGGTAGCAAGTCGGTATCTCCGGCATCTTCAACCTTAACCTTACTTAGCATTTGTCGGACTATCACCTCAATATGCTTGTCGTTGATATCAACTCCCTGTAATCGGTACACCCTTTGTACTTCTTTTATAATATAGGCTTCAACACCCTCCACTCCCTTAATCTTTAGGATATCGTGGGGGTTAACTGAACCCTCTGTAATTTCATCTCCTGCTTCAATAGTTTGTCCTTGCCCTACCTTAAGCCTAGAGCTATATGGAATTTCATATTTTTTCTCCTGGTCTTCATTTCTTACAATTACTTCTCGTTTTCTTTTTGTTTCAACTATTTCAATAGTACCAGCTATTTCACTAATAATAGCCAGGCCCTTTGGTTTTCTGGCCTCAAACAATTCCTCTACCCTAGGTAAACCTTGGGTGATATCAGCACCTGCTACCCCACCTGTATGGAATGTTCTCATAGTTAATTGAGTTCCTGGCTCCCCTATGGATTGAGCAGCAATAATACCAACTGCCTCACCCACTTGAACCGGGCTGCCTGTGGCAAGGTTCCTACCATAACAGCTAGCACATACACCATGTCTTGTATTGCATTTTAAAATAGTCCTGATTTTCACCCTATCAATACCTAGTTTTATTATCCTTTCGGCATCTTCCTCTTGAATCATTTGATTTTTAGTAAGCAAAACCTCGCCTGTCTCTGGGTGTAGGACATCCTCCAGGGTATGCCTTCCTACCAGTCTATCGTAAAGGTCTTCTATAATTTCATTTCCATCCTTCAGGGCCGTAGCAACGGCTCCCTCAGTGGCACCACAATCATCTTCCCGTATAATAACATCCTGGCTAACATCCACCAAGCGTCTAGTCAAGTAGCCCGAGTCGGCAGTTCGTAGTGCCGTATCAGCCAGACCCTTCCTGGCACCATGGGTTGATATAAAATACTCCAAAACTGTTAACCCTTCCCTAAAGTTAGATTTTATAGGCATTTCCACTGTACGTCCAGTAGCATTTGCCATAAGTCCCCGCATTCCACCCAGTTGCCTTATCTGGTTTTTGCTTCCCCTAGCACCAGAGTGGGCCATTATAAAGACATTATTTAGTTTGTCTAGGCCAGCCATTAATGCATCGGTAACCTCTTCTGTTGTCTCAGTCCAGGTTTCAATGACCTTTTCATATCTTTCCTCATCAGAAATCAAACCACGCCTATAGGCTTTTTCATATTTATCAACAGTCTCTTCTGCCTGGGAAAGGAGTTCTAGTTTTTCGTCTGGAACCTCCATATCACTCACCGCAATAGTTATGGCCCCCTTGGTTGAATACTGGAATCCCTTTTCCTTAATATAGTCTAGCATAACTGCAGTCATTGCATTACCATGTTTTCTAAAGGATTTATCAATAATCCTTCCCAAGCCCTTTTTATCACATAGGAAGTCAACCTCTAGTGAATATGGGTCTTTGCTCCGATCAACGAAGCCCAAGTCTTGGGGAATTCCTTCGTTAAAGATAAATCTTCCCACTGTACTCTCTATGAGTTTGCCTTGGTCCTCAGGGCTTGCCTTTCTCCTGACCTTAACAGTCGCATGGAGGTCTACAATCTCTTCCTCATGGGCCATTAGCATTTCCTCATAATCTTTAAATACCATACCCTCCCCCTTGCTGCCCTCAACCTCAATTGTCAAGTAATAGCTACCCAATACCATATCTTGGGTTGGAGTTGTAATAGGTCGCCCATCCTTGGGGGCTAGTATATTGTTTGGTGACAACATTAAAAAGCGTGCTTCTGCCTGAGCTTCCACAGACAGGGGTACGTGTACAGCCATTTGGTCACCATCAAAGTCTGCATTATAGGCTGTGCATACCAAGGGGTGGAGCTTAATAGCCTTTCCTTCCACCAAGACCGGTTCGAAGGCTTGGATTCCCAACCTATGCAATGTTGGTGCCCTGTTAAGCAAAACAGGGTGCTCCCTAATTACATTTTCTAGAACATCCCACACTTCAGGTTTAACCCTTTCAACCATTCGTTTTGCACTCTTAATATTATGAGCCAGATTATTCTCCACAAGTTTTTTCATTACGAAGGGTTTGAATAGCTCTAAGGCCATCTTTTTAGGTAGACCACATTGGTAGAATTTCAATTCTGGTCCCACTACTATTACAGACCTGCCCGAGTAGTCTACACGTTTACCCAGTAGGTTCTGTCGGAATCTTCCTTGTTTACCCTTCAACATATCAGAAAGGGACTTCAATGGTCTATTCCCTGGGCCTGTTACTGGCCTACCCCTACGTCCGTTATCTATAAGTGCATCCACAGCCTCCTGTAGCATCCGTTTTTCATTTCTTACAATTATGTTTGGTGCCCCTAAATCTAATAGCCTCTTTAGGCGGTTATTTCGATTAATTACTCTCCTATATAAGTCATTTAAATCGGAGGTTGCAAACCTTCCTCCATCTAGTTGTACCATAGGCCTTAGGTCCGGAGGTATTACCGGTATAACATCCAAAATCATCCATTCTGGTTTGTTTCCAGATTGTTTGAATGCTTCAACAACCTCCAGTCTTCTAATAGTTCTTATCCTTTTTTGCCCAGTGCTTTCCTTGAATTTTTGCTTTAATTCCTTTGTTAATTCTTCAAGGTTAATTTTATAAAGGATTTCCTTAATGGCTTCTGCCCCCATACCTGCCCTGAATCCAAATTTATACTTTTCAACGGCCTCACTATATTCTCTTTCCGTCAAGACCTGCTTTTCAATTAGGGGTGTTTCGCCAGGGTCAATAACTATATAGGCAGCAAAATACAGGACTTTTTCTAGGGCCCTAGGTGACATGTCCAATAATAGGCCCATCCTGCTAGGTATCCCCTTAAAGTACCAAATATGGGAAACCGGGGCCGCCAGCTCTATATGGCCCATCCTTTCCCGCCTTACTTTAGATTTTGTAACCTCAACACCACAGCGATCACATACTACTCCCTTATAACGCACTCTTTTATATTTACCACAATGGCATTCCCAATCCTTTGTGGGTCCAAAAATTTTCTCGCAGAACAAGCCTTCCTTCTCAGGCTTTAACGTTCTATAATTTATGGTTTCAGGTTTTTTGACCTCTCCCTTAGACCACTGTCTAATTTTTTCCGGTGATGCTAGAGAAATTCTAATAGATTCAAAATTATTTAATTCATACAAGGAGTTTCTCTCCCTTCTTTATAGTACTAAAACTATAATTGACCTTACTAATTATTGATTCTTAACGCTAATCTTCCTCATCATCATAACCATCATCCAAATATTCATCATTAAAACCAGCTTTCCTTAGTTCCTCTTCATCCTCTAACACATAGTCCTCATCCAATTCTATTTCATCCGCTTCATCCGCTTCATTATCCTGCTCGTCTTCATCCTCGCCCTTATCTTCCTCATCATCAGCGGGCTTATCCTTCTCTTCTTGATCATCTCTTCCGCCCTGTTTTAAAAGACCTCCATGTTCAATGCCAAGTTCTCCAATATCATCCTCAATGGATTCCCTAATTTCAATCTCCTTTTGGTCTTCTAGCAGTATGTTTACATTTAAGCTTAGGCTCTGTAATTCCTTGATTAAGACCTTAAAGGATTCAGGCACACCAGGTTCTGGTATGTTTTCACCCTTTACTATACATTCATAGGTCTTAACCCTTCCCATCACATCATCAGATTTTACTGTTAAAATCTCCTGTAGTGTGTGGGCTGCTCCATAGGCCTCCAAGGCCCAAACTTCCATTTCGCCAAAACGCTGGCCCCCAAATTGGGCTTTTCCTCCCAAGGGTTGTTGGGTCACAAGGGAATAAGGACCTGTGCTCCTAGCATGGATTTTATCGTCTACTAAGTGGTGCAATTTCAGCATATACATATATCCCACGGTAACCGGATTATCAAAGGCCTCCCCTGTTCTTCCGTCATATAGGGTTAGCTTACCACTTCTAGAATATCCCGCCTCCTCAAGGGCATCCATTATATCATGTTCGTTTGCCCCATCAAATACAGGAGTTGCAACCTCCCAGCCTAATGCCTTGGCAGCTAGGCCTAAATGTACTTCCAAGACCTGGCCAATGTTCATTCTTGATGGAACTCCTAAGGGGTTTAAGACAATCTCCAAGGGGGTCCCGTCCTCTAAGAAGGGCATATCCTCCTCGGGTAATACCCTAGAGATAACTCCCTTGTTTCCATGACGGCCGGCCATCTTGTCGCCAACACTAATCTTTCTCTTTTTGGCAACATAGACCCTTACTAACTCGTTAACCCCTGGTGGTAATTCGTCCCCATTTTCACGGGAAAACACCTTAATATCAACTACAATACCAGATTCACCATGGGGTACCTTTAGTGATGTATCCCTTACCTCCCTGGCCTTTTCTCCAAAAATTGCCCTGAGCAATCTTTCTTCGGCAGTCAATTCGGTTTCACCCTTAGGGGTAACCTTTCCTACTAATATATCTCCTGACTGCACCTCTGCTCCTATTCGTATAACTCCCCTCTCATCTAAATCCTTGAGGGCATCCTCCCCAACATTGGGTATATCTCGAGTAATTTCCTCAGGGCCTAACTTTGTATCCCTTGCATCTGCTTCATATTCCTCTATATGGATAGATGTCAGAGAATCATCTTCCACCAACTTTTCGTTAATTAATATAGCATCTTCATAATTATAGCCCTCCCAAGTCATGAAACCTACTAAACAGTTTCGTCCTAGGGCTATCTCTCCATGATCTGTCGATGGCCCATCTGCAATTACATCCCCTGTTTCTACCCTATCTCCCTTACTTACAATGGGTCTCTGATTAATACAGGTTCCTTGGTTAGACCGTCTAAATTTTAATAGTTTATATTCATCTCTTTGACCCTTATCTGTAATAATTACTATTTCATCTGATGTTACCCTATCAACAAGTCCGGGATTATGTGCTGTGACTACAACACCTGAATCCTTTGCTGATTTATATTCCATTCCTGTTCCTATAATAGGGGTATCCGGAACCAATAAAGGTACCGCTTGTCTTTGCATATTAGCCCCCATCAAGGCCCGGTTTGCATCATCATTTTCCAAGAAGGGTATCATAGCCGTAGCTACAGACACTACTTGTTTGGGTGACACATCCATATAGTCCACTTCACTATAGGGCACTACATCAATGCCACCAAATCGAGTTCTTACTGTTACTCTTTTATTTACAAATCGTTCTTCTTCGTCCAGGGGTTCGTTAGCCTGGGCTATTATAAATAGGTCCTCCTCATCAGCAGTTAAATACTCTATCTCATTTGTAACAACATGCCTGCTCTTGTCCACCTTCCTATAGGGTGTTTCAATAAATCCATATTCATTAACCCTTGCATAGGTACTCAAGGAATTTATAAGCCCTATATTTGGTCCTTCAGGGGTTTCTATGGGGCAAATTCTCCCATAGTGAGAATGGTGGACGTCCCTTACTTCAAAACCAGCCCTTTCCCTAGATAAGCCCCCTGGCCCTAAGGCCGACAACCTTCTCTTATGAGTTAGTTCAGCTAGTGGATTAGTCTGGTCCATAAATTGTGATAATTGGGAACTCCCGAAAAACTCCTTTATAGCTGCCACTACAGGCCTGATATTTATCAAGACTTGTGGTGTAACCAACTCGATATCCTGTATGGTCATTCTTTCCTTTACAACTCTTTCCATACGGGATAAACCTATTCTAAATTGGTTTTGTAAAAGCTCACCCACTGATCGCAGTCTTCGATTACCCAGATGATCAATATCATCAATATTTCCCACCTCATGGGCCAAGTTAAAGGCATAATTAACTGTAGCCAGGATATCAGCAACTAGGATATGCTTTGGCACCAGTTCCCTTTTCCTTTCCCTAATAGCCTCCTTAATCTCTTCCTCACTTTCATGGTTTTCTATGATTTCCTTCAATACAGGATAGAAAACTTTTTCCCTAATTCTAAGGTCATCTATATTAAATTTAATATATTCTTTTATATCCACAAAATGGTTGCCTAAAACCCTTACAGGTTTATCCTCATCAGTTAATACATCTACATTGTTTAGACCAGAATTCTGGATAATAATTGAGCTTTCCCTGTCTATCCTTTGTCCCACTTCTACAAGAACTTCCCCAGTCCGCGGATCTATAACATTTTCCGCAGCCCTATGGTTGATAATCCTATTTGCCAGGGAAAGTTTTTTGTTCAATTTATACCGACCCACCCGGGCTAAATCATATCTTTTTTGATCGAAAAACAAGGAATTTATTAATGATTTTGCACTCTCAACAGTTGGTGGCTCGCCTGGCCTTAATCTCTTGTAGATTTCCAATAAGGCTTCCTCAGTGTTTCTGGTATTATCTTTTTCTAGGGTGGCTAATATGCGCTCATCCTCCCCCAGCAATTCTTTTACCTGCTGGTCAGTGCCATAGCCTAAGGCCCTAACTAATACAGTAATGGGTTGCTTTCTAGTCCGGTCTATCCTTACAGAGACAATCCCATTGGAGTCTGTCTCATACTCTAGCCATGCCCCCCTATTTGGAATTACCGTGGCTGAAAATAGGGCCTTCCCGTTTCTGTCATATTCCCTATCATAATATACGCCGGGAGAACGAACCAACTGGCTGACAATTACCCTTTCCGCACCATTAATAATGAAGGTTCCCGTACCAGTCATAATAGGGAAATCCCCCATAAATACTTCCTGCTCCTTAACTTCCCCAGTTTCTTTATTTATTAACCTTACCCTTACCTTTAAGGGAGCCGCATATGTAACGTCCCTTTCCTTTGATTCCTCCACACTGTATTTTGTTTCCTCTTCCAAAGAATAATCTAAGAATTCTAAAATCAAATTACCAGTATAATCCTCTATGGGGGAAATATCGTTGAAAACTTCTTTTAAGCCTTCTTCTAAAAACCATTGATAAGATTCTTTTTGAAGTTCGATAAGATTAGGTATATCCTGAACTTCCTTGATTTGCGAATAACTCATTCTAACCTTTTTACCAACTTTGACAGGATGTGGCATATTAACATTCACTCCTTGTAATAAAGTAAAAAAACAATAAAAACAAAATTTCATTCAAATGGATACAAATCTCATTTGAATGAGCTTTTATTTTGTCCTGCAATTATAACCATGACCAAAGTGCTATTTTTTTATTTTTATCTCTTTTTATTCAATAAATTCTTCCTAGACCCCTTGGTCTGCTTTTATATTCTAATCTATTTTTTATCCAAAATTTTAATTTTCTTTTGGTTTATTTTAGCAGTAAGCTATATACTACTATTAACATCCTTTTGAGTTTTTATACAAGCCATAAAAACGACTCTATTATTGCAGTATATTATTGTATCACAAACTTTTATAGTTTGTCAAACCCTTTGTCTAAAGATTTTTTAAAACTAAAATTGAGGTTAAAATAAGTCCTAACTCCAATTTTAATTTTAATTAATTTCTCTCCAGCAAATTACACAAAAAATGTATAAACAAAGCCCACCTTTTATGTCTAGGAAGGCTTTGTTATATTAAGTTTTTTTCCTCTTATTTAAGTTCTACAGATGCTCCAGCTTCTTCCAACTTAGCTTTGATTTCTTCAGCCTCTTCCTTGTCTATGCCCTCTTTAACTGCCTTCGGTGCACTGTCAACCAAGTCTTTAGCATCCTTTAATCCCAAGCCTGTAATTTCTCTTACCGTTTTAATTACAGCAATTTTTGAGCCGCCTGCACTCTCTAGGACAACATCAAACTCTGTTTGCTCTTCTTCAGCCTCAGCTCCCGCTGCAGCCCCACCAACAACTACTGGTGCTGATGCGGATACCCCGAACTTGTCCTCCGCCGCCTTTACCAGTTCATTCAGTTCTAATACCTTCATATTTTCAATTGCTTCTAAAATTTGTTCAATTGTCATTTTAAAAACACCTCCACATTTAATTAATTATTCTTCCTTCTCTTCTTTATCTATCATCGCCTGCACTAGATAAGCAAAATTAGATATTGGTGCTTGTAAACTACCAAGTAGTTTTGCAAGTAGTTCTTCTCTGGATGGAATATTTGCAATTTCCTTTAATTTTTCCTCATCATAGAAGCTTCCCTCGACAAAACCCACCTTTAACTCCAACTTTTTATGGCTTTTTGCAAAATCACTTGCAATTTTGGCTGGCGCTACAGGGTCATCATAACTAAAGGCTAAGGCATTAGGTCCTATTAGCTCTTCTACCAATTCCTGCATTCCTGCATTTTCAGCGGCCCTTCTAGCTAGGGTGTTTTTGTATACCTTGTAATCAACGCCAGCTTCCCTAAACTTTCTCCTTAATTCAGTAACTTCATCTACTCTTAAGCCCCTGTAGTCCACAATTATTGCAGATGTGGATTTTTGGAGTTTATCAGTAATCTCTTCCACTATTTTCTTCTTAATCTCTAAAGTTTGTGACATGTGGATACCCACCTCCTTTTGCCTTCCAAGGCAATTAAAAATAAAATTTAAAAAGACCCCTTTGCAACCAGACAGAAGAGGTCAATGTTTTCATACTAGCAAACTTTAAGAATGCTGTAAATCCAACTTGTTTATAAAAAACCTCGGTAGGATATTAAGCTATATGCCCCTACTGTCTTCGGCAAATATTCATTTTTAAATTTCTAGCTTTTAAAAATTATTCGGCCCCGCTACTAAGGATTTTACTTGGGTTAACCTTTACACTAGGGCCCATAGTATTGGTTATTGCAATACTTCTCATGTACTGACCCTTGGCCGCTGCAGGTCTTGCCCTAACTAAGGCGTCCAGTATAGTCCTTAGGTTTTCTATCAACTTTTCCTTATCAAAGGATACCTTACCAACTGGTACGTGGATTATATTGGCCTTGTCTAGTCTATATTCTACTTTTCCAGCCTTGATATCTTTTACAGCCCTTTCTATCTCAAAGGTCACAGTTCCTGCCTTTGGATTAGGCATTAATCCCTTTGGTCCTAAAATCCTTCCTAGTCTTCCAACTGTACCCATCATATCCGGGGTAGCTACAACCACATCAAATTCAAACCAGTTTTCTTCCTGAATTTTGGCCGCAAAATCGTCTGCTCCTACATAATCAGCACCAGCATTTTCTGCCTCTACAGCCTTTTCCCCCTTGGCAAACACAAGAACTCTTACATCTCTTCCTGTCCCATGAGGTAAAACCACTGCTCCCCTTACCTGCTGGTCTGCATGCCTAGAGTCAACCCCTAGCTTTACATGTAGTTCTACAGTTTCATCAAATTTTGCAGTTGCAGTTTTTTTAATTAAATCAACAGCCTCTGTTAAATCGTATAATTTTTCCCTATCAATTAGTTTGGCAACCTCTTGATATTTCTTTCCTCTTTTTGCCATATTATTTTCCTCCTTGTGGTTTTAACAGCTATCTATCAATAGCCTCCCACTCTTTTCTATGCCTCTACCTCTATGCCCATACTCCTTGCTGTTCCAGCTACCATTTCCATAGCGGCTTCTACATCATTAGCATTTAAATCTGGCATTTTTAGCTCAGCTATTTCCCTCACCTTATCCCTTGAAATCTTTGCTACCTTATTTTTATTGGGCTCTCCCGATGCCTTATCTATACCAACCGCTTTCTTTATTAAGACAGCCGCTGGAGGGGTTTTTGTAATAAAAGCAAAGGATCTATCCTGAAAAACAGTAATAATAACTGGTATGAGCAAGCCTGCTTGGTCAGCAGTCTTTGCATTGAACTCCTTGCAAAATCCCATAATGTTTACACCATGTTGTCCTAAAGCTGGCCCAACTGGTGGTGCCGGTGTTGCCTTTCCTGCTGGGATTTGTAGTTTAATTTGCCCTATAACCTTTTTTGCCATAGTTTGCCACCTCCTTTAATATTTCCAATCAAAATTTACATGGTTTCAACCTGCGTGAATCCTAATTCTACAGGTGTATCTCTGCCAAACATGGAGATAAGTACCCTGAAAGTTTCCTTTTCTAAATTAATTTTTTCAATTGTACCAATAAAACTTTCAAAGGGTCCCGATGTAACCCTTACTGTATCGCCGACTTTCATATCAATTTCATGACGAATCTCCTCTACACCCATTGCCATAACTTCTGCCTCCGTCAAAGGCACAGGTTTAGAGCTGGGTCCAACAAAGCCTGTTACCCCCCTAGTATTTCTAACTATATACCAGGTTTCATCCGTCATAATCATTTTGATTAAAACATAGCCCGGGAATAGTTTAACTTCCTTTACCTTCTTTTTCCCGTTCTTTATTTCAACTTTTTCTTCTGTCGGAACATTAATTTCTAAAATAAAATCTTCCATACCTCTATTGGCGACCATTTTTTCTATGTTCACCTTCACCTTGTTCTCATAACTAGAGTAGGTATGGACTACATACCATTTCGCCTCTTGGGACATATATAAGGAGCATCCATCTCTTGGGAAGATAGATAACTCTTCCCTCCTTTTATTCTTGATAGATTTTTGATAACGTCCTATTTTCTATTTAATAATTAAGTTTAAACCAAGTCCAAAAACAGTATCCAATACCCATAATACGGCTGTTGCTAGTATGCAGGCAGCCAGTACCACGAGGGTATGGTTCTTTAACTCTGCTTTATTGGGCCAATTAACCTTTTTTAGTTCAGCCCTTACACCTCTAAAGTATCTTCCTAGATTTTTGGCCTTCGTATTTCCTTGGGTAGTCATATAGACTTCACATCCTTTTGCCAAAATTTATTATCTTGTTTCCCTGTGTATAGTATGAGTACCACAATACTTACAATGCTTTCTCATATCTACACGATCTGGGGTGTTTCTTCTATTTTTTGTTGTATGATAATTTCTTTGCTTGCATTCTGTACATGCTAATGTAATTTTTACCCGCACTGGTTACACCTCCTGTAAAGCACAACTCTTAAGGAATCATATTATAAATTCCAGGAGTAAGGCACAGATTTCTTCTATTATATAACTAATACCTAATAAAATCTATCATATATTTATTTTCATGTCAACGAATTTTTTTATAATTGAAATAAAACTATTGTATGTCAATAGAATTCTTTTCTAATTATCATAATTATATCCATTTCCCATGAAAAACTTGCATTTTATATGTCTAACAATGATTTATGGGACTAGGATAACCTAGTCCCTTATTATCTCTCTTATAATTTTATTATTCTATAATAGAAGCTACTACACCAGCACCAACGGTCCTGCCACCT
>CAYMGQ010000024.1:0-14260 GCA_964390055.1 uncultured Clostridiaceae bacterium
TGTCACCCCACTTATTTTTAACGGTGACTTTTAATACTATACCAAATTCTTTTTTATCTGTCAAGAAGATTTTTGTTTTTGCCTGTGTATCCCACGGAATATAAATATAGCATGCTAAATCCCACTTGTCAAGGAAGAAAAATAAAAAAATCTTATTAAATATTCCCTACCTTATTATATAGTATTATTTTTTTTAACTTCAATTTAAAAATGAAAGGAAGAAGGCTAAGCAAGGTAACTTATTAAAATTTTCGTCACCCCTTATTTTTTTAAACATAATATAATAAAAAGATTCTCATTTGCAAGAAGGAGGTGTTTTATCATTCAATGCCTTTTAATAGCTGTTTCCATAAGCATGGACAGCCTAAGTGTAGGCATGGCCTACGGTAGTAAAAATATAAAAATTCCATTATCATCCCTTGTTATATTAGACATTATTTCTATAACTCTTTTAAGTTTAGGTTTTTTTGCCGGTAATCTTATGTCTAAGCTAGTCCCTCAAGTTATTACCCATATTCTGGGGTCGGGTACCTTGTTAGCTATTGGCTTATGGTTTCTTATCCAGGGCTGGCTAAACTATAAGTTTCCTAATGATAGCATACAGGATCAGCTTTCTATTGCCGTAATTAGTATCAAGTCCCTTGGTATTGCCATTAATATATTAAGATACCCTTCAAAGGTCGATCTGGACACCTCTGGAGTTATTGATGTCAAGGAGGCTGTCCTATTGGGCATAGCCTTGGCCATCGATTCCCTGGCAATTGGGGTTGCTGTATCTATTTCCTACATTCCTACTATATTATACACCATACTGCTAGTAGCAATACTTAATTTAGTATTTTTGTTATTGGGAATTTATATAGGTAGTCATTACATGGGAGGAAGGCTCAAGGAAAAAACTTCCCTGATTCCTGGCTGTATATTAATCCTATTGGGACTAAGTAAATTGCTTTCCTAAAGTCAGCCATTAGTTCCCATAGTTAATTTTCATTATCTTCCTAAACTGGCTATGATTTTATGATAGGATATATTTATTAATATATATAAATCTACCAATAGGAGGATATCTATGCTAAATATTATTGCCCTAGTTGGAAGTCCAAGAAAAAACAAAAATAATGATAGTCTAGTAAATAATATGCTCAAGGGCATACAGGACACATGTCATAATGAAATCCATATGGAGAAGCTTTATATTAGGGATTTGGATATTAAACCATGTATGGCATGTGCTGCCTGTGCCAGAAAGGCAGGATGCATAATAGAAGATGATATGAGTCAAATCTATGACAAATTTAATAGGGCGGACATTGTTATAATATCTTCTCCCCTGTATTTTAACAGCATAAGTGGTGCCCTAAAAACCCTTGTTGATAGAAATCAAGCCATATGGTCTAGTAAGTATATATTAAATCAACCAATTATTGATAGACAAAAAAAGCGCTTGGGTTATTTTATATGTACTGCTGGTATGCCAGAATCTGAAGATCTTTTTGATGCTACTCTACCTATAATGGATTTGTTTTTTAAATCCATAAATACCCAATGGGTGGGCAATCTTTTTATAGGAGATATGGACAGAAAGCCTATTATTAATAATAGGGAACTTTTGAAGGAAGCCTATGATATTGGGAGTTGGCTGGCTAAAAATATATAGTTTGTAAAATCTATTATAAGATATTTACCATCCTAAAGGCCTCTTTCTCTACTATATGTTTAATTAGAAATTTTAATTCTGCAATTTCCCCTGAGGCCTCTGTATTTTCTTCAATCTCTACAAACTTTTCTAATCTAGCTAGGACAATGTCTATATTGTCAATTTCACTATGTTCTAAAAAGGTTAACCAGCTTTTTTTGGTTCCTTCCCATTTTTCCATAAGTTTGTCTATATTGTCTTTGGCCTTCTGCCAGTCCTCTTTTTCCACATTAGCCTCTAATTGCTTAATCTTATTGTCAATTTCCTGGGCGCTAGTTTTGACATAATAGCCTGCATATAAGGATGAGGCAAAAAAAACTGCTAAAATTAAAATTGTTATTACTACCATTCTCATGGCCTCCCCTCCTTTGTCCTATTTTGATCTTTGGCCTGTGCATAAAAGGTCTGGTCTGAGGATAGGAAGGCAAAAAATACATCCTCAACCCTATCAATATTATTTTCTTTCAATTGATTTTTTACCCACTTTTTATCTTGTCCACTGGTCTGAAGGTTCTCCTCTAGTATCTCCCCATCAACAATTAGTGTAATTGGTAATTGCTCAGGGGCAACGTATATGCCCATATCACCGGTAGTAACATTCCTCTTTTCCCCCTTGGGTATAACTGAAAGTTCGCCATTGGTTTCCAAGATAGCATAGTCTACATCATTTAAATTGGGATAGTTTTTACTCCTCAACTGCTCCAATAAATCATTTATATTAATCCTTAATCTTGAAAGCTCCGATTGAACAACATTACCCCTTTCTATGATAATACTTGGTTTGCCACAGATAAAATTTCTAAAGGCCTGACTTTTTAAAGATATATAGGACATAATAACCTGGACTGACAAAAGAGTTACTATGGGAATTACCCCATTTATTAATGGTATTCCTGTATCCTCCATGGGAGTAGCTGCTAAATCTGCAATCATAATGGTAATTACCAATTCAAAGGGTTGCATTTCGGCAATCTGCCTTTTGCCCATCATCCGCATGACCAAGACTACCAAACTATATAATACTAAGGCCCTGGTAAAAACTATTAACATAATTTTCTCTCCTAAATTAAGTATTGTCTCAAATTAGTTGCCACCTTAGTATTACCAAAGGAGTTATTTTTATAAAATTTTAAATGTCTCTAGGGCATTTTTTACCTGTAAGGCTACCCCTATTGGGAGGCATTCCTCGTCAATATCAAAATAATTACTATGTCCAGGATGAACTTTTCCCTTGCCTACATTTTTGCAACCCAAATTATAGTATGCTCCAGGAACTGCCTCTAAAAAGTAGCCAAAGTCCTCAACTCCAAAGCTAGGGCTTGGAATTTTAACTATACTTTTTCTTCCTAATAGTTTAATAGCATTTTTTTCAATTATATGGACAAAATCATCATGGTTAACTAGGCAAGTATAACCCTCCTGCCTGATAACCTCCCCCCTGCCTCCAAGGGCCTCAGCCACCCCCTCCACAATTTCTACTATCCTCTTGTTGATATAACTCCTAACTTTCAAGTCCAAGGTCCTGACAGTAGCTGTCATTTCCACCTTATTAGCGATAATATTGGCCTGACCCCCTCCTTGGATTTTTCCAACGGTGAATACTGCCCCCTGCCTAGGGTCCAAATTCCTGCTAATAATAGTTTGTAGGGCTGTAATAACCTGGCCAGATATTACTATGGCATCGACCCCTCCATGGGGATAGGCCCCATGAACACTTTTCCCGTAAATATTAATCTTAACTGTATCGGAGGCCGCCTTCATCTGCCCATATTTAATCCCAATTTGTCCAGTTTCTATTTCCGTACTAACATGTAGGCCGAAGATAGCATCAACCTTGGGCTTCTCTAGCACTCCAGCCCCTATCATTGGTTTGGCACCTCCTAAATTTTCCTCATCAGGTTGAAAAATTAATTTTACCCCCCCTTGGAGCTGCTTTTCTATTTTTTTTAAAAGTTTTGCCGCCCCTAGCAATATTGCCATATGGGCATCATGGCCACAGGCATGCATTTTGCCCTCTAGGGTAGATTTATAGGAAACATCCTTATAATCCTCCATGGGCAGAGCATCCATATCTGCCCTAAGGGCCACTATTTTATCCGTTTTTGCCTGCCCTATAAGGGCAACTACGCCAGTATTCCCCATACCCTTAGCATTATCTATGCCCATTTGCCTAAGGTATTGAATAATCCTTTGCTGGGTCCTAAATTCCCTTCTTCCCAATTCCGGGTATCTATGAAAATCTCTCCTTACCTCTATTAACCAATCCTTTAAACCTCTAGCCTCATTTAATAGTCCCTTTGACATCCTTGCTAAGCCCCCTTTGAAAACTTTAGCCGCCAACAAATCAATATCAGACTGTAGCATATACCACTGCACAGTCTGATAACCTTTGTTTCTTATAATAATTTACAATCTTCTCTTCATCCAATTCCTGCCCTCGACTATTCTTGTAATCATCATGGCCACCACCGTATCCCCAGTTACATTTATCATAGTTGCTGGTGGGTCCACCAAATATCCTATAGTGGCTATAATTGGAAAGGCCTCCGGTGGAAAAGCATACATATTGACAATTAACATCTCCCCAATTAGACCACCTCCAGGCACCCCCGACATTACCACCCCGCTCAAAACCGCTAAGAGGGCAGCACTTGCGTAAACCCCCACCCCTTTAAAGGGAGTATCAAAAATCCCAAATAAAAAAGAAATTTTTAATATTGCACTTAGGCAGGAGCCATCCATATGTGCAGTTGCTCCTATGGGCAAGACAATATCCCTTATGTCCTTAGGTACACCAATTTCCCTGGCAGCCTCCAAATTTACAGGTAGGCTAGCTATACTACTCTGGGTAGCCAGGGAGGTAAGTGAAGGGTTAATGATATGTTTGAAAAATGTAGTAATCCCATGTTTGCCACCTGCGAAGTAGGCATAGCCTGTAAAGGCAATAAAAAAGTAAAAAATGCAAATAGGATAATATATAGCCATAGCCCTAGCATATGAGCCCAGGAGTTCAGGCCCGAAACTCCCAATTAATGAGGCAAAATAAGCTCCCAATCCAATAGGTGCATAGTACATTATTAAGGATATCATTTTCAAAAAAATCTCCGATAGGGCATTTAAGCCCCTGGCTATTACTTCTCCTTTTTTGCCCAATAGGCTGGTACACAGGCCGAAAAAAATAGAAAATATTATTAAGGGCAGCATATTATTTCTAGATATAAGTTCAGGAAAGTCCCCTACTGTAAGAGCTTTTACCACCTGGTCTGCAGTTTTGAAGGGTTCCAATGTCTCCACCTGGGGAATATCAAGTATAACCCCCTTGGCTGGTGGAAATAAATTAACCACAATTATCATAATAATAGAGGCTATAAGGCCCGTAATGGCAAAGATCAGCAAGAGATTAATCAAAATCTTGCCTAATCTTTTCATATTGCCCATACTGGATACTGCACTACTAATAGTAACAAAGACTAGGGGGACAACTATAGTAAACATCATTCTTAGGAATATGTCTCCCAAAGGCTGAAATATTGTCGCCCTTTCCCCCATAATGTAACCAATCCCTGATCCCAGGAATATGGATAATAACAAAACAATTGGAAATCTATAGGATCGCCATAAAGCTTTCTTGCTTCCTTGGTCCATAGGCTTTCCCCCTTATTTTTTATTCCCTTAACCGTTTTGGAATAACTTCTTTAACCAGTAAATCTTCGTAAGACTCCCTCCTGACAATAATTTCTTCCCTACCGTCCTTTAATAAGACCATAGCTGGTCTTGGTAATCTATTGTAGTTACTTGACATGGAATAATTATAGGCTCCAGTACTGAGGACCGCCAGAATATCTCCTGTTTCAATCTGGGGAGTTTTTAAATCCCAAATTAAAATGTCCCCTGTTTCACAACACTTTCCAGCAATGGTTACTGTCATATTAGGTTTTTGGTCAATCTTATTAGCTATTACTCCATGATATTCAGCATCATAAAGGGCAGGTCTTGGATTGTCAGGCAATCCCCCGTCTACACTGGCATAGGTCCTAATATTTGCTATCTCCTTTATGGATCCTACAGTATAAAGGGTAATACCTGCCTCCCCTACAATCCACCTTCCAGGCTCAATCACAACAGTAGGTCTTGGTAAAGCATATGTTTTGCACAGTTTTTCTATGGTTTCCATAATGGGATCAACGAAGTATTTTAGGGGCTTTCTCTCATCTCCATCAACATACCAAATGCCAAATCCTCCCCCTGTATTTAATTCTGTCATTTCAAATCCCAGTTCCTTATTTAATTTATGGGCCAATTCCATCAATAAATTAATTGCTTGCACATAAATATTGTTTTGGAATAATTGGGATCCTAGATGAAAATGGAAGCCTAACAGGTCTAGAAATTCTGAATTTATAACCCTTTTTACCAAGTCCTGTATCCTATCATAGTCCAGAGATATACCAAATTTTGAATCCCTTTGCCCTGTTATAATATATTCATGGGTCTCCCCCTCT
The DNA here is from genome assembly GCA_964390055.1 of uncultured Clostridiaceae bacterium. Taxonomy (GTDB): domain Bacteria; phylum Bacillota; class Clostridia; order Peptostreptococcales; family Natronincolaceae; genus CAYMGQ01. Next base: position 6,199 of record CAYMGQ010000024.1, read on the forward strand.
ATGCCAGGACTAAGCCGGAATAAAATTTTAAGCCTTTTTTTCTTTCTTGCAAGTATTTCTTCTAGCATGGAGAGCTCATGCAGGTTATCCACTACAATCCTGCCCACCCCATTGTCTATTGCTAACTCTAGCTCCTCATAGGATTTGTTATTGCCATGGAAGATTATTTTATCTGCTGGAAAGTCTGCCTTTAGCGCCGTGTACAATTCTCCCCCGGATACAACATCTAATCCCAGTCCTTCCCTCTCCATTATTTTACACACTGCCATAGTGAGTAAGGCCTTGCTCGCATATACAGCCTGGGTGTTGGTGTATTTATCTAAAAATGATGTTTTTATCTCCCTACATCTTTCATGTATTTTATCCTCAGATATTACATAGAGGGGAGTCCCGTATTTTTGAGCTAAGTCCACCGTGTCACAGCCTGAAAAGATAAGATTTCCCTTTTTACTTTCAAGTTTCATTTTTCTTCCGCATCTCCTTTTATCTTGCAGTATTTTAAAAGCGCATATCTATACAATTATTATACAGGGGTTTTTATTTCTGTAAACCCCCAGTTTATTTATGGTAAAATCAAGACCCAACCTACAGGTTGGGCCTTGATGTAAGGTATATAGCTATATTTTATTTATCCAATCATATAGATTTCTCTATCAAATAATCTACGACGTCTTCCATGCTTATAATACCTATCACCTTATTGTGTTCCACTATCGGAATAGCTATGATGTGCTTGTCTCTTAACCGTTTTGCCAGGCTTATAATATCCTCTTCCCTACTAGCAGTAACCACATCCTTAGTCATTACCCATTCGACGGGACAGCTTTTGTAATGGCCAGGATCCATTAAAAATCTATAAATATCCGCCTTTACAATCATACCCTTTAAGTTGTTCTCATCATCAACTACTGGTGCCCCATTTATGTTATTATCAACCATAATATTTAGGGCATCCTCAATAGTATCCCGGGCCTTTAAGGTAACTAATCTTCTTTTCATTATAGATTCTATAAACAATTTTTTTCCCCCTTCTAGCCGCTGAATATATAGCAGAACTTGTTTTGATGCTTTCTTATCCCTTTAATATATTCTGCATTTAGTTATAGAATCCTCTAAAAACAACTAATCCATTATTATTATTCCTAGCTCCCTATAGCTTTCCCAGCCAATACTAGAATTTAGGGGAATATCATGTTCTTTCTGAAAGTTATATATAGCCCTTTCCATCATGGGTCCATATTTACCGTCCAAATATTCCATATTATAATAGCCTAAGAGTCTAAGCCTTTTTTGAACCTCCATAACATCTGACCCGACATCCCCAGGTTTCAGCACTCGGGGACCATATCCAAAAGGACCATAAAGACCGTTTACAATTGCTACGGGAGTCCCATGGCCTACATGCCTATATAAATCCTCCACATCACTATTCCTCATCCTAATACATCCGGCTGATGCATTATAACCTATGGTGCTGGGCCTATTTGTCCCATGAATGCCATACCTCCCCCAAGGGACATTTAATCCCATCCACCGGGTGCCAAATCCCCCTCCCCATCTAGCCTTGTTTACAATAGTCCAAGAACCTATCGGTGATGGGGTTCCTAACTTGCCACTAGCAATAAGATAACTTTTTATTACTTCCCTATTATTTAATAGGTACAATTTTTTCTCCGATATATCTATTAGAATTTTTAAATCCTGGTAGTTTGGGTTTTCTTCCATCCTACTAGCCTCCCATTGGCTATATTCACTAAGATATCTTTTTCCGTATTTGGCCCCCAGAGTCCCTATTTTATCAGCTCTTTCCCTTAATTGAATTAGCTGAAGACCTATCAATAAAATAAATATGATTAAAAAAATAAGTCCTAAAATTCGCCTGCCACTCCTGCCCACGACTCCCCCTCCTATTGTCATAATTCTATATACTATATAATTTATGAAGGGGGTGGCCTAATTATAATTAAAATTACCTGCTATGTATTTATTCTAGACAGGAACCACCTACAGCTAGTAATTTCATACTTTAATTCATAAACCCTTAACCTGTTGTTTAAATGACTTTTACAGCGGTATACATACATCCTATTTCCTGCTAGATTCTCTTCATCTATGCTTATTACCCTATCGACTTTGACGACTAGATTATCCCCCCTCTCCTCAAATCTATATCTGATGGGGTTGGGAGTCCCATCTTTGCTAAACCATGCAATCATTTCTACGGGCTTCATCACTATATCCATTATTAATCTCTCCTACAATAGACTAGACATCATGGGATATTCCTCCACGCCAGTTATTCCTCCCATGAAGGGACTTATTTTAGAATTAATAAAAGTGGACCTTATTATAGCATGCCGTCCATATCTTAATCTGATTTTATCTATAGTTTTATCCAAATTTCTCAAATTATCTGCCTCCTTTTCAAACAATGAAAGTTGATAGGTGTCCCCATTAGATAAGGAGGATAAATAGACTCCCAAATGTCTAATTGCCTCCTCCCTCCAGGCCTCATCAAATAACTCCCTGGCATTGTTATAAATACAATTAGTAGTAGATATGGGGACATGCAAGTGTTTTTGATGACTATAGGTGACTAATTTATCATTTTTGATGGAAATAGCTATAAGATATGCTGATTTTCCAATGTCTCTTATCCGCATACCCACCGTTTCGCAAAGGGCCAAAAGCACCTGGTGGGCTGTTTCCCTATCCAAAAGATCGTAGGCAATTGTGTTGGAATTACCCAAGCCCTTTATAGAGGGTCCATCTACCTGGACTGCTGAATCCTCTATCCCATTGGCATATTGCCATATCAACAAACCATGGCTTTTCAGCCATTGCTTCAAGTAATTTACATCTGTTTTTGCTAGCTCACCAATAGTCAATATCCCCCTAGTTTTTAATTTTTTTGCGGTTGCAGGTCCAACAAAAAATAGTTTTTCTACCGCTAGGGGCCACATCTTTTCCCTTATTTCCTCAATATAAAGGCTATGTACCCTGTCGGGTTTTTTAAAATCTGAGGCCATTTTAGCAAGGAGTTTATTATTAGAAATTCCTATATTAACAGTGAAACCCAGCCTGCTTTTTATCCTGTCCTTGATTTGGTATGCAAGCTCTAGGGCTTGTTCTGCTTTGCCGCCTATATTTCCACAATCCACAAAGGCCTCATCTATGGAATATCTCTGAATAATAGGGGAATATTCTTTAAGGATTTTCATCATGGCATTACTGCATTGAATATATAGGGGGTAGTTAGGGGGCAGTACAACTAATTGAGGGCATTTATTCCTGGCCATATAAAGACTTTCTCCTGTTTTGATCCCATATTTCCTAGCAGGCATAGATCTAGCCAATACAATACCCTTTCTTTTCTCCTGACTCCCTCCAATGGCGGAGGGAATCTTTCTTAAATCAAGCTTAGCCCCATGTTGCAACCTATAAACCGCCTCCCAGGATAGGTAGGCTGAATTGACATCTATATGAAAAACAATCCTTTTATTCATTAAATCTCCTCCTGTCCTAAGTATACACGAACATATGTTCTGTGTAAAGGCAAAAAAATCCTTGGCCAGAAATCACCAAGAATTATTAACAATTATTATATAGGACCCTCAATTAGCCAGAGACAGTATTCTGCATCTGCCAATTTTCGTTATTTATCCTTTGTTTTCTAATCAAAAGTTCACTCAAGAGGGCAAAACTTTCCCTAAATACTATTGGGTCCAATTCCCTATGCTGCATATTAGCCATTATCTCCATTGTATTATTAACCTTAAAGGATCTATATACCCTAGGTTGGGTCATTGCTTCAAATACATCTGCAATCCTTATTATTCGACTTTGCAATGGTATAGATTCCCCCTGTAGTTTGTCAGGATAGCCTGTTCCATCCCAATTTTCATGATGGTGCCTAATCATCCTAGATACTTCTAGATCAGTCTCACTTATTGGGCTAATATTCAGATACAGTTTTTCTGAATAGGCAGAATGCCTAGTCATTATCTCCCATTCCCTAGCAGTTAATTTACCTTTTTTATATAAAATTGATTCTGGAATTTTACTTTTGCCTATATCATGGTAGAGGGCAGCCTTATAAAGCAATTCCTTTTGTTCACCCGATAAGCCAAGTTGCTGACCTATCTGTAGTGAAATATCAGCTACATTATTGGAATGTATAAGGATTGCTAAAGAAAAGTCATGCCCTGAATTATTGCAATAGCTAGCCTCTTTTAAATTCTTCATAGTCTCCAGTATCCTCCTAAGTAAGTTGACATTTAAAAAATAAGGAAAACATCTTTGGATAAAGGTGTCTTCCTTAGAATCACTAATTGGAATGAACTTTGCATCCTTATTTTCAATAAGCCTGCCTTTACCAGTATCTCTGTAATCAATAGCCAGTATTAAGTCCTTTTAGATATTCACCTTCCCTAACTTAATATGTATTCTAGATTGTATTTTAGATTTCCTTTGGATTAATTGAAAATTTAAGGATTAAAACTTTCAATTAATGCAATTACCACTATTCTGAAACTTGCCAAGTTTCCATATGTACTATTTCTTCTATGCTTTTCCTTGGCCGAGCTTTAACTTCCTCATCTCCATAACCTACGGTCAAAATTCCCACTACATATTTATCCGATGGAATATTTAAAATCGGTCTAATATCCTCCTGGGCAAACCATGCAACCCAACATGTGGCCAGTTTCAAACTCTGAGCTGTAAGAACCATATGTTCCACCGCTATGGCTGTATCCCTAATTATTTGTTTTAATTCCTCCTGGGGGCTATTTTCATCTAAAAATATCCCTGTACTATCTTTAATCCTAACCCCTATATCAGCTACCGCAACAATATGGACTGGGGCAGATAGCATCCATTTTTGATTGTAGGAAGCCTTGGCTATCTTACCCCTTGTTACATCAGATTTTACAATAATAAAGTGCCAAGGTTGAGTATTTCTACCAGATGGGGCCAGCCTAGCACCCTCAATTATTTTATAGATTTTTTCCTCGCCCAATGGTTTATCCTTATATTTTCTTATACTCCTCCGTGATCTTATTAGTTGTAAAAGCATAATATCCACTCCCTGTATTAAGAAATTTAGGTCAATAGAATTTTACCCTATACTCTATCATCAAGAATATTATATCATAATGGGCTCTTAGCAATGGGTTTGTCTGAGTGTCCATCATATGATAGTATAACTAATACACAACTGACACACATGATTAAATATTAATTAGCATGGGGGGGAAAAAGATGAGTAAAGTATTCACAGAAAACAACTTAACAGAGGGGATAAACCAGCTGGCATCCCTAATGAAGTTGTCCAAATCTACAGTTATTCTTACTGGTGCCGGCATGGATACCGAGAGTAATATCCCGGATTTCCGGAGCAAGGGTGGTTGGTGGAGACAAAGGGACCCGAGGCTTGTTGCAAGTATTGATAACTTCTATGAAAACTACCCATTATTTCATGAGTTTTATACTGATAGAATAAAACAATTGGAAAAAATTAAGCCCCATGAGGGCCACTATATCCTGGCTAGACTAGAAAGGCAGGGTTTGATTGAAAGTATCGCCACCCAAAATATAGCCGGCCTGCATAATATTGCTGGAAATAAGAAAATATATGAACTTCATGGAAATATTCGCAAGGTCCACTGTCATAATTGCAAGCAAAAAGCTAGCTTGATTTCTTTTCTAAATAAAAAGACCTGCACAAATTGTGGCCATCATGCATTAAGACCCAGCCTCACCTTGTTTGGTGAAAGATTGCCCCAAGATTCATGGAATAAGGCCATAAGGGATATAGAAGATTCCTCACTTCTTTTAGTCATAGGCACTAGTCTAGAAGTATCCCCTGTAAATCAATTGCCCACCCTAACCAATGGAAAATCTATCCTAATTAACAGGGAAAATATTAATAGGGGCTACAATTTTGAATTTAAGCTTCTTGCAAGTGCTGGAAAAATCCTGAAACTCTTAGAGGCTGAACTCAAGGCTTAAAATTATATCCTCTTAATCCATATCTTTAACCCTTAACAAGTATATTAACATCCAGCAGGAGAATATTCTTAGGTGGATATATTTCCATCCCTATTTTTTCATTCTAATAAAATAATAAAGTAAAAATCCTAGTCCAAATAATATCAGTCCTCCTGTTAGTAGGTAGGGGGTGAAATAGCCAAATTTATAATATATTCTACCCTCTAACCTATCTAGGGGGCTAATCTTCTCCTTATTATATAAGATAAAATTGATGTCCTCTTTGGGCAAATCCCCTAGGGAGGCTCTATAGATCCCATCATCCCCCCTTTGCATTTCTATGCTGCTATCAATCAGGTAGGGGGCCTGGTCAGGAGCAATAATTTCAATATCAAGCTTATTAAAATACTTCCAGTTGCTAGCTGGATTTAAAATATAATCAAAAATATAAAGGGGGTCCTTAGTTTTTCTTCTATCCATTGTTCCAATGGCATCGTAGCTGACCTCAACCTTTCTATTGCTCTCTGGTAAAAATTCAACAGCATACAAAAGGGTTACCACCTTCTTATGAAAGCCTTGGCTTTCTATTTCCTCCATAGTAAAAAATCCCTCAAAGCTGTCAAACCCCCTGTCTAGGGTTTTTGCATAGAGGTTATATATTTGATTGGGGGCGGCAATTTTTCCAATTTCCCCCTCCACATTTTCTAATAAGTAAGCTTCTAGCTCCATGGGCTGATCCTTTATTTCATAGGAATAATCCTTGGTTTTTTCCTTCATTTGTCCATCCAAATAGCCAGTAATATTGAAATCAATATCATCACCTAGGACAAATATTTCGAGGGTTTTATCTTCTTGCCACCATGAATTTAATTCAATATGTCCCTCTCCTATTGTATAACCATTAAATCCCCGGGGTATAAGCTTAGTTTTTTCCTTATCATAATCAAAATCAATAGCTAATACCATGCTTTCACCAGCTCTTGCTTTAAAATCTATCCTATAAAGCTTTCCTCTTTCATCCCCACGAAAATTTGCCGCCTCATATTTTTCAGTTCTAATGGTATTTATAATATCATCAAAATCCAATTCTCCCTCATAATCCCCTACATAGGCCCTATAGGCTATCTCCTTTCCATCTAGCTTTATGCCTATATTACTTATAGCTAGCTCATTAAATTGTCCCACAAAGGGAAAGGCCATCTCTACCAATTGTGCCTTATCACTTGTATTATACATTTCATAGGCTGCCTTAACCCTTGCTATTAATGAAAAATTTTGCCCCCCAGTATCTGAAAAATCAAAAACAAGTCTTTCTCCCGCTATAGCAATAGGTGTGTTTTTGTCTATTAGCAATATTTCAGAGGAAGGATGTCCCTCCCAAAAAACAGGACCGGCATTGGCCCAAGACTTGCTAGTAAATAAAAACAAAAAAATAATTATCATGACATTTCTTCCTAGTTTTTTCATGATAAGCCCCCTTCCTCACCATACCATCATTTCTACAAACAATGGGCCTTTCCCTTCCCCCATACAAAAAATAAGGGCCCTTTAATATAGGCCCTTATTTCTTATGCTAACATATTATATTTTTGACTCTCCTAATTTCCCTTTGGTATACAGATAACCTGCCCTACCTTAAGATTGTTGGGGTCAATACCTGGGTTCATTTTCATAATTGCGTCTACTGTTGTTCCATATCTTCTGGCAAGATTATATAGGGTGTCTCCTGACTTGATGGTGTAGGCGGTCGAACCACTTGGGCAGGTGCTGGGTGGGGATGGTGTCCCACAGTTTACACCTAATGCTGTCCATGTCCGTACTCCTACTATCCCGTCAGGGGTAAGGTTTTTACTTTTTTGAAAGGCAATAACTGCATTCTGTGTCTTATTACCAAATATACCATCAATGGCCCCTGGATCGAAACCAGCATCCTTTAAGAGGGATTGTAATCTCCTTACATCAGGTCCCCTACTCCCATACCTTAATGTTGGACACCTCTCTGTGGGAGGTGGTGGAGTAGCCCCTGGAATACAAATAGTCTGCCCAATGGATAGTCTTTCAGGATTTACAT
>CAYMGQ010000025.1:0-14219 GCA_964390055.1 uncultured Clostridiaceae bacterium
CCTCCGCCAGCATTATGATGTACGTCTATGAACATATCTGCTTTGAACTCATCAGCCTTATTGCATCTTACTACATGATGCTCCCGGCTAGATTTGAAGTGCTGATTGTATGGAGTTACATCCAACACTGTATGACCCTGTCGTTCCAACATAGGTACCAACAGCTTTACCGTCTCCTTGTTAAGATCCGCTTCCACGTACGGGTGCCGCACCGCCCCGGGGTCGAATACATTATTGATATATACGTTGTGTCCTGCTGAAACTGCTATCCTCATTAAGCTTCCCTCCTATCTACAATAACTTTAATTTGTTTCACGTCTTGCTTTATTTCTGATACATCTCCCCTGGTACATTTAACCTCTTCCTTGATGTCTCTGGATAGACCTTGGATTATCTTCTGATTCTCCTCAATGGTCTGTTGATACTTCTTCTCCCTGTGCCTACTATCGTAGATAGTATACAGAAAGAGAACTACAAACAATGTTGCCCATATACCGTTGTTAGCCGCGACCTTTAATAGTTGCTCTTCCAACGCATCTCACCCCCCTTCTCTAAACTGTAATATGTTGCTCTATTGATAAAGTACTATTGAAGCCGACTCTTGAGTACCCCCTACACGATACTAGATAATCGCCGGGCTCCAGCGTCACAGTACCAGTTAGCTCATATGTTACTAAGTCCCTCCTAAAATAACCTTTAGTGAAGTGTAACTTGTAACAGTAATAATTAGTTTGCTCTGGAGGCTCTATTACGTATTCTACTTCTCCATTTACCACTTGCAGTATTAAAGTAGGCGCTTTGCCCTTATCTTTATTATACAGTGGAATTATTATCTTAGTATTGTCAGAGTAACGCTCTCTCCAAAATGCATAAGGACCTAATTGAGGAAAAGATCTTACACCATAACTTATTATCTCTTGTGAAGAAAATACCAAATTACTATTTGTAAATACTATAGGCACATCCATATCATCCGGTGCTATACGTCTACTAACAGTACCTTCTAAGCTGTACACAGAGATAAATGGATCTAGTTCTGGTACCATTTCAATATCCTTGCCATTAAATGTCGCCACTTGTTTGAACTCCAGAATCATCTTCAACCCCCTCTCCGAATTGGACTGCACATGATACATCAATGACGTACTGGTCAGTCTTGTGAATCCCTTTTACTTTGTAGTCTGCTGTAATGGCTGCACCTTCCTCAGGTGCTGAATTGAATATAACTTCTGTGGTTCTAGGCTTGAAATCATGTAGGAACAAAGCGTGACCAGCAGTCGCTGCTACGAAACTACTATCTGGAGAAAAACCAACACACTTATAGTCATACCTATTACCGAATTTACCTACTGTGTCCCATGTGCCATCTAATCTTTTTGAAAAGAATACAGGTCCTCCTGTAGTTGTATTATTTACTATTACAATAGAATTAGCATTTCTCGACATAAAGACATCGCTTACATAACTTGGATTGTTGTATACGCTTGCATAATCTATCTCGGCGTCTTTTATCCAAGTACTTCCATCCCAAGTGCACACAAATATATTATAGTCAGTCCCAATATAGGCTACGGTACTTCCGTCTGAAGAACAGTTAACAGTTGTTACTTTTTCTACTGAAGGTAGGTCTGGGCGTCTTATCCATGCTCCATCAATCCAAACGTAGACATCTATACGTTTCGTACCGTTACTTGAAATTACAATAACTGTTCCGTCATCAGACATATCTATGCTTTTTAGTTGTGTATTTGATGCGTTATAAACAATGTCCGGTCTAGCAATCCAATCACCATCAACTTTATCAAAAACCTTGACGGTATTGCCATATAAGGCACCAATAGCAAGAACAGTACCATCTAAAGAAACTGCAATTTTACCAGCACCTGCAGTAAAATCTGGAACTGTAATTGGTATATAAGTACCACCGACATACTCATAGCCTCTTAGGAAAGGTGCTGTGTCAGAGGATACAAATAAATGTGAACCATCTTCATCCATTGCTATTGCATAGCCATACTCATTAGCTGTAGGAGCAACGCTAAAACTCCTTTCTACTGGTGTAGTGCTTGATAAGTCAAATACACTTGATAAGTCATATACATTAAAATATGGAGAGAATCTATGAGCAAATCCAACAACCTTACCATCCCTTGAAAAACAAACATCTTGTCCAGTTGCATATTGTTGTAACCCACCAAATCCCGGTATATCAAAATTATATGTTGCTCGCTTTTCCTGTGTGACTGTCGTAGCACTACCATCAACTTTTACAACTAAAGTTCCGCTGTCTATATTCTTAGATGGTATGCTGAACCTTTTTGTAACACCATCACCTGTTCCTATTGGCACGTTTGTATAATGCTGTCCCTCAAAAATACCAACCGCTGGAAAAGCCACACGAAACATGCCAGAGAGTTCCAGCCCCATAACATGACCGTTTCCAGTATTAGTATCAAAACGTCTCACATCTGATTTACGCTTCTTATTTGCTACGTCTGCTGACCAGTATGAAGTGGATACTCTCCCTAGTATTGCACCATACCCTTCTCCGGGTAACAAACCAAATGAACCCCCTGGGCTAGAGCCACCAAGTAAATAATTTAGCAAACTGTTACCTGTGGGCAAATTTATCAATTTTACTAACGGATTGTCAACAAGCGTTACAAACACAGTAGCATAGATGGTCACGATATCAGTGCTCGTCTTTTCAAAGGAAATGGGATTACCCTCGGCATCTTTTAACATTGCATGAGTGACTAGGTAGTTAGTTGATAAACTAGATGCAATTCCAACCTCAGTAATCGTCTGCCCTACAAACTCTTCGGGGTTCAAAACTATTTTCCTTTTCCAACTCGATACTGGAAGGGCTTTTATGATTTCTTCTGTCACCGCTGACCTCGTTCCTAGATGACTAAACAAACTGGTTCTATCCGGCGTTGGCGTTCCAGTTCCTGTACCGAAGTGAATATTTCTGAAATACCCGTCGCCATTACACAACCTCGTCCACATCTGGTTAAGGATAATGTTGTATCCAACAAGTTCCCTATGTTCTCCTGTTTCAATGTTGTCGATATGCACATCGAACCTATTATGAATGTTTACTTTTTGTTCCACATTCATACCTTACACCTCCTAAACTTTTCTATACATTTATAGTGGTTTATCTCCAACTTTAGTTACTACAAGACTAACATCCGTCACTGTTCCTGCAAGGTGCTCGCCACCACTATGTATGCTACTGTAGTACACTTGAGTTACTACAAAACTAATATCTGTCACTATTCCTTCAAGGTATTCTGAAGAGAACCCAGTCGGTGGAACACCCTCTATGGTTAAGTTGATACTCTTACCATAATCATACAGACATGTATCTGAGATTCTGAATGCTAAGTAGTACGAACCTGCCATATCGTACGTTAAAATAACATCTTGAGAAAAAGGCATTTCCTCTACTGTCTTTATCGTCAATACATTACCAGCTTCTTCTACAGTATCTATCGTAAATGACTGATTTGCTATGTTCTTCAGTACCAAAGACTCTTTCAAATTGTCCAATTCACATTCTAGTTCGTAATTGAACATTATTTGAATTGTCTTCTTATCTGAGAAGCTAAGTCTTTCTGTGCCTATTATTTCCGGTGTAACATCAGCGGGACATACGTAGAACCTTTCAATTGCAACGGACGATTCTATGTGTTCATCATCACTATACAGGTCAGGGTGCATTATCGGTGTTACTTCAAAAGTAACATCCGAAACACCTGCAACAAGATGTTCTGCTGGTGACGCCATACCTTCCCAGTATCTTTCTGTTACCATCAAGTAGTTAGTATCTTCTGCTTCAACTACTATAGCAAGCCTATAGTCATTTAGTCTTACAGCTACTACCCTAATAACGTTATCGACAGTATCTAATAGTCTTAGCTCAGGTTGTATGGTTGTTATACCATCTAAGGTTACAATGTTTCTATAGTATGCTTTGGATTCTTTCACATAAGCTATAAGCATTCCTTGATCTCTATCACTAAATGATATATTATTATATCCTCTTACCATTGAATGGTTTGTTACATTTGACGCTATTATAGAAGTAGGCATTATATTATTCAAGTCTATAAACTCAAGATCGCCATTTAATCTTAATACAGTAGCGCTTGGATACTCAAAAGTAACGAATCTATAGCCATTAACTGCCTGAACCCATGCACCGTCTGATTCAATTTTTATATCCTTAGCTGGACCTAAATTACTTATGGGCTCCCATGCTAGAGCATATTCTTGACTATACTCTCTACCTCTTATTAATGCATTACCATTATCAATACCAGCAGCGAATACGTATGTTGGATCACTATAAGGGTTTGTTCTTCTCATAGTAATATCTCTTACATCAAAACCTACCTCTATGATTCTACTAGCTAATCTACCCCCATCTATAGTGTAAAGCACACCATTAGGTTCGAATATAATTGAACCGTTAGACACTTGCGCGGTAACATACATTGTATGAATACCAGCAAACTTGTATAAATAAGCGTGAGGTATGCCTATACTATTCCATCCTTGTTTTACAGAGTATGTTGATGGGGCATATAATTCAACCACTTCATCGGTATAAAATCTAATAAAAACAGTACAATCTTCTAATGATATGAAATTTATCTGCAGATGCCCATTTACCGATGCAGACTCAAGAAGCCTAAGACTTATTACACCTATCGGGTTCTCTATTTGATCTATGCTAAATTTATGCCTATTTTCATAACTTAAAATTCTGGGTAATTCTTCACGAATATCGGTTAATAAATCTTCAAGAGGTGGTGTTGATACTACTAGAGATATATTTGATATAGTTATTTCTGTATCCGTATATATCTCGATTTTAAAATTATTATAAGGTCCTCCAGGTAATTCTATTTCTACATGTACTAAGCCTCTATTATCTACACAGTTTATTCTTTGATGAAATGTTGAGTCAATATGTACATCTACGAATATATTAGGATTATAACTATCAGAAAAGATTGATGTTGCTAGTTGCAGCGTAGCACTAGTCGGTAGACTAATTATGTCACGCTGTTCTATATTGACCGAAGCTACTCCATTCTTATTTAAGTATATTGCTTGCTCAGTAATAATACCGTTTGTTACACTCCATCTAGATATGTCCTTAGGCATAATGTCCATTACAGTACCACCTCCTTATGCAGCACAGTGGTAGTACATGATAATGACCCAGTGTACTTATATGAATTTCTAATTACTACTCCCTCAAAACTTGTGTTATACTTATTACTTTCTATTAACACAGTATCACCAATTAAAATTGTAGGATCTCCTCTAGTCTCAATTTCTAGCACAGGTGCATTTAGCTCTGAGAATGCTTTATACATATTAAGTAGGTGTTGAGCATCTGTTATATTTTGTACAAAATAGTTTGAGTATATATTAGAGTTTTCTTCTATGCTGCCTAATTGCTTCATAACATATTTTATAACATCTGCTGTAATGCTTATATCTGCTACACCTTCAGTAGGGCTATCAGTAACTAACTCTATAAAAGTAGAAGTGCCTTTAAAGATTATTTTGGCGTTAGGAACATTACGTATTACGCCTGTCACATAGTTAAGTACAGGCTTTGTGGACGCTTGATATACCCCAAGTGTATTGATACCTTCCATAATGCTCTCATTAGACAACTGTAGCACATTTACATTTCTAACTATTTGAGGAATACCATATTCAACAACTACGTTACCCGAAAGTGTTGGCAGATTACTTTTGTTCTTAATAGCTACTAATAATCTACTATCATTTATTAGATGCGGAGTAGTTAGAACAGGCCTTTTAAGAACAATATTTCCTTGTCTATCTACAATACAAAAAGTGCGCGTTGCTTCGCATAATTTATTTACTGTATCAGACCACGGTGCATCAGAAGAAAATACTTTTATTGTTGTCAAATTATCAGCTAGAATGCCTAAAGTACTACAGGCATCTTGTAGGTTGACGTCCAACAATATTTTAGGTATACGGTCCACATCTTTTAACTTATCTTGTATTTTATCTACAGCATCAATATTAGCTGTTCCAGAATGGCTATTGTAGCTCCAGTCTTGAACATAGAAGTCGCCTAAATCTAACCAATCAGTACTATGTGATTTTATTTCTAGTTTTAATTTAAGACCTCTTTTAATTAAGTTACTATATACTGAGGTAGTACTATTCGGATCAAATAATCCCCTTGGACTGTATAATGTAATAGATACTGTATTAGCTGATACATTACCATAAGGATAACGAGAAGGCGATCCAGTCTCTTCTGTCCAATATACGTCTACAAGATAGTCATCTCTAGTAACTACCAAGGGCGTTGGGAAGTATACAGTAACGCGCATATCTATTTTTCTTGAAATATCTGTATAAGACATAGAATCACCTCTCAATAAAATTTACTGTTACATCTTTCCAATACCACCCCATATGTGTTCTATGCAGTCTGGCTTTTATAGGGCCGGCATATACAACAGCTTCTTCCTGTCTACCATTATCAACATAACCAAATGTAAAGAACACCTCATCAGTATCTATTAGTGAACGTAAATAATCATACTCCGCGCCTGACATGTGATCATAGACTAATAAGAATTTTCTCTTTTTAGCTATAAGGTCCATCTGCATATCACCAGAGGCTAAACGAACAGCCTCGGTGATATTGTATCTCTCTACATCAAATGGATGAGGGCGCTTTATTTTATTACCATTAATAGTGTACATTAGCCACCCCTCCTAAAGTTGTCAACTTGCCTTATATCATACATTCTTCTCTCAAGTTCCTTTAGGCTACGGTCATCAGCTATTAGTGTGCCTACATACAATGGTTGTAACTGAGAGCCACTTGAGCCTCCTGAGGCAGCCTCTATTAAATCTCTGAACATATCTAAAGGCTCACCACCAAATATTGCCTGTCTAACCTTAGCCATCGCGCTTGGGTTTTCTATAGGTAATATTGTTTCCATCTTATTACCTTCATTGAACCTGGCAATGTGTTCCTTCTTGAAGGTCCCACCTTTAGCGTGGCCTATCATATTTGGATCCATACTATACAGCCTCATACTACCTGTGCCGCCATTACTACTGGATGAACGAGTGGATTCTATACTATCTATAACATTGCTTTCTTCATCCTTGGCTTTTTTCTTCCAAAACTTTAAGTCCTCGAAGAAGTTCTTTAACTTATTCCACATTTTATCGAACCATCCTATAACGTTATCGTAAATGTCGCTTGCCCATGTTGAGAATCCTGTCTTAGAGTCTTTCCACCAATCACTGAAACCTTTACTTGTCTCGCTCCACCAGCCTGATAATTTACCCTTAGTGTTAGTGTACCAATCAGCAACGCTGCCAACGATATTTGTCTTCCAGTCGCCGAAACCAGCCTTAATGTCCTTCCACCAACCGCTGAATTTGGTAAGTGTCTCAGATGCCCAGGTACTAACCTTACCAAAAATATCTTCCTTCCACTCTTTAAACCTAGCTCCAATATTATCCTTCCAATCAATAAATCCAGTTTTGATTTCATTCCACCAATCTCCAAAACCTGACTTAGTGTCCTCCCACCAGGTACTTAACTTATCTTTTGTATCATTACACCAATTTGTTATGCTTTCGCTAACACTATTCTTCCAATCTTCGAATTTCTCTTTAGTATTTTCGACCCATTCTATTGTCTTATCCAAAATTGATTCTTTGTGACTTATGATTTGCTCTGTTATTTCCGCTTCTTTTTCTTCTAATGCAGTATACGCTTCTTCATATTCATCCCATACCTTTTGTATTTGATCTTTATATTCATCTGCGCTTATAAGTTGAGCAGCATATAGATCATTAATTAATTCAAGCTTCTCTTGATTGCTATTCTCTAACGCAGTTCTCTCTTCTTCAAACATATCTTGAACTCTTTTAAGTCTTGCATCAAGCTCTGCATTATCTAATTCAGCAAGATTCCTAAAAGCTACTGCTTCAATACCCAGCCATTCTGCATTGTGTTCTGTAGCTTCGCCTATAATGTCTTTATTGTGCTGGGCATAAATACCACTTATCTCTTCCAAAGCTTCTAACGTTAAGATTCCATGGTCATTGTATGACGTTTCTATTACTGAATTTATTCTTTCAAAAGCTACCCTAGTAGCTTCTGCTCTTTCATCGTACTTATTTACTATCGCTTGTGTTAATTCGTCTGCGTTCGATTGTGCAGTTATAATTCCTGTTTGGTGAGCTTTAGCTATAAGTTCTAACTCTTCTTGTTTATGCGTATTTAATAGGTCTAAAAATCCTTGTTGTTCTTCTCTAGTTAGCTCTTTTAAATCTGACCAACTTTCTTCAGTTAGCTTAGTATTGTTAAGATATAATCTGTAGAGCTTATCGTAGCTTTTTTCACCCAGTTCTGTATATAAACTAAGGATGTCATTTACTTTAACTCTAGTATTACTTTTAGCCTCCTCAGATATTTTAGAAAAAGACTTAGCTACTTTTTTAGCTATTCGCTCATGCGAATTATCTTTATCAAATGAACTTGATAACTTAGACCAGAAAAAATTGACTAATAGGCCGGTTATTCCTCCTATAGCAGCTCCTATAACAGTGCCTGCACCTGGAGCTAAAATAGTTCCTAGCTTAGCACCTACTGCAGCACCTATAGCACCACCTACAGTAGCCCTTACAGAATGAGTTAAGAAGGAGTCTTTTATATTTTCCCAATACTTACTAACTAGCATTCCTGCACTAGCTCCTAGTGTACCCCCTGCAGCTGCTCCTATAGGACCACCTAACTTAGCACCTACTATAGCACCTATAACACCCCCTATAGTAGCCCCTGCAGGATGATTTGAGAATGCATCTTTTATATCTTCCCAATAGTTACTAACTAGTATTCCTGCACTAGTTCCTAGTATGCCTCCTGCAACTGTTCCTATAGGACCACCTAACTTAGTACCTATAATAGCGCCTATAACACCTCCTATAGTAGCCCCTACAGGATGATTTGAGAAGGCGTTTTTTATATCTTTCCAGAAGCGCCCTACTATACCGCCCGCGGTGCCCCCTAGAATAGCGCCTACAGCAGCTCCTATAGGACCGCCTAACTTAGCACCTATAATTCCACCTATAACTGCGCCTATGCCAGCACCCTTGCCAGTAGGTGACTTGAAGAACTTTACTAGCTCCTCCCAGAATAACCCGGCTATTGCGCCAGCAGCCGCACCTATCTTAGCACCCAGAACCGCTCCAGGCATCTTTCCAAATATAGCACCTATTATACCACCTATGGTAGCACCTATTCCAGCACCTATTAATGCTTGTTGTAGTTTCTTTGCGATGGTATCCGCGATGCCTTGTGTCCATTCCGTTATTGATGCTCCAACGTCAGGGAACATCTCACTGGCATCAAATGGTGGTATAGTCGGCATCTCTATGTCTGGTATGTCGAACACATCATCTAAGTCCTCGGCGCCCTTATCTAGATTTGGAAGTGTGAATACCTCATCAAATGACATTAATGCTTCTTTCGCTTTCTTACCGGCTTCTTTGGCCTTGTCACCCATTTTCTTAAGCCCTTCACTAGATAGCTCAAGTTCTTGATTGAACTCATCAGCAATCTTCGTGTTTTCTTCCATCTTAGGTGCGAATATCTTAGATGGGTCTACACCAAACGCACTGGATATCTTACCCATTAAGTTACCTACAGTGTTTCCGAACTTTTTACTGGCCAGTGTCATTGCAAGCAATCCGCCAACTGCTATACCAACAAACGCAGCTAATGGGTTCGATGCTAACATACCTGTAAGGAAACCTATAGCCTTTCCTAAGTATACAATGCCCTGTGCTATCACCTTAACTATTAACAATGATTTCAAAGCAGCTGTAAAACCAAGTATTAGTTTTATCACAGCGTTTACTATAAACAAACCACCAAGCGCTGAAACAAATATTCTAACTGCAGTACTGTTGCTTGTTAACATTTGTATTAATACGGCAAGTATTCGCGTAAACATATTAATAAACGGCATAACCGCGTTAAACGTGTTTAGAAATAACTCAGTGAAAGCGTGTCTGACTGGAGCTAGCGATTTATACATAGCTACTATGTTCTGTATAAACATCTGTATATTGGCAACGAATAACTGTATCTTCTGAACAATTTCCGGTGGAAACATGTTTGCTAACATGTATCCAAAACCGCCTTTTCTTATATCATCCCGCATTGCCTCTAACCTATTAGATATTCTCTCCATATTAACTCTGAAGTTCTGGTACATAGGGTCGAAGGCATCCTGACTTATTATCAGAAGATTTTCTTTAATAGCATTAGCTAAACCTTTTGTAGTTCTCTGCATCGCCGCGGCTGCCCCAGCGTACCTTTTCTCCATTCCCCTAAGGATAGCTGGAATAGCTATATCAGCAGTTACTGGGGCTTTCCCTAAGTTAGATATTTGTTCGTGTGTCATACCTAACTCTTCCCTTAGTATCTGATACGCCGGAATACCTGCGTTCGCTAGTCTTATTAGTTCCCTAGCGGTTAATTTACCTTTTGCCTGTATTTGTCCTAATGCTTCAGATATATTTCTGTAAGACTCTACCTTACCGGATGCTGCAGTAGCGTCCGCTATACTTCTCATTATCCTTTCCATGTTCTGAAGAGGGAACTCATACGCCAAAAGCATTCTGGCGTTATCAGCTACCTGCTCGTATACGAAAGGAGTATCTGCGGCCAAGTCTTGAAGAGTATCATTAAATCTCTTTGCTTTATCAGCGTCTCCTATTAGACCTATAAATGCTACTCTAGTTTCCTCTACAGCTTGAGAAAAATTGTACAGCTCTTTAGTAACGTTTTGTATAGCGTGAACAAACCTATAGAATGCCTGTGAGACTATAATACCCTGTGCAATTCTCTTGACGCTCTTATATCCTTTATCAGCTGCATCTCCGAATATCTTAAAACTATTACTAGCATCTGTAGTATCCTTAGAAATTGCCTTAAAGTCCTTGGCGACCTGTTTGGAAAACCTAGTTGAGGCGGCAGATGCAGCTCTTAAGCCCCTATTAAATTGTGAAGTATTAATGCTCAGTTTAGCTGTTAAGTTAGCGAAAAATCCCATTAGCTACACCTCCTACCATCCAGGAATTTGATCGATATATCCAAACTCAGGCTCAGCCTTCTTGTCACTGGAACCATACAGCATTTGCTTGAACTCTATAGCAGCATCTGACAGTGCTCTAAATTTCCTTGGTGTTGTATTCCAGAACTGTTCCTCAGTCATTCTTAGTTCTACAGTCCCGAAGAATAACATAAAAGGCCAATCCCAACCATCATCTTCTTCTTCTGTTGGCTGCGCTGATTGGCCTTGGTTACTCCCGGGACTTCTTAGTTTGGGCTAATCACCTTATCCTGAGGTAAGTCACCCATCATTGCTTTATTCATTTTTTCTGCTAGCGCTTCTAAGTCTGATATATCTATCTGACTGCCTACATAGTGCTCAGTTAGATTTTCGTCCTCATGTACAAGGCCAGCCCATAATGCGAACCTAACAGCTGCTATGCTACCTGCCTCCATTACTTTCATGGCCTCATCAATAGTACCATATTTCTCTTCTATCAATGCAAAAGCATTTAACGTGTACTTAAGTCTTCTTTCAATACCGTCGCCAATATCAATTACAACTGGCGCTTTCCTTACATTTTCTATATTAGCCACTAGTCACACCTCCATTATTAAGGTTCTACAGTTGTAGAAGGTAGTTGAACACTCTCAAACCATGTAGCCATTAAAGATTCATCAGCGTCATCATGCTCAGCATCTATTTCATACTTCCAAGGCTGTATTTCCTTAGCTCCTATTTCATACTTCTTCTCAAGCTTAACAAATTGTCCTACAATAGTCTCAGACTGGAAGTTGATACTATCGCCCTTAGTCTCACTATTGTCTTCTGGCTCTAAGAACTTTCCTTTATACAGCCAAACGTACCTGTATTTACCATTGGACTTAAGTGTCCTATAGCCTATGGCTACCCATGGCGGTACATCATTAGCGCCGTACACAATAGCACCTTTACTATCTATTGTATGTCCGAGTAGGTCTGCCTTCTGTTCTGTAGTAAGCTCATTCTTTTGTATCTCTACCTCTATGTTACCTAGAGTAGTAGCTGATTCTCCTGGTCCATCATCATAGAAAATAGTTTCTTGGGATGCATTAGGGTTTATATTCAAACTCATAACACCAGGTGCTTTTTTAACCTCGCCATATGATGGGTCAGTCGTGCCATCATCAGCTGTTAGCAATGCATATACTAGATTATCACAACCTATTCTAGTTGCCATTATATCACTCCTCCTTAATCTCTTTCAGTGGTTATACCTATATTAAACCCGTAGGTAGTCCTCCCTGCATCATCGACATTAATCTTAAAAGGAAATTGTCTGGGGTATATTTGACACCACCTACCGTTTGACAGTATTTTATATCTATCTACAGGACTCAACTCATTAAATATCTTAATACATTGGGTTTTCGCTCTACTAGCACTTTTATCTCTAACAGTTAGTTGTAGAGACCTATGTATGAAAGTATCTTGAAACGGTAGTGGTGAGCCAGAATACTCATGAACTACAAACACATTATCTGGTGCCTCTGGTGTAAAGTCCCTAAATGAATCAGTACCATCACCAACCACCAAATCCTGTGATGCTAGATGTTCAATTATATCAAGAAGTAAATCACTCATTATTCTCACTCTCCAATGCTGGACCAACATGTTTTATAATAGTTCTTGGGAACTTCTCATCTACATAGGCTCTTATTGGGTCTTCCAGGAACTTTGCTTTACCTATTGGATGTACTGCATCCAGATCTTCATGTACTATTACTGCATAGTCCATAACAGGCATTCCTGTTTTTGGGTTTATTGCAGAACCTCCATACCCCAGAGTAGCCTCAAATCCATAGTCCTTTGCATGTGTTATATCATAAAACGCACTATTAGCAAGTGTCTCAGTATCTCTAGGCACTTGTCTGAGGCTCTCCTCCATTATGTCTTCGCAAGCTTCCTCGGTTGCCCAGTAGGTAGACTTTGCTACTTTACTTATAGCTGCTTCGCATTTCTTATGAAATTTTTCAAAGTTTACATCCATAGTAACTCTCATTACAGATACACCACCACTATATCTACTTTACCTGTGTTACCGTCGTAATACGGTCCTAGTGCTTTGATATTGTAATCACTACCGTTGAACACTACTACATCAGTGACCTTAATAGCGGTATCACCTTCAATGTATAATTGTAGATTTGATACAATATCGTTACCATGTACATCTCTTACCAGAGTAACTTTACCTTGAGGATAACATTTAGTTGAAATATTATTTCCAAAGGTAGGCTCACCAGTACCATCTTGTTTAATAAACGGTTTTATCTCAACCGGGACACTCAACCATTTCTTTAGTGACTTAAACATTAT
Source organism: uncultured Clostridiaceae bacterium (assembly GCA_964390055.1). Taxonomy (GTDB): domain Bacteria; phylum Bacillota; class Clostridia; order Peptostreptococcales; family Natronincolaceae; genus CAYMGQ01. Next base: position 13,515 of record CAYMGQ010000025.1, read on the forward strand.
TGTGCATCCCCTTCCTAAATACTTTTTTGTAACTATATTTAGGAACTGATATACCAGAAGTACTACATAATTGCTTATAATATGCAACCTTATCAGCGTAATATTGTTGCCTGGATGTAGGATCCTCTGATTGCGGTCCTAATGACCTCTTTATATCTCTGGCAAACATATCTGCAAGTCTCTGATAAAGATTATATAGTCGGAGGTTATGCTCCTTGAAAGTTTCTAATACATAATTTATTTCTGCATCAAGTAGTAGTTTATCATCTTCATCAGTGTCCCCTATAATGAACCTGTACTTATCTAATTCGCTGTTAGAAGGGTCGCCTGAATAACTCCAAGCCATCTTTATCACCTACTTCTTGATTACTACTTTTGCTACCGTTTTTGATTCCTCAGGTTTTGGTTCCTCAGGTTTTGATTCATCAAGTTTTGGCTCCTCAGGTAATCTATCGTCTATAGGTTCAGTCTTGGTAAACCCTGGGAGAATGTCTACCCCAGACCTAGCTTTTATATAAGCAGCTACAGACTGTAAATTATCCTTAGTAACCGCTATTATCTTGCCTTCATTAACTTTAGACTTGAAACGCTTTATAGCTGTAGGCTCTTCGATTATAGACCCTATCCCATAAAACTTGCCTAAAGACTTAAAAGGCTTTTTAACTATAAAGCGCTTCATTACGCGATGTCCTTAAAGAATACTCC
>CAYMGQ010000026.1:0-11390 GCA_964390055.1 uncultured Clostridiaceae bacterium
CTTTATAAAACTTCTGGTATTCCTTTTCCTTAAGTTTTTCCAGAACCTCTTTATTCTGTTTTCTTTCTATAAACTCCTTATTGGATCTGGCTACCCTCTCCAACTGGAGTGTTAATTTCTCTTCTGTCTTTTCTATTTCTCCCCGCTGCCTATATAGGTAAGAACGGGCCTGAAGAGTATTCTCGTTAACTGTCCCATTTTTCCGCAGGTATTCATAAAGTTTCTGCTGGCCGTTATTTAACTCCTCCAGCTCATTCTCTATAATTCTGGCCTTCTGCCTTTCCTGCAATAACTTGTTCCGGGCTATTTTTTCTTCAATAACCCTCACGTCAAGCACTCTGTTGAGACTAAAACGATAACCCTTCACCTTATTCACCCTACCTTGCTATTTCTATTAAACTACTGACAGTATCTTTATATTCAGCCTTCTCATTAATACCCTGTTGAAGAAAGTCATTGATCAACTCTATCTTACTGATAGCCCTATCTACAACAGGGTTGCTGCCAGGCTGGTATGCCCCTATATTTATCAGGTCCTCTGCCTGCCGGTATTCTGATAATAATTTTTTAATCTCACCGGCTGCCTCCTGATGTGTCAAATCCGTTACCTCTGGCATTACCCTGCTGACACTAGCCAGTACATCTATAGCTGGATAATAATTACGGGAGGCTAACTCTCTGGATAGTACTATATGGCCATCCAGGATACCCCTTACTGTATCAGAAACCGGCTCATTAAAATCATCACCTTCAACAAGGACAGTATAAAGGGCTGTAATGGAACCATTTTTACTGGTTCCGGTTCTCTCCAGTAATTTGGGTAATTCAGCAAAAACCGAAGGGGGGTAACCTCTGGTTGTTGGCGGTTCTCCTGTAGCCAGTCCTACTTCCCTTAAAGCCATGGCAACCCTGGTTACTGAGTCCATCATCAGCAGGACATCATAACCTTTTTCCCTAAAATATTCAGCAATGGCTGTTGTGACCAGGGCCGCCTTTACCCTTACCAGGGCCGGTTTATCGGAAGTAGCTACAACAACTACAGAGCGTTTCAGGGCTTCCTCTCCCAGGTCCCGTTCTATAAAGTCCCGGACCTCCCTGCCCCTCTCTCCTACCAGTCCAATGACATTGATATCAGCCTCTGTATTCCTGGCCGCCATCCCCATCAGGGTACTCTTGCCAACACCGCTTCCGGCAAAGATACCTATCCTCTGGCCCCGGCCGCAGGTCAGCAGGCCGTCTATACTCCTGATCCCCAGAGCCAGGGGCTGGGTTATCCTCCGCCGGGATAAGGGATCGGGTGGTTCTGCCTTTAAAGGCATCTCTACCAGTCCGGGCATTGGAGCTACTTCTTCCCCGATGGGCCTGCCAAGCCCGTCCAGGATATGGCCCAGGAGCTCCTCGCCAACCTTTACCGTCATTCTTTCTCCGGTAGCCACTACCCGGGCCCCGGGAGTAATTCCTTCCATATCGCCAATAGGCATTAGCAAAACCTTATTATTATCAAAACCAACTACTTCTGCCCTGATGATCTTCTGCTGGTGTTTTATCAAACACAGTTCTCCGATACTGACCTCCGGGCCCTGTGCCTCAATTATCAAACCCACTACCCGGGTGATATAGCCAAAATTATTGTAAGAGTTAGCTTCATCTACTATACTGGAAAGTCCAGCAAAATCAAGCCTTCTCATGGAAACCGGCTCCTTTTAATAATTCCTTTTCCATAAGTTCAAACCTGGTCTCCAAGGAACCATCCCTTCCGCCTGTTTCAGTCTCTACAATACAATCACCTATGGCCAGCCTGTTATCACCTTTGATGCTGACCTCCTGTTTGGCCAGGTTATTCTTTAATTCTGCTTCCTCAATATAATCCAGTAAATCTGGATGTACATATATATCGACCTTTTCAATATTATATATATCCTTGACCATATCCCGGATTATATTATTAATAACAGAAGGTGCAATTTCCAGCTGAGTGTTGACTATCCGGCTGGCAATTTTAACAGCCAGTTGAATCAATTCACCGCTTAAACCTTCCAGCTCATTCTCAATTTCAGATTTTATATTCCTGACTATCTCTTCCATGGTGTTTCGGGCAGCAGCTATTTTCTCCAACCCTTCCTGATAGCCCATTTCTTCACCTGCACTAAAGCCAGCCTGATATCCTTCCTGATAGGCCTTTTCCCTGGCTTCTTCCCTTATTCTCTGGCCAGCTTCTTCTGCTTCCTGCAGGCTTTCTTCTGCCTTTTTACGGGCTTCAGCAACTATTCTGTCTGCCTCTTCCCTGGCAGCATCCTTTATTCTGCCGGCTTCCTCCTCGGCATTCAGCAGGATTTGATTTATCTCCGGGTCATCCGCCTGTACATTCTTTTCCTGAATTTCTTTCTCCAATTCAATGCTTTCAACATCTTTTTTTTTGATCTCTTTATCCTTCAGTTTATATACACCAACGATATTGGATGACTTGATAACATTAGACAATTACTTCACCCTCTCCACCACGGGCAATGATGATTTCTCCACTATCCTCTAATTGCCTAATGACATTAACAATTCTCTGTTGTGCATCCTCAACTTCCCGCAAGCGGACAGGACCCATGTAATCCATGTCCTCTTTCAGCATCTGGGCAGCCCGCTTGGACATATTCCGGAAGATTTTCTCTGTTACATCTTCACTGGCTGTCTTCAGGGCCAGGGCAATATCATGGGTATCAACCTGCCGCAATACAACCTGCACTGCCCGGTCAGAAAGGAGGATAATATCTTCAAAGACAAACATCCGCTTCCTGATCTCTTCGACCAACTCTGGGTCTTTTTCTTCCAGACGGTCCAGAATATTTTTCTCTGTCCCTCTATCGGCAAAGTTCAGTATATTGACTATTGACTGGATACCGCCTGCAGATGCATATTCATTGGATACAATCGCTGACATCTTACGTTCCAGGACTGACTCCACCTCTTTAACTATATCAGGTGAAGTACGGTCCATCAGGGCAATCCTGTTAGAAACATCTGCCTGTATGTCTGGCGGCAAATAAGCCAGGACTTTAGCTGCCTGCTCCGGCTGTAAGTAAGCCATAATCATGGCGATAGTCTGGGGATGTTCCCCCTGGATAAAATTCATCAATTGTGAAGGATCTGTCCTCCTGATAGCATCAAAGGGCCTGACCTGCAGGGTTGCTGTGAGCCTTTCCAGGATACTGTTGGCCCTCTCCTTACCTACTGCTTTTTCCAATACTTCCCTGGCATATTCGATACCGCCCTGATTTATATAATCATGGGCCTGGCAAAGTTCGTAAAACTCTTCCAGCACCCTGTCTTTTATCTCTTTTTCCACTGAGCGGAGATTGGCAATTTCCAGGGTCAGTTCTTCAATCTCTTCATCATTTAAATGCTTGAATACAGTAGCAGAGACATCAGGACCAAGAGCCACCAGAAGTATTGCTGCTTTTTGTTTTCCATTTAATCTGTTATAATCCATCAGATCATCCCCTTATCACTCATCCAGTAACCAGCTCTTAATAATCTGGGTAATTTCTTCAGGTTTGTCAGAAACAAGTTCTGTCAGCTGTCTCATTATCTCTCTCCGTTTTTTCTGTTCATCTGTCAATTCTGTCTCCAGTCCTACGGCTATCTCTTCATCCAGTGTATCGTCAACAAGTAAGTCCAGGACATGTTCTGGCATTTCTTCTTCTACCCGCCGCCTTCTGAATAAAACCAGGGATAATGTAAAGAGGATTATAAATATAAAAGCGATAAGACCGGCATATATTAACATCCTCTGGCGTTGAGCTTCTGCTTCAGAAGCCTGGGCAAGGGCAATCTCTTCTTCCAGAGATTTATCAAAATTAAGACTGGTAACCATTAATGTATCACCCCGTTCCGGGTTATAACCAACAGCAGCCTCTATGGCACTGCGCAACTTGTCCAGATCCTCCTCCTGGATCCTGTTGTTAATAATCACTGCAGTGGCGATACTTTCTATATTTCCCGGGGAATAAACCCTCCGTTCAACGACCTCATTTATCTCATAATTTGTAATTGCCTCATAGCTGCTGTATGAACCAGTTTCCCCACCACCCTCTATTGACTGGTATTGAGGTATATTGGAGGTGGTACCAGGAACACCAGTCGCATCAGCTATACTGCCCTGGTAGTTTTCCCTTCTCTCCTGTTGGCTGCGGATTATGCCTTCATCACCTACCACTGGTGAAAAAAGCCTGCTTTCCACTTCCCGCTGATCAAAATTGAGTTTCACCTTTACCTGTGCGGTAAAATTATCCGGTCCCAGAACCCTGGCCAGTAATCTAGTAAGGTCATTACGAATTTGATTTGAAAGCTGGGTCTGTAATTCAAACTGGCTCATCGTCAATCTCTGGTTAAAGCCCTGCATCTCATCTTCCTTCAAGAGATCACTGAGCAGATTGCCGGCAGTATCTACAATGGTAACATTCTCCGGTTCCAATCCAGGCACTGCACTGGAAACCAGTTTGGCTATAGACTTAATCTGTTCCCTGCTTATATTATAATCAGGAATCAATTTTAACAGGACAGAAGCCTCAGCACTTTTTTCCTCTTCGATAAAAAGACTTTCCCGCGGGGCAGTAATCTGCACCCTGGCATACTCCACTGCATCCAGAGCCTGTATGGAGCGGCTTAATTCACCATTTAAAGCCCGGTAATAGTTAACATTGCGCTCGAAATCAGTAGCTCCAAAACTGTTTTGATTAAAGATTTCAAAACCAACTACTCCCTGTGTAGGAAGACCTTGCCCGGCCATATTTAACCTGGTCTTATAAACCAGATTAGCTGGAACCAGAATTGTCCTGCCAGCATCCTGCAATCGATAAGCTATTCCCTGTCCTTCCAGTTCCTGAATAATGGCATTAGCATCTGCAGGGTCTAATTGGTTAAATAAAACCTGATATTCAGGGCCACCATTTAATATAATGAAGATAAAAGCAATGATTAGAATAAAAGCACTGGTACCAATAATAATCTTTATTCTCTTATTTAATTTTGACCATATTTCTTTAATTTGCTCTATGTAATCCTTTAACCAGTCAGACATTTTTTAACCTCTTTCATACCTTGATGAAAATCCCTAGATCTGCATCCGCATGATTTCATTATAGGCAGATATAACCTTATTCTGGATAGCAACAGTAAGTTCCAGAGCCAGTTTGGCCTTTTCAGTAGCGATCATTATCTGGTGTATATTATCTGTCCTGCCCAGGATAAAATCTTCAGTCATCCTGTCAGCAGTTATTTTGAGCTCATTTACTTCATTAAGTTTCTCCTTTAACAATTCGGTAAAGGATACCTGCTTATCTTCATTAAGCTTTTTAGCTTCTCCTGCAGTAGGTAATAAGCGGAGGTTATCAGATATTCCCTCTATCCTAAACATGTTCTGATCATCCCTTTTCCTCTGAATTAATTACTGAACATACTAGCCACGGCCAATTTCCAGAGCCCTCATGGCCATACTCTTGGCAGTATTTAAAACCGTAATATTGGCTTCATAAGCCCTGGAAGCACTAATCATATCTACCATCTCTGAAACTATATCTACATTGGGCATGGCAACATAACCTTCCTCATTTGCATCAGGATGGCCAGGATTATATATCATCTTAAAGGGTGAAGGGTCTTCAGTAATTCCAACTACCTGTACACCTTCGCTGCCTGTACCAGCACTTTCTCCCGTCTTCTTTTTTAAGAATTCTCTGAAAGGTGTGGTACTTCTTTCCTGGAAAACAGCCAATTTTCTCCGGTAGGGGAGTCCATCCACTGTTCTCGTCGTCTCAACATTAGCAATATTATCGGCAATAATATCCATCCTCAGCCTTTGTGCAGTCATACCCGAAGCACTGATATCAAAAGAGTTAAACATCACGCTCCGCCTCCCTTATTAATAACATTCCGCAAAATTGAAAACTGCTCATCAATCTGTCTGGACAATGTATTATAATAGAGGGCATTTTTTGCCACTTCTGCCATCTCTACTTCAATATCCACATTATTTTTATCATTTCGGTAACTGGTGTTTTTTTGCAAAACAAAAGAGGAGAAATGATCCTGCCTGAATTCACTACCTTTCAGATGAGATTTTGAAGTAGCTTTCAATGGCAATGATTTATTTTCTCCCTGTTCTCTCCTCAAAACACTAATAAAGTCAACATCCTGTCTCTTATAATTAGGTGTTTGAGCATTGGCGACATTATTGGCCAGTGCCCTTTGCCTGATAAAAGATCCATCAAGGCCCTTGCTGAGTAGATTAATAATGGAACCCACCGGGACACCCCCTTAAGACATATTGAAAGAAACTATTTTATGTATTTATGTATGCTTATTCGCTAAAAACCTGCTTTTTCCTGCTAATAAATCAAAAAAGAATATAATTCCTCTTTATAATTTAAGTTTTTCAATAGCTTCCAATACCCTCTGCTCCTTAAAGGGCTTAACAATAAAATCCTTGGCCCCTGCCTCGATAGCTTTAATAATCATCTTCTGTTGCCCCATGGCACTACAGACAATGATATTGGCTTCAGGATCAATCTTTTTAATTTCCTTAATAGCCTCCAGACCGTCCATGACAGGCATGGTGATATCCATGGTAACAAAGTCAGGCTTTAACTCCTGGTACATCTCTACCGCCTGTTGCCCATTTTCTGCCTCACCTGCAATCTCATAATTTTCCTTTAATATATTCTTCAAATTCAATCTCATAAAAGCAGCATCATCAACGATTAAAACCCTTTTCAACCCTATAACCTCCCCTATTCTTTTCCTGTCCTTAATATATTTCTCTTTTTTTCAGCAAAATCCTGCTGAATTTTCAGAATTTAACACAATTCCTGCCTTTTTTCTTAGCCCTGTATAAGGCCTTGTCTGCTCTTTTTATAACATCCTCAGGGCTTTCTGCATTAGATGTTTTCCCGGCAACACCTATACTGACTGTTATCCTGACCTCTTCCCTTGTTTTTATCCCTTTTCCATCCTTCTTTTTCCTACCTTTATCATTCCTTATTATAAAAGGCCTGCTGGCAATCCTCTTCCTCAATTCTTCCAGGAAAGGATAAGCTTCCCTGGCATTTTTGCCGGGAAATAATATAGTAAATTCCTCTCCTCCATATCTATATACCCTTGCTCCCCCTTCTGTTCTCTCCATCATGCCGGCCACCATTTTTAAGACCTGGTCGCCTACATCATGGCCATATTTATCATTGAATTTTTTAAAAAAATCAATATCCAGCATGGCTATGGAATAATTATCACCAAGTTTTAAAAATTCTTCCCTTAGAGCCCGCCGGCCAGGAAGTCCTGTCAGTTCATCCAGATAGGCTATAGCATAAAAATCCTTCAGAATAGCAAAAATAAAAAATAAAACTGAGAAAAAAGTGAATATTAAAATTAGTAAAGCATAATCACTCTTCATATAAAAGAACAATACAAATATATTTATTAATACAAAGAAAAAAGCATAGTCTTCATTACTGTTTAAACTCTTCCCTATATTTACCAGGGAAAGGAGGAAGAATAACGCAGAAAAGGCCAAAAACCCCTGATTTACCTGGGCAAACGCTTCCATAACCTCATTATATAGATTGTCCTGAATTGTTAAAAGATAGAAAAAATAAAACTGGATAATTATGAAGCTAAAGCGTCTGATACCACTGGCTGTAAATATCCCTCTTTCTTTATAAGAGCTAATAAACATTAAATTGAAGAGCAGGATTAAAATACTGAATGCCGGTTCAAAGGTATTAGCTTGACCGGAATAAAAATCAATCATTAAAAAGTGCAATAATAAGAAAAACTGCAGAAAAAAAACCCTGCTTTTATTCAGAAAGAAACTTAGAATAAAAACAAGAAAAAAAAGGACATATAGAGTATATTGTAGTATATATTTATATTCCAGAAAAGTCAATCGAATTTTTCCAAATAAATCAAATAAAATATAAAGACCAGTACAACTTATAAGTACAAAGACAAAAACCCCTATTATTTTTCTAATTGGACTCTCCACTGACTACCTCCTTGCAATATAAATTATAGCAAAAATAGTATAGTAAATAAATCCACAAAAAGTACTAATAATGTCATTAATAATCACAAAAGGAAGACGGTACAGACCGCCTTCCCACATCCTCTTCCTTATATCTTAAATTGTTCTACCTGCCTGTTCAGTTCCTCAGCTATGCGGGCCAGTTCTTCACTGGCTCTGGCAACCTCGGACATACCTGCTGTCTGTTCCTCAACAGAAGCGGATGCTTCCTGGCTGGCAGCAGCATTTTCCTCTGATATGGCTGACAGGTTCTCCATTATCTTTATAATCTCCTCTTTCTGTTTATCTATCTCCTTGCTGGCTTCATTTACTACCTTAATCACTTTCTGCATTTCTTCTATTGAATCAGAGATACCCTCAAATTTCTTATCAGTCATGTCCACACTGGCACTCTGTAAGGCAACTACTTTCTCAATTTCTTCCATAACCTGTACTGCTGTTGAAGTCTTATCTGTAAGGTCCCGGATAATGGTGCTGATTTCCTCTGTAAATTGATTTGATTGTTCAGCCAGTTCCCTGATCTCTTCAGCAACTACAGCAAAACCTCTACCGGATTCTCCTGCCCTGGCTGCCTCAATGGCTGCATTTAGAGCCAGCAGGTTGGTCTGTCCGGCAATGTTCTTGATCATCTCACTGGCTATGGCTATTCTTTCCGCACTTTCATTGGTATTATTGATAACCTCTTTGATTTCCCTTGAGGACCTGTTACTGATACTGGTTTTTTCTACAAGGTCCTTAATCAGTATGGAACCTTCTTCTTTAAGCTGGCTAACCTTTTCCAGGGAATCATTCAGGGCCTGTATATACTCATTATTTTTATTAACTATATTACCCAGTTCTGTGATTGTCGCCAGCCCTTTTTCAGTATCACTGGCCTGATCACTGGCACTACCAGCAATACCCTCAATGACTATGGCTACTTCCGCAGATGCCGTACTAGATTGTTCTATGGTCGCTGTCAATTCTTCCGAATTGGAGGCCACTTCCTGGGAGTTTTCCAATACACTTCTGATAATACTGCTCACAGAGTCCTGCATTGAATCCACTGCTCTGGAAATCTCTCCAAATTCGTCTTTTTTCTGTAACAATGCCTCTGGTACCCTGTTGGTAAAATCCCCTCTGGCCATGGAATCCATGATTTCCTTTAACCTGTCTATGGTTTTAACAGCATAATTGGATGAAGAAAAAAGAAGAATAATCAATGAGATACCGGCCAGGGCTCCCCAGAATGACATGCTGCGGCTATTCCTCCTCATGGTGGCATTAACCTTTTCCATGGAGAAACCTATATTGAGCGCTCCCACTTTCTCGCCATTTATTATGGCAGGATATATTACATCATATACCGTTATTCCCTCTTCCTCAATATAATATTCAGAAGTATAGGCAATTTCATCAATTATTGCAGCATGGATCCCGGGATCATCAGAAACATCACTTCCAATATATTCCCTCACACTACTGGCCTGTACCTTGAAATTTGTTCCTATAAAAACAGCATAGACTATCTGTTCAGTATCAGCAAATTCTTCAAGCAGTTTCTGGTATTCAAATTGCTCTGTTATCTGTCTGATAACATCAGCCTGTAACCCTATCTGTACTGCAGTACCATCCTTATTCTTAACTATACCATATTTAAAGTATTCATCTGATTGTGTATCCTTCCTTATTTCCTCCATTACCTCAGTAACATTACTGCGGAAGAAACTGTACAGGGAATGATTAGGCTGTATCCTGTGGCCTACATACTGGGGTACACTTGAATATAGTATTACACCTTCCGGACTATAGTAATTTATCTCATGTACAAAAAGGGCTTCTGCCATTTCGAATAACAGGTCATTACTCAGTTCATCATCCTCTTCATCGTCAATTTTTTCAATCACCTTGATAACCGCATTTGCAGCAGTCCTAATGTGATGTTCAAAGGCAGAATTTATAATCTCCAGTGAACTGCTATTATCTTCCAGCCTTTTTACAAAATCCTGTAACATAAAGATTCCATTCTGTCCAATTGTAGTCAGGAGACTTTCTTTAGCATTGTAGTTACTGAGCACTGTCATTCCAACGGCAACAATGGCTACAATCAACAACGGCAATACCAGGAGTCTTATTCTGATGGAGTGGAAATTTATCTTTATTTTGTTAAATATCATATATTCTCCACCTTCCTTTTGCTAGGGATTTTTAAAACCAGTAAAATTTGTCCACAGTCCCTTCCTTCTCACAGGGGATTGTCTCCAACACCACCTTTCCTATCTATTAAGTTATATTTAAAAAATTGTGTTTTTAAGTTATATTTCTGAATTTTCTGAATATATTTTGCGTAATTATTTCTCTTTCCTTGCCCTGGTTCCATGCATTTTTACCTAAACCAATATATCTACATGATTACCCAGATGGCCTTCCCTGTATCTCTGCATTTCACCATTGAAATCTTCCAGCCCTTCCAACAGTTTAATAACAGTTGTCCCATCCTGGTTTAGTAACTGCCTTAAAGTTAAAACACTTAAAGCATTACGTAAACTGGAGATATCCTGCTGATATGCTTTACTTATTTCCATAAGCCTTACCCCCTATCAATTCAATTATTGAAGTCAAGATTAACGGAGAGATAGAATCTCCTTTACACACCTGACAGCACCCTTACCATCTACCAGTTTCTGTCCTCTTTTACTCATATTTTTTCTTAACTCATAGTTATTGATCAATTCAAGAAGGCCGCCGCCAATATCCTCAGCTTCCAGCCTGTCCCCTGGACCAAGATTAATGATTACTCTTTTCTCTGCCAGGGTTTGAGCCCCCTTCACCTGATTCTCTGCCTGTAAAATTGCTATTGCCGGGGTCCCAGTTGCTGCCAGTTCATACAGGGTACTGCCGCCGGCACAGACAGCCAGGTCTGCCTGCAACATCATATCACTCATCTGCTGCACATTAAAATGAAGGCTTGTTTTCAGCTGAAGTTCTTTTACCACTGCTATAATCTCCTCTACATTGTCAAAGGCCGGGCCGATGATTAAATCCAGTTCCAATTTATCCTTACTGATAAAATCATTATAGGTAAAATTATGTATATTATCAATAGCTTTTATTATCTTTGGCGTTAGATTCAATGGGTCTCCTCCGCCGACTGTCACCAATATCCTCCGGACCTTTTCATTTATTCTGCGTTCAGGCAGGTTGTTGAATTCATCCCGCAGCAATAAATACTCAGTCCCCAGCAGGAAGCTGGTATCACCCCCCAGGGACACATATTCCAGCTCCGGAGCATATATATTGCCATTGATGACCATATCAGACGGGAAGGGGAAAGGGGCAAAAT
>CAYMGQ010000027.1:0-11242 GCA_964390055.1 uncultured Clostridiaceae bacterium
ATAAATGCTTGAGTGCAAAGTGCACGTGTGCGACGGATGGATATACCTGGCAAACGCGCCATGTAGATGCATCACGTTATCCGGCAAATCAGTGATTCGCAACCAATAGTTGACACCCGGTTGGTAGAATGACGGCCGGCCCGGCTTTAGAATTACGTCGAGGTGATGAAGACGATGAATGTGAAGAACATAACCCTTGGTCAACGTATACAGAACTTGAGAAAGCGGCAGGGACTTTCTCAGGAAGCACTGGCCGAAAAGCTCAATGTGAGCCGTCAGGCGGTTTCCAAATGGGAAACAGGGTTGTCCAATCCGGATAGTCAGAATCTGATACTCCTGGCCAGGTTGTTCAATGTTTCGATGGATGAACTTATCCGGCCCGAACCTGCCGGACCTGCCAGGCCTGAAAAGGCCCCTGCCCAGTATAGTAAACCCGAAAGACGAGGCAAGGCAAACGCCCGCAGGTTAATGGCTGTACTGACGCTCTTGGTAGGCTGCGTAGGAGCAAGCCTCTGGTTCTTTTTTGCCGGCAGAGGAAGCGAAGCAACAGACGAAGCCCCCGGCGAGTACGCCCTGTGTTGGACCAGCGGTTCTCACAGGTATAGCATAGCCATTGGAATACAGGAAGGGAAATTCCCCTGGAAAACCAGACTCTCAGGCCGGCATACCTCGCATACATCGGGAGATATGCCCGGTGCGGAGTTCCATGTCGTAGACTGCGAAAATATATCTGTCTCCTACACCCGCAACATTGAGACAGGCAAAGAGGCTATTACCTCTATAAGGGCTGTCTCGCCGGACTACGCCACGGCCCGGGGCATCAGGCCCGGCAACACCAAATCAGAGCTCATCGGAGCATACGGTGACGCGCTGCTTGTTATGCCAACAGTCTATAGCAGCAAAGACGATTTTTGCATGTACAACTCGCTGTACGCCTTCTCGGAAGAACACGGTTGTTACAACTTCGTTGTTTTCTACATGCTTAACGAAAGAATCAGCGGCATCGAGATGAAACTTGCAGACGACGGTGGCCCAGCCTACTGGGTCGACAACACAAGGATTTTCCGTCTCCTGGACGGGGAGCCTGATTACAGTCAAAAGCAAGAGCCGGATATGGAGGAACTCTCAAAGGAGCGCAGGGTTTATGTGGCCCTTCATACATTGCTCAATTACTCGTTGACCGAAGACGACGCATTTCCGTATCGCAACACGATCTTCACAGGGCTTCGCTTCATGGATTGGCCTGCATACGGAAAACTCGGGGAAGCGGGCAAGGAAGCTGAGACCATACAAGAACTTTTTGAGTGGATTGAATCACAGGATAAGCTTACCGACAACGAAATGGCCGGGTTGCAATTAGCGCTTCTTTCCAACCTTGACGGCGCATATTCTGAAATGTACTCGCACGTTCTGTACGATGCGTTCCTGAAGAAACCTGCGCTGTTCCTTGAGTGCCTGGGCTTAGACCCTGACAATGCAGAAAACAGCAAGAACGTGGTCACCCTTACAGTATATGCGGCAGCGGCGAACGAGGAGCGGCTTGAGACAGTCGAGGCTGTGATCCAAAAGCAGCTAGACCTCAACACCCTGTCTGAAGGCGCAGTGACCTGGGCAAGGCTCATGCTAAAACGCTGCGCTGATCCTTACGGCCAGTAAAGCTAAAGGCACACGGCAAGACTTGAATCTGAGACAACACGGTGAGGCAGTAATCTGAAACTGTCTGCCTCTGTCAGTCCTCCAAATACCGAGTTACCACAAATTCTTGGAGAGCCACTACTTCCCCTCTGCCACTGCCAATACAGCCCCCAGCAGCACGTCTGCTCCCTTCTTGAGGTCAGCGTAATCTGTCCACTCTTCCGGACAGTGACTCCGTCCGCCTTTGCTGGGCACGAAGATGAGGGCCGCGTCAGTCAGAGTAGCCATGATCTGCGTATCGTGGCCGGCCCCGCTGACCATGGGCCTGACGCTGATGTCTCGAGCATGAGCCTCTTTGCCCAGAATGTCCCGTAAAGACCGGGAAAGACGGGCAGGCCTGGCATTTAAGGTAGGAGTCACCGTATAGGGCAGCCCCTCTTTGCTGCAGGCTTCCTTCAGGGCAGCGTAGAAGCTGCGGCCCAGGTCGTCCAGGCCATCCTCGCGCTGAGACCTGAGATCCACGGTGAAACGGACCTCCCCGGGCACAATGTTGGAAGCCCCCGGGAGCACTTCCATCTTCCCTACCGTGCCCACGGCCCCGCCACCCACATGGCAGGCAATCTGCCGCACCTGCTGTACTGTCTCGCTGGCGGCAAGGAGCGCATCAGCTCGCATGTCTATGGGGGTGGTGCCCGCGTGGCCCGGACATCCGGTTATGCAGACCTGGTAGGTCTTCATGCCCACTATGGCCTCTACCAGGCCCAGGGATATGCCTTCTTTTTCAAGGATGGGGCCTTGCTCGATGTGCAGCTCAAAGAAAGCCTTGAGTTCGCCGGAACCCCGCCGGGCTTTCTTGATGCAGGCCGGGTCCAAGCCGAACGCGGACATGGCCTGGGCCAGGGAAATCCCCTGGTCGTCACAGAGCGCCGCCGGTTCTTCATCGCTTACGAGCCCTGCCATGGCCCTGCTGGCGAAAAGGCCGGCGCCGAAGCGTCCGCCCTCTTCTTCTATCATGGCAACCACCTCTACGGGATAAACCGTGGAAGCGTTGTATTCTTGTAGTACGCGAGCTATTTCCAGGGCGACTGCGACTCCGGCCGTGCCATCAAAAGCTCCGCCGTGCCTGACTGAGTCGAAATGGGAGCCGACCATGACAACTGGGCCTTCCACCTGGCCATGCCTTCTGCCAATCACAGTGCCGGCCCCGTCCTCCCGGACGGTCAGGCCCGCCCCGGCCATAGCTTCTTTGATGTAGTCCCGGGCGCCCCGGTCCTCGGGCGTAAAGGAAAACCTGGTTACTCCCTGGCCCGGAGTCGCTGTGAACTGAGCCAGGCGCTCAATATGCTGCTGCAGACGGCACACACTGGTCTCCATACCCAACAGCCTCCTGTTTCGGTTATCTTGCTTATCTCCGCTTATCCTTGCTGACCTCGCTGGCCCTGCTGGCTTGCTGGACTTGCTAATTTCGGAGGTACTCTCACTTTACTGCTCTCGCCAGCCCCGTCCACATCGCGTGGCGACTCTATCTTACCAAGAGCGCCTGCAATGCGCTATGTTTTCTGGGGT
This sequence comes from uncultured Clostridiaceae bacterium, assembly GCA_964390055.1. Lineage (GTDB taxonomy): Bacteria > Bacillota > Clostridia > Peptostreptococcales > Natronincolaceae > CAYMGQ01. Next base: position 3,202 of record CAYMGQ010000027.1, read on the forward strand.
AAACTCCCAGGGTGGCATATTTCTAGGTGCATTGATTTGGGTGTTTTGATTCTATCACTGGTATGATCTTAGATGCAAGATGCTTCAGGACAACTACAACATCCTGCCCATCACTACGCCAGAGCAATATATCAAGGCTATGCTGGGCCGACAGCAAAACTACGTAAGGCAGCAAGTGGCGTGGATCCCGCTGCAAAAAGCAGGGCCCAGGCCATTGAACTCCCCGCCACTTAAATTCATCCAAACAAGGAACAACACAGGCCCCGCGGCAGTCAAATAGAATAACCGCGCAGCGCCCTCGCTGATGCAAAAACAAGCAAAGAGCAGACAAGGGCATCTGCGCACCAACACGGCACGGGCCCTGCCGTGTAACTAAGTCGCGTTAAGGAAGATTAAGAATGAACGGAGGTTGTTCATGCTGAAGAAAACATCTTTCATTGTAATCTGGGTAATCTGCCTGGCCATGTCCTTGTGCATGGCCCTCCCGTCCGTGGCGGCAGCAGCTCCTTCTCACATGAGTCATCCCGCACCTAAAGAAATGCTAATATCTGCGCCGTCCAAAGCGCAGGCAGGACAAGAGGCCACTGTCAAAATCACAAACATGAGAGACGAGAGTCCCGTAGAAGGCGCCCCGGTCTACCTGGTGCCAAGGCACGAACCTTTTTACCTGCCCCTCGGACAAAACTACACGCCCCCAGCGCTGACACCCAGGTCCCTGGGAACCACCGGCGCTGACGGCGAGCTCAAGATAACATTGACAGATCCGGGAAAGTTCTTCCTCACGGCCGAAAAGCCAGGCTTCGCCCAGGGTTTCTTTGCCGTCACTGTTTACAAGGCACAGCAAAAAGTCACGTTCACCGCAGATAAGCAGGTGTATAACCAGGCCGAACCGGTCACCTTCACCCTCAGAAACGGCCTTGACTCACCCATCACTCTCAATTGCGGAGCGCCCTGGAAGATCACCAGGCCCAACGGAGAGAGTGTGTTTGCCCCCTTCTCCATTATGGTCATCATAGACGTTGAGCCCGGCAAAGAAATAACGTGGGCCTGGGATCAAAAGGATCAAGCGGACGAGCAGGTTAAGCCCGGAGTCTATATTGCCACTATCAGGACTTCCGGCGGTGATATATTTGCCCGGTTCTGCATCACCGGGCTCAGGACCGGCAAGGACATCCGGAACCCTGACCCGAAAATGCCCGAAGGCCGTCCTTTCACCGATGTGACCGGAAAACACCTCTGGGGCGACCCCCACGTACTGCATCTTCACCAAAAAGGCATCGTACGTGGCAAAAGTGCCGGCGCTTTCGACCCTGAGGGGACTCTCACTAGAGCTGAGTTCGTAGCCATGCTCCTTCGCGCCTGCGGCCTGGAATCCCAGACTGACGAGGGCGGCAACTCCGAAGAAAGCGAAGATCCGTTTTCGGACATCACTTCCGAACACTGGGCCTATGCCCATATCCGCAAGGCACGGGAGATGGGGATTTTCACTGACGACGAGTACTGGGAGGGGCTCGGGCCGGACGTCCCCATCACAAGGATGGAGATATGCGTTATGGCAGCCCGGGCTCTGGGACTTGAAGGTGAGGCATGCCAAAATGCCGGTGAGATGGCCGGATTTGACGACGACGATGACATAGCCTTGGCATACAGGGGCTACATCAAAGCTGCCGTGGAATGGGGCGTGCTCAAAGGCTATCCTGACGCCACGTTCCGGCCGTGGGATAACGCCACCCGCCGCGAGGCAGCAGTCATCATATACCGGCTCATGCAGCTGGAACTGGAGGACTGAAGGATAGTACTAAGGAGCAATATGCGCAAGCGGCGTGGGATTGTCTAGCAGGTAGGATTATGTGGAGACACATCGAGGTGTGGATCGAAAAGCAGCGGGCGGCGTCTTAAGGAAATCAACCGGTGGCAGGTTCCGGCCGTGTGAAGCCAAGTTGACACGGTGAGTCATGCGTTCTTCGTTATCACGGAATCAATGACGCTGCCCGGCTCTGTCAAGAAAGGGAATAAGTGAATTCCCATGTATCCAGTCATTTGATAGGTTGGAGGCATATACACAAGGCCTACCGAGTTTCGGATGAACCGGATGGCCCGCCGTCAAGTGGAGAACCTTCGTGGGTATTGGCAGCCCGGAGCTAGGGTTTTGCACTTAAGACCATGCGGGCGGCAGCGTTCACCGCAATTGCGAAAGCCCCGGCCATAGCCGCAACTATCAGTAGCGCGCATTTCCATAGTTCTCCTTTTGCCATGCCCCACAGATACCCGGCGCCGGCGATAAACGATATCGCCAGATTCGAAACAAGTAAGACTATGTTCCCCGCGGTGCCCAATCTCGGAATACCGGTGGTCTCCGAAACCCCCGGGTCATAAACTGTTGCCGCCACCGATACGGCACCTGTGGTAAAAGCCACGCTCGCCCATACGATCCCCAGAATAAACTTGTTCCCCAGAACCGGACGCCCGAAAAGCGTCATGATGAAAGCCAGCACCGCGACGAATACGGTTTGGATGGCCCCGTAGAAAAAAGCTTTTCCGCGCATGACCTTCACAGAGTGCGCCGGGGCCTGCCTTAAAAGGCGGGCAGTCACAAGCATGCTATTAAGGCCCCATTTGGAATAGCCGCCACCCACTGCGAGATAAACGAAAGGTATGAGCGAATCCATTATGCTACCCGTGGCGCCTGCGTCGCCAGGCCGTAGAAGCACCATACCCAGCGTCATCACCATGGCGTAGATAGCTTGCGATTGGCTTTCCAGATCCCGGAAAAAAAGACGGGCCTCGACTTTCAGGGAATGCAATTCCATGGCAAACCTGCCGGCACCAAATGACGCGGACGGCCGAACCTCACGCACCAAACCGCGTCCGCGCCTTCTTGTGCCCGCCGCAGCCCATCCGGACACATAAGCCCGCTCCGCGCCTTGCGTGAGCAGCGAAAAGAGTATCACTGCAATGCCTGCCATTCCCAGAGCAACCATGGCCAACGGAAACAGCCGCCCATCCAATCCCTCAACAGCTGCCCTTGCCAGCACCACCGAGGGAGACCACGACACACCTATTCTGGCCAGGGATCCTGCGAAATCCGAAAGACTTCCTATCTTTCGGGAAGCAAACGTGACAAGGCGGGTCACAAGGTAGATTGCCGCTCCTACAATCACGCCCAGGGCCCCGGAAATCTCTTTTGCCCGGTACGCAGGCACCAACCTGCTAACCAACATGTTCGCCATTACCGCAACCACTGCAGGCAAGGCCACAAACGGTATGCCCGCCAGGAGCACCAGAGGGTAGTACCAAACAGGTGCATGCAAACCCATTCCTATTCCAAAAAACAAAGGCGCTCCGAACACCAGGTACGGGATGAGCCCAGACGCGAAAATTTCAAGCATCTTTGCAAGAATTATCCACCTCGGGCGGCAAGGGGATGCCAACAGTAAAGGCAGATCCCGCGAAACATACAAGTTGCTGAACGCTGCACTAAAAGCGCTTCCCAACTGCATGAGAAGAAGGACGTTCAAGAAGCCGTTAATAAAAAGGAGCATGTCGTGCTGGCTAACCGGTAAGCCAGCCAACGCCCGGCCCAGCATGATGCTGAGCGCCGGCAACAACACTGCGGCTAACGCGACTAATACCCAGACACCGGGCTTCATTGCCCTGAGACGGGCCTTCACGTTTAGCCGTACAAGATGGATAGTCGTTCTCATTGTGTAAGATCCGCCTCCAAGGACGAAATAATGTCCTTGTACTCGGGGCTTGCAGCAAGGCTGATGAAGAGATCCTCGAGGGATGCTCCGGCGCTGCTGCGTCCGGCACGTGCCCGGAGCTCTGAAGGCGTCCCTTCATCTACCAGTTCCCCGCCTACCAATATCCCGACCCGGTCGCAAAGATGCTGCGCAATCTCAAGGATGTGGGTGGAAAGCAGCACAGCCCCTCCGCTTTTGGTTTTCTGGCGCAATATCCCCCTGAAGACCCGGACTGCGATTGGATCAAGCGCTGTGACAGGTTCATCCATTATCAAAACAGGAGGTTCATGGAGCAGGGCAGCTGTAATCGCAACTTTCTGTCTCATACCCCGGGAGTACGACTGAATTTGGTCGTTAATCCTCCCCTCCATATCAAGCATATGAAGGATGGTTTCGATCTTTTGCTTTCTTTGGCCCTTGGGAACTGAGTAAAGTTCACCGACAAAATCCAGGAACTCAAGGGCCGTAAGCTTCTCATACAGAACTGGTTCATCAGGGATGTATCCCATGAGCGCTTTGGCCTTCTCTGGTTCTTTCCAAACATCGTACCCTCCGGCCCGGACGCTGCCCGACGTGGGCGCCAGGATACCGGTGATCATCCGGAGCGCAGTGGACTTGCCAGAGCCGTTGGGGCCAAGCAATCCATAGATCTCTCCCGGGTTTAGCCGGAGATCCAGATTATTAAGGGCCAGAACATCCCCGTATCTTTTGGTAAGGGCAGATGTGACCAAAACGGGGCCGCCGGCAGTATCCGGTGACCTGTGCTGCTCCGGGCCCTGCAGGATCCGCACGAGACCACCCCTTCAATCAAGATTTACTATTGAACACGTGTTAACATAATGCAACACCGCGCAGTAACAGCTTAGGTTCAACACTGCTAGCCTGATTACGGAGTTGTCGCTTAGAACTCATTAGATCGTCTTTCGGAATATTGACTATCAATGAGAATACTTCTCCGGATCTGAGGAAAATCCTGCTAACCAAGCGTGCACTAGGCCTGTTGTCTGTTTTTGCAAGCTAATTTTCCCTGTTTTTGCACGCTCGTTTTGCAGTAGCCTCCCTGGGAATTTTACGGTCGAGTTCTCATTAGCGAATTCTTGATCCGGTAACTCTGGCCCTCGAATAGCAGAAGGTAGCTGTGATGGACCAGACGGTCTATCATAGCGGCTGTCATCTGCTCGTCGTAGAAAATATTCACCCACTTGCTGAATTCCAAATTTGTGGTTATGATCACACTCCTTTGCTCGTAGCAATCTGAGATTACTTGAAACAGCAACTTGGAGCGGCCAGGTCTACGGGTACATACCCCCACTCGTCACAAATTAGAAGGTCTGTTTTCCATAGGTGCTTGAAAAACCGGTTAATCTCTCCTTTCTTTTGCAGTTCGTTGAGATGATTGACTAAAGCAGCCGTACGGAAGAACCGCACTGTTCTACCCCGGTTACAAGCTTCGATGCCAATTGCCGTTGCAAGATGAGTTTTGCCATTATGCAAAGTTTTGCATAATGGCAATTATGACAAGTATTTGCTTATGCAAACAGCCAGCAGCCATAACCCTAAGAGGGAAAGGACGAAAGGTACGGCATGTGCCACTTTTCTGTCATTTCGCGTCCGTCGTGTTTGAGAATATCTTTCACTGCAGGCGTTAGGTTATCGAACCATAATTTTGTCGGCACTCCCCCTATGTGCTCAAAGATGTTCATTAAGCCTTCTGCCAGGTGCTTCTACCGGTTTTCCGTACATGAGGCAATGCGTACAGGCCTTGTTGATGAGCCGTGGGCTACCGGATGCGTACCGGAAGATTTCTTTTATGGCGTCATCAGAGAATATGTCGGAGACAGACCCTGCACAGCGCAGGTGGTGTAGGATGTACGACTTAGTCGTAGCCTCATCGAAGTGAATAAGATGGCAGCGAAGGTCAAGCCTTTGAACCACCGCAGTGTAGACCTGCTTTCTGAGTTTGTCCCAGATCTCGGTTTGCCCGACCAGGATAAGAGAAAGGGGGCTTTCCGAATCCATACGGCTGTTGAGCATGAATCTGATTTCCTCAAACATCTCCCGGTCAAGAAGGTGAGCCTCGTCTACAACCACTACGGGCTTAAGCCCATGAACCCCGCGCATGAGCTCCACTTCCCGGTGAAGAAGCCTTTTGGCATCGCCCCGGTAGAACCGCCCTTGTACTCCGAGCTGGTCAAGAAGCCCGTTGTAGAAATGACGTGGGGTTAGTTTTGAATCGGCCAGGTAAAGCACCTTGTAATCCTTGGTACCCAGGGTGTATGCGAGTTTGCGGATTAAGGTGGATTTTCCTGTGCCGCAATCACCCGTAAGCAGTGCAAACCACTGTTTTTGCGCTGCATACTGCAACCGGGCCAGGATTTCCTCGAATTGTTCGGTCTCAAACAAGGCCTCTTCTGTCATTTGCCTGGTAAAGGGGGTTTTCGTAAACCCGTAGAATTCTTCAATCACGATTCTTACCTCCTATGACAGATCGATAGGAAATTGCAGTCTGAGCAAGGCTCTTATGCCTTTCGTACTGCTTGGCCGCTGCATCGAGTTCCCGGGAGGTGTGCGGTTTGGCCCGTTCCGGCAACGGCATTCTTTTGCGTGGTGCCGTGTGTTCGGTGATGTTTAAGGGCTTGATCTTTCGCGGTTCAAAGCCCTCGTGGAATACCTCAAGCTCATCGGGGTTGTCCGGGCGAAAAGCAACATCAATTCTCATGCCAATCAAGTCCTGGCCTGCTTCCCAGGGGATGCTTTGGAAAGAGATGCAGCCGGTTTTGTCAACGAGCCGTTTCTCCGTGAATACAAAGGCAAAGTCGAGCTGTTCCTTACTGGCCCACCTAAGGGAGCGATCATCTTCTTTGAAAGCCTGCTGAGGCGTTTTCCCGTCCAGGGCAGAGTGAACCTTGTTTTGATAGAGTTCATGAAGCCAGATGTCAAGGTAGTGCTGGACTTCAGATGCGCTTTGCGGACGTTTGAGTTTGACTTCTTCCACAAAAACATCAAGGTATTTGTTTAAAGCCTCAACCTTTCCTTTGGCCGATGCGGCCCTTGGGCGAGCTGTAAGCTTTTTGATGCCGAGTTTGGCACATGCCTGGGTCATGTGGCGGCTGATGTACTGGCTTCCGTTGTCGGTGAAAACCCTGTCAGGAATACCGTAACGTTCAATGGCGTGGCGAAAACTATCAAGCACGTTCCATGTGTTTTGTTTCTCGTACGACCGACTCACGGGTGATGGTGTACCGAGATTACAACTGTCCTGTGACAGCAACTCGCCGCGATGTCGATTATTAACCTGTTGGGAGGGGCCTAACGTGAAAAAGTGGAAAATGTGGGTCTTGACAATTGTGCTGCTGAGTATGCTCTGCGCGTGTAGGAGTGCTCCTAGGGCCTTTATTCCCCTGATGAAAGTCAGTAACCTGGGAGAATGCCGACTATGTAAGTGGGATACAGAGAAGAGCAAAATTGTTGACATAGGGAGACCGTTGTTCGAGAACAGTGAAGATCCCCACTCATTGCTGTACACCTTGTGGGACGGACATGACTGGTTTATCCTAAGTGACGACAGAACAAGAGTCTTAGAAACTAATAGTCCAGTATCTGTAGACTTACGGAAGAGCAACCGCGAAGCCTTCTATGAAGACTACAGGCTGTTGAAAGAGGATGATAACTCGTTTGTCCTGCAGGTCAGAGACCAAGAATATCGCTTTCGTGTTGAAGCGAACGTGTCGATTGACGGAGAGCGTGTTCGGGGAGAGCGGTTGGGACTCTCGGGATTCTGTGTCGATGAGACCGCGCTGACCGTATCGATACTGCTAAATGCCTTTTCTTTCGAGTTGAACCGGATTAACCTGTATATTTGCCAAGTGTCTCTCGCAGACGGAGTAAGCCGGATTCAGGAAGTCAAAAACTGTCCCACTACTTTATCTCCGGCATTCCCTCCGATCGGAACCAATGTCCTGGCGATACACGGCGAGTTTCATGTGTTAAGCAACACACAGATATCAAGGATCTCCGCGGATACCTGCGAGGCAGAAAGCGTATTCGAGGTCCTGACTCTCAGGGAACTCACGACACTTTGCTACCAAGAAAACACACGGCTATCTGATGACAAGACTAGGATACTATGATGGCAAGTACGTTGTTAGCGTAATCGCGGATCCTCAGACCGTCTCAGAGGCGAGTTATCTGTGTCTTGTCGACAGAGGCAACGTCGTGGCAGTGACGAAGGTAGATTCGGAGTACATCGCGCCAAACTTGTACCATCAATTGTTGGCACATGGCCGGCAATAGAGAGC
>CAYMGQ010000028.1:0-11122 GCA_964390055.1 uncultured Clostridiaceae bacterium
GCATATATATTGCCATTGATGACCATATCAGACGGGAAGGGGAAAGGGGCAAAATCATGTATTGATACCAGCTTGCCCACCATTTTTTTCAACTCCTGCAGGTAATTCTGGTCAAAGGCATAGGAATCAGTTACCAGAACCTCTATCCCTTCCTTTCTAATGATTGAGCCCATCTGGCTCAATTCTTCCCCTGTACTGCAGTCCGCCGGCAGGCTTATTATACTTAGTTCCCGCCGGAACTCCTTTAGCTTCTTCAAGACTGCTGCTTCCTCTTTGACTATAAAGATTAGCTCTATATCGGACGGGAAGGCACTGGCCAGGGCCAGTGTGCGCATGACATGTCCCATTCCTATCTTTGCATTGCCATCAACCCGGAAGCCTATCTTTTTCATACTTTCACCTATACCTTCTTTCCACCGGAAACTATGCTTTCTGGGCCTATCCTTTCTTTCCAGCTAAACCAATGCTTTCTGGAGATACACCTTATCTTATGCTAAACCAATGTTTTCTGAACCTACACCTGCTTCTGCTGAACCTTTCTATTCATCTCTGCCAGTGTTGGTTCTTCATCTAAGGCCTGGATTACCTGCCTTATATCAATAATCTGCCCTTCTTTATAAAATCTCCTGTAAATCTCCTGTATTAATTCAAAATCCTCTCTCTCATCAACACAGAGACGGTAGTCCCTCCTCAAATACGCCGGGGGATCCACCTGGGCAGTCTTAAACAGGGCCGGATGCCTGTAAATGTAGAGGGTGACATGTTCCCTATAGGGGGAATTCCCGCCTTCTCCCTCCCCCTCTATATATTCAGCTGCCTTTTCCAGGGTTTTGAGAGAAAATATCTCTGCATCAAGGCCTCTGGGATAGCCGTCCTCATCTACATTCAGCCGCATATAATCCAGATCAGAGGCTAAATATTTGCCCACCAGCTCATCTACTGTCAGTGGATCAAGTAAAGGACAATCACCGGTAACCCTGACGATTATATCTACCCCGTATTTTTCTGCTGCCTCCAGATAACGGGAAAGCACATCTGTTTCGGAACCACGGTAAAAACTGATACCACAGGTCTCAGCAATCTCCACCACCGGAGTATCAGCCTCTTTATCACTGGTAGCTATGATAACCTGGTCTATTTTTTCAGCCTTATTCAACCTCTCTATTAGATGGGCCAGGAGTGGTTTTCCCTCCACCTCCAGGGCTACCTTTCCCGGTAGCCTTTCTGAACCCATCCGGGCCTGAACAATTGCAGCTACCTTTGCCATAAGATATTCCTCCAGACAATCTTTTTATATATCTTATCAATTAATATATCTAGACAATTAATACATCCTAATCTATATATATTTATTATTTATATATCTTATCTATCATTAAAACTTAAATTAACTATAAATCAAGAAGCAACTCTTCAATCTATATCTTATCCCAGGTAAGGGGCTCATGGGCCTTAATATCCTTCCGGGCAATGCGGCCGATTACCAGGTCATAATACTTTGGCTTCAGCCCAATCCCTGGCCTCAATACTCCAATCATCTCCGAAGTAATTTCAGTACCGGCTGGTATATCTCTAATTGCAAAAATGCTCCTCCTGCCCCGGTGGTAATGAATCTCCTCAACAGCTACATGCCTTTTTATAGGGCTGCCAATGGCTGCCTCTGCTTCCCTGATGCCCTTTACCATTGCCTTAAGCTCATCCGGCTCCAGGGCAAACTTGTGGTCAGGGCCAGGTAAATTCCTATCCAGGGTAAAATGTTTCTCTATCACCCTGGCCCCCCTGGCAGCAGCACTGATGGGGACAGTAATACCCAGGGTATGGTCAGAGTAACCAACAGGAAGCTGAAAGGCCTGTCTCATGGTATCCATGGCTGCCAGATTGACATCCTCAACAGGCATGGGATAACTTATACCACAATGGAGTAAAGCCACCTGCCTGTTACCCTCATTATAGATGGCTTCCAGGGCCTCCTCAATCTCTCCCAGATTGGCCATCCCTGTTGATAACAATATTGGTTTACTCTTCCGGGCTATATAACGTAAAAAAGGAATATCGACACACTCATAAGAAGCAATCTTAAAGGCCGGCATACCCAGTTCGTCCAGCTGGTCAACTGCCTCATAATCAAAGGGAGTGGAGAGGAAGATTATCCCCTTTTGCCCTGCATAATCCCGCAATTCCTCCTGCCATTCCCTGGGCAATTCTAGGCCCTTATAGAGGTCATAGAGATTATCGGCAGTGTCATACTCATCCCCCAGGACCATTATTTCATCATCTGTCCGGGCTGCAATCTTATCGGCAGTAAAGGTTTGAAACTTCACCGCATCTGCCCCTGCTTCAACAGCTACATCTATCAATCCCTTAGCCTGGTCCAGATCACCATCATGGTTACTGCCTGCCTCTGCTATAATGAAAACAGGACTATTATCACCGATTGTTTTATCTCCTATTTTTATCTCATTTATCACAGCCTTCACTCCTATCCATCCTGTCCAGTATTTCCTCCATATCCCTTAAAGTATTTACTTCAAAGTCAGCCTCATAGACTGGCTCCATTCTCTTTTCTATATGCATGCCTTTTTCTCTTATAATCCTGATTGTTTTCATCCCCAGTTTTCTGGCACCTATAAAGTCTTTCAACGGATTATCTCCTATATAGACAGCTTCCTCCGCCCTTATTTTAAAGATCTCCAGAAGTCTCAAGTAGGCAAAGGGAGCAGGTTTTCTCTTATCAACTCCATAATCATCTGTGACAATTATTTCGTCAACAAGATCAATTAAACCAAGACTCTTAATTTTATTCCACTGCACCTGGGCATTACCGTCTGTTATTATACCTGTCTTATATTTACCCTCTTTTTTTAATTTCTCAAGTATATATTCTACATCCTCATAAAGCTGTATTCCCTCCGGTTCATGGGACCGGTATACAGCCAGCATTTTTTCCACTTCATCCAGGGGAAGAGAAAAATTCTCCAGGGCCAGGTCAAAAACCTTTCCCCGCCCCTCCTTCTCCAGGATATCGAGCTGCAGTTTATAAAATTCTTTCTCAGAAACCCCGTATTTAGAACCTATATACCTACTGACTGCCCTGAATCCGCTTTTTACATAATCCTGTTCATAATAGAGGGTGTCATCAAGGTCACAAATTATTGCTTTAATCATTTTCTACACCTGTAAATTATTAATTAATATAATGTCTTAAAGACATTTATATTTAGTCTTTAAGATCTTTGATATCCTTAAATACTGCTGTATCGTATCTTAACATAACTAAACCATCCTGGAATTCACCTATAAAGGGTTCAACTTTTTCACCATTCAGGATTTTATGTATCAACAAAGGATAGTTAACTCCGGCCTGGTAGGAGAGGGGAACCCCCCCGCCAAAACGGGGATTTACCTCAATGAGCTTTATCTCTCCATCTGGGAGGATCTTGGCCTGCAGGTTGGCCGGGCCTATAATACCTAAATCTTCTATAACCTTTACAGCAAGTTCAATTAACCTGTTATCTTTGACTGTTACCGCTTTACTTACCTCACCGGCCCTGACTTCCAGCCTTTTTCGCGGAACAGCAGATAAAACCCTGCCCTCCAGGTCAGATAGGGTATCTATCGTGTATTCATCACCGTCAAGATATTCCTGGATAATAATATCTTCCAGGGTCCTGGTGTAAAAATCCAACTCTTCCTCTGTATTTACTTTATAGGTATTCTGGCTCCCCTGCCCCCTGCGGGGTTTTATAAACAAGGGATATGGCAATTCCCTATAATTCCGGTTTAATTCATCCGGCAAAAAAGTCTCCGGTACAGGGATGCCTTTTTTCCTGAAATATTGATAAAAGTTGTATTTATCCTGACAGAGTTCAATAACCTCGGTACTGGATAAGAGGAGCGTAATCCCCTTTTCCTCTATGAACTCCCTGGCCTGATTGTAAACAGGAAAACTCTGTTCCAGTAAAGGTATTATCGTCTTAACATCATCCTTTTCACAAATCTCCAGTATGGTATCGATATAATTTTCTTCATATATTCCTGGAGTAAGATAATATTTATCTGCCTCATACAGGGCAGGAGCCAGCGGGCTTTTATCAGTTACGATTACTTCAGCACCTGTTTTATTTAATTCCTGTTTAAATATTTTAGTCAATGCTCCCCGACGCCCGATGGTTGTGATTAATATGTTTGACACTAAATACACCTCTCCACATTAATTCCATACTAAATCCACTAACGACAATTAACTGTACTTTTAAACTTCTCGTCATCAAAAGGTGGAAATTCTTTAATTTCCATATATGATTTTAGCCTCTGTAAATCACTTAAATATTTATTATTCTCTATACAATTTTCCTCCTCATCAGGCAGTATATATAAATCCTCTTCTCCAGTGTTATATAAAACATATTTCATTTTATCATCCCTTATAGCTTTGAATCCAAACACATACTTTTTACTACTAATATCAATAATACTATCTGCAAGTGCTTTATTAAATATAGGCTCAAATTGCACCTCAATATATGGTTCGTTATGTATTTTTTCTATTTCCAGTTTACTTCCCTTCATTATAGATAATAGTAAAGAACCTAAATTTTTCATGCTAAAAAGATTATCATACGTCCCTACTCCAACATTAGGAGATTTTATAATCAACGGGACATGGATTCTGGAATCTGGACAGCCAAATAATGTGAAATAATTATTTTTTTCTGTAAATATATCCTCTATAACCTGTCCATGATCTCCAAAAAGAACTTTAGTCATATTCTTAGGTAAAAAATCCATATAAAATTCTAACTGTTTATCAACATATGAAACACATTCGTAATATTGTTTCAAGAAATCAGATTCTTTTTGATCAGGTAAAGAGACACCATATTCTTCAATTCCTCTGTGAATAACTGGTCTTTCTTCATGAAATCCACATATATGCGGTTTATGAATTTCTCCAACAAGATGTAGCAATGAAAATATAGGTCTATCTTCATTCTCATACAAATCACATACATGACGCCATAATACATTACTAATAAATGCTCCAATTGATGATTTTCCCGAATCAATGGAATCAATATCTGATAACCTTCTGCTAGTTTTAATTTGAGAAAGGTTATTACTATCATAAAACAACTTTTTACCCAGGACATAACTATATAACTTGTATCCATGTTCCTGAAGCGTACTTAATAAATCACTTTCCTCAATACTTATCATGTCCTTATTATATAATTTACCATCTATAGGCAACTTGCCGGTGAACATAGAAAACAAACTCATATAAGTAAATAAATTAGTACTAAAGGCATTCTTAAAATAAACGGATTTTTTAGCTAAACTATTCAAAAAAGGCATATTACCATTCAATACATCCTTATTCCTTAAAGAATCAATTAAAAATAACGTCATATCCCCTTTGTTTCTTTTACTCAATCTATTTTTTATATCAGTAAAAAGCAACTCTAATTCTCTTAAAAAACTCTCTAATTCTTTTTTCTTCAAGAAACCTAGAGAAATATATTCGTTAATAAAGTGTATAGCATATTTAAAATCTCTAATTGCAAGATATTTGCATATTAAATTCCATAAATGCTTTTCTTTTTCCCCAATCTGCTGACTAACTTCATATAAATTCCTAATTTCATATAACTCTAAATAGTTGGGATGATTATAATAAAATGGGGTTTTTAATACAATTCCTTTTTCCTCTAATTTATGGTAAAAATCAATATACTCGCATTTATAGTTAGCCTTTATTTCTTCTGCAATTTCTTTTCTATATCTATATGAAGATATAATTATTAGATCAATTTCCAGTTTCTTTATCATATCTGGTCTGTAAATAGGATAATGAGCTATTTCTTCCCCAATACCTCCTATACCTTTATCAATAAAACAAATTATATTCTTTTCTTTAGCAGGCAGGAATTTGATAAGTTCATTTCCATGATCCCCAGCTCCCCATATTGCGATTTTTTTACTCTGGGGAATATTCCTCCATATTCTTAACATTTCACTTTCCACATTTCTTTGAAATGAAAAACTTGTTTTTAAATTGTATTTCTCAATTAAATAATTTAACCTGTACTCTAAATACATTTTTGCTACTCCCTCTAATAATTAATTTATACTATTAAAAATTTCTTTTATATCTGCTTTATTTAATTTAACTGGATTATTCTTCAATCTATCAATATTAATACCCGATAGAAATATTTCCTGACCTATATTTCTAACACAAATGTCTCTCAACTTAATTGACAGGCCTATTTCCTTCATTAAACTAATAATCCTACTTTCAATATTTTCTGATTCGACACCAAGCAAATTATTCAATTCATTAAAAATAGCCTGTAGATAATCTATACCTCTGGGATCATTTATTTCTTTATTTTTAAAATTATTATTATACTTTATAATCTCACTCATAAGTATTGCAACTGCATGTCCATGAGGAATATCACAATAAGATGTAAGTGCGTATGACAAGGCATGTGCTGCAGTAGTTTTGGCTATATTTATAGCCTTTCCTGAATAATTGGCACCTAAAAGCATTTTTTCTTTTGCACTTTCAGAACCATATACAGCATCTACTATATTACCAAAAGTTAATTCTATTGCTTTTCTAGAAAATTCTCTTGATTCCGCAGTAGAATTTATACTCCAGTAAGACTCTATACCCTGACAGAGTGCATCCATTCCACTACAGGCAGTAACATAAGCAGGAAGAGAATAAGTTAGTTCAGGATCAAGTATAACAAACTCAGGTAATATATTTTTATGAGCCACTGAATATTTTTTATCATCCAGATATAATACTGCAAAATGTGTCGCTTCACTACCCGTACCTACCGTAGTAGGAATTGCAACCATTGGTGGTATAAATGCAGAACTCATAACATCTTTTTTACCTTTGATGTAATCTTTTAAATCACCTGATTGAAAAGCAAAAAATTTTATCAATTTAGCCATATCTATAGCGCTACCGCCACCAATACCTATTATAAGATCATAATTATTTTTCTTAAATAATGATATTCCTTTAATCAAATCATTATATTCAGGATTAAGACTGAAATCGTTATATATATCTACAACTTTCCCTTTTGTTAATTTCTCCAATTTCTCTTGTGCTCCCGATAATTTAAATGAACTTTTTCCACAAACTATAAATATCCTATTAGCATTAATATAGGTCATAATTTCACTTAAGTTTTGTATACATTTTTCCCCGAAAAATTCTTTTTGATTCATTTTACTCTCTCCATAATTTGCCTTCTTACTTCTTCTAAATCTTCTTTAGTATCTATTTCATGGCAAAAGCCGTTTGCAATCTCTGTAGGAATTAGTTTAATTTTCTCTTCAAGTAAATTATTCAAAACATTTTCTGCATATATATCAGTTGTTCCCATTTCAATAAATTCAGATATTTCATTTAACCACAGTCTAAAATCACTATTTTTAAATTTATAAAAAGGTTGCAAAGGAAATACATTAGTTCCAGATATTTTTATTGCTATTTTTTTAATTCTCTCTTTTTCTACCAATGCATTAAAATCTTTATCTGATACATCATTTCTTTTATCTATTAGTACTGTAGAACTATTTTGCCTTTCCAATAATTTGATTAAAACATTTTCATCAAAAACCAGATCACCATGTAATAATAAGATATCATCATATTTAATTAGTTTCTGAACTAAATATAAAGAATAAATATAGTTGGTTTCTTTATATAATCGATTATGTACAAATTCAATATCAAGATTTGAAAAATCCTTTTTCACCATCTGAATAATTTGATCCTGAAAAGGCCCTGTAGTAATAATAAATTCCTTTATACCGATTTTTTTCAGCAACCTTAGCTGGCGCCCCAAAATCGTCTCATTATCTATCTCTACCAAACATTTAGGCTTGTTAACAGTTAACTCTTCCATTCTTTTCCCCTGTCCTGAATTTAATATTATTGCAATCAATTTTTATCACCTCAAAATATCTGCCTTATCTTTTATCTAAAAACTTCATAAATTGCTTCTTTCGTTCAAGGGAATCTATCTTTGGCCTTCCTAAATCTTTACGAGCTCCTTTTTTAACCCTTACTTCTAGTAATAATGGCCCTTGATTTGTTTTCAACTTTTCTAAACAGTAAATTAGTTCTGCCCTGGTCTCTGCTTTTAAATAACCTTTATAACCTACACCCATACAAAGTTGTTCAAACTGTATATTTAAACCTACAGTAGGTTGTCCTCCAACAGAGTCATGAGCCCCATTGTTTAATATTATATGCCTGAAATTGTTAACATTTTTTTGCCCAATAGTTGTAAGCCCGCCTAAATGCATAATTAACGCTCCATCACCTTCAAGACAATAAACGTCTCTGTCTGTTTTTTGCATAGCTATAGTCATTGCAATCTGTGAAGCATGTCCCATGGAACCCACCATTAGGAAATCCCTCTCATGAGTCTGCTTAAATTGATTACGAATTTCATATACTTCCCGGGAAATATTCCCTGTTGAAGAAACTACAATATCATCCTCTTCTAATTGAGAAATAATTATTTTTATAGCTTCTTCCCGGCTGAGTTCAAATTCATTATTTGTTGATTGATCAAACTTATATGAAGAAAAAATGCCTTTTTTTACTACTATTGCGTAGGGGGTACAATTGTTTTTAATATAATCAGATGCTTTCTTAACAATTTCCTCAGACTGATATTTGTCTTTTGTTAAAATACTATAAGGAATATCCATAAGATTTAATAAATCCAATGTAATGCTTCCCTGTTTTATATGCTGACATTCATCACTTTCTCCAGGTGCACCCCGCCAACCAATGAGTAATAGCATAGGAATTTTATAAACACTTTTGTGTACCAACGATAATAATGGATTTATGGCATTACCCAATCCTGAGTTCTGCATATAAACAAGAGGAATTTTATTAGTTGAAAGATAGTAACCCGCTGCTAAAGCAATCGCGTTTCCTTCATTAGCAGCAATAATATTATTCTCACTTTTAGTGTTATTGGCTACATAAGAACAGAAATCCTTTAAAATCGAGTCTGGTACACCAGTAAAAAATAATATATCGTTAGCCTGAAGTTGCTTATAAAACACTTCTGGTTCTAAACCCATTTATTTACCTCCTGGAATTAACGTTAGAATTTCTTTTATTGGCATGCAATATTCTCTATCAGCTTCAAGAGCTCTTTTGTTTTTTAATATAGATTTTGCTGTTTTAACCATAGCAGGATAAGCACTTCTTATTAAATGATTAGCATAAATGACAATCTTTATTCCCATTTCCATCAATTCATCCTCTGTAACATGGCAATAAGATGTAGGAACAGCTACCAATGGGACCTTATAATTTAAATTGCTATATTGGTTACAAAACTCCCTAATTTCATCAATATTTTTATCTTTGCTATGAATCATGATCCCATCCGCCCCTGCTTCAATATACGCTTTTGCCCTCTCAATAGCATCATCAACGCCTGCTCCCGTAATAAGGCTTTCAATCCTGGCAATAATCATAAAATCCTCAGTGACTTGTGCTTTTTTCCCTGCTGTTATCTTCTTGCAAAAATTATCTATAGTATCCTGGGTCTGTTCCACCTCAGTTCCAAATAAAGAATTCCTCTTTAATCCTGTTTTATCCTCTATAATAACTGCCGAAACACCTATTCTTTCAAGACTTTTTATTGCAAAAGTAAAATGCTCTATTTTTCCTCCAGTATCAGCATCTAATATAATCGGCTTAGTAGTTACTTCTAATATTTCATTAATCGTATTCATCCGTGAAGTTAAGTCAACTAATTCAATATCGGGTTTACCTTTACTGGTTGAATCACATAAACTGCTAATCCAGATACCATCAAATCTCTCTACTTTACCATCTTCAACAATTTTAGTTTTCTCTACTATTAAGCCAGTTAAGCCATTATGGGCTTCCAGGACTCTAACTATAGGCTTTAACTCGATCAACCTGCGGAGATTCTTTTGTCTTTGTTCCGGAGTTGTATCTAACTGTTCTATCTTTTTTTCAAAATGCTCAACAATTGCGTCATCAGTATATGCAACTTCTATCAATTGCCCACCCCAGGTTTTTAAAATCTCTATAACTCGTTCTCTGATACTTTTTTGAGGCCCCTGTTTCCAATCATCTCCGTGGATTACATAATCAGGTCTCAGCTTCATCAGATTAGGTGTATAATCAAGACTTTCCTGTTTAATAGTAGCAGATACTCCCTTTATATTTTCAATAATCATTTTTCTTTGCTCAAAAGGAATCAATGGCAAACGTTTATAAGTAGCTATCACATCATCAGTTAATATGCCTACAGTTACTTCACCTAAATCCCTTGCTTTTTTTATAATATTTATATGTCCATGATGTATTATATCAGTACTCATCGCTAAATAGACTTTTTTCATATATTTTCCCTTTCACATTCTTATTGTTACTATAATAGGCTTTTTTTTAACCACAAACTAAATAATCCCTTAATTGAACAAAACCATTGTTGTTTAAATAATTTGATATTTCAAATCTACGTGGCTGAAATGCTACTTTTATTTTTATATCCTTAGGGTTATTTTACTGAATAATATCTGGAGAATATAAGATACATTGATTGCACATATTTTGAACCCCGTAATTTCTGTAAATCAATTTTATCGGCTATAATATGCTTAAATAATTAAATTACGGTAGTTCTGAAGCCAATTCTCATATTGCTAATTTTCTTTAATATCTGCTCAATTTCTATATTTGTCATTCCTGGAAATATAGGTAAGCTAATTATATTTTTATAAACACTTTCCGCTTCATTACACAATCCCTTCCCGTACCCCAACTCCTGATAATAAGGATGCCAGTATACAGGTATATAATGCACCTGTACCCCTATCCCCTTACTTCGCAGGTAATTAAATACATCTTTCCGGCTCTTCCCTAACTTCTCCTCATCAACCTGGATCACATAAAGATGCCAGGAACTTTCTCTGTCATCTTTCTGAAAAGGAAGTTTAATCCATTCTATCCGGGTCAGTTCTTGTTTATAAATCTCAGCTATCTCCCTTCTCCTCTTCAGAAAATCGTCAGCTTTCTTTAACTGGC
>CAYMGQ010000029.1:0-10949 GCA_964390055.1 uncultured Clostridiaceae bacterium
ACGTTCTGCCGTCAACGACGATGACATTTACATCCCACATAGTTAATGCCTAACAAGTTATTGCCAGTTATGACAATACCGCCGCTTTCGATTTACATCCCACATAGTTAATGCCTAACCCTCATAGGGAACAAGTACGGTATTCTCGCTGCCATATTTACATCCCACATAGTTAATGCCTAACTCAGTAATAATTTTAATCCCTCCCTCTCAATAATCTATTTACATCCCACATAGTTAATGCCTAACGCTTTTTCCTCTCTAGTGTACCAGTATCATCAAAAATATTTACATCCCACATAGTTAATGCCTAACTTATCGTCTTCCGTGTCGGTCACAAGCCCAAAGCCTATTTACATCCCACATAGTTAATGCCTAACATGCTAGCATTATATCAAATACGATAAGTACGATTAGAATTTACATCCCACATAGTTAATGCCTAACGAATCCCGCCACTCCTCCGCATCGGCATCCCACGATATTTACATCCCACATAGTTAATGCCTAACTAGCAGATGCGCTTAACCACTTCTTCAAATATTTCTATTTACATCCCACATAGTTAATGCCTAACATATCTGTTCGATATGCTCACATTCCTGCCCTGTCATATTTACATCCCACATAGTTAATGCCTAACTGTCGTCTGACCCTGCCTGTGCCACCGTACGCTATAATTTACATCCCACATAGTTAATGCCTAACCGAATCAGCTATAAAATTAATACAACTTTTCATATAATTTACATCCCACATAGTTAATGCCTAACCCTATTAAAATTCTCTGTTTCCTTCAAAGATTGTTCCATTTACATCCCACATAGTTAATGCCTAACAAGGATTTATCTTCTTTGATTTTACACTCTCTAACCTATTTACATCCCACATAGTTAATGCCTAACGAGATTTCTTCTCATTTTTTAAAACTAAGTATGGCTTATTTACATCCCACATAGTTAATGCCTAACTCTTCTCTCTCCATCTTCTAGTCCACCTAAACTTGTATTTACATCCCACATAGTTAATGCCTAACGAAGAAGGAAAATAAATATACTGTAAAAGTAACGAAGATTTACATCCCACATAGTTAATGCCTAACGCAGCTTCTATGTACTCCCTTGCCTCTTTCGTAATCATTTACATCCCACATAGTTAATGCCTAACGAAATGTCCGCTGTAATCGAAATTAAGACCACTAAAATTTACATCCCACATAGTTAATGCCTAACCCATTTTTAGCAAATTTTAAAAGGCTTTATTCAAGCCGGTTTCAGCGGTTATCATATCCTTAAAATGTACCTAAGTTGCAGTAAGCCCCCAGTGGTGTTTTTAGAATAAATAAAAAACCATTCCAAACCCTTTAATCCCAAGGTGTAAAGACATTAATTTTAATAAGCACCTTTACTGCAATATTAAAACAACTATAATATCAGCTCTTCTAATGCCTTTTCTTTTCCAAGTTTATTCTTTATAATATTTTTTGGACTCCTTACTATATAGATATACACTGAATCATTTTTTTTGTCAATTATTTTTCCGATTTCTCCTATGCATTTTTGGAGCTTGCCCTCCGTAATATTTCCCTCAAATACCGAGTTTTGTGTCCAAATTAAATATTTTTTTAATGTCTTCCTAACTTTGTTAATCCTTTTTACCTCAATATCATAAGTCAATATAACAAAAATAATTACCACCACGCTTTTAATGGTTTATATAATTCATCATCAATCAAATATTTAATAAGCTTATAACATTCAAGTCTTATAAAACCCCTGTAAGAGACTTTTCTTTTCAGCTTCCTGTGTTTTATAGTTGTCGAAAGTTTATTTTCATATTCTGTTATGAATTTCCTCTTGCCTGAATCATTCAAAATACAAATACCATCGTTATTACTGAAATCCCCAGTTTTTATAACTCTATTATTTATTAAACTAAAAATTACTGGTTCAATAATTAATGGTTTAAATATTTCTGCTAAATCCAGGCTAAGTGAAAACCTTCTTGTACTCGGCTCATGAAGATAACTTATAGAAGGATCTAATTGAGTACGATATATTTGTCCTAAAACCGCTGTATACATTAGACTATTTCCAAAAGATATTAAAGCATTGATAGGATCATTAGGGGGCCTTTTTTCTCTTTTCTTCATATGGAAATCTTCTTTTAAAAAAAATTTATAACTTTTATAATAGGTATTTCGTATTCGTCCCTCTATCCCCATTAGTTCATCAATTTCTTTAGCTCTGTCAATAACCTCTTTGTCAAGGTTTATAAAAATCTCATCTGGAACATTTTTATAATTTCTAAGGTTTCTTTTTATATGAAATTTTGCACTTGCAACAAAACATTTTGCTAAATATAGCCTCTTTTCTTTTTCAATATAGTGCTGTGATTGCTTAACTGTTAGAAAACCTGAAATGTTCTTTCTTCTTGGATAAAGGGAACCCGTATAGTATCCATAATAGTTGTAAAAATTGAGTATCACTCCATATTTTGATGCATAATTTATAAATTTAGTATTTAAGTCCACTTCTCCAAATATATGAAGACAATCTGTTTGTTCAACTGGTAAAGGTTTGTTTGTCTCTGTGCTTCTATCCCAAAAATAAAGCGTATTCTCTTTCCTTTTAAGCCGTCCATTATTTAATATGTAATAATCTTTGCTCACTTATTCCACCTCCTTTGCAAAGCAAAATTCGTAATATGCACATTTTGTACATATAGGCAGCTTTTCTAAAAGAGGCGGTTTTCTCATTTTAGAAATTTCTTTTATCCCAACAAGTGCTTTTTTAATTTCTGTTTTATCCTCGTCTTTTAACTCGATTTCCTCGATCATTCTTTCTTTTACATAGTTAATGCTTCCTTTCTTTTTAATACCACTTTCTTCAAGATAGTAAAGGTAGTATAAAAGCTGCATTCTATGTGATTTTGACATCCGACTACTAAGCTTGATTTCTCGTATAAAATCTCCGTCTATAATATCTAGTTTTATAATATCATCAATCATTACTTCTCTAGATTTTTGCCTTGAATAAGCATTTTCATGAAGAACCTTCCCGCTTAAAACTCTATCACTTAAGTGTTCCATAGTTATACCTTTTGAAAAAAGCCATAATTTCCTCTTACACAAATAATAATAATTTATTTTAACCCCCTGTGTTTTATAGTTTTCTAATTCAAATTCCATAAAATCACCCCCAACTTCTATGTTGTAATTTCAAAATTGGGTTAAAAACTTTCTAAAAATTAGTTGTAAGTTTCTAACTTTTATATATAACTTATTATACCTACATCATATTAAAGTACCTGAATTTTTTCATTAAACAAAGAATCACCATTATCCGTTTTGTTTTTTTTAAGACCTACCTTATTATCATATTCAAACCCTTCATATACAGAAATATCCATATATTTGTTGACATTTAATCGTATAAAATTTTTTTTATAAAGTTCATAATGATTAACACTTACGGTAAACCCATTTATATTATCAATTAATTTTCTTCTCTCTTTTCTATTTTTCTCGAATTGTGTTTTGGTGATAAGGTTGTCGATTTCATCCTTGTTTTCAGTATATATACACATAGGTATCATATCTATTGTATTAATATTTCTAAATCTTTTTTTTATATCTCTTTTATCTGCTTCATGTTCATTAAATGATTGAACATAATTGATATTATCTATAACCTCCTTGTAATATTCAGTATCTTTTAGTTTTTCTGTACTGTAAATAGTTTGTATAATTTCTTGTTTTTTTGTTTCATTTATAACTCCATCAGTATTTTCAAGAGCTTTTTTAGAAAACTCAAATAACTTTTCATCAATAAAATTGCCTACCCCGCTACATTTTTTATTCCCACCTGTAAAAACATAACAGTTGTAACCTTCCTGAGCCCAAATTCTTTTCCTATAACACCTTCCCATTCTTTGGAAAAGTCCATTTATATCAGACAATTCTGTAAAAAGTATATCAAAATCTAAATCCAAAGATGCTTCAACCACCTGTGTCGCTATCCAAACACCAGATTCTTCACAATCTTTTTTCCCAAACCGTACTATTTCATATTCTTTTTCTTTTCTATCCCTTTTTATAAACTTACTATGAAATAAATTTATATTTTTACACCTTTGGCTAAATTCTTTGTCATTCTTTAATTCATTATATATTCTTTGTGCCTCTTTAACTGTATTACATATAATTAACACTTTATTGTTACTATATTTTTGGAGAATAAATGAAGAATCTATAGTCTTGTCAACAATTTTTAGGCTGTGCCTTATTTTACTATCATCTATAAATGGTTTTGGTCGTTCAAACGTTATACCTGTATCTTTTAATTGTTCTTCCAGTAAATCAATAACTACCCCAGGTAATGTGGCAGTTAAAATAGTAAATTTGCCCCCTATTTTAGCTATATATGCTAAACCTATAATAAGATACGCAAGTAAATCCGGGGAATACATTTGAACTTCATCAATAATTACTTTTGAATAAGCCAGCGTTGCAAGTTTTAATTCAAATCCTTTATATCTATAAACAAAATCAAATAATTGATCAAGGGTACAAACAGTTAAGGGTAATGATAGTTGCTTTGTTTTATCGTAATAGATATCTATATCTTCATCTTCCGAGGCATTTTCTATGTATTTACTATAGGTGTCTGAATGTAGTAATCCAATTAATTGCTTGTTTTTAGATTCAGCTATATTTCTTGTAATTCTATTGTAAATCTCATTTATCGCTGTTTTTAATGGTAGCGTGAAAAAACCTTTATTATCCCCAAGCCATAAAAGTCCGGCTTCTGTTTTTCCCATACCCGTTTGCGCAATAGCAACAATGTTTTTTTCTCTGTTTTTTATCATATATTGTTGTAATTCATTCCAATTAAATTTTAAATTATCAAGACTATCACATAAAAAATCATTTTTAGACTCAACTTTTATGTTTGCACTAGCTGCATAATCTAGCCTATTTAATAAACCTTTGATTTTTACATAGTCTAAAAAAATATCTGAATCCCCGTATATTCTATTGTTTGAAAAATACCTAGCACCAATCTTTTTTATCCTAGTTATTTTAACTTTATCATAATTAAAGTTTTCCGCTTCGTTTTTTAAAGCTTCTACCTCTTCTTTATAATTAGGAGCATTGTACTCTCCTCTTTCATGGTGATATGCAATTGCTTGTGCAATAATTATAATTTCTTCTCTTGAAAATTCTTTTTTAAGTTCACTTGTATCTAAAAATGCAAGACTTAATAAATTATGGGCTATTTCATTGGAGTATCTTTTTTTTCCTTCTACTTTACTTTGGAATTTCGTATTCATTTTACCTAAATCATGATATAGACTGGCAACCTCTAGAAGTCGCCAGTTTATATTCAGATTGGGGTAATATTTTTTTAATATATTCAAATTTTCAAGTAACTTATCAGTATGTTGCTGTATTGTCTCTACAGGATCAGATTTTGCTAAATATCTATTCGTATTCATATATCCACCCTCTTTTATATCGCAAAAACTATATTCTCATCCTCATCAACTAAAATGTTTTCCCCTTCACATGCAACTAACCTTGATGTATAAACCACCTGTGCCTTTTGCCACTTTCTGTGGATTATTGGTTTTTTCTTTGTTCCGTAATTTACTTTTTCATAATATTTATTGATTTTATACCTAGTACCACTATGTTTTACACTCAAGTGATCTTCACCGGTAATTATAATTGATTCATCATCAAGCATTTTTTCAGGAATGTATGCAGCATAATTGTTATCAAGTTCAATATCATCTTTTAAATTTTTTTCATTAATATCGACAACTTTCACTTCTTTTATAACAACTAAATCCTCTCTTCTTCCTAGTGAAGGAAATTCCAATGGCATCTTAAAAGCATTTTCTATTGTTTTAATCAGCGTATCATCTTCAGGAATTATATGAATTAAAAGTTCGACCTCTGTTAATAGTTCACAAGTAGCTACGCCTCTGTTTACTCCAAATCCTCTTGTTTCGAGCTGATGCCTCCCTGCTTCAAATGACGTTTCAGGTTTAAACTCATACCTTGTGTATAAGTCATTAACTTTTGACAAGTATTTCCCTTGAACGCTTATCTTCATTGTCTTGTATTCTTCAAAACCACATATTGCATGTACCATGCCGCTTACTGTTGAATATGGTGGTAATGGGTAAGTCTCCTTTAACTGGAAACTTGTTGGTACCTTATAATTAACAAGCTCTTGCTCAAGCTTTAACCTAACAGCTTTCATAATATTCAGATACCTTTCTTTTTAAATTAGCGAAAAATTCAGGCATTGAAACAGCATTTAACTTCTCTTTTATCTCATTATCATTGCCAAACTTGCCCTCGATAAGTCCACAAGAAGTATCTTTTTTAATGTGCTCAAATAAAACTCCTTCGATAGTAGATACCATTACCCTGTTTTCCTTAACTTCTACTACATTCTGAAACACGGGATTTTTCACATCATAAACACCACCTATAGCAAATAATGGTTTTAAGTCCTCTCTTCTTCCCCTTATATCTCTATACAGCAATGAAATAGTATCTAAAAGCTTATTTACTCTCCTAGCCTTTTCACTATTATCTAAATTTATTTCATCTGTCTCATCTATCCCTATTTGATCGAGATCTGCCGTTATTGTATACCTGTAATAAGAATGATGTATTTCAGATTGAGCAATATTCATATTTTCATTAAGCCTATCTGCAAGACCCTTGTTAGTTAAAAAATCTAGGTCACCTTTGAATGTCTCTAATGATACTGCATTTGACAGCCTTACCTTTGCAGAACGTGTTATACTACCTTCCTTTTTTTTAGTTTTCATATATCCAAAGAAGTCTATTTCGGGATAATCCTTTATTGTTGCATCAGGTGTAAATTGTATTACTTTTTTATCTCCACTACCCTCTGCTTTAACTTCAGCTAGGGCTTCATCTAACTGCTCTACAATATTATAACGAATTGCTTGTCTTGATATGTAAGTATATTGATCCCCGCTTCCTCTCGCCATCTTTTTTAAGGAAGCTACATTGCCTATCCCTTCACCGTAATTTGCACTTTCTGCTTCAAATATCATTGTTAAATTTAATCCTTTTGCTTTCATTATTTTTCTCCTCCATTCGTAATCTCATTTTTTTTGCCGTCTATTAAACCAGTTACAAAAGCATACCCAATTGTTTTAAATTCTTCATCCCCTCTTAAACAGTCAGTCATAAACTTCGGTATCAACTTATTTGTATACAGATAACAATTTAAAATTGTATCCATAAACATATTTTTGTTGTTTGTCTTTAAGGCATTTAAAAGTCTATAGCAAATTCCATTTAATTTGTTTTCCGAGTTTTTAGATTTATATGCCTCCCTTAGATAGTATCCTGCTGCACTTGCTGTATTTATAATATTTACTTCTGTCTTTTGCATACACCCAACTCCTTTCAAATATCTAAAATTTATTTTGATAAGATTTTTAATGTGACTTTCATTGTAATGTGCATCCCTAGACTTAGATATTTTAATAATTATGATTTTATGGATGAGCATGAATAAGTTTTCATTATTTAATAACCTTTTCATTAACTCATCATATATCCTAAAGTACGTTGTGATCTCTTGAAAACCGGTTTTTATTAAACCATTTAACTCATCTTTTGAGTTATACAAAACCCCTAAGATTTCTTTTGATAAAATATTAAACCTATACCTGCCCCCATCATACCGTACTACTTGAACATCAGAGAGTTCATACTTTTGGCTTTCATTAATGCTCTCATGTAATCCTTTAATCATTGTTCCAAAAGCATTGTAAATTCCCTTTGTCTCCTGATTATTTAGAATCTCATATTTTATTTTATTATTAATCCTTTGAGACTCGCCGATACTATAATTTGCATTAACAAATATCCCGTTTCCATAAAAATAGGAAAAACCTGCTGGTACACATGAATATACCAGTTTGCAAACAGGACATATAGCTATATCATTAATAAAATTCCATACATGGGATGGCTTTCTACTTGTATCAAACCCAGTCATATTTAAAAAACTTAAATCATTATTCATATCACACATCTTGCTATCACAAATAAAGCAATTATACTTAAATTTAGTAGCATCTTGAGTTGAAAATTCAATAGTTTTATCAACAAAGTATTGTTTATAATCTATATACATATCCGGTATCTTAGTCTGCCTATTCAAAAATGATACACGATCCCAAGCATTTTTAATTATTGTATAAATGATATTCTTACCTGCTATATACTTTTTTGCATTAGGTTTATTGCAGTAATTTATTATTGCCTTTATTTTAGAAAAAGCCTCTTTTACCTCTTCAATATTTGGATCCTCATTTTTTCTAAGCCTTATTTGAGTTAGCTCCTTACCTGCTTTTTCAATGTCCAGTTCATCTTCTACAAGTTTAAATGCCGCTTTATAGCTATTACTACTCAAATAATACTTAACAGAACCACTCTTTGAACCACTCCCGATATATTCATTCAATCTTTTTAAAGAGTCCTCTCCAAATGATTCAAAGTTTTCATTTTCATGTTTTTTAATAAAACTTTCCATTTGGATTATCTTATACCATGAAAGAGTTTTTTCATAAGTATCTATAAAGTATTTAAAATATTTTTCTTCAAAGTTTTCAAAAGAATCTGCATTTATTGTTACTTCTTGTCCATTAACCTGAAAGTCATCCTTTGAATGCTTCAATACGTTCAGCAACCCAATAACCCCTGCATTGTATAGCCAATCATGAAGACTTAACTTAATAAATTTCACTTCATCACCTCCCATCTTAATAAACTATATCCAGCATTCCAAAGCCCTGACTTCTTTTAAATCCGAGCCCCAAATTATACAAATCTTTTAGATCTTCTGGATCCCCACACAGTTTAAAAATTCCTTCGTAAGAATTAATACATAAATGATTTTTTCCTGACTTTTCTTTAAACGTATTAATTTCTTGTCTTACAACAACTTTATTCATCTTAACATTTTGGAAAATAAGTTTTTCGGTTAGTCCTCTGCCTCTATAGTTTCCAAGAACCACTCCTGCAATATAGTTAAGTTCTTTTTCATATCTTTCATCATCAATTTGTAAAAAGTAATTTTGATTATCTTTTACACAAATTGGTGAAACCGTTTTAAATATTATCTCCGTGGAGTTTATTTTCTTTTCTTTTAACAGAGTAATTCTCTCCCTTGTAATGTTAAAATCTTTATACCTGAACTCTTTAGTCTTTAAAAGACCATTGTAAAGATAAATCATAAATTCATTATCAGGAGAACTTATAAATAAAGAAACTCCATTTTTAAGATTCGCAATATCTCCTTCTATTTCAAATCCTTTCATTTTAACAGCAAAGCAAAAATTTTTACTCTTTTTATTTTGCTTCCCATCATAGAAATATATTTTTTCATAGTATTCGGAATCGGATTTTTTTAAAGCTTCTTTTATAAGACTTACAAACATTATATTATGAGACAAAGGTATTTTGTCCCCCTTAAAATCACACCTTAGACGCATTTTTTCACCCCCTCTCAGCTAAGCTTAAATTCATTCTATCACATTAACTGGACATATGTAGGCACAATATAAACTTTTCATTTTTGAGATTTCCTCCTCTATTTCCTGTCTTAATTCTTTGGACCCTAAAACCTCTACATTGCTTCCCATTCCAAGTATCCAACTCTTTAATTCTGTTTTCCCCTTTACCCTCGCTTTGAATATTATTCCGCCTTCTACCTCTTGGATTTTTTGATTTTCTACCCATATCTTTTCTTTTACAATCCCCGCCAACGGGTATTTTATTTTTAACTTAACGTTTGTTTCCTTATCCTTGTAAATCCCAAAACAATTTTCCATAGACTTTCTCAAATCAAAATCTTCGCTCTTTTGAAATTTCTCATCCAATGCAAGATATTCTTTAATTCTACAAATTTTGAAATCTAGTATTTTATTTCTTTTTTCGCAATACCCCATAAAATACATGTCATTTTTATACTGAAAAGTAGCATAAGGATGAACAACTCTTTGACTTTCCCCTGAACCTAAGGATACATAAGTTATCTGTAGCTTATTGCGTGTTAAAGAAGCAACATGAATATCCATCATAGCCTTTCTTTCAATTTTACGATCAATATTTGAAATGGTAACCTTTTTCATATGATTATCAAACCCACTCGAAGAAATGTTTCTTTTCTCTAATACAGTTTTAATTTTATTCATTAACATTGAAATGTCTTTAGAAGTAATATGTAAGGAATCATTTAATTGCTTTTCAACTAATTGCAGGGAATTAAATTCGCTATCCGATATGTTTAATCCTAAAAGATAATTATCTGAGTATAAACTATATCCACCATTTCTTCCCCTTTTTGAATCAATAAATATTCCCGCCTGCTCAAGGGCATCTCTATATCTCCTGATTGTTCTTCCATCAACCTCAAGTTCCTGTGCCAATTCAGAAATCTTGCATTTCGGTTTTCCCTGCAATATCAAATACATTTTTAATATATTCCCTATTTGACTCATGAAATACCCCCTAAAACCCTACGTATTTTTTATATACAATTATTTCTCTAATGAATTTTTTCTCCCATCTTCTACTATCTTCTGTCTTTCTAACATTATACTATTAAGGTTTACAAAAAACAATTAAGCATAAACTTTCCATTGATAATCTCAGGTTGATATAAATAGCTTCTTGCTATTTCACTGCACCTTTTTGCCCAAAAACTTTTGATCTGGCAAAGGGAAACAGTAGACCAATCCCAAAAATTATTGTATCATTTATTGTATAATAAAAAATAGGGAGGATAAAAATGCTTAGGAAAATTGTAACTAAATTCTTTTTTGTGGTCCTGTTTATTACAACTGCAGGAATGTTAACGCCGGGATGTAACAAACCAAAATCT
>CAYMGQ010000030.1:0-10543 GCA_964390055.1 uncultured Clostridiaceae bacterium
TAATGATACATTGTGAGCCCTAGCTATGGTAAAGAAGGTATCTCCAGCCCTAACAATATAGGGTGTGCTACCGGCCGGGCATGTAGTAGGTGGCGGTGTAGTCGTAGGGATACAAATCTGCTGACCAACCATAAGCATATTTGGATTCACCCCGGGGTTAACTGCCATAATTTCTTGGACAGTAGTATTGAATCTAGCCGCCAATCTATAAAAAGTATCCCCTGCCTGAACAATGTAAGGTGTTGAACCTGCAGGACATGTAGACTTATTATAGTGGGTATAATACATAATAATTTCTCCTCCTTAAATATAATATTTTAAATTATACTATGGTAACATAGTATACTATAGTATATTCAAAGGAGGAGAATTTGTTCTAGTGTATTTTAACTTTTAATATAGGCCATTCCCTTAGCTATTGCCTCTAAATTAGTTTCATATAATTGGGGTCTTTTGGCTGTTATTTCTTTCATAGCAGCCTTAACCATGTCTAGGTCTACTAGTTTCAAGCTAGGTAAAAGTGCCCCTAGGCAAACCATATTAGTTACCCCTACATTACCCATCTCACTAGCAATATCTGTAGCAGGTATCTCAATAATTGTAATATCATCCCTCTTGTCCTCTAACTTAGCTAAGGAAGAGTTTACAACTAGAATTCCCCCTTCTTTAATCCGGGGAGCAAATTTATCATAGGCCGGTTTATTTAATACAATTGCTCCATCAGCAAAATCAATTACTGGTGAATGTATTTCCTCATCTGATAATATAACAGAACAATTTGCTGTTCCTCCCCGCATCTCTGGTCCATAGGAGGGTATCCAACACAGTTCCAGGTCGGCCCCCATACCAGCATAGGCAAGGACCCTCCCTATAAACATAACTCCCTGACCTCCAAAACCTGCAAATATTACCCTATCCATCATAAGCTTTTTACCTCCTCTGCCACCTTTAGTTCACCCATCTGGTAAACAGGCATCATATTTTCCCGTAACCATTCCAAACTCTCTGCTGGCGTCATTCCCCAGTTAGTGGGACATGTAGATAAAACGCTTACCAAGGCAAAGCCCAGACCCGCTTGCTGTACCTTAAAGGCCTTTTTAATAGCTGCCTTAGCCTTCCTAATATTTTGAGGTGTATCTACTGAAGTCGAGGCCACATAAACTGCACCCTCAAGATTAGCTATAATTTTTGGAAAATCTATAGGGTAACCATTGACTAGAACATCCCTACCATAGGGACTGGTGGACGTCTTCATTCCCTCTAGTGTAGTAGGTGCCATCTGGCCACCCGTCATTCCATATATGGCGTTGTTTACCATAATAGATGTTAATTTCTCTCCCCTTGCTGCTGCATGAACAGCATGCTGTGTACCTATGGCTGCAATATCTCCATCCCCCTGATAAGTAAAGACAATCCTATCAGGTAGAGATCTTTTAATACCTGTCCCTACAGCTTGTGCCCTACCATGGGCTGCTCCTACGAAATCACAGGTGAAAAAGTTTTGGCAAAATCCTGCACAACCTACAGGCGATACCCCTATAGTCTCATCTATAATATCTAATTCCTCCAAAACCTCGGCAACTAATCTCATAATTATTCCATGGGTACATCCAGGGCAGAAGGAAAAAGCTACATCCGTTAGCCCTTTGGATCTTGTAAATACTTTTTTCATCTCTACACCCCCTCCACTGCTAATAAATCAAAGGTTTCTTCAAGATAATCTAATATTTCATGCTCGGTTGGTAACATACCACCCTGTCTGCGATAAAGGTGTACTGGCATTTTACACTCTACGGCTAGCTTAACATCTTCAATCATTTGTCCTGTATTTAATTCTACGCTTACAATCCCCTTTACCTTATCCTTATAGGGAATAAAGGCTTTTTTAGGGAAAGGCCATAGGGAAATAGGACGGATTAATCCCAGTTTAATTCCCTTTTTACGGGCATTCAAGACGGTACTCTTACATATCCTCCCGGTAGTTCCATAGCTTACCAACAAATATTCAGCATCTTCCGTGTGAAATTCCTCCCACCGTTGTTCTACTTCTTCAATATCCTTATATTTTTTCTCCCATAGTAAATTATTTGCTTCACCAACCTCATTAGTCAAAGAGTAGCTGGCAAGTATTCTTTTCTCCCTACCCTTAGCCCCATCAACTATCCAACTCCTATCTACTGGGGGGACCTCAGGCCTATCCTTTAGTAGAACAGGTTCCATGGTTTGACCTAAAAAACCATCGGTCAAAACCAAGACGGGATTCCGGTATTTTTCTGCTAAATCAAAGGCTTCCATTGTGAAATCATATAATTCTTGGGCCTTAGACGGCGCCAGTACAATAAGTCTGTAGTCTCCATGGCCTCCACCCTTTGTTGATTGGAAATAATCGGCTTGGGATGGACCCAATCCCCCTAAGCCAGGACCAGTACGGTTAACATTGACTATTACCATAGGTAATTCCACAGCAGCACTATAGGAAATACCCTCCTGTTTTAAACTAATTCCTGGACTAGAGGATGCTGTCATCACCCGTGTTCCAGTACAAGCGGCCCCATAGCACATATTAATAGCCCCTATTTCATCCTCGGCTTGTAGTACGGTCCCGCCCTTAGCGGGTAAATGTTTGGATAGGTATTCAACTATCTCTGTTGAAGGGGTTATGGGGTAACCAAAGAACATTTTGCAACCTGCTCGCAAAGCCGCTTCCCCAATAATTTCATTACCTTTTAATAATACCTTTTTCATCTTTTTTCAGCCCCTTTCAAATATTATTTATAAATCTCTATTGCCACATCGGGACAAACCATAGCACATAAGGCACAACTTATACATTCTTCCTGATTAGTACATACCACTGTGAAGTATCCCTTTTCATTTGCCTTGTCCCCTATCTCTAAAACATCATTTGGACATGCATCAACACATAAGCCACAACTCTTGCAATACTGATCTAATACATTAACCTTATTCATGTAAATCCCTCCCCTTCTTCTAATTTATTAATTATAGGTCTTTGCCTTCTCTTCCTTCCTAAGTACCCTTAAGGCACCAAAGGCCAAAGCTTCTAACTCTTCCTCTCCTGGTATAACATCAACGGGGGCTATGTATTTAACCCTCTTAACAATGTCCCCCACTATTCTTTTAGAATGTGCAATCCCTCCGGTTAAAATAATCCTATCTACTTCACCCATTAAAACCGTTGCCATAGCCCCTATTTCCTTGGCCACCTGATATGCTAATGCATCTAGGACAACATCTGCCCTGTCATTGCCCTCCTGGGCCATGGCCTCCACCTGGCGAAGATCAA
Source organism: uncultured Clostridiaceae bacterium (assembly GCA_964390055.1). GTDB lineage: Bacteria > Bacillota > Clostridia > Peptostreptococcales > Natronincolaceae > CAYMGQ01. The sequence continues at coordinate 3,308 of CAYMGQ010000030.1, forward strand.
CAGTTTGGAAATAAGAATAAAGGCCCCCCTTGTTACTTAGTTTTTCTCTTAACTCATGATAGGTGTACTTACCAGAGAAACACAAGTTAAGTAACTGGTCTGCTGGCAACCCACCACATCTATCTGGAGAAAAGGGCCCTTCTGCTTTAGCATTATTTACATCTATCATTTTACCTTCTTTATGGGGGGTCACAGAAATTCCTGTCCCTAAATGAGCAACAATCAAATTTAGGTCTTCATACTGCCTGCCCATCTGTCCAGCCACTTTATGGGCTACTGCCTTCATATTTAAGGCATGGGACAAACTAATTCTTTCCAAATCAGCTAATCCTGATATCCGAGCCACTGGTTCCAATTCATCAACAGATACTGGATCTACAATAAAGGCCGGAATATCCAATTGTTTTCCTAAATTATAGGCTATAACAGCCCCCAAATTAGACGCGTGCTCTCCCCTTTCTGCCTCTTTTAAATCTTCAACCATTTCTTCATTTACCCTATAGGTGCCACCCTCCAAGGGTTTTAGTAAGCCACCCCGGCCTACTACTGCTGCCAAGGTCTCAATAGCTATCTCCTTGTCCTCAAGAATTTGTGTGACAAGTTTTAATCTGTATTGATATTGAGAAAAAACATCTGTAAATCCTTCTAAGTCCTGGGTCATATGCTCAATTGTTTTTTGAAAGAGAGCTACCTCCCCATCATATACTGCTAATTTTGTAGAGGTTGCTCCTGGATTGATAACCAATATCCTATCCTTTACAATGCCCACAACTATCCCCTCCTGCCAAACTTTTTATCCTTATTTAGTATAACATGGAAAACATAATTTCCCCACTACTTTAATGTTCAAAAAATTTGGTATTTATAAAAAATTAGAAGTATTAAAATTTATTCCTAATTATAGGATACAAAATATTATATTCATTGTAAAATATAATAATGCTATTTCAGTAATAAGTAAAACTTATTAGTATTGATTAAAACAGATGAAAATGTTATTATTGTTTTGATTAAGGATGTTTATAAGACTCTGGGATTATAACATTATCTGTAACTTTAGCAGAAGGGGGAAATGATAATGGATATTAGACAGCTTCGGTATTTTATGGCCGTTGCCGAATATCTTAATTTTACTGAGGCAGCTAAGCACCTATTTGTTGCTCAATCAGCGGTGAGTCAGCAGATAGCAGAATTAGAAAGAAAAATAGATGTCCAACTCTTCATTCGTAATAAGCGTTCCGTTAAACTTACCAAGGCAGGTGGAGTGCTGTTAAAGGAGGCCTCCTATCTTGTCAATAAATTAGAGGAGGCTGTTGAAAAGACCCGCCAGGCCAAGCTTGGCATAATAGGCAGTTTAGATATAGGCTTTCTTGGATATACGGAGGCAAATTTCTTACCTAGCCTCATCCAACAGTTTCGACATGATTATCCCAAGATAAATATATACCTCCACCAATTTAATCATGAAACCCTAATTAGATATCTAAGAGATGAGGAATTGGATTTAGTATTTACCTTTGCCTTTGGCCTTGATGATACCAAGGGCTTGGAGGTTAAAGAAATCTTTACTGAAAAAAATTCGATTGTTATGCACCACCGACACCCTCTGGCAGAAAAAGCTAGTATTAACATTTCTGAATTAGCCAAGGAAAACTTTATAATTGTAGATAGGAACGAATTTGCACAAGGCTTTAGTAAAACTCTGTTAATGTGTGCCAAGGGCGGTTTTACCCCAAATATTGTTAGTGAGGAAAAGTTTATTAATACTATTCTTTTATTAGTTGATGCCGGCATGGGTATCAGCATCCTACCAAAAAGCCTTGAATTATACTCGACCCCCAGCCTCCGTTTTATTGATGTTGATGATGGCATAGCTATGGACAAACTCATAATTGCCTGGCGAAAGGATAATTTAAATTCTTCAATACCCCTATTTTTACAGCAGTTGGATACAATTGATTGGCCCTCCATATAATTATATATATTAAATTATTACTTTATATTTTACCCCAACTAAATATGTATAAAAGTTCCCTCTATTGTAAAACCTATACAAGAATATATTTATTCTATTAAATAAGATTAGATTTGGAGGTGTTACAATGTCAGAGGAGAGAAATCATAATCGCACCCAGGATGCAACAGGTTGGGGTAATCTAATTTTGAGATTTATAACTTCTGCTATTGTTATAGGTGTTGCAGCCTTTATTACCCCAGGCTTTAGGATTGAAGGCCTGTGGGGGGTTGTTTTTGCAGCATTAGCTATCTCAATTATTAATTACCTAGTAGAAAAAGTATTTGATTTGGAGGCCTCACCCTTTGGTAAAGGATTGCTGGGTTTTGCCATTGCCGCAGCTATCATTTATGTTAGTCAATTTATAGTGCCGGCTATGGCAGTAACCTGGGTTGGTGCCCTTATAGGCGCTCTTGTTATTGGTATTATAGACATGCTTGTACCTGGCAAGACCATCTAATTCCCTTAATGTCCACAATAGTAACATGCTTTATCCACAATATTTCGCTTCTATCAGCTAGAGGACAGGCATTAAAGGGTAGGTTATCCACAGTTTCCACAGATTGTATCCACATTATTATGGGTTATTTGCAAAATAATTTTGTATCCCTACATAGATAGCCCATGCAATTTTTTTCTGATAATCCGATTTGCCTAGGAGCCTTTCCTCCTTAGGATTAGATAAAAACCCACATTCCACTAAGCATGTGGGTATATCTAATCCCTTTATTAAATAAACCTCACTCTTTGGCAAGGCCACCCTCTTATTGTTTTTGTCGAGAATATTAATTAATTCGCTTTGGATGTTTTCTGCCAAAATCTTTCCCCTACTATTATCCGGAGGATAAAAGGTTTGGGCCCCATAATACTGACTTTGGGGAAAGCTATTTAAATGGATAGTAATAAAAATATCACCCCTACTAGTCTCTACAATCTCCTTCCTCCTTCGCAAATCCTCATTTTTTCTTTTTTTTAGGCTAGCACCCCCAGTGGATAGAGCCTTATCCTCTGTTCTAGTCATAATAACAATGGCCCCACTCTGTTGTAAATAATCCCTTAAATGTTTTGCTATTATAAGGTTAATATCCTTCTCTTTTATACCGGTTTTACCCACTGTCCCTGGATCCTCCCCACCATGTCCCGGATCCAAGACTATTATCCTTGTTAAGCTAGGCATAAAAGTTGCTACCGCTTTAAATCTATAATTATTCCAAATAAATAAGACTATAATTAGCAAAATGGTGGCCACTAGAAAATATAGTAGGCTTCTTTTTTTTATAAGTATTATCCTCATCCATAATCCCCCCAATTTCTATCTACCCTAATCCTATATATATGATGGAAATAATTGATATACAATTAATTTTTGTATTTTAAAAACTTTTAAGGGTAATATAATTGGGAAGTGATATTAAAGCTGAGGGAGGCCTGCTATGAAAAATCCTATAGATATAGATAATCTTTCTAAACAAATATATGAATTAAGAACAAAAATTGATAAATCCCAGGAACACCTATTTGCCATAGAAATGCTCCTGGTGGACAATAACAATAGCCAGCTAAAGGATGGAAGATTTACCAATGACTTGGAAGAGCTAGATAAAAGCTTTGAAAGCCTATTGGAAAATATCCAAGCCCTGGAAAGTAAATTATATATCAAATAGCCCTTATAAAAACACCCTTTCATTGAGGGTGATTCTATTTATAATAATATTAAAGTATAATTTCAACCCCGTTTTTACCCCGGGCCTTTACATTATAAAGGGCCCTATCGGCCACCCTATAGCCCTCCCGATAGGAGGCAGACTTACCCCTAATTGGGGCAATACCAATACTAACAGTGATTTTAATTGTTTGACCATTAATAATAAAATCCTCATCTTCTACCCTTTTCCTAATTTTTTCGCCAACCAATATACCCTGTCTGGCATCAGTATCTAATAATAAAAGGGCAAATTCTTCCCCCCCAATACGGGATATAATATCCTTTTCCTTTAATTGTGACTTTAATAGGGCGGAAAATTTCCTAAGTAATGCATCTCCTGTGGGATGTCCATACTTATCATTTATTTCTTTAAAATTGTCAATATCCAGGATTAGAAAACAAATTTGACTATTACTTTGCCCCAACAGACCTATTTCTTCCCTTGCCCTTTCTTCAAAATGCCTCCTATTGATTAAATTGGTCAAAAAATCAAGGCGTGCTAGCTCCTTTAATTCTTTATTTTTTTCCTCCAACTTTTGCTTCTGATACTCTATATAACTTTTCTGCTGAAAGTTCATTACACTATATCTCCATAAAATAAAGGATAACAACCACCCCAAACTGCTGACAGTTAATCCATTGATTCTATTGGATAGCAATATTGAAACCTCTGTTTGAGTAATTCCCATCATAAAAAAGTAAATAAGGTAGACTATTAAATAAATTATTAAACTATATAGGGGTTTAATCAAAAATATTAACCCACTAGCTATACAGGCTAATAAGAATGGACTAATACTTAGAGTAATCAGTTGGTCAAGACTTACTATTAAAATACTAAGGAATAATATGGTCATAAGGGCTGTGTATTGAACTACAGACATATACAAATTAACCTTAGGTTTTTTCCTAAGTTGGGAGGATGCTATAGCTAATATTAGCATTATCAATAGGTAGATAAGATGAACTATTAACATTCCCCGTCTCCATATCATTTGGGTCTCATCTCCCGTGGGGGATTTCAAAAAAAATATCCCAAGCATTAGGACTCTCATGGTAACTGATAATATTGTTAAGTAGAATATCCTATTAATATTTATAAGGAGCATCTTATCCTCTATATCCCTATTCGATTTTAATATCTCCTCTAAATTTGTTATGATCTTAATTTTGCCCACCCCCATTTGTCATCCTTGCAATTGCACCCCGTGGACAGCTATTGATACATTCACCACAACGAATACACTCTATACTATTAGGCCTTTTATAGACCTCTATATTCATAGGGCATCTGTCCTGGCAGGCCCCACATTTATTACATAAGCCGTCATATATCTGATGTTTATATAGGGAAAAACTATTAAACAAGCCATATATTGCCCCTAGGGGACAAATATATTTGCAAAAAGGCCTAGAGATAAATACACTAGCCAACACAATTATAATTAAAATAGCCAGTTTCCAATAGAATAAATAGGACACTATTCCCCTGAGGCTGGAATTCATCAAAATTAATGGCAGGCCAGCCAATAATGTCCCCGAGGGACAAATCAGTTTGCAAAACCAAGGTGTCCCATATCCAGCAAAATTTCTAAAAAGCAGGGGCATTCCCAGTACAAAAACGCCTAATACAATAAATTTAAAATATCTTAAAAACCTATCTAGGGGGATTTTCCTTATCTTTTTACCTGGTATTTTGTATAATAAATCCTCTACTAGGCCAAAGGGACAAAGCCAACCACATACAAACCTCCCTAAAAACACCCCAATAAGCATCAAAAAACCAATAATGTAAAAGGAAAACTTAAAATTCTTATCCCCCATCACGGCCTGTAGTGATCCTATGGGACATGAGGCTATAGCTCCGGGGCAGGAATAACAATTAAGTCCCGGAAGACAAATTTGCTTACTAGCCCCCCTATAAATTTTCCCCTCTATAAAACCTAGTAAATAACCATTGCTTATGGCAGTAAAGGCAAACTGTACCATAAACCGTATATTAGTGAAAGTTCTCTTAAATATTCTCATATCCCTAATTTAATCCAATACACTCTAGGCAAATTATATTAGATTTTCTTTCCACAATTTTATTTTCCCCTCTTGCCAGGCCATAGGCCATAAAAATTAGCCCTATTAAAAAAAGAATTGAGCCTGTTTTTAAATTCTTATTCTTATAAATCATTTGCCCACCTCTTTTAGGACTTGCTCTATAAGTCCCTTCCATTCATCATAGTTGCCAGCCCCTTCTATAAAACCTATAATCTCCCCATCTTTATCCACAAAATATGTAGTTGGGAAGGCCCTAACCTGACCTAGGATTTTTGATTCTAACATTTGCTCCGATACTAATAATTGTTGGAATTTGATGTCTCCCTCCCTTATAATGCCCTCTACCTCTGTCCTAATCTCATCTTCTAATCCTGCCCCAAACTCATATATTAACCCCTTGATTGCTACACCCTTATCCCTATATTCTTCATTTAACTTATCTAATATGGGTAATTCATTAATACAGGGAGGACAGCCACTATTCCAAAGATTTACAAGGGTTAATTTGTTTTGTGTGAAAATACTCCTATCCACCTTACCTCCCTCTAAATCTACAGTCTCCATACTAGTAAATAAATCGGGCTTTTCCAACACTTCCTCTTCCTCTTTTGATTTGCATCCCACCAAGGCTGATGCAGAAATTAAAATAAGTAATAATATAAGAAAGATACCCCTGCCAATCCCTCGCATCCCAACCACTCCTTAAGGTTTATTTTATATATTAAACTATATGTAATTTAAGCTAGCATTGCAAATCTTTATATAGAAAAACCGCCAGGGAATTTCTTCCTCAACGGTTTTGCTAGAGCCTTCATATTATATATTATTATTTCAATATTATAATTTAATTATCGTACATTTTAATAGATAGGAGCAAACCCTTATTCTACTGAAATGTATAATATGGTGAATTAACCATTGGATAAGGGCTTGCCCATTACTATTAACTTTTTATATAAACTTAAAATAACTTAAGGGGTACCACTTCACTATACTTAAGTTGTTATTAATTAAAACCTCATTTTTTCTCAAGTTTAATACCTGGTATTTTGAATCTATGGTCAATTCAACCATTAAATGGTCCGGCCTGTAAACGCATAAACAAAGAGGCAATATGGTCAGCTCCCTTCTGGTGGGAAGTATTAGCTTTTAAAATATCCCTTTTATAACCCATAAGTATTTAAATATTAATATTATACCACATTTATCCCTGCCTTGCTCATATAAAAACAAAAAGTCCCCATTACTGATTTATTCATGTGGATAATTTTCTTATATTCAGACTATACCGTATCCATAACTAATAAGCGGCAAGTAATTAAAAATTAACTAAAAAAGATACCCACTATTTATAATTGGAAATAGCCTTTTTGAGTATTAAAATCCGGCCTTATAATAATACCAATTGTCGCGTATCTTTTCTGTATAATATATATTATCTCCATGGGTTTCCTTCCACACCCAACCA
>CAYMGQ010000031.1:0-10320 GCA_964390055.1 uncultured Clostridiaceae bacterium
CAAGGTAGCCGTATCGGAAGGTGCGGCTGGATCACCTCCTTTCTAAGGAGCAAAGTAGTACCTGGCATATGATTGTATGCCAAGCAGGTATTACGATTTCCTAGGTCGATATGATGAGAAGATACCAGGGGAGAACGAAGAGGACAGGGAACTGTAATCTTAGTTCGACCGGTAATCGGACGAATCATTAAAAGTCCTGTAAATACAGGCAGGAGTTTACGAGTAATGTCTCACTGTTCACTTTTGAAGGTCTATCAGACCTATGAATATCATTGACTTTATTAACATAATAGAGTAAAATTAAAATTCCAATACGGGCTCATAGCTCAGATGGTTAGAGCGCACGCCTGATAAGCGTGAGGTCGGTGGTTCGATTCCACTTGAGCCCACCATGGATTGCCCAGATAGCTCAGTCGGTAGAGCAGGAGACTGAAAATCCCCGTGTCGGTGGTTCGATTCCGCCTCTGGGCACCATATTATATAGATTTTGGCGGCATAGCTTAGTTGGCTAGAGCGTTCGGTTCATACCCGAAAGGTCACAGGTTCGACCCCTGTTGCCGCTACCAAAATAGGATTTAATATATTGGGAACAATTTAATAGGAATATACAATAACTCTACAACTAATGTAGAGTTTTTTTGGCTTATTATTGCGATAGGCCTAAGTTGCTGATACAATTTAATAGCAAGCAGGATATTGGTTAATGACATAATATGAGGTGATTCCAATGGGCAAGATAGGATATATAGCACCAAATATAAGGATGGCTACTATTGCATCTGATGTTTTTGATGAACATGGTGTGGAGGATGTTTTTATTGAGATAGGCAATATAGATAGGGGGGCGGATAAGGCCGTATCCCTAGTTAAAGAAAAGGGTGTTAAGGCCTTTATTGCCAGAGGAGGGACTGCCTTGGCAATACGGCAACGATTAAACCTACCGGTTATAGAAATACCCATATTTACTGAAGATATTGCTAGGGCACTTTTGAAGGCTAGTAAATTTGGTGGCACCATTGGGGTAATTGGATTTTATAACCTCTTAAAGGGTCTGGAATCCTTTAACCCTTTATTGACAGTTGAAATACGGCAGGTATATGTGGATAATAAGGATGAATTATATAGGGAGGTTTATAAGGCTAAGCAGGAGGGTGTCAAAATTGTTATAGGGGGGGCCGTCCAATGTAAGGTTGCTAGGAAATTTGGCCTGCATTCTGTCTTTATTGAATCTGGGCCCCAGGCCATATATGATGCCTATTGCCAGGCCAAGGCCTTGGTGGACACACTACTATGGGAGCGCCGGAAATCTGAAGAAATTAGGGCCATTTTGGATTATGCTCGGGATGGCTTTGTGGCTATCGATAACAAGAGAAAAATAACATTAATAAATGATGCCGCTAGTAAAATAATAGATGTTGATATTAGCAATGCTAAAGGAAGGCCCCTAGCAGAGGTTTGCCCAGGCTTAAAGGAGTTAGGGGAGGCCCTAATTACAGGCAAGGAATATATAAACGATATTACATCTATAGGGAAGACTAACATTATATATAATAGGATACCTATAATAGTTCATGGACAAATAGCTGGTGCTGTGGCAACCTTCCAAGATATAAATATTCTGCAGGAGGCGGAGACTAAAATAAGAAGGGAGTCCCATGAAAGTGGCCTATATGCTAGGTATACCTTTAATGATATAGATGGGATTAGTCAAGAGATAAAAAAGGCTATAGGCTTCGCCGTACAATTTGCAAAAACTGAATCAACGGTTTTGGTTACGGGGGAGACAGGCACTGGGAAGGAACTCTTTGTGCAGAGTATACATAATGCAAGCAATAGGAGAAAGGGGCCCTTTGTAGCTGTCAACTGCGCATCCTTGCCACAGAATCTTTTGGAGAGCGAATTATTTGGCTATGTTAAGGGAGCCTTTACAGGAGCTAGAAAGAAGGGGAAGGCAGGGCTTTTCGAATTGGCCCATAAGGGGACAATATTTTTGGATGAGGTTAGTGAAATTCCTCTAGAATTACAGGGGAGATTACTAAGAGTCCTCCAGGAAAAAAGTATCATGCGCCTAGGGGATGACAAAATAATACCAGTGGATGTCAGGGTTATAGCTGCTACTAATAGGAATTTGGTGGATTATGTCCGTCAGGGTAATTTTAGGGAGGATTTATTTTTCCGTCTTAATATTTTATCCCTGCACCTGCCTCCATTACGAGACAGAATTGGGGATATTCCCATATTAACAAATAGGTTTTTAGAGGAATATAAGACTGGAAATAAAGCCTTAAAATTAACGGAAGAAGCGCTCAATTCATTGATAGAATACAGATGGCCCGGCAATATAAGGGAGCTAAGAAACTTAATTGAAAGGATTTCTGTCTTAGCTAGCAAGGAGACAATGACCACAATGCTAATACAGAAATTTATAGACGATAATGAAAAACTTTTTGGGGTGGAAGAGGAAAATGCAAGTATTAATTCAAATCCCACCATGGAAGAAATAGAGGATGTTTTAAAATCTGTAAATAATAATAAAACTAGGGCAGCTAAGATATTAGGAGTGGATAGGACTACCCTATGGCGGTGGTTAAAAAAGCATGACAGGTAAAAATGGCGGCGGGATATACGTTGCACTAGGTGTTGCATTTGGTGTTGCATGATGTTGCATGCAACACTATTTTTATATTCAAATTATTTGATTATTGGGAAGTTAGGGACTTTTAGAGTTGGCACGAAATTTGCATTGATATAATAGTGAAGGAAATATTTTAGGTTAACCTTTTATTTTAACTAGCTAGCTATAAGGATTTTGCTGTAACCATATAGATCTATACATTTGCAAATGACTATAGAAGAACTTATAGGTTCAATTCATTTTTCAGTAGGAGGGGATAGACTAGAGGATTTATAGGACTATAGAATAAAGCAATACTATCTTACAAATGTGGGAGGCGGAACTTATGACTGACAAAGGATACAGGAGCAATATAGTTGTTGAAGGAATTGAACATGCCGGAAATAGGGGACATTTAAAATGTATAGGATTAATAGAAGATGAATTAAAGAGGCCCTTTATTGGGATTGTCAATACTTTTAATGAGATGCATCCTGGGCACAAACATTTAAATGAGGTAGCCCAGGCTGTCAAGGATGGGGTTAGGAGAGAGGGAGGAATCCCCTTTGAATTTAATACAATTAGTATATGTGATGGGATCACCCAGGGACATATAGGTATGTGCTCTGTCCTACCCAGTAGGGATGTTATCGTAGATTCAGTAGAATTGGTAACAGAAGCCCAGCAATTAGACGGTATAGTCCTTATTGCATCCTGTGACAAAATTGTACCAGCCATGCTAATGGCAGCTGGAAGAATTAATATACCTACAATTATTGTTACTGGGGGACCCATGCTACCAGGTAAATTCCAGGGAAGGGATTTAGCCATATATGAAATACGGGAGGCGGGGGCCCAGGTTAAATTAGGAAAAATGACGGAAAAAGAATTTAAGGAGATGGAGGATAGTATTTGCCCAACTGCAGGTTCATGCTCCATGATGGGGACTGCCAATACTATGTCATGTTTAGCTGAAGCTTTTGGATTAACTGTTCCGGGTTGCTCAACAACCCATGCTGTATATTCAAGAAAACTAAGGGAAGCAAAAATGAGCGGTATTATAATTATGGATTTAATAGACAAGGATATAAAGCCAAGGGACATTGTTAGCCAGGAGGTTTTCAATAATGTTATGGCAGTAAACATGGCCATTGGAGGTTCTACTAATTCAACCCTACACCTACCAGCTATAGCAGATGAATTTGGTTTTGAAATCAAGCCCAGCGATTTTGATGAAATTAGTAAGGCAACACCCCATTTAGTAAATGTAAAGCCCTCCGGGGAGTATACACTTATAGATTTTGACTTGGCTGGAGGAATACCAGCTGTTATGAAGGAATTGGGTGAAGAATATTTAAATCTAGATGTTTCAACCGTTGTAGGAAAGACATGGAGAGAAATCTTAATGGATTATGACAATAGGGACAGTAAGGTGATAACCAGCCTAAAGGACCCCTTACACCAGCAGGGAAGCTTGGCTATATTGAAGGGTAACTTGGCACCAGAAGGGGCAGTGGTTAAACAGTCAGCAGTGGTGGAAAGTATGATGAGTCATACTGGGCCTGCAAGGGTATTTAATTCTCAGGAGGAAGCAATAGATGCCATGCTCAAGGATGAAATTAAAAAAGGAGATGTAGTTGTTATCCGTTATGAGGGACCCAGAGGTGGGCCGGGCATGAGAGAAATGCTTGCTGCTACCACAATTCTTATGGGTCTAGGCCTGGGAGATTCTACGGCTATTATAACGGATGGACGTTTTTCTGGAGGTTCAAGGGGACCCTGTATAGGGCATATTGCACCTGAAGCTGCTATGGGAGGGCCAATAGCCTTTGTCAAGGATGGGGATATAATTACTATAGATATAGCAAATCGTTCTATTGACTTTGACATTACAGAAGAAGAACTAGCATCCAGAAAGAAAGACTGGAAACCCATACCTGTAAAAACAGACAGCAAATATTTGCGTAGGTATAGCAATCTAGTAGATAGTGTATGGAAGGGTGCTGTCCTAAAGGACTCATTAGAATAAAGAGACCCTAGGGGAAGACAATATAATTTATAGACCAGTAGAATTATATATATTTAAATATAATTAATTTATGACCTTAGGGGGGTGGTATCAAATAAAAATGTTATAAAGGGTAATTTAGTTTGAATTTTATTGTAAAGAACATTTACTAGTAAATGAGGAGGAAGAAAGATGAAAAGGTCAAAAAAGATTATAAGCTTTCTTGTTTTATTTGCTTTACTAGCTATGACAATTATTGGATGCTCCAGTGAAGCACCCAAAACTGATGATAGCCCCGGAGATGCGGGAGATGTAGTGGAGGAAACTCCAAGTATAGATTGGCCTAAAAAATCAATTAATATTATAGTTCCATATAATGCTGGAGGTTCCACAGATGTATTCGCAAGAATACTTGCAACTGAATTAGAACCGATTCTTGGACAACCCGTTGTTGTAACTAATGTTGCCGGTGGTGGCGGAGCCGTAGGTTTTGCCAATACCCTAGCAAGTGAAGCAGATGGTTATACAGTAACAGTTTCCAATGGTGCCTCCTTAACCTTGGGTGGTATTGGTAACGTAGATTTTGAATATGATGATTTTGACAACCTAGCCCGTGTAATTGTAGAAGACCTAGTGATTGGTGTTCATAAGGATGCCCCATGGGATAGTGTTCAAGAACTTATTGAATATGGACAGGCTAACCCAGGAGAGTTAAAATACGGTTTTGCTGGTCTTGGAGGATTTACCCACTTAGCATCTAGTCAATTTATTAAGACTGCAGATATAGAAGTAGAGGGTGTAGGTTATGGTGGAGGTTCAGAGGCAGTAGCGGCCCTACTAGGAGGCTTTGTTGATGTAATTGCTCAACAACCGGCAGAAATTTTAGCCCAGTATGAGGCAGGGGAATTTAAAGCCCTAGCCGTCATGGGAGAAAACAGACATCCTTTATTTGAAGATGTACCTACTCTGGCTGAAGAAGGACTAGACCTACAATTGTATCAATGGAGAGGAATATCTGGACCTAAGGGAATGCCTGAGGAAGTAAAGGAAATTTGGATGAATGCAATGAAAGAGGCTTCACAAACAGAAGAATTTAAAAAGCAAGTTACAGAAGTGCTAGCATCAGACATTAATTATATACAAGGGCAAGAGTTTGATGAGTGGCTAGACAAGGAAGCAGCATGGATTTATCCATTAATTGAAGAATTAGGATTGCAAGAGTAGCATTTAAGTTGGGGGCACAAGATCCCAGTGCCCCCTTTAACAGTAACCAAGATATGGAGAGAGGGATAAGAAATGAAAAAGGCAAATATTACAACTTCTTTATGTTTAATAGGAATTGCATTATTTTTTATACACAGGACAACAAAAATTAAAGAAGCCGCTGGGGCTACATTAGGACCCCGTTTTTTTCCCTATGTAATATTATGGGGTATTATTATTTTAAGTGCTATTGTAATTATTAATACTCTAAGAAAAAAGGGAGAGGAGGACAAAAAGTTTGTTGAATTGTCCGAAATAACTAAGGTGGCCATTACCTTTATTATGTTTACCATCTACGTCTATACTATAGACAAAATAGGTTTTACCATAGCAACTGGCCTATTTTTGATGGCCCTAAGTACTTTCTATTATGGAAAGCTTGATAAGAAACTAGCAATAATAGGAGCTTTTTCGGTGGTAACTCCGGTACTTCTATATCAATTATTTAACAATTTCTTCAAAGTTTTATTACCGTAAAAAGAGGTGAAATAAATGACAGGTTTAATGGAAGGAATACAGTTTGCATTTAACTTTCAAGCGATTTTATATACTGCATTGGGGACAATCCTAGGGATTATCTTCGGTGCTTTACCAGGTTTAACATCTACCATGGCCGTTGCCCTGCTGATACCTGTAACCTTTGGTGTGTCACCGGTTGCAGGAATGGGAATGCTTATGGGGGCTTTTTGTGGAGGAACCGCTGGAGGTTCCGTAGCAGCCACCCTATTAAAAATACCTGGCACTCCGTCATCTATATGCACAACCTTTGATGCATATCCCATGGCACAAAGGGGAGAGGCGGGCTTAGCACTAGGGACTTCGGTTTTGGTATCCTTTATGGGAGGGATTTTTAGTTTACTGGTCCTAATGTTAGTGGCCCCCCAACTGGCACGTTTTGCCCTAGGCTTTGGACCAACTGAATATTTTGCCCTAGCCATTTTGGGACTAACAGTAATTGCCAGTATTTCTTCAAAATCCCTGGCCAAGGGAGTTATAGCTGGCCTGATAGGAGTTTTTGCCTCCTTTGTAGGCACAGACCCTGTAACTGGGGTTTCCAGATATACTTTTGGGGTTCCAAACTTAATTAGTGGAGTTAGCCTACTACCAGTTCTAATTGGACTTTTCGCTGTTTCGCAGGCCTTTACAGATGCCGAAACTATAAGGGACAGTATGGAGATTCTTGTGGAAGGAAAGTTAAGAGGAAGCTTCCCCAAAATGAAAGACCTATTGGAAAGATGGAAGATATTATTATCCTCATCAATAATAGGTACCATTATTGGAATCTTACCAGGAGCTGGAGGTAGTATAGCATCCTTTGTGGCCTATGACCAAGCAAAAAGACTGTCCAAAACTCCCGAAGAATTTGGACAGGGTTGTATAGATGGGGTTATGGCCGCTGAAACTAGCAATAATGCAGTAACAGGTGGAGCCTTAGTACCCATGTTGACCCTTGGTATCCCGGGGGATGCTACCACGGCAGTAATGCTGGGAGGCTTGTTAATCCATGGATTAAGACCAGGACCCCTCTTGTTTAGGGATACGCCAGAAATAATCTATGGGATTTTCATTATGCTTTTAATGGCCAATGTTTTTATGCTGATCTTCCAATACTTTGGAATAAGAATTTTCGTAAATGTTCTAAAGGTTCCCAGATACCTTTTATCTCCTTTAATTTTGGTCCTATGTACCATAGGTGCTTATGGTGTGACGGGGAGTATATTTGATGTAAAGGTTATGTTGGCCTTTGGAGTAGTAGGATATATATTTGATAAGCTGGATTATGGTGTTGCCCCTGTTGTTTTAGGCCTAATCCTAGGAGGCATGGCCGAGACTAATTTAAGGAGGGCCTACGGTATGTATCAGGGAGATATGACTGTACTAGTTACTAGGCCAGTAACATTAATTATTCTACTTGCTAGTGCGGCCCTAATTCTAGTACCCATAATTAGCCGGCGATTAGAAGAAAATAAAGCTAAAGCATAGGAAAAATAGCCAGTTATTGTATAGGAGGAAAAAAACATGACACAAGAAGTATCCAAACTAATAAGCCGGGCCAGAAAAGCCCAGGCAATAGCAGAAGAATATAGCCAAGAACAAGTAGACAAACTAGTAACCGCCATAGCCTGGGATATAGTTAAACCAGGAGTAGCAGAAGAGATAGCAAAAATGGCAGTAGAAGAATCAGGAATGGGTAACTACGAAGGCAAGTATGGAAAACTAATGACAAAAATAAAAGGCCCCCTAAGAGATATGCAGGGAGAAAAATCCGTAGGGATAATAGAAAGAGACAGTAAAAAGGGCCTAATGAAAATAGCCAAACCCGTTGGAGTGATAGGCGCCATAATACCCTGCACCAACCCCGAAGCTACCCCAGTAGCCAAGGCAATGTTTGCAATAAAGGGAAGAAACGCCATTATAATGTCACCCCACCCAAGAACAAAAAGGACAAACACCTATATAACAAACATCATACGAGCAACCCTTAAAAAATACGGAGCACCCGAGGACCTAGTAATTTCCATAGAAGAACCGACCATGGAAGCTAGTAACCAACTAATGCAGGAGACAGACCTAGTACTAGCTACAGGGGGAGGAGGCCTAGTAAAAGCAGCCTATTCCTCAGGGACCCCCGCCTATGGAGTAGGACAGGGCAACGCCGTAACCGTAATAGACGAGACAGCAGACCTAAAAGATACAGCAAACAAAATAATGAGAAGCAAAACCTTTGACTTTGCTACAAGTTGCTCAACAGAAAACTCCTGCATCATCCAAGAAGACATATACGACCAACTAGTAGACTATCTAAAGGCAGAAGGAGGCTACCTAGTAAGCCCAGAAGAAAAAGAAAAACTTCAAGCCACCATGTGGCAAGAAGGCAAGCTAAATCCAAAGATAGTAGCCCAATCCGCCCAAAGAATAGCAGACTTAGCAGGCATACAACTACCAGAGGGCAAAAGCTTCCTTATGGTAGAGGAGACAGGCATAGGTCCAGACTACCCCTTCTCAGGCGAGAAACTATCAGTAGTCACAAGTCTATACAAATACAAAGAATTCCAAGAAGCAATAGACAAAGTAAATGCAATAACCAACTACCATGGTCAAGGCCACTCCTGTGGAATACACTCCTTTAACCAAGATAGAATAGAAGAATTAGCCCTAAAGACCAAGACAAGCCGAATAATGATAAGGCAAGCCCAATGTCTGGCCAATAGTGGAGCATGGACCAATGGAATGCCAATGACCCTGACCCTAGGTTGTGGAACATGGGGAGGAAACATCTCAACAGAAAACATAACATGGAAACAATTACTAAACATAACATGGGTATCCGAACCAATAGAAGATACCATGCCAACAGATGAAGAACTATTTGGAGATATTATGGACAATGACTAGAGTTTTTCCCAGCTGTATATTTACTTTTATTTAAAATACAAATTAGTATATTTTTAAGAAAAGAATATCCTATAAAAGTTGCAAAAAAGGAGGGTTTCTGAATGGGAAAAAATATAGCAAAGAGAAAATTAGAAAAGGATAAGCCAGTCCTAGGGGCATTTTTGGGATTTTATTCACCCCATGTAGTTGAAATGTTTGGCTATGCGGGTTTTGATTTTGTAATTATTGACAGGGAACATGGTAATATATCAGCCCAGGAATGTGAAATTATGGTTAGGGCTGCTGAGGTATCAAATACCATGCCCTTTGTAAGGGTACCGGACAATGATAGAAGCAGTATTCTTAAAACCCTAGATATGGGGGGTATGGGAATACAGGTACCCATGATAAATAACAAAGAAGATGCTCAAAAAGCTGTAGATTTTGCTAAATATTCCTCCAAGGAAAATAGCAGAGGTTTAACCTTTTCCACAAGGGCAGCTAAATATGGCATATCTGTCAACAAGGATAAACATATAGAAGATTCCAATAGAGAATCCCTAGTAGTGGTTCAGATTGAAACAAGGAAGGCAATTGAAAACTTACAAGAGATTCTTACCGTTGAAGGTGTAGACGTTGTCTTTATAGGGCCCAGTGATTTATCGCAATCACTAGGTTATCCTGGACAAGTTGACCATCCAGAGGTGGACAAAACAATTAGAAAAACAATAGAAGAAATTGTAAAGGCTGGGAAAACCCCGGGAGTCTTTTTAGGAAATATAAAAGATGCAGAAAAGTGGATAGGTATGGGAGTTAAATATTTGGCCTGTGGAGGCCCATCAATAATGAGTATGGGGATAAGGGAATATGTATCAGAATTTGAAAAAATATAGTAAAA
Organism: uncultured Clostridiaceae bacterium; assembly: GCA_964390055.1. GTDB lineage: Bacteria > Bacillota > Clostridia > Peptostreptococcales > Natronincolaceae > CAYMGQ01. The sequence goes on from CAYMGQ010000031.1 coordinate 10,159, forward strand.
AAGCCCCCTTTATATAGATTATATACAAGGAGCCACCTATTAGATTGGGTGGCTTCTTCAAATAATTAAATAAATTTTTAAAAAAACCTTGACACAAAAGAAAAGCCATGATATATTAAGTAAGTCGTCGCAAAAGACGGCGGTTAAAAAAAGTGGTCTTTG
>CAYMGQ010000032.1:0-9348 GCA_964390055.1 uncultured Clostridiaceae bacterium
TCGCATTCCTCCCCACGAATTAATTCGGGGGTTTCCTGCGAACATATCTTATGAAACACAATATGATGGCTCAGTGGATTTCAATAGTATTTTTGATATAAAAAACAAAGCAAAGGAGGAGCAACAACTAATCTATTGTCTAGCAATAGATTGTATTGCTTATGGCATATGAAAGATAAAGACAAAAAAATAGTATATATTTTACTGTGTATTATTTTAGGGCTAGTTATTGCTTTTACCTTATTGATTGTGCTTACGCCACAAAAAATATCTAAGCCTCAAAAAACTTACAATGAATTTTTGGAGGCAGTGGCTAATAATGAGGTTCAAAAGGTTTCTATTAATTTTTCTTCTTCCACTTTTCGTTATACCGACCTTGAAGGCAAGACATATATAACTGATAATCCAAAAATACAAAACTTCAAAGAAACACTTTTGCGTAAAAACATCGAGGTTGAAGAGTTAGGGGAAAGCATATGGGGCAAAATTATAACATTGGTTTTAAACATTGTGTTGCTGTATGTGGTTTTTTCTTTACTTGTTAAAACAATGATGCCTAAAACTCAAAAAGTTAAAGCTGTTACAGCTATACCTAAAATTACTTTTGATGATATAGCAGGGCATAAAGAACTAAAAAAAGACCTTGAATTCGTAGTTAATTATTTAAAAAACCCTAAACAATACACAGACATAGGTGCAAGGATGCCAAAAGGGGTTATTCTTAGTGGTCCGCCTGGCACTGGTAAAACATTGACCGCTAAAGCTATTGCTGGCACAGCTGGCGTTCCCTTTTTTAGTATATCGGGGTCGGATTTTATTGAGTTATATGTAGGGCTTGGTGCAAAAAGAGTGCGAGAGCTTTATCGAATGGCTAGAAAAAATGCGCCATGCATCATTTTTATTGACGAAATTGATGCCGTCGGCGGGAAACGAAATAGAATATCAAGCCATGATGAAAGTAGGCAAACTGTCAATGCTCTCTTAGGAGAATTGGATGGGTTTAGTGGGACAGAGGGTGTTTTAACCATATGTGCGACAAATAATGTGGATGTGCTAGACGAAGCTTTAATAAGACCAGGGCGTTTTGATAAACATTTTACCGTGCCTTTGCCCAATCAAGATGACAGAGTGGAGTTGCTCCAAATTCATGCTCAAGGCAAAGCATTTAGCCCAGATATTAATTGGAAAGACATCGCCGCCATGACTATTGGTTTTAGCGGTGCGTCTATTGAATCAATGCTCAATGAGGCTGCTTTGATCGCAGCGAATCAAGGGCAACAGCAAATCTTGGCTCGGGATGTTGATAGAGCCTTTTATAAAACAATTATGAAGGGAGACATTAAAGAAACGCAATCGACAACTGATAAAAAAGAGTTAGAAATAGTGGCTTGGCATGAAGCTGGTCATGCTCTTGCAACAAAGCTTTTAACCGATGATAAAGTATCTAAAGTAACCATAATGCCGTCAACATCTGGTGCGGGTGGAGCTACAATTCGAGCCCCTAAAGAACGCACCTTATATAGTAAAAAATATTTAGAAGCACTTATTAAAATTACCTATGCTGGCAGAATAGCAGAAAAATTATTATTGGGTGACGATGATAATATCACAACAGGAGCAGTTGATGACATCAAAAAAGCTACAGCTTTAATCAAGGAATATGTTTCTACCTATGGAATGGACGAACAAATAGGATTACTTAATCTATCTATGTTTGAAAAATTAGGTGAGGACAAATTACTACAACAAGCTTCGGAATTGTCAAAACGATTATATAATGAGGCAGAACAGTTATTGTCCGAAAACTATCATATTATAGAGGCAATAGCTTCAAAACTTTTGAGCCAAACAACCATTACGGAGGTTGAACTCGTGGAATTAATGCACCAACAAGCATACATGAGTACAAAATAAAAATTTAAACTTTAACTCAGCGGTGGACGGTACATTAATAAAAAGAAGGTGTGTTGTTTGTGTTATCATTTCAAAAACTTGTGTGGCTGATTATCTATGCAATATTTTTTTTAGCTATCAACATAATATCTTACAAGCATTTTGTTAAGCAAAAAAGTTTTAGCTTGTTAATATCTATATGTTTGGTAGCAATTCTTGAGGCTGCAACAAGCTTATATATTGATACCCTTTGGGTTTACCAATATAGTTTTATTTTTATAGGCATTTTAAGCATAATGACTATTTCCGACTTACAAAACATGGAGGTTCCAACATGGACTTTGATAGCATTGCCAGCCTCTGCAATTGTAAGTTTTGTTTTTTTATGTCTGCAGAGTTCCAGCATTCTCTGGGCAAACATTGCTATTGCGATTATTACCTGGATGCTACTGACTGTTTTGGCCTTATTGTTTAATGATAACTTAGGTGGTGCAGACATTATAATGATATTTTGTGTTTGTTTGCTTTTTGGTGGCACACATATGTTGTACATGCTTATAATCGGATCGCTTGTTAGTATTATTGGAATGTGGGTCTATTCGAAAATTAAAAAAACACAATTTACTGGCACTCCCTTGCCGTTTCTTCCCGGTTTGACTCTTGGCTTTTTAATAACTTGTTTTCTGGTTTGAACTTATCAGAACAACAAGTGGTCTTACAGAAATATATTGACAAAACAACAAAAATGTGATAATATATAACTGTCAATTATATTGTTCGTAAGTTCATGATTATAAAAATAGGTAAGAATCCCACGGCTAAAATCGTGGGAAGTGTTAAGAAATCTGCAATAGAAGGAGGAGGGCGTATCCCGTAATAAAATGGGGTATTTATTAATAACGCCTGTGTGTTAATGATGAAACAAATAGAAAATTTTTTAAGTCACACAGAAGAATACTTTGAAGAACAAGAAGTCTATTTGTTTGATAAAGATAAGAACAACCTAAGCATCAACCAAGATTACTTAAAAATACCGGCTAATATTGCAGACCTGTCATCATATGATTTAGTGGGCTACCTCAATGCCTTTACTCAACAAAAAATATATTTACGCACAATACAAAGTAGGCTCGAAATCCAAAAAGAGTTAGCACAAAGAAGATACAGTGAGGTATTCGACGCAAAATATAAAGAGCTAACCAATAGCTCTAAAAAATATTCCGAAACTGCGAAAGAAAAACTTATTAATATGGAAGAAGATGCGCGATATTTATATTATGAGTATCGTGATTGGCAACTTAAGCTAGATTACATTGGCAATTGCATAAAAAGTCTTGAAGAAGGTATTTTTCTGTTTAGTCGTGAAATCACAAGACGTGGTGACGACTATAGTTATGATAACCGCACAATTTAACAAAAACAACATCAAACAATATAATAAAACATATCAGAAAATATATCGTTAGCCAATTCATTAAGTAATGCGAGTGTTTGAAAAACATTCGCATTTTGCTTTAACAAAAAAACAAAAACGAGAGATACTACTAGATAGTGTATGTAAAAAGAAAGGAAACACATGATATGGGTAGTTTTATTCCAATCAAACAAATTATCAAAAGGGATGGCACATATGTTCCTTTTGATAAAGAAAAAATTGTGCAAGCTATTTTTAAGGCTGCACAAGCTGTCGGAGGGGATGATATTGGCGTGGCTCGCAAAGTCGCTGATGATGCAGTCCAACTGCTTATTGAGCACAAATTTATTATCCCTACAGTTGACCAAGTCCAAGATGCTGTTGAAAAAAGTCTTATTGAGGCTGGCCATTCCACAACATCAAAAGCATACATCCTATATAGGTATAAAAAAGACGTCAATAGAAACTTAACTTTAAATTTGATTGATAAGTTTCAAGAAATAACATTTTCATCTGAAATGGAATCAGACATGAAGCGTGAAAATGCGAATATTGATTCTAATACCGCTATGGGTACTATGCTCAAATTTGGTAGTGAAAGTGCTAAAGAATTTTATCGCATGAGGCTTATGGATAAGAAATTTTCTGAGGCACATAAAGCAGGGGATATTCATATCCATGATATGGATTTTTATGCGTTCACTACTACATGTTGCCAGATAGACTTACTTAAACTTTTTAAAAACGGGTTTTCTACAGGGCATGGTTTTTTAAGAGAACCCAACAGTATTGCGTCATATGCAGCTCTGGCATGTATTGCTATTCAGAGCAATCAAAACGAACAGCATGGTGGACAGAGCGTACCCTTCTTCGATTATGCTATGGCAGAAGGCGTTAAAAAAACATACGCAAAGGCAGTCACTGCCAATCTTGCAAAGGGCATGGATATATATAATGACATTTTTGATGCTGACACACTAGCCAAAGAAGTTGCAACTGCTTTGGCTGAAGATAATATTATCCCTTCCATGCTTACTATTGACGAATACTTAGAGAAGGTAAAAGCGTTCATGCAAAGCGCATATAGATTGCCTATGGATTTTCCCTATGAACAAATATTTAAATTCACAAAAAAATATGCAGAAAAGGAAACCAATAAGCAAACCTATCAGGCCATGGAAGCATTAATCCACAACCTGAATACCATGCACTCAAGAGCAGGAGCACAAATCCCATTTAGCTCACTAAATTATGGGACAGACACTTCTCCTGAAGGACGCATGGCTATCAAAAACTTACTTCTTGCTACCGAGGCTGGGTTAGGGAAAGGAGAAACTCCAATATTCCCAATCCAAATCTTCAAAGTCAAGGAAGGTATTAACTATAACCCTGAAGACCCGAACTATGACTTGCTCGAGTTAGCATGTAGGGTAAGTGCCAAACGCCTATTTCCAAACTTTTCGTTTTTAGACGCACCCTTTAACCTACAATATTATAAAGAGAACAACTACAACACAGAAGTAGCTTATATGGGTTGTCGTACTCGTGTTATGGGAAATGTCTATGACTCCTCTAAAGAAGTGACCGCTGGTCGTGGAAACTTGTCTTTCACCAGCATTAATTTGCCTCGCCTTGGCATTTTAGCTAATGGCAACATCAAGAGGTTCTATGCATTGCTGGACGAAAAAATGGAGCTAGTTTTCAGCCAACTACTCGAAAGGTTAAGACTTCAAAGCATGAAACAAGCTAAAAATTTCCCCTTCCTTATGGGGCAAGGAATTTGGCTTGACAGCGACACACTTAACCCAGATAACACTGTAGCAGAAGTGTTGCGACATGGCACTCTTACAGTCGGTTTTATTGGATTAGCCGAGACTTTGGTGGCTCTTATTGGTAAACACCACGGCGAATCAGCAGAAGCACAAAAACTAGGGTTAGAGATTATTTCCTATATGCGTGCTAAAGCTGATGCTAAAGCTCAAGAAACCAAGCTTAATTTTTCACTCATCGCAACCCCCGCCGAAGGGTTATCAGGTAGATTTACTAAACTTGACAAAAAGAAATTTGGAATTATTAAGGGAGTGACCGACAAAGATTACTATACAAATAGTTTTCACATTCCGGTTTATCACCCTATCAGTGCCTATGAAAAAATCCAACTCGAAGCACCCTATCATGCACTGACAAATGCTGGACATATATCTTATGTTGAGCTTGATGGTGATGTGAGCAAAAACATTCCTGCGTTTATATCTATTGTAAAAGCAATGAAAGAAGCGGGCATAGGATATGGTGCCATTAATCATCCAGTAGATAGGCATATTGTTTGCGGATATACAGGCATTATTGATGATGTTTGTCCTAGTTGTGGATTTAATGCCCCCGATGAAGAGGTGGAAAGAATCCGCAGAATCACGGGTTATCTTGTCGGCACTATGGACAGATGGAACAACGGCAAGCGAGCTGAAGAAAGAGATAGGGTCAAACACGCATGTAACCACAAATAAAACTTGTAAAAGGTTCAGTTTATCTGAGCCTTTTCTTTTTCCCAGCACAATTACTTGCATCCAGAACATTGACATAACGACAATAGTGTGATATAATAAATTATGCTTGTATGATTGCATTTCTCAACAACCTAAATTTTTGTTTCTCCGTTACAGAAAACTTAGCCGAAAGCCCACGACTTTAGTCGTTGGGATGAAGGCTTATTAGATACTTGACACCTATCTAATATTGGGTTTTGAAACGAGCCTAAACTACCGTTAATTTGTTCGTAGGAACAATTGGTAGTAAAAGTCTAACGGAAACCAATTAGTGGTACTATACTTTCGGGTTAGTGCAGAAGTTGGAAAGTATGTTAGAACCTGCTGGCTTTAGCCACGCAGAGTTTCAGTGCATAAGCTGGCTCATTCTAAAGCTAAAAGGACGGGGAAACATTATGGGGATGTTTTGGTTTCGACGGGGTATCGGAGTAATATTAAGCGTGTACTGGATAGGCTGCACCAGTTTAAAAACGGTCTACAAAAATAACATTCAATAGACAACCAGCATTAGTTGCTGCTTAATGCAACTTACGCATTCACTAGAATGCTACATAAGCTTATCGTAAACGCCCTGGCTAAGTGTGCTACGACGGTAGGTTCAAAAGAAACACAAGCCCCGCGAATGATTGTGTAGTTGCAGTCTTTCGCCGGTAATTACAACTAGCAACCACTTGTATGGAGGAGCCGTCACCACCAAGCAAGGGTTGGTTAAATAGTAAAACGGGCTACACACGTAGAAAGGTATTGCGAACATATTTCGGACAGGGGTTCGAATCCCCTCATCTCCACCACGAACAAGGCTCTTGTATAAAAGAGTCTTGTTTTTTTATTCTTACAAAATTGACAAATACCAAAAAATGTGGTATAATAAATTATAAGAATTAATGTACAAAGGAGCTTAAAGTGATAAAAGAACAATGGAATGCACCCAGTATGCATAAAGAAAAAATTACTGAATTAAAAAAAGATAGCCGGCTTTTAGCTGTCCCTGATATAGTATTAAATATTTTAATTAATAGAGGGTTTACAGATGCTGACAACATTTCCCGTTTTTTAAAAGCTGATATTAATGACCTGCATGACCCGATGCTTATGAAAGATGCAGACCGAGCAACTGATATTCTTGTCAATGCTGTTATGGCAGGAGATACAATAGTTATCAGCACTGATTTTGATGTTGATGGTTGTTGTGCTGCAACAATGGGCGTTCTTGCACTACGTAAAATTGGTGGTAATGTTCATTACTATGTAAACAATAGATTTACACAAGGATATGGATTATGTCGAGATGGTATTGATGAGCTTTTACAAAAATATCCCGACACCAAAATAATTATGACTGCAGATAATGGCATTGTAGCTTTCGATGCCATAGATTATGCCAAAAGTCTTGGCTTAACGATTATTGTAACTGATCACCACGAACAAGGAGATAGATTGCCCAATGCAGATGCGGTGGTAGATATTAAACGGCATGACGAAACTTATCCATGCAAATTTTTGTGTGGTACGGGTGTTGTGTTTAAACTTATGTGTTTGTTGTATCAAAAAATGGGTCGTCCAATAAGACAATTATTTAGGCATTTAGACATTGTAGCCCTTGCCACAGTAGCAGATGTGGTGCCTCTGTTAGATGAAAATAGAATTTTAGTACATAAAGGACTTATGCTTATCAATCAACAGCCCAGCAAAATATTTCAGGCATTTGCACATGTTTGTGATATTAAAACAGAAGTCAGTGCCCATTATACCATTGGGTACATTTATGCCCCTATGATTAATGCAATTGGCCGACTTGATGGGACTCCTGAAAAAGCAATCGATATGTTTTTAAGTGATGATACTGAGTTTATCAAAGAAATCGTGGGCTATTTACAAAGACTCAATACTAAAAGAAAAGAGCTTACTGACAAACAAACCAAATTAGCTGAAGGTATGGCGGGAGAGGATAATGATGATGCTGTAATAGTATTATATTCACCCCAATTTCACGAAGGCATTATAGGTCTGATTGCGGGAAGAATCAAAGAAAAATACAATAGACCTGCTATTATTTTAACCAAAACAAAAAACGGTCTAAAAGGTTCTGCTCGTAGTACCGACGGCTTCAATTTAAAGGAAGCCTTTGATAAGGTATCAGATTGTCTATTAGGATATGGTGGCCACGCAAAAGCTGCAGGCTTATCAATTGCAGAAGAAAACCTAGACATATTCATAGACAAAATCAATACTGTTGCACAGGAGATGTTTCTTTCTTCTGATTTTACGAAGATATACAATATTGATGCCACACTAAATGAATTCTCAATTTCTGGTGGAATAGTTGACGAACTTAAAATGCTCGAACCATATGGCGAAGGTTTTAGAAAGCCAGTATTTCTAGTAAAGGATTGTAATCTCATCGCAAGCCCACGTTATTTATCGGGTGGTAAACACCTAAAATTAACGACATCTTACTTCCCTGTATTGTTATGGAATAAGGGAGAGGCTTACAGAGTAGCACAAGAACCTCAAAAGGTTTCTGTTTTGGGTTTCCCTGAACTCAATACATATAATGGACAAGTTACACTCCAGCTTTCTGGATACAGTTTTCGCACTGCTGAATAAATGTCCTTGGCATGTTAGCTCAATGCTGTCACTTCCCGATTTGACATAACTGCAAAAACGATATACAATCATAATTGCAGTCCTTGTTATTGCGATTACTGATGCAGGAGGAATAACCCATTATGGAAGTTACAGATGTAAAAATAACAAAAGCTGACCAAGGTGCAATCAAGGCGTGGGGCAGCATTGTCCTCGATGGCGAATTAGTAATTCATGGTATTCGAGTAATTGAAACTGACAGTAAAAAATTCGTCGGTATGCCTTCACGAAAAACAAAAGACGACAAGTTCCTTGATGTTTGTCATCCGATTACGCAAGAGCTTCGGAACACTATTGGTGAAGCTGTGTTAAAGGCTTATGACAACCTTGTATCTGAAAACACTGAGTTTTAATAAGAGCCTCGTTTAACAAAACTTAGCCAAAAGTCCCCCGCCTCAACGTTTCTACGTAGGCGGTGGGATGAATGGCTCTTTTGACTAACATGACAAAATAAGTACCGTAGGAACTACGGGAATTCAAGCTTGTGGAGAGCGTGTCAGACTTACAGCAATATGTAAGCAGTGCTCGTTGAAGCAAGAAGCTCCCACTTCTCCAAGTGGGGGTAGTTCACTACGAGGCTCTTATTCTTTAAACTTATTGAGCTTGTGTTACAGAAAACTTAACCGAAAGCCCACGACTTTAGTCGTTGGGATGAAGGGCTTATTAGACACTTGACACCTATCTAATATTGGGTTTTGAAACGAGCCTAAACTACCGTTAATTTGTTCGTAGGAACAATTGGTAGTAAAAGTCTAACGGAAACCAATTAGTGGCACTATACTTTCGGGTTAGTGCAGAAGTTGGAAAGTACGTTAGAACCTGCTGGCTTTAGCCACGCAGAGTTTCAGA
>CAYMGQ010000033.1:0-9163 GCA_964390055.1 uncultured Clostridiaceae bacterium
ATGTGTATACCACTCCCCCCATTATTAGGGCTATAAAAAAAGATGGCATAATATCTAACCACTGTTCTTTATAGTTATAGTCAAGCAACTGCTTATTAGGATAAGCATTAATAAAGGTTGAAATGAGGCTACTAATAGCTCCCCCTAACGCAATAGCATATACTCCAAAAGGCAGGCTAGCAGCTAGTATTACCAGACCGACAATTTTCTTAGCTATCTCAAGTCTTAAAAATATATCACTTCTTCCAATTGCATTTATTGCCTGTAGGTTTGCCGTATGAATAGGCAATAGAGAATAAGTTAAGCATGCTATCTGTAAAAAAGGTACTGCAGGCAGCCATTTTTCTGTCAATACTATCTTTACTAATGGTTCTGCAACAACAGCCATCCCTACCATCATCGGGAATACTAGAAAAGAACTTGATACGATTGCCCTTCTCATCATATCTTTTACTCTTTTTTTATTGTCTTGTTGTGCTGATAGCGTAGGTAACATGACAGATTGTATCGATCCATCTACATTTGATACGATTACTTTAGGAAATTGCTGTCCTTTGTCATAATATCCCAGGGTAGAAGAAGTATGTTTTTTTCCGATTATCAATGTTCTAAGTTCTATATATAGTACGTTTAATAACGATGACGCTAATAATTTCCAACCAAATGAAAACAACTCTCTAACTTTTGACATTGAAAAAATTAGCTTAGGCCTCCACTTAACTGTAAACCACATTATTACTGTGATAGATAGCTGATTAACCAGATGCTGAATAACCAGAGCCCAGATACCTAAGCCCTTATACGCTGCAAATACCCCAAGCGTTCCAGAAATAAATATAGCACCTAAACTACTCTTAAATAGTTTCTTAAAAAGAAGATTTCTAGAAACAAAAGCATTTTGTATGGAATTAATCGCTCCCGCAAATAAAGATAAAGATAGTACTCTTAGAACAGGAGCTAAAAATGGGTCTTCATAATAATTAGCAATCATTGGCGCTAATATGTATATAGTAATATACAGAAGAGTCGCAACTCCTAAACTCAAATAAAATATTGAAGAAAAGTCTTCCTCATCTGCGTCTTTCTTTTGAATTAATGCCGTGTTAAATCCACTTTGAACAAATACTTGTGCTAAATTTATAAACACCATAACAATAGCTATTGTACCAAATTGTTCTGGGGCTAATAATCGTGCTAAAATAATTTGAATTAGAAACTGAACCCCTTGTGTCCCTCCGCGCTCCATTAATTTCCAAAGCAGCGATGATATAACAGATCTGTTTGTATGGTTGCTCAATCATATACCTCATTTCATTGAAAATTCAAACACCTTGTTCCACATGCATTTTTTATTATTTAAATTCAACTCATTATCAGCAATATATTTTAGTCCGCCTTTAAATCGTAGAGGTTGGACAAAATCCCTATATTGATAATTTGCGACCTCGTTATAATCCCAAATATCCACTTTCTGATTCCTAAAAAAATCATACATGACTGACCCTTTGGGGATAAATATTTTTTTCTCCATATATAGTAAAGGCTTTATGTTACCCAAGCCAATCTGCCTTTTCGTGTTAAAAATTGCAATATCTATTGTTGATAAAAACATCATATAATCATATTGAGGCATCATTTCTCTTATACAAACAGCCCTACAACCGAAGATCTCTTTAGCTTTTTCTTCGACAAGATCGCCATACTCCTTATCTCCGTAACTTAATGGTATATATATTCTAATATTCTCATCTTTATATTTTTCAAGGCACTTTAATGCCTCAATATGATTCAACGCATCTGTACTCGAGTGACCTATTTGTATATTGATACAATCATTATTATTTATTTTTTCTTCAAGGCTATCAAATTTGACTTTCTTATAAATTGGATTATATAAACTCGCTGTATATGGCGCATAAAAAGTTGTTGCATTCGTGTTAAACTCTTTTCTGAAAAAATCTATATCTGGAGGAAAAATTCCAACAAAACATTTTATTTTTCTCCTAAATGCAAATGCAATTTTGTTTTTAATTGTTTGTATAAACCTTTCAACTATTTTACCGTTTTCCTTTATGCTCCAACTATATAGGTCATGCCCCCAAGCTACCCAAACTAATTTATTATATACCTCTTGATAAAATAGCAACTTAAGCATTTGAATCTTTTTTAGGCTTAAATAGTGAAGTATAACCTTATCATTATTCGCTATTATTTCTTTTATATTTTTAGTGTTTAATGTAGATATAGCCATGACATTCTGATATTTCATTACTGCTGCTTTTAATGGCTTATTGTATGTAACTATATAAAACAAGTGGTTTTTTTTATTAAAATTGTTATTAATAAACTTTACATATGACTCAACAACAACTTCGTTTATATTTGGAAACAAATGTGCAATTCTCATTTCTCACCTTTTATTGATTATTCTTATTTAAGTAATTTTATTATGCCATAAAGAAATCATGAAGAAAAGTGTAGTCTTATGAAAATAAAGTTCGCTAGTCTATTAATTTGATAAACTCATCGAATTCTTTTCTAATATTGATTTTTTTATTCACATCTTCGATATCCTCATCAGAAATATCCGTTACAATAAATTCATTCAATTTATCTATATTCGTTCCTGAAATAAAGTTATTATAACTATCAAAATAAAAAATATTATTTTTCTCAAATAATTTTTTATAATCTCCTATATTATCACTGCTAATTATTCTAAGTCCCGCTGTAAGATAATCCATAATTTTAAATGGCGATGAAACTGTATTTAATGAAAGGTTTTCTCTTATTATTACACCGTAGTCCATATCCTCTAGTTCCTTCATTAATTGTGATTCGCTTAAATTATTAAATTTTATAAAACCATATCGCTTAAATATGTGTTTATCAATTCCTCTAATATCGTCTGTATAAAAATAAAAATTCAAATTATTATTATTTTCAAATAACCTTGCAAATAAATCAAGAACAATATCCGTGTTTTGCCATTTAGATAATGATCCTGCATAGCAAACATTGTAACTCTTTTTCAGCCTGCTTTTATTTCTATTGTATTGAAAACCTAAGTTGTAATTATGAACTATTGTTCCTTTTCTTTGTATAATATATTTATTTCTTATATATTCTCTATGTTTCTCAGAAACGAATAAAATAATATCAGCAGATAGTATAGTTATTAGTTCTATAATACATAAGATTAAATACTTAAGATAGTTATTGTTCTTAAAATACGATTCTTCTGGGGACAACCCTCTGGTTCTATAAATAATATTGAATTTTTTGAATCTCATTATTCTGAATAACTTTAATAAAATGATAGTTTTTGGGTCACTACAAATAATTTGTAAGTTTTCAATTGAAAAATTTATATCACTAATTCTTTTTATGATATTATAATTAATTTTTTTTTCTTCAAAATATCTGTAGAATTCTCTATATTGTCTTTGATCTTTACTATTTTTATTTAAAAAATAAAAATTCATATAATCATTCCCTTTAAATCTTTATCAACATATATATCATAGATAACAAAATCCATATTCCGAAATTTAATATTAAGCTAGTAACTTGCGTTTTTTTTGAGATATCTAGTGTTGAATACATAATCCCTACTAAAATCGAATTAAAAAGGAAATGTCTAAAACCAAAAGTTGTTAATATAATTATCAGATATTGAACTGCCCAGAAAGCTAAAAATTTTAAATTCTTCTTTACTTTTTTAATGTTTAATAGTAGTGATATGTACGCATTTGTAATTAGAAATGTGTTAAACCCTAAAACCATTTCTAATATATTTCCGGAGGACGGTAATGGTGATATTAAACCATATAAAAACCTTAAAAATAATCCAAACGGAAATATACTTCTATTAAAAATAAAATTACTTAATCCATCTGTAGAAAGCACATTTAAACTATTTGAATAATTACTAATATAGCGTGCAAGAAGATAGTCAAAAGATTGATAGAAGTAAACAAATCCTAACAAAACTATTAATATGAATACTGGATTTTTAAACACTCTACCCCTTTGTCGCAATATCATAATTACTAGAAGTATAACTAAAAATGGTTTTCTTATCCAAAAAACTAAAAATGCCAGTATTCCCAATAGAAAATATTTTTTAACGGCGTTGCTTTTGTCTTCGACATTTACAGTGTAATAGAATAATAATATAAGTGTTAATACAAGCGTGTCGCGAAAGGTATTGACAGCTAAAATCATATTAATAGGTAACATTGAAATTAGTACCGATCTATTAAACGATTTTTCTTTATTTATGGAAAGTACATTCTGGAGTATTAAATAAATAATTATATTGTTCACTATTAAAAGATAGATATTCATTATTCTGGGCATGTAAAAACTGTAATTATCACCAAAAATAGATACTAAAGTAGAAATGCAGAAAATATATAATTTTGAGTTATGGTCGGGATGAATATTCCTGTTTGAGATAAATATATCCTCAATCATGGAGATATAATTCTTGTTATTCGTTACGATTTCAAAAGATGTTTTTTCAAAAGCAAAGTCATCTGATCCACCTTTAAAATAAGGCGCTCCATACCTTATATTATAGTCTGAAGATACAATTAGCATAAGAATCATCAATACTAAGAACAGGCCTGCCAGCTTCACCATCTTATCTTTTTCTAGCTTTTTACTAATGAAATAAAAAACAACTGCGTGAAGAATTCCGAATATAAAAATTGCTATTAAATCATTAATAAGCACTAAGGTCAGCATTATATAATTAATTATTTGTATCAAAATATATAATTTATGTTTAGAGTTTGTATCACTCATTAAAACAACCTCTCATAGTGGTCTGTTATATGTTCGCATAAATCTTCGAGTATTTTGAGCTAAAATCATCATATGCCTTACTATAACTCATCGTTTTTCTTTTTTCTTCATCAATATTATTTATTGTTTGCAATAGTTTTGCTATATAATCACTCGAGTCTCTATTTTTAAAAAGTATAGTTCCTTGGGGTCTTTCTACAACATCACTTGCTATACTAGGGATGCCTGCATATAAGGCTTCCCTCAGAGATAATGCATCTCCATCTGAATTCGTTGGTCTCACAAAAATATCAGCAAAATCAAACATTGGAACTAATGGGACATTTTTGGTAACAAATAAAAAATCCTCTTGAATTCCACTTAATACTATGTCGGCGTTTATTTTTTTATAGTATTCTATCTCACCTATTTGAGGTAGAAAAAAAATAAACCCAACACTAAAGTTGCTAATGTGCCTAAGCTGCTTTATAGCTTCAACGCATAAATCTAATCCATACAAATCCTCATCATTATAAAAAACTATTTTGTATGCATTTCCAACAATTATTATATCATGTTCCTCTAAGAAACTTTTAGCTCCAATATTGTTAATATACTCAATACTTCTATTCTTCTCGTAATTTTTAGGATACGGTATAAAAGCAGGCAAAACTAGAGTCTTTCTTTGAATAGACGGTTCTATCTTTATCAACCTTTTCTCAATATCCTTGTTCACTACTATAATCTTAGCAAACTTTTTTAACAAAAACTTAAAGAATAAACTTTTCTTTTGAATTTCTTCCTCACTAATCCTAAAACTGTGGATAGTCTGAACTAAACAAACCTTAAATAATCCACAAAATATAGATAGTAATATGCAAATTTTCAAATTGAAAACATGAACATGTGCTATTACTTTTTCTTTTCGAAAAACTGATTTAATTGTTTCTTTGAAAAGAATAAAACATGCTCTCAACTTATTTCTTGATGTATCTACCGGTATAACTGTATACTCGTTTTTTAAACAAAATACTAGCCTTGAAAGATGATTTGACACTCCACCTATTGGTGGAGGGAATGGACCTATCATAATTACTTTCTTTCTCTTCATTAGAACATCCCCAATTTGTTAATACTATTCATCTCAATGTTTTATTGCTCTTATAAGCATTTCATGATTTTGAAAAGCGTCTATAATCGAGTTGTTCTTCTCTTTGCCTTTCAAAACACTATAAATATGTAGATACTCATTCTTAATGCCTTTATCCTGTCTTAACTTTACTGTTCTTTTTTTCATGCTTCCAAATTGGTTCATTTTGAGATAATTATCCATTTCACAAACTATGCCATTAGAAAATACCCTTAGCTGCTCCTTAGAATATTTTTTTGATCCCATAGAAGTATAAATAATATTTGCAACAGCTCCTGATTTAAAGCTAAGAGTTATTATTGCGTTATCCTTCCTTGGATAAGCTTCATTTTTAGCAAAGTTCACGCTTAGTGATAATAATTCGCTGCCGTCTAAATATTGAATAACGTCTACAAAGTGGCATGCTTCGCCAATTATCCTTCCTCCTCCAATTTGCTCATCCTGAGTCCAATGGTCTTCAGGAATAAAGCCTGCATTGACAATATAATCGTAAATTGCTGGAATCTTGTCAGTGGATAGGCTCTTCTTTATCTGTTGAATTAATGGAGCATGTCTACGATTCATTCCGCAAAATAGTTCTCCCTTTGTTTCCCTATAAGCATCTTCTATCTTTTCTAGCTCATCTATGGTTAAACATAGTGGTTTCTCGCAATATACAGATTTTCCTGCCTCAAGAGATTCAATAATAAATTTGGCATGACTATTATGCTGTGTAGAAATTACTATTAAATCAATATCTTCGTCTTTTATCAAATCTTTGTAGTCATTTGTGACATAATCAAATGGAAATACTTCCTTTGCTTGAGCCGCACTTATCCCACCTGTAGTTGCAAGTGCTCTGAATATGTATAATCCTGTTTGTTTCATAATTGGCAACAACGTATTTCTTGAAAAGTTACCCGCTCCAATTAAGCCAATTGAAATAAGTTTCTTATCTACAGTTGGTTTAGTAGCCTTATTAGTTACAACACTATCCCATTTACTCTCATTAGGTGAATACTTCAGCAAAACTCCTATATACTTTTCATTGTTTTTGTTAGTTGTTATCATCTCATATGCTGATTCGGCTTTTTCAAAATCTATCTCATGAGTTATTAAATCAGAGAAGTCTGCCCTACCTTCCGAAATAAGTCGGATAAACTCCTCTATGTTTCTGCCTTCCGTAAACCGAACATGGCCTATAGGATAATCTACACCTTTTTCTTCATAGCTTGAATCATATCTCCCCGGACCATATGAGCGTGCAATCGTAAATGATAACTCCTTTTCGTAATATGGTCTGCGGTCTATATTCATTTTAGTAACACCAATCATGCATATAATCCCGCGATCACGGGCTATTGCTGCGGCTAAATCCATAGGATCATTACTGTTGGCGGCGGCAGTTATTATTACTTTATCAACACCTCGGCCTTTAGTTAAAGATTTTGTTATATCAGAAGCATTTTGATCATTTGAATTAATAAAAGCTTTTAATTTTGTTTTGAGTAAAGATTTATCTTTGATATCATAGCCAATTACATCACAACCATATGCGTCTAAAATTCTGGATGTTATATGTCCTAAAAGTCCAAGCCCAATCACTGCAACGGTCTCACCAGGTACTACCTTAGCCTGATGGATACCTTGAAGGGCTATACCACCTAAGGCACAAAGTGCACCCTGACGGAAATCCGTCATTTCACTAGGAATCTTTACTATTAAATTTTTATTTACCCTATTCACCTCGCTATGATAGGCTTGTCCTGCCATAGCAACAATATCTCCCATTTCGACCTCAGTCACTCCTCTTCCACAAGCAACTACTTTTCCGACACCTGAATATCCCATTGGCATCGGCTCATTTAAGCGAGTAAACGCTGAATCCATGGTCGTGAGAATTCCATCTGTAGACATCTTTTCAAGCACTTTTTTAACTTGGTCAGGCCTTTCCATCGCCTTTTGTATTAAGTTTTTTCCTCCAAATGATGTTAGTCCTCTCTCTGTTCCTGCACTGATAACAGAATAAAGAGTCTCTACTAATACATAGTTATCTTTTACTGTTGGGGAAGGCGTTTCTATCATTTTAACTGTACCATCATTGACCATCAAAAATAACTGTTTCATCATAAGACCTCACTTATTAATCTTATATCTTATACACACCATCAAAGTCACAAACATTCTTGGTGTCAAGAATTAATTTGTGCTTTATTAAATTCATATTTTCTTTAATATGTTGGTGAGCGACCATAATAACTATAATTTCTATTTCATTAATAAAGTCTTCAAAGCTTTTAAACTGGTGTTCTACGATTCTCTCTTTCACAAATGGATCAAATACTTTTACGCCAAAAGCCAGGTGCTCATCCATTCTCTCTAATAATTGCAAAGTAGGACTCTCTCTAGTATCGTCCACATTTTCTTTATATGTCAATCCATATAAACCAACTTTGGATATATCTCTTATGTTATGCTCCCTCATAATGTCCCTGATTCTTTTCAAAACATGAGTAGGCATCGAATCATTAGTCTTTCTAGCGGTTAATATTAGATTCGTCAAATCAGGATAATCACCAACTAAAAACCATGGGTCTACTGATATGCAGTGTCCTCCAACACCTGGACCTGGCTGCAATATATTTACTCTTGGATGCTTGTTAGCGATTCTTATAATCTCATATACATCCATATTGTCAACTCTGCAAATCTTAGCTAATTCATTGGCAAAGGCAATATTTATATCCCTATATGTATTTTCTACTACCTTTGACATCTCTGCTGATCTGATATCGGTTACAACAATCTCTGCCTTACAAAAACTTGAATATAGCTCCTTTACCTTTTCTCCTATATCTTTTTCATCGGCTCCTATGGTCCTTGAATTGTGCTCAAGCTCATATATCATATTCCCTGGTATAATTCTCTCTGGTGCATGAACAAGGTGAACACCTTCCCCAATTATATAACCCTTCTTTTCAATTTCAGGGCGAACATATCTATCTATTGTCCCTGGTGATACTGTAGATTCAATAATTAATATAGATCCTTTTTCGCATACTTCCAAAATACTGTGGACTGCTGAAATAACATAAGAAGGATCTAGCTTTTTAGTTTTTTTGTTGTAAGGAGTAGGAACCGATATAATGTATGTATCTGTTTTCTGGTACTCGGTAGAAAACTCGATTCCATTTATACCTGCTTCTTTATATAATTCATCCAGTCCATCTTCTTCAAAGGTAA
>CAYMGQ010000034.1:0-8204 GCA_964390055.1 uncultured Clostridiaceae bacterium
TGCATCTATATGCCCTTTGAATTTTCCATTGACAGCTTCAATACTTCCGTCTTCTAAGACTTTAAAATATCCGTTGGCTGTGATTAACCCTTCTAATCTTATGTTGTCGGCTTTTATAAATACCTCTGTTCCGTACTGGTCCCTGCCTAGTCTAAATAGTCCTATCCTGCCGTTGTCGTCTATTTTTAAAACAATTTGGTCATTCATCTGCTCAATTAAGGTTGAAACTGTATCAACCCCTTTTGTAACGGAATATATTCGCCTTTCTAGCTCGTTAATCAAACTTTTTAGATGGGGCTTTAATGTTCCAAACTCTACTTTTTGATATTTATTTGTCAAAACATTAAATTCATACGATATTACATATGCCAACATATCAATCCCCATGCGTTCATGCCTTACTTTTACTGTATCTCCGATTTCAGTTATTTCTTCAAGATGGGATTCTATCTCATAGTTTATCTGTGGGTACAGATTATTGTTGAGATATGTTTGGGCCTGTGTTCGTAAGTCATCTATGATTAGATTTTTTCTATAATTACTAGATGATACTAAATTATCGTTAGCTGTGTCTAGGTCGATTATCGTCTGTGCTAAAGCTGTTTCTGTAGCTTCTTTCTCATTAGTTAGGCCATCAATTTGCCCTTGCACCTCTAATAATTCACCTGCAAGTACATCTTTTTCTCTTAACTCAGCCTCGCTGTCACCAAGACCATCTATTCTTTCTTGGATAACATCTAGTTCAATCTCTAGTGACTCAATCGCATTTTCATAGGCAGATATACTATTTTCTAAGTTCACCTTAGAACTACTTAGGTTATTTATTTGACTTTCTGCCTCTGCTATATTATCATCCAGTTGCTCAACGACAAATTCCAAATGAGGGGATAGGTCAAATTCAATTGTTCTTTCATAGATTCTTTGATGAGGAGAAGGCACTTCTATATATTCCTCTGGGAGCGTCATTTCGTTATACCCAATAGGAATGATTTTAGTCACTACTTCATCCCAGTTTTCAGCCACCTTGCACCCTGATAGGTTTTTCCCATAAGATATGACCACTTCCCTATCTTCTGGATACGGAGTGTTTTCCTGATATATAAGCCACGCTTTTATGCTTATGGTAGTATCTATTTCTGGATTATGTATCCTGTATCCTTTTTTACCGTTCTGTGTGTCTACTACCAAAACATTATCCTGAACAAGATAATCTTTATAGTCTATAGTAGTTTTAAGCTCGAGGTATTCCTCTTCTGCATTTTTGTATATAACAGCTTCAATTGGTTGTATAATTTTATCCCCATTGGATGCGAAGTCTGTGTCTGTGCCCTTAAATGATCTAATCATGCCCATCTACTCCTTACTAATGTTTTTATTTTGGTAACATTTCCGACATAGGATATCTCATTTATTCCAGGTTTTAATACAGGAAACCATCCTGTCATGCTCCTGTTTTTCAACACTCCATCTCTGTGGGCTTCTTGGATTTCTCCGTCTAGAGTTATGTAATCATTAATAATTAACGTGCAATATTTTATCCCATTAACCTTTATTTCAACCTCTCCGCTCCCGTATACCGTCATAAGGGGATAGCTATCCACGTTCCCTTTATTAATAACTGCAAGCGATTCGACTTCTGCTTCGCCTATGGCATATTTAAAGGGCTGTACTAAGAATACAACCCTCGCCTTTCTGAATCTTAAGGCTTTTTCATAATTAATTTGCTCAAGTATTTGAGCATTGTAATATTTGTCTATCTCGCTACTTAGAATTAATTTTCCGCCACCCTGCAACCAGTCATAAACATCGTCAATGTCAGACTCCCACAAACCAATGGATATGGGTTTTTCATAGGCCTCATAACCGAGGTCTTCTATATCTGTACGGTTACTGCCATCAATATTAACCTCATTATATCTTTTCGGCGGCTTGGTTATAGGTGGCATGCTTTCAACTATTACTTTTTTATCAGTAGATTTTATATCGTTATAAATAAAATATCCCATCTCTACCTCCTACCTAATAAGTTTATTGACTGTGCTTTCGACAAAATTACCTACATACTTCCCATTCAACTCTACTTTAACACTCTTTAGTGCTGTCTTCATAACGCTTGCCATCATGTCATAGTCAATTCCTGCCTGCGTAGCCTTTGTTGTAGGCGTCTTTATCAACGCAGAAGGATTGTAATACTTTAGCATCTCGTTTAGGTCATTGCTTCTTAGAATAGCGTCGCGCGCTCTTCCATGAGATAGGTGTTTATATGCATACTCCTGAATGGCTTTCTTCATCTGCGCTTCGCTGGACATTGTTTCTTCGTACTTTAAAGCTTGTGTTAATTTGTATTGAGCTAATTCATCCTCGTATATCTTTTTTGCGTTTTCTTGTGCTAATTGGCGTTGTTCTTTGAGATACTCCCTGTATTGTGATTGTTTGTCCCTTAATGCATCGCGTTCAATCGCTAACTCTTCCTTTAGAGCTTTTTTTCTTAGCTTGAACTTTTCATCAATAAGTTTTTTCTCTGCATCATGCTGCTTTTTTAGTCTCTCTTGCTCTTCCTTTTGTTCGCTCTCTATGGCTTTCTTTTGTTCATCATATTTTTTATTTATTGCATCCTTTTGTTCTTTTAAGATGTCTTTCTGTAATTTTCTTTCAGTTTTGAGTCTATCTCTTGCAACTTTTTCCTCAAATTTTGCAAGCTCTTTTTGAGCATCTAGTCTTTCCTCTGCTGTCTTAGCGCTTTCTACCCTAATCTTCAACTCAGCACGTTTTTCAGCTTCTTCCCTTAGTTGAATAGCCCTATCTTCTGCTTCTTGCTGGTTATCTATACGGTCAATATCCTCTTGGATTGCCGTTAGTTCTTTGTAGCGTTCCTCATCAGTCAGCTTTAGCTTTTCCAAGTATTCTTTGTTGATCAACTCTAGTTTCTTGTTATATGCTTTTTCGGTCGCTTTTAGTTCTTTCTCCTGGGCCTTCTCAACTGCCTCTGTTCGATTCTCTTGGGATTTTGTGAATGCACGCTCTTCATCTCTTAGTCTTTTTTCTAGTTCCTTGCTACTTGCATCATATATTCGATTTATTTGTTTTTGTCGGTCCTCTAAAGTACCAACTTCCATAACTGTTTGTTCCTCAAGTGCTTGCTTATATTTTTGACCAAATGTATCAAGGTCTACGCTGGCACCCTTTAATGTATCGGAATATTTTTTTATATAATCTTCATTTCTTCGCCAAGCTTCCTCTGAGTCATAGAATACTTTATTCCAATCAAAAAGTTCTGAGCTTACTGCTCCTATGTCATTTTTCAGCCTGTTAATACTTTCATTAAGACTGTCGATTTTATGTTTTTTAGGGTCCCACGCTTCGGCTTCTCTCCCCTCTATGCCGCCAATAGCAACTAACTGCCTTCTAAGTTCTAAAAGTTGAGACACCTTCATATTCTTTTCATCTTGCAAGGCAATTATTTCAATCTCTGCCCTTGCTCTCTCTTCGGCTATCTTAGTATAGTTTTTTTCAGCCGCTTGAACTAGATAGTACTCTTTTGTCTTATTAATAACCCCTTCAATTTCTTCTTTTTGCTTATTTAATAGCCATGTCTGCTCGTTAATTTGTAAATTAAGTTCAGGAAGTTCTTCGTTAAGCTGTTTTACTAGGGTCACCATCATTTGCTTTTCGTAATTAGTTTTATATTCCTTTTCTGCCAGAGTGTACAGCTTACTGGTTAATGTGTTAATTGCCCCATACTGGGCTTCTATACTCTTAGTTTCATTGTTCCAATCATCCGTGCGCTTGGAGATTTCTTCTCTTATAGCCTTACTGCTGTCTACTAATCTTTGAGTGTTTTCACTTAATTGTTCGGTTTCATCTGAGGCATCTTTTGCATTTTTAGCATAGGAAAACAAGGCCGTGCCAACACCGATGATAGCACTGGCCAAAGCTACATATACATTGGCCTTGCTTACTGCATTAAATGCGACCTGGGCTGATGTGGCGGCTTGAGTTGCTGTGGTAAGGGTTTTATATGCATTAACCAAGTACATAGCTCCCTCCGCAGATTTCTTTGTAATCAATGCTGCCGATATTCCTTTAAGTCCTGCTATAATCACGTCAGCATTATCAATAATCCAAACCAAAACATCTACTATGTCGTCCGCTATAATGCCTGCCACTTCTGCTAGGTCCTCTCCCATGTCTTTAGTGGCTTCGTTAAACTTCATAGTCGCCCTAGTTATTGCTGGAAGGACTGCTTCGCCAAATCTTTTAAGAAATTCCTCTCGCTGAAGTTGAGTGATTCTCTCTTGATTAGCCTGGCTGTCAAGGTTGCGTGCAAAGTCTCCCTGTGCGTCGGCTGTTGCTTTTAATAGATAATTATATCTTAGCATGGCCTGTTCGCCCTGCGTCATTTCGTTATAAGTCTTTTCTATGCCCTGTGCTAGCGCATAAGCTTCAAGATTGGCCACGTTTAGATTAATACCAAACTCCCTAAGTGGCATAACCTGCCCACTTATGCCACTCATTATCTTATTAAAGACTGTATCAAGGTCAGCATTATAGAAAGATGCCATGTCTGCAGCTAATTCAGTTAGATTTTTTGACATGGTAACAACTTGTTCATCAGTCACTTCCATGGATTTTAGCATTGCACCCATAGAGCCGATAAATTGCTTACCTTTTAACTCGGACAGTCCAAATGCTTCCCCTATAGCTTCCGCCCATTTGTCAATCTCCCTGGATCTGTCTCCAAAGGTAACATCAACTACGTTTTGCACTTCGATTAAATCTGAGGCTAGCTCCTTGCTATCCTTTATCAATACAGTTAGCAAGTTTCCAAGCTTCCGAAAACCCTCTTGCATAAGGTCCGATGCTAAATTAGCTTTTAGAACATCTCCGAATATTTTGGTTTCATCTGCTGCTTCCTTGATTTCCTTTCCAAACTCATCAATAGATTTAGCGGCTTTATTTGTGGAAGCCTCCGCCTCTTTCATATATTTTTCATTTTTTGTTAACTCTTGATTAATTCTTTGGAGGTCTGCATATGCGTTATTTAGTTGATTCTGCCAATTCTTGGCCTGCCTTGAATTTTCACCATAAGTTTTAGTTGTACTTTCCAAAACCCCTCTTAATAGTTTAAGCTTTTTCTCATGCTCCTCCTGTTGTTTAAGGAGTGTTTCGTTCTTTTTTCTTAGGGCTTCTATTGAATTGGCATTGCCATCAAATTCTGCTGTAACTGCTTTCATCTCACTTTTTAAAGTTCTCATACTAGCGTTACAGTCGGCT
The DNA here is from genome assembly GCA_964390055.1 of uncultured Clostridiaceae bacterium. Classification (GTDB taxonomy): domain Bacteria; phylum Bacillota; class Clostridia; order Peptostreptococcales; family Natronincolaceae; genus CAYMGQ01. The sequence continues at coordinate 5,275 of CAYMGQ010000034.1, forward strand.
ATCGCCTGTCGGTATTCTTTTTCCCCTTCAAGTATTATCTTAGGACCTATAGTTGCGCTCATACTACCCCTCCTATATTACATCGTCAATGTTGACTACCTTGTTCTCTGCTATTATCCCAATATATTTCAAATGCTCTCTGTAGAGAGTATCAATTTTCCCCAGCGTCATGTTCCATACTTCTTTTTCAGGATATCCCAGCACCACTGTGCCGATGTATATCCATTTTTCTATGTCTACAAACTCTTCTTTAGTTGACTTTGTTTTTCTTAATTCCATTTCTTTGCTAAAAATCTGCTCTGAATATGCGCTCATCAACATAACATACAGATAATACAATTCACTATCATCTATTTCTATTTTTTCGCTTGGAAATAAAACACTTAGTAAAAATGTTATTGCTATTTTTCTAGTGTTTTCATATGTAATCATTTTCATTGTTTTTGTTATTGGCAATTCTGACCTTATCTGCAATTCGTCAATAACCTCTAGCGTAAACAATATATTATAGGTTTTATCTTTAATTTTAATAGGCGTTGCTCTTGGTCTTAAATATCTCATTTTGCCTCCTTAGATAAAAAGGGAGGGTTCCCCCTCCCATAAAATCAATCTTCTGCTATTCCTGCCTTGTCGTTGAGGTATGCCTTTGCTTCTGCGATTGTCGCAAAGCTATTCTCATACTTCCAGTTATGGTCATCGTCTAGCATAATAGTTCCTGACATGGTAGGAGTCGAAAAGGCTGTGCTTTCTCCCTTTGTTTGGTTGGTTTCGGAAGGCTCTGCAAACTGCACTTTAGGAAGCCAGATAGCCCTAAATTTCTGTGCTCCATCCTTTTTTGAAATACTAACGAATCCAATACTAACAAACGGATTGTTATCATTACCGCTTGCTATTATCTCACCTGTTTCGTCGTCTATAGTGTGTCCGAGTAATTCTTTTTGAATAGTGTCATTCAAATCATCGACTCCGAGAGTGATGTTTCCCTCTCTAAAAGATTTGTCAGATTCGGCAACACTGTCATCTGCATATAACTTAACTTCGTTTGTCTGGATGTTTAGGTCTGCCTGTATTGCTTTGGCCAACCTTCCTTTAGAGGGAGTTTCTCCAGCACCTGTATACACTAGGTATTGTAAGCCTATTTTTGCCATCTTTTCATCATCCTTTCATGATAATTTCTATTTTTTCATCTAGTTTCTTTTGCATTTCTGCTTCTGCTAGTTTCTTGGACTTATTTACTGCTTTACGGATAAACGGTGTCTTTTTCCTTACGCTTGACCCGCTCTCTACCGCCCTAGCAAGTAATTGGTTGGGAACTCCTTTAGGGTATTTCTTTGTGGGTAGCTTCCCATATCCATCAAAGCCAATTTTTATGTTAGTGTTTCCGTCAAAATCAATGTCGGGTGGTGTAATTCCTAGGCTGTTTAATAAATCCTTTTTCTGTTGTTTTGGAACGCCTACAAACACTTCACCTTTGTTTAAATATCTAAATTTATCCTCGGGGAGCCCTTCAAGATTTTTCCGTATTTGGTCTGCTATTGGTTGCGCCCCTGCTTTTACGACTTCCTTTGAGATTTCGGGGTCGGCTAGTTTGGATAATCGTAACTCCAATTCATCAAAGCCTCGGATTTCCATTCTTGCCATTAAATCACCGCCTGTATTAAATACTCGTAGTGGATATAGTTTGTATCATCCTCATATTGGATAGACAAGAGTTCAAACGGTATCCCTTGGTCGTTAAAGGCTTCTTGGAGCTGTTCGATAATCGGGTCGTACTCGGTCTTAGTGAATACATCAATGGTGACATCAAGTATCTGCTTTTGCTTGCGATTATCAGCGTGCACTGCATCAGCTTCGCCATCTTCTGCCCATACGATATAAGTATCATGTTGTTGCCATGCCTTGTAGTGGTAAGTATTCAGTGTAATATCAAGGAGAAAGTCTCTAATTTCCGTCAATGTCATACTTTGTCACCACCTTTTCTAGTGATAAGTCAAGGCATCTAGGCTCAACGTCATTTATGGACTGCACTTGCTTAATTCGGTATTGTTCGCCATCAATCGGGATTACAATATCTTCTCTTGCTATGCCATTTATTCGGGGGATTCGTAAGAGCTGTTCAACAATGGTGTTTTCTTGCTTATTTGCAGTAAACCTTGTCACACCTACAGTTCTTTCCTCATATGGGATGGTGTTAGCAAATTTCTGTATCAGTCCATCTTTAGGCATATTCCCGAGACCGCCGATATTACCGACTTCGTATACGGTTAAAACTCCGTCATTAAATGTCTGCGTTATTGGCTTCATATCGTTTTACCTCCTCGTCTATTTGGAGAGACAGAAGTTCATGCAAGTAATTTTTTTGAAATTCTTCAAGGGCGTTTGAGCGGACATATCGGCAGTAGTCTAATAGTAATTCTTTGGGCTTGTTTTCTTCGGAATAATCTAGTTCGCCCCCTGCTACAGAATTTAGATATTTCATTCCTCGCTTAATAATTCCTGTTAGCTTGTTGTCCGTGGTCGCATCATCCCATCTAATGTCTAAATAGTCTTTAGTATCTTGCAGTAATGTTTCTGGTAGTTCGGCCATTTAATCACCTACTTCTTTTTGGTGGTAGGTTTCTTAGTTTCCTTGATTTCCTCCACGAAAACACCATGAGCGGTTGAGTTTATTTCCTCAAACCGCTCTTTGGATATAGTTAGTGTTTTATTGACTTTGTGAAGGTTTTTAGTGTGCTTATCTATGAACTGCTTAACTACTTTAACCTTCATAATTTACCTCCTAAACTTCTGGGGTTTCAGCTACAGTAATAACCTTTTGGATAGTAGGCTTAAGGTTGCTGATGTCAAGCAAGATAAATGAGTTGTTATCTTTAGGCTGACCGTGTCCATAGAACTTAGTCAGATATACTCTTTCATCTTCTAGGAATCTG
>CAYMGQ010000035.1:0-7872 GCA_964390055.1 uncultured Clostridiaceae bacterium
TTTGCTCAATTTATATATATAGGTATTGTTTGTGAAAAATCAATTTCGCGCTTTTTGAAATAATACCCGATTTAATCAAAATTGTTATATTTTATGAAGGTTATTCAGGGTTTTAAAGATTATTTCGCGCTTTTGGAGATAATACCCGTTTTTGTCAAGGCTGGTTTGTTTTTGAGGATTTAATTGTCAAGGAGCTTGTGCGTTTTGTGTTTTAGTGTTATGGCTTTTCAATTATCAAGGTATCAAACATCTGTTATGTCGCTGTACTGCAAGATTAGTATTTTAAGAAGGCTGAGAAACCTGTTTAATTTATGTCATTCTGTAGTGATTTGTTGTTTTGTTTTTTAATAGTGCTTTATCTAATATTGTTTTTATGTTTAATTGTCTTAATCTCTATGATTATGCGACGCAGGTTTCCTCTTTTTCTAGCTTTATTATATGTCATATTTGCTTTTTTGTCATTTGGGGGTCTAAAAATTCAAAAAAAGCATCGCACTTGTCAAAGCGCGATGCCTTTTCTGAAGAAAGGAGATTATTTAATAATGTCATTCATTAGTTGGGCTCCCTTACGAAAACCAAGTGTAAAAGTGATGAGCTGGGCAATTTTGATTTGTTCGTCATAAAGACCAGAAAGTTCTCGTAATGATTTCTTGGTTTCATCGCTTGTTGCTTTTGACATAATTGCGGAAAGTTTCTCTTCTGCGTCTCTCTTTAAATTTTGTAATGCGATTGCATCGGTAGGTTCACATTCGTCAATAATTTCCGAATAAGCTTTTGAGTATAATTCTTTAATTGCAGCGCTGTTCATTGATAAATTCCTCCTTTATTCTTAAAGCATAAGATTATGCCTTAAATCTGTTATAGTGATGTAGAATTATGCAAAAATATATTACCACTAAATATATGTAATGTCAAATCGTCTTTTTTGTTAAATCAAAAACTATTATTATTTAAGATGTGCTGAGTCGTGGCTTCGCAGGATTAAAAATTTGGCTGTGAGGATTACTGTTTTTCGGATGAGCTGATGTTAAAAACCGAATAATTTTGAAATAAAACATGCTTACTGTAATCGGGTGTTTTCCTTTTGCGTTCTTTGGGAACAGCGACTCTTTGCGAGAACCCTACTATTTCATCAAAACCTTCCTCATCAATAGGTAAACAAGCAATTTTGTCTGTGTTCAACAAGCTGATTACTTCATCATAATATGCCTGTTGCCACGCATAACACAAGATATTTAATTTTATGCATGACTCATCTGCATTGGACAGAGTCCAACCTATAGCGGCTCGCAATGCATTTATATCAAAATCTATACCGACAAAGACTGCTTCGCCGCATTGAGTTAATAAAGGTAAAAAATGAGAGCCCAATCCTTGCCTTTTTATAAATCCGTAGTCAGAAATTAAATAATTAATTAATTTATCTTTATAATCAGGTTCCCAGATAAACTTTTTAATTATGTTACAGCCGTTGCGAGACATGGGTACTATATAGGAATTATCAAAAGCTGCCCCCGGGGGAACTCTAGTATTGTATTTATTGAGCACTAACTTTGCAAACGCACTAATGTTTTTACAAAAGAAAATAGCGTTTGTGATTTTTGCATTTTGAAACTCCTCGGGGTATAAACCAAAATTTTTAGCATAAGAAATGATAAGGGAAGATGCAACTTTTTCTTCTCCAGTTATTTTTTGTGGCATAAAGCCACTGCTAGCATGGTATAAGCAATATGGTTTTGCCTGCGTTAACAGAACACCTGTTATGGCAGTAAACTGGTGTTGTGCGACCTCTGTTTTGGAGAGGATAATGTCTTGTTTGACATCACTTGCTGTAAAGAAAACTCCTCGGTGAAGATTAGAGTGAACTATTGGTTTTAGTTTCTCTGCTCTATCAGTATTCATTGAACCACAATGAGCTAATGGAGCAGGGGTTAGATTTTGCTCTGAAAGCATAAGATTGTGAGAGGTCTTTGGCGATTCGACGATATATGCTCCAGCAACCTTTGCCATGACTTCCGAATCAGACATTTTGACTAATCTCTCCACAGTTGAATTGCTGTACTTTCTAATTCTATTAGAAATTTCACTAAATTCATTAGGAAATGCTTGCCGTAAATATTGCTTGCCCTTTATAGTAACATAGTAGCTTTGAGTTTTGAAATTAACCCCTGCTTTAAGAGCTGTCTTTTTCGTGGTTTTGAGGCTAGACTTTTTAATAAGGCCATCATCAATAAGTTGTTTTTTGACTTTTTCTATATAAAAATTTCCACCCAAAATATCTATTGCCTCTGATGAAACCTCCTTATAAAAGTATATATGCATGAGCAATTTATCTTTTTGCGTGAGTGTTTTATCTTCTTGCGAGAGTGTCTCCTGATTCATGTAAAAACCTCCATTCTTTGTTGCTTTTTCATTGAGTCTCTAGTCCCCTCTGTAAAATCGCTTATTATTGCTTGTTGTTTTGATTAAAAATTTCGACGTTTTTTGCCCCTATATATTATATATATATATTATATATATAGTATTTTTTAGTATTTTTCACTCGGTTGGCTCCCGTGTCGAAAAACAGCTTTTCAAAAAGTTCATTTTTTTCGACATGGAAAAATGCTTCGCTAATCCTTTTTAATGACTTCTACGATGGTATGATTTTCAGTATTTTCTTTTAACAAAGTGCGGATAGATAGCCAAGTTGTGTCTCCACTATCCGAGTCTCCCAAAAAACTTATGATGGTATTTATAACTCCTCGGATAGCATAGTTATCATTATCTCGGATGAAACTAGGTGGGGTGTTTGCGTTGTATATAAAAGTAAATACGATTTCTTTTTTGGGCATTTTGGGAAACGAAATATTTGTCTTTGCCATATCAAAAAACATCGCATATAAATCATCGATTAGTATATTATCTTCGCGTTTTTTTCGATATAATAACGGCATTTTGATTTTCAGATAATCGCTACGCATTTCTTTTATTTTACAAAGCCCTGACCCCTTGGCGGGAAATTTTTTTGGCATATCACACACCCCTGACACTTGTCTGTGATACACATTTAAATACGAATAAAGTTTTACAATCAGCGTGTGCAGAGCGTCTGTTTGCTGATTGAATTTATATTTTAACAAATGCTCGGGGGTGTGCTCCATTTGAGAAACCAATGTCGAAATTTTTGCAGAAATCTCTTTCATATTTGCAATATTTTTAGCAAGAACTTTCTTCATGTTTCTCTCCTATTTCCGTTATTCTTGGTAGAATGCTGGCTCGTTGTTTTGATTCAAAATACAATATGCATCAAAGCCAAAACTAGCGAGCATTTCTTTGCCTTTTTCATGTGAATCAACCACAATTATGTTCACCGCATCCTCTTTATTTTGATACATTTCTTGTTGCAATAAAGCCTTAAGTATTGTTTCGTTATCGTGTGTCATTACAGTAACTTCGTATAAATTATTGTTTGCGACAAATATAATTTGTTTTGGAAATTTAACTGCGTCAAAAAATGCGATGTTTTCATAACCAAAACTAGCGAGCACATAAAACGCACTTTCAGTAGCTTCTTCAGGGTAAACATCTGCATACGCTCTGTTAATAGATGTTAAAGTATTGCTTTGACTTTGATAAATACGCCCATCCATTTTTAAGGATTTAATTGCGTGATTAATACTTTCAATTGGGCATCCTTTAAAATAACGCTGTATTTGTTCTGTTCTTAAAACCTTAAATTCTTTTACCAACTCAAAAATTCTAGTCTGCAATGGTATAAATGTTTTCATTTTCATATTCTACAATCCTCCGTTTAATAAATTAATTATAAGTATTATTGAGTATTAACTCTCTGTAGCATGTATTAAAACGCATTAAGACGCTCTTTATCTGGCTTAAATTTCGAATTTATACGCACTAATACGCATAACGACTACAATCCTTTCTTTTCTGCTACAATTCTTGCCAATTCTTCACGGTCAGTGGTGATCAGGTATTTTTCCATTTCTGAGGCTTTAAAGCTGACCACAACATTGTTGCTATTGGTAGAGATAAGACCATTCCCTCGTTGGAACTTAACAATGTTTTGAATTTCGGTATTGGTAAGATTCAAAGTTTCGCCAACTCTATCAGCTTCTTCTTGCTCGAGGTTTAATATAATTTTGGTTTTAGAGTTATTGATAATACCTTTTCCGTATTTGCCGTCTTCTAGGGCAAAGAAGTCATTTAAGTCCTGTGTAGCAGCAATGGCTGAACCACCATAACCACGAATAACCTTAAATATTTCAAGCACATATTCTGCGGCCAACTTGTTTGAAGAAGCACCAATTAAGTTCCATAACTCGTCTAGGAATATAGCTTTTTTCTTTGTTCTGTCTTCTCGGGCTTTATCCCATATGTAATCGAGTGCAACAAACATGCCGACAGGCAACATTTCATTTGTGAGGTCTGATATATCAACAACGATGTATTTATTATCAAGGTTCACATTGGTTTGCCTGTTGAATGAACTAGCAGAACCGCTAACATATCTATTTAGAATATTTGCCAGTCTTTTGGTCTCTTCTTTCTGCAGGAGTACCATATGTAGGTCTTGGAGTATAGGCATTTCTTTGTATTCGCCACTACCGTCGGGCTTTTCTAGGGATGCATTGTCTGCAGTAATACCTTTAAGGGCATATGTCTTAATTAAAGCCTCGTCCAAGAGCTGTTTTTCCTCATAAGTAATATCTGGTACTAGCAGAGAGAAGAAAATGTGTAGGTTCTGAATTTTTTTAGCCAAAATAGAGTCTTGGTCATCAATGCCGTCTAGTAAGTAAGTGCTCGCTGTGTCTTTTTTACGGATTTCCATGACATTAATACAATCTTTGGAACCAGCACTAATTTTGAGATATTGTCCATCTATTTTGTCTGCAGCTCGTTTAAATTCATGTCCTTTAAGTGGGGCAATGATAAACACCTGTATTTGTTTTTGTCTCATTCTAAGTGCCATACACTGCATGGTAAATGTTTTGCCCGCCCCTGATGTTCCGAGGATAGCCATGTTTGCGTTCTTATATTTTCTGGAGTTAAAAATGTCTACAATAACCAGAGAGTTATTGGATTTATTAACCCCCAATAGGATACCGTTTTCGTCACGCATTTCAAATGATGTAAAGGGATATGTGCTTGCCAGTGATGAAGTCAGGATGTTTCTGCGTGACTTTTTATATATGCTGTTATCTATTGCACATAAAGGTAAGCTTGATAAAAAGGCTTGCTCATGCTGGAAAGAACATGCTTTTAAGTTCATATCAAGAGATTGCATATAAGACTCTATTTCTTGGTATTTCCATTCCAGCATTTCCTTCGAATCAGCCGTAATGGTTACCAATGTACTCATATAGTAAAAGTCTTCATTACTTGCAAGCCCTTGTTTTAAGTAATAGCCTGATTCGATTGCATTGCCTATGTCATCAAAGGCCGTATTGGTATCTTGGACATTTTTTATCTTAGCTTTATTCATCCTTATTCGCTGTCCGATTTTTCTTTGGCATGAGTCTCTTGGTTGCTGATGTGCAAAAATGTCAATATCAATGCCTTCTCCCATATTGACGAGTAAGGATATCCAGCCTGCGGATACATTTACCGGATATGCATTAGATGGTATATATGCAAACATATAATAAACGCCATCTATGACGATATATTTGCCGTTTCTAAAGTCAATATCATCAGGGCAAACAAATTCATTGACTGGAATATAAGGTAGAGCTGCTTCTTCAAGGCTTGTATCGACAGCGTTCATTTGGTTAATTGCCGTAACATACTTAGCTACAACCGACAGCATTTTGTTATCAAAAGAATAAACCTCGCTTGTTTTACGACTAAATATTGAATACATAATTTCCAAATAATATTCGTGGTCATTCTCGGGCTCTATGAATTCGTTGCCACAGGCATACATACCATTTTTGATTCTTTGGCTCATGGTTTCTAGTGATGTACGCACATCATTAAATGAAGGCTTGCGATTAGGGTTATGATTCTCGTATTCAAATATAATAAAAAATCTTCTACTTACGCCTTCTCCCTCTCCAACTTCACGAATCATATTGACATGCTCTATCATTAATTTACGGCAAGGAATATTTTTCTCTGCGGCTACTTCACTATATAGTTTTGCAATATGTTTTTCTATGTCTGCTTTTTTAGACAATACTTTAAATTGCAATTTGGATGGTCCTTGTTTTAAAAGAGATGCAAATTGCGAGAGAATTGTCTCTTGTTCTTTGGCCGAACGGAGTAAAAAATTCAAAGGTGAAAATTCTAATATTTTAATATATCTATTATCTTTTGTTATAATAATACCCTGTTGCACATCACGTATAGGCGAAAAAGACTGCATGCTTTGTCTTACCTTTGGTCCATCAGCAGGCTTTTTGCTTGGTAATAGATTTTTGATTTTTTCTACCACTTACAACACTTCCTCCTTTTTTAAGTTTTTGGGTTACCACATCTTGAACACGCATTAGTATTAAGATTTCTAGTCCCGCATTCACACATCCAAGGCAAAATTATGCTCTTTTTTGGTGGTTTTGTATTATTAATATGTGTTTTTGGTGACATTTGTACAGGACTGGTTGTTGTAGCGGGTTCGGGATTCGTTTTTTTGGGGTTTATAGAAACATCTGATACAATTGGTTGTTGTGCAGGTTCAACGCTTAGATTTGCTCCAGAATTTTGTTGTTGAGTCTTTGTATGTGTTATGTTGTCCGACATTACAGGCTCTTGTGTGGGAGCGTTTTGAGGCATTGTAGCGATATTGTCAACATTAGTTATGTCGTGTTGTTTTTCTGGTATCGGAACTGACACAGCTTCATCAGGTATTAGTTTTGCAACTGGTGTAATAGGTGGCATATCGGAAACGATTTTTGTTTCCTTGTAATCATCAATAAAATCACCAGACAACATCATAATACTTGCGTCATTATTATCTTCGCTAATCATTTCGACTTCACTTGGGCTAATGAACCCTGGCATACTATCTGCATCATCCACTAATATTGCATCCGTATCTATATAATCGTCACTTGTGTCGTCGTAAATATCATCAGCGTTAAAATAATCGTCTTGGTCATCATAATCGGTGTCATAATCAGTTTCATAAATTGCCTCATCACTATCATCCTCAGAATCTAGCAAGGACAATGCATCCGAATTAACACCTTGCAGAAGTTTAGTTTGAGTATATTTGTAAGAAGATTTAAGCATTTGCTTGGCTTCTTCTTCTTTTTTCTTAATTTCTTCAAGGTCATCATCAAAGATAAAATCTTCTGCTTCCAGCATTTCTTCCTCGTCAGCCTTTTCCCTACGCAGTCCCAAGTTGTCGAGAAGTTTAAATAATTTGTCTTTGGGCAGTTCTGTATCTGTTAATTCATCAATATCAATTCTTTCATGTAATTTTACTTTATTATTAAAAGATACAATACGCTTGGTTTTACGAAACTTAAAATAATATATAAGAAACACACTAATTGGGTCTCCGTTAATTCCTATGCAACCAAAAACAAGAGCTGGCATAACTAGGATGATAAACAAAATCAGCTTAAACTTTATGCTGCCAAAAGGCAGAATAAAAACAGGTATAGAGGCTAGGAATGCACACACACATCCTTCGACAAAGTTTCGGGTTTTAACCATACCACCGAACATTTTGCTTTCATCTATAAAATTAAACGGAATTATGTACGATGTAAAAACTTCATCTTTACGTTCTTTGGCCATGCCTTAACATCTCCTTTCTAAAAAAATATCTCAAACATTGTTATATTGTCTTAAAATACATTTGTCCAATTGATTATCGTGATATCACCTAATTGTATTGTGTCTGGGTATTGCGTTTGGGTGACT
>CAYMGQ010000036.1:0-7842 GCA_964390055.1 uncultured Clostridiaceae bacterium
TCTCTACTTCACCACCGCTTGCAAAATCACAGTGTATGTCCATTTTTTCATATTTTTTCATCCTTGCTCGCATTGTTTGGCTAATTTGGGCTAATTTAGTATGTATACAAAGAAGCCTCATTCATGTCGGTAAAAACTGACAACATGAAGCTTCTTTTAATTGAAATTATCTAGGTGTTCGAGACCTATTTATTAAACAGCCTATAATATTCCAGAGTTTCTTCTTTTGTTGAGCCCTCACTCTCCTTACATCTAAAGAAACTATCGTCAATATAAAAGGCTTCAGGTAAAGGGATATCATCTATGGTGTCATCAAAAATTTGCACTGCTTCTTCTAATGAAGAAGCTTCAATTTCTACAACACCACAGACAGCCCATTCCACGGGAATTTTAAATTTTTGCTTATTTCTTTTTGTCATTTTGTATACTCCTTATAATAATTTAAATTTATTTTTTACGCACTTAGGAAACCCAAGTCGTTTTAGGGAAGAAACGAGAAATTAAGATTTTATCCAGAACTTAGCATGATGTTATGCTCCGGTTAAAATGTGTCGACTAAGTTTTGAAGAGACCAAAGTTCTGTTTTAGTGGCCTCTCTTGCATACTCAAAAACGAATCTGCGATGTAATTCCTTATATTTTGTAACGCAGAATTTTTTGAAAGGGAGAAGCTCAATTTTGAAATTACCTATTTGCCTAACTTTTGTTGCCAATGCTTTGATGTATTCTTTATTATTATTTATGTCAGGCACTACCACAGTTCGAACAATTGTTTTTTCAGGCAAACACCTTTTGAGAAAGTCATCTGTTTTAGCAGACCATTTGTGATTTAATGTTGGCGTTTTACCTTGGACCATAAATTTATAATCGCAGTAGACATGGTCCGTTAGGGCAAGCAACTCATCTAGCTTGCTTTCAGAACGATTTGGAAACACTCCACTGGTTTCAAGGCAAGTTGAAACACCTAATTCTTCTTTGCACCTTCGAAAAATCTCAGCTACTGCATCAATTTGATATAATGGTTCACCTCCACTTATTGTTATTCCCCCATACTCCCCGTAATAAGGGCTGTATTTGGAGATGGTTTTTATTACATCGCTTACAGACCAAGACTGATTTGTTTCAAAAGTTTGTGTTTCAGGGTTATGACAATAAGGACACCGCAATGGGCAACCCTGCACGAAAAACACAGACCTAACACCTTCGCCATCAACACAGCTCATACTCAAAAAAGAATTTATGCTTATGTTCATAGTATCACTCCTATATCATTTCGTGGAAGGTTCTATCAATAACTTCCTTTTGGTGCTCCTTACTCAGCTTGTTGAAATTAACCGCATAACCTGATACTCGGATTGTAAGATTTGGGTATAGGTCCGAATTTTCATAGGCTTTGAGTAGAGTCTCTCTGTCTAAAACATTGACATTTAAATGATGTCCTCCTGATTTAAAGTATCCGTCTAGGATACAGACAAGATTTGAAATTCTTTTTGACGTGTTGTCTCCCAATGTGTTTGGGAGAATGGTAAGCGTGTTGGATATACCATCTCGGCAGTACTGATATTCAAGTTTGGCTACCGAATTTAACGCTGCTAGAGCCCCGTTATGCTCTCTTCCATGCATAGGATTTGCACCAGGAGCAAAAGGTTGCCCTTTTTTGCGACCATCGGGAGTAGCACCAGTTTTTTTGCCATACATGACATTAGAGGTTATTGTTAGTAATGAAAGGGTATGCTTTGCATTACGATATGTCTTGTTTTTGCGCAGCTCTCGATAAAATAGTTTCACTTGCTCTGTTGCAATCTGGTCTACTCTATCGTCGTCGTTACCAAACAGAGGGAATGTTTTTGTGTTGGCAAAATCAACGATAAAGCCGCTTTTGTTTTTAATAACACTCACTTTTCCATATTTGATAGCTGACAAAGAATCAACCACAACCGAAAGCCCAGCTATACCGAAAGCCATATCTCGTATAACATCCGTATCATGGAGCGACATTTGTAAGCTTTCATATGCAGTTGTGTCATGGGCATAATGGATAACATTCATGGTGTTAACATATAACTTAGCTAACCATTCGCGATATACGGACAGTCGATTGACAACCTCGTCGTAATCCAAAATGCTTTTGTCGTAGACGGGCATGGAAGGACCAAGCCTGATGCCTGTCTCAGTATCCATTCCACCATTAAGAGCTAAAAGCAAAAGTTTGGGCAGGTTACATCTTGCTCCAAAGAATTGCATTTCCTTGCCTAATGCCATAGCTGATACACAGCAAGCTATACCATAGTCGTTACCATACAAAGGTTTCATTAGGTCATCATTTTCATATTGTATCGAGTCGGTGTCTATGGAAACCTTAGCACAATATTTTTTGAAATTGTCAGGCAATCTCTTTGACCATAGCACAGTCAAATTCGGCTCAGGAGACGATTTGAGATTATACAGAGTGTGTAACACCCGGTAAGATGTTTTTGTAACAAGAGACCTGTGATAATCAAACATGCCACCAACACATTCTGTTACCCAAGTCGGGTCGCCAGCAAACAGCTCATTGTAGTCTGGGGTTCGCAGATGTCTGACCAACCTTAATTTTAATATAAAATCATCAATTAGTTCCTGTGCCTCTACTTCAGTAAGCATGCCTTCTTCAATATCTTTTTCAATATAGATATCGAAAAATGTAGATACACGCCCTAGACTCATTGCTGCACCGTTTTGCTCCTTAACTGCAGCAAGATAGGCAAAATAAGTCCATTGTATCGCCTCTTTTGCATTGCATGCAGGCTTAGAAATGTCATATCCATAGCTTCGTGCCATCTCCTTTAATTCTTTTAAAGCTGTTATTTGCTTATCTAATTCAGCAATCTGCCTACAAGCTTCAGAAGACATTTCTTTTTTGTTAAAGTTCAATTTGTCTTTGTGTTTCACATCAATAAGCTTGTCTACTCCATATAAAGCTACACGCCGGTAGTCGCCAATAATTCGCCCTCGCCCATAGGCATCCGGTAATCCTGTTAGGATACCAGCCTTGCGAGCTTTTCGCATTTCAGAAGTATAAATGCTAAAAACAAGGTCGTTATGTGTTTGCCTATATTCAAAAGCCTTCTCTACACTTTCTGAAAGCTTATAACCATAAGCATCGCATGCCTGTCTTACCATTCTCATGCCTCCGACCGGATTGACGGCTCTTTTTAAGGGGGCATCAGTCTGTAAGCCAACAATCAGCTCTTGGTCTTTGAGAATGTATCCAGGTTGATATGCATTGATGCCAGCTACTGTCTCTGTGTCTATGTCTAAGACTCCACCACAATTTCGTTCTTGGGTTAAGAGATTTTCTATAGCTACAAGAACATCTTTTGTTCGCTGTGTAGGCGGGCACAAGAAGGCATTATCACCCTTATATTCACGATAATTTAGGGCAATAAAGTTAGCTACATCAATATTGTCAACCCATGGTCCTTTTATAAAGTCCATAATTTGCGCTCCTTTCTATGAAAAAATAAGAGGGCAAACCCTCTTTGTTAATTAGTCAAAGTACTTTATTAAATCAAACCTATGAAAATAAATATAGAGTAAATATTTATATATGTATTATATGAAATTTATGAGTTCTGTTAAGACTCCGCAAAATTAAAAAAAATTAAGTTTACAAGCTATGGAAGGCTTGTGTTTTTCTGTTTTTCTGTTTTTTGTTTAAAACAGCTATCCACAACAATTGAGTGATGCGCATAAGAGAAGAAACAAGTGCAACGACAGACATTAATGTTAGTCCACAAAATACAGAAATCACAATGCTGTATTCGGTATTTTGAATAATAGTCTGCCCAGTGAGAACCAGAATATAAAAAATACCTGTAGTCAATACCAGAATTGGAGTTGCGAGCTTAATTCGCCCAAAGCCAAAACCTAAGATGCATATCCCAATAAAAATACCTATTACAACCCATATATTTAAATGTGTGGTTAAAACCTCGATAAACAATGTTATCATTTCGCCCATGCTCATTCGCTTCAAGCTCCTTTCGATTTTATGTTTTTATTATACCACAAAGTAGAAGAAATGTCAATAATGTCACCGTTGCAGCTACTCAGTATTATATAATGTATTATATATTAATTTATCCGATTTGATAAATAAGAAAATATGATATATAATGGAAATACAAAGATTATTGGGGAGGTGGTGCAAAGATATTTAAATAGCAACTAAAGAAAAAGGAGGTGAAGGCAAGACAACTGCAGTTTGTTTTCGAGAGGAGGAAAGACATTTTATTTAGGCTACATTAGGCTTAAAATGTTAAGCAATATGCAAGGTTTTTCGCATGAAGATTTTAAGTTCGAAGATGACGACATAACACCTAAAGACAACACTAGACCCATTTCTAAGCGCAAGAAAACCGATTATAGTGTTTGGGATGAAGAGGTTATACTTTTAAGAAAAAGACTTTTTTTAAAGGGAACCGGGACAGCTAAGAGAAGGCACACGCATTATATTAAAGAGAAAAAAAGAAAAGAACTCATAAATAGCAAAAAAAATGCTTGCCTTGGCAAAATTAAAGAATCTGAAAAGTTTGGTGCGGACGGCAATCCGTCTGGAGCGTATATATCTCTTCCTAAACATAGCAAAAATAAAAAATTAGTTAAAAAAATTTCAAAAAAGAAAAACAGAAAGAATAAATCAATAATTTCTTTTTAAAATAAGCAGAGGTCTCACCTCTGCTTATGTGTTAGCAATATATATAGTTTTTGTCTTTTTTTTTGTTATCCTTTTTCCCTCTGAAATTGTCACAAAAAAGACATCTCAAAATGACAGAAAAGTTACTCGCAACAAGGACTAGAAGTGATATAATAAAAAAGTAAAAAATCTTCGTTTTTTATATTGACAGAATGGCAAATTTGTGGTATGATGGATATACACAAAAACAACATTCGTATATCAATTATTTCACAACTTCTGTTCTTGCAACAATAGATTTTTGAAGCATTCCTAGGGCAGTGCCCTGGCAAAGCTCATCTAGTATGTGCATTAAGGCTTCAACATAATTCTCCGAGGGCAAAGGGATTTTTGCTATCTCTACGGCTCTGGTTTTTAAAATAAATTTAACAATGTCTTTGGCGGTGTATTTCCTTGTATTAATCATAGAAGAAACAAGGTTACTCCTATATGAAAATTGGATAAGGCTTAAATTAAGCTGTTGTTGATTAAAAACACCTTGCCTGTCTGTAAATTTGTCAATAAATTTATCAAATTGATTGACAATAGACTTTTTTAAGGGTTGTGCAAATAAGTCCTCATTCTTTGTAAATAAAGCAGAGTGTTCAGGGACAACATAATAAGGCAAAGCTTTCGTCTTTGAAATTGCTGCATCGAGTACTGCTTTTTCTATGTCTTGGTCAATTGGACTTTTGCTGTTAAATAAAGCTAAACTGAAGAACTTATTTTCAGGGGTCACAATATTAATCGTTACCCCACCAGCAGGATGCTTTCTGCGATATGCTACTACATCATATTCTCGAATGTATAACTTGTTCGTCCTAATCATAAATGTCGCCTTCTTTATGTTTGTTTTTTTACCCCTTTCAATGAGTGTTTTTTGTGCCTATGTTTCACAAGTGAACTACCCCCACTTGGAGAAGTGGGAGCTTCTTGCTTCAACGAGCACTGCTTACATATTGCTGTAAGTCTGACACGCTCTCCACAAGCTTGAATTCCCGTAGTTCCTACGGTACTTATTTTGTCATGTTAGTCAAAAGAGCCATTCATCCCACCGCCTACGTAGAAACGTTGAGGCGGGGGACTTTTTGCTAAGTTTTGTTAAAAAATATTTTTCCTCCGAGTTCATTATAACACACTTTGAGAGTATTGTCAATAATTTTATAAGAAGCAACAAAAAAAGCCGCTATTAAAGCGGCTTTTTATTATATATCTTTGTTTATGGGATGCCGAAGAAGTCTCCTGCCCACTCCATTATCCCTGCATAAATTTTGTCCCAGAAACTAAATATAATTTCTAGTATGGAAGCGGGTTTTTCTTTTGGGGTAATATTTGGTGCATTGTCCGGCAAGAACTCAATAATTATTTCTTGAGATTTTAGATGCATATGTTCCTGTTTAATTTTTTCTAATACAGCTAAAGTGCCTGTATTAGTGAGTTCTTTATAAACCAGCCCGTCGTAGTGAACTTTAATGTGTTCTACATACTCATCAGATACCTTCTGCCATTCGTCGCAGGCTTGGACCATGTCGTCTAAATGTTTTGCAAGCATCCTGTCTTTAATATCGTAGGCTTCACAGAATTGTTTGTATTTTAACAGAAATGCTAATTCTCGCACATAGGCATAGTATTCGCTAATTATTCCGTTTAAACCATAGCGATTGGCAGCCATGTCAGGTTGCGTTAAGTACGATGAGATAAGTTTGTAGTCCTTAGGTTTTTTAAGGACAAGGTCGGTTTTTAAATAAATTGGTACCGATTTGACAACGCACAATTGACCTTGAAATACATAATTATTATTTTGCATTGTGTGTATTTCGATTGTGGAGGTGGGATAGTGCCTGGTACAATTGTTCTCGCCAAAGGTAAAGACATGTATTTCTTCGTGCAGCGCAATTGATAGGCTTTGCGTATCAATAGTTCTATATGCTCGTAGCCAGTTAATAGATTCCGAAAAGTTGATATATGAGTTTTCAGAATCGTCAATATGTTGCAAAAGCATCAAAAGCTCTTCATCTGTAAAACTTTTGGTTGAGTTATCTTGCTTTAGTTTGGTAACCAGTGCTTGTATCGCCGAATCTTCGGCGAAAACTGCGGAACATATTACCAACCCTAGCAAGCAAATTATTAAAAGCACCGCTATAATCTTCGCGATGACTCGTTTGAGCATAGTGCCTCTCTCCTTTCTTCTTGCTTTCATTGTAAGCCCTTATTAGCCTTGCTTCGTCTTCTGAGGAAGCATAACACCCTGAAAGTGCACAGGTTATTAATGCTTCTACAAATCTTTGGGAAATTTTATGGATGTCGTTTTGTTGAGTGATTTTAATTTCTAAGCCTTGGAGTCGCTCTTTTGTGTCGGCATTGAAAATATCACAGCTATAATATAAAGCTCCTGGGTTGTTTAACTCCATTAAAAAGTTGTTTGTCACAACCTCAACCCTGCATTGAAATGTGCTGATATTCGCACTCTGGTCGTGGGCATATTTGTCTAACAGGTCAGTCCAAATGTTACCTTGCGAAATTGTTTTTGCTAACATCATTTTAACTCTCCTATATATTATATGTATTTTTATAAAATCTGTAGTAGCCTAAAGCTACTAATTACTGAGTTATACACCATCATAGACTTCTGCTATATAGCCAAAAGACAATGAATTATTAATGTCGGCGATAGTATATCTTTGGGCATCTTTATGAAGTTGATGTAGTTGTGCCTTTGTTGACAAATCCAAGCTGTCATAGCCCATGTTGCCAAGTGTGATTTCTTGGGCAATCATTTGGCGTAGTTTGTGTACAGATGTGGTCGCACCTATTAGTCGCATAGAGCCATAGTCTTTCCACTCGTTGCATGCAAATAGAATATAGATTTTAACATCCATTCCTTTTCTCCTCCTTATTTTGTGTGCTGGAAAAATAAAAATGCCTATTCTTTGCTTTCCCAGAAGATTTTAGGACTCAAAAAATAAGCATATAACTAATTTCTATTATTGTTATTATATATAAATATAAATTTTGTGTTAAAAACAACAAGTTGAGAAAAGGAGCGGGGGCATTAATTAGGGAGCGGAGTAGCTGAAACTCTGCGTGGCTAAAGCCAGCAGGTTCTAACGTACTCTCCAACTTCTG
>CAYMGQ010000037.1:0-7645 GCA_964390055.1 uncultured Clostridiaceae bacterium
AAAGCAGGGTCAACGCCTGCATGCCATTGCAGATCGCCCCATCTTTCTTACTCCCAGCAACGACCCTCGACTGGGCGTCGCGAGCCGAAACAAGGAACTTCATCGATATGCCCTTCGACGGATTTTTAGCCCCGCCCTCCAGATTAGTTGTGTTGACTAGAATACTGCGCCACTTCCTTTTTAATTAATTATAGCATAAAATTTATAATTATTCAATAATTTATTTAATATGATCTATATATTAATTTTAAAGTTAATTCTTTTAAAAAACTAATATCTTTATCTTTATATTTAGAAAGAAGTCTAATAGATTCTTCACTTAATTTCTCAACTTCACTCTTTGCCACTTCAATTCCCTTATAAGTAGCATAGGTTAATTTATTTATTTCCTTATCTTCTTTTTCATCTAAAATATCATCCTTAATTTGATAAGCCAATCCTAATTTAAGACCAAATTCCCTCATATTTTCAATTTCCTCATCATTGGCTCCACCTAAAATTGCACCAGAAACTAGAGAAGCCTGTATCAAAGCTGCTGTTTTGTTTTCATACATACACATTAGCTTTTTATCATCTATAGATATATCATTGGATATTAAGTCTAAAGTCTGTCCACCTATCATTCCATATATACCCGAATATCTAGCAATTTCACTCATAGCCCTAGTATTTCTTATATAATCTTCTACTGCAATAGAATTGTCTAATGTATATTTTAACATGGTTTCAAAAGCTAAATTTAATAGTCCATCTCCAGATAAAATTGCCATAGCTTCGCCATATACCTTATGATTAGTTAACTTTCCTCTTCTAAAATCATCATCATCCATAGCTGGTAAATCATCGTGTATTAAAGAATAAGTATGTATCATTTCAATTGCCAAAGCAAAAGGAATGGCGTTTTCATAATCATTTTTAAACATTTCACAAGTTTTTAATAATAATATTGGTCTTAATCTTTTACCACCTGTAAATAAACTATAATTAATAGATTCAAATATTATATCTTGATAATTTGGATTATGTTTTAGAACATTTTTTAATTCTTCGTCTATTACCTCTTTAGTTTCCCTCATAATATTTTCTATTGACATGTATTTTTATACCTCCAAATCAAAAACTTCTTCATTTATATTACCATTTTCATCTTTTAATAAAATTTTCACTTCTCCCTCAATATTTTTCAATATCTCATTGCAATAATTATATAATTCTACACCTCTTTTGAATTTTTCCATAGAATCCTTTAAAGAAAGCTCTCCATTTTCTAAAGCCTCTAAAATTTGTTCTAATTCTTCAATTGCCTCTTCATAACTTAATTTATTCTCTTCCATCATAAAACTCTCCCTTATTAATTTTAACCACCTTTGTATTTATCATACCATCCTTAAAGATTAGATTAAGAGAATCATTAATTGAAATTTTCTCCAAGCTAGAAACTAAATTTCCCTTTTCGTCTAATGCAATAGTATATCCTCTTCCTAAAAAAGAACTTGGGTTTAAATAATTAATTTTACTATATAGATTTTCAATTTTATTTTTATTATCTTTCATATTTGTTTCCATTAACATTATTAGATTTCGAAATAAATTGTCTAATATCTGATACTTATCTTTTATTTGATTGATAGGATTATAATAATTTAAATCTTTTTTAATATATTCTAAATTTTTATTGTAACTTTTTAATATATAATAATAATTTCGATTTAATTGAATAAATTTATCCTCTAAATCTTCTTTAAGTTTACTTAGTTCTGGAGTTACTATCTCTGCTGCCGCTGAAGGCGTAGGTGCCCTTAAATCTGCAACAAAATCTGCAATAGTAAAATCTGTCTCATGACCAATTGCCGATACTATAGGAGTGTTCATATTATATATGGTCCTAGCAACTAATTCATCATTAAAAGCAAATAATTCTTCTATAGAACCTCCACCTCGGCCTGTAATTATTACATCTATATCTTCCCTATTGTCCAAGTATATCAATCCTTCTGATATTTCTTTTGGAGCTTGTACACCTTGAACTAAAACAGGATAAATTAATATATCTGCTATGGGAAATCTTCTTCCTATAACATTAATAATATCCCTAATAGCAGCCCCAGTAGAAGAAGTAACTACCCCAATTTTTTTAGGCATAGAAGGTATATCTTTTTTAGCAGAAGTATCAAAAAGTCCTTCTTTTTCTAATTTATTTTTCAACTCTTCAAAAGCCTGAAAAAGATCTCCTACACCACTTTTCTCTATTTTTTTAGCATATAATTGATAATCTCCTTCCCTTTCATAAACAGAGATATATCCTGTAATTACTACTTTCAGTCCATCCTCTAATTCAAAATTTACAGATTGATTATCTGATTTAAACATTACACATTTTATTTTGCCTCTTTCATCCTTTAAGGAAAAATACATATGTCCACTATAATGATGTTTAAAATTAGATATTTCTCCTTCCACTTTTATATTAGAAAGCAACCAATCTCCAGCAAAAATCTTTTTTATATAATTATTTACTTCAGATACTTTTAATGGTTTTGTTGCCATAATTATCACCTACCACTATCTTTTAATACCCCTGATCTTACAAATCCACCCAAAACTCCATTGATAAACTTAGAGGATTCTTCAGTACTATATTTTTTTGATATTTCAATAGCCTCATTAATGGAAACTTCAATAGGTATGTCCTTTCTATATAACATTTCGTAAATTGCAATTCTTAAGATAGACAAATCTACTCTTGCTAATCTATGTATTTCCCAACCTTCAATATGATTTTCTATATACGAATCTATATCTCCTAAATTTTTAATTATAGTTTCTACAGCATCTTCTATATATAATTTCTCTCCCTCATCAAATGTATAGTTTTCAAAGAAAATTTTAATGGCTTCCTCAGTGAAATCTGAATTAATCTCCATTTGATATAATAATTTCATAGCAGATTCTCTTGCGTACTTTCTACCCATTTCTTTCCTCCCTATTGTTTCCATTTTATATATTGTTAATTTCTATTGGTGGAATCAAATATCTTATCTATTAATTGCTTAAGTCTTACTTTTCTATTGTACTCACTTCCTAGAAAAATTCCCAAAGAAGTACAGAGAACTATAAATAGGGTTTTAAAAAAGCCAATAGTTAATACTAAAATAGCTATTATAAAACCAATAATCCCACCAAAAACTTTTCCCTTATTAGCTTTTGCTAATTCCATTAATTCTCTAAATATTTCCTTTGCCAATTTAGAAACACCTCAACAATTATTTTATATTTCTAATAGGTGCGGTTACATTCGTAATGACTACCCGAATTTCATTTACATTAATCCCTGTACAAGATTCTACATGTTCTTTTACTTTATCCTGTAGTTCTTCTGTTACCTCTGGTATATTTATCTCTGGGGAAACTTCTCCTTTTAGATCTATATATAATTGATCTTCAAATATTTTTACATTAGTCTTTATATTTCTTACCCCCATAAATTTATCCGCTACAGATTGTGCCAATCCAACTATAGTTTCTGATGATATGTTTATTTCACCATGATCAGTTCTTTGTACTATATAAGCACTCCTAGATCTTCTTTCCCCATCTCTTCTAATACTAATTACAATAAATCTAATACTGGCCAATAGAAGTAATACTCCAACTCCTGTGTACCAAAAATTCCCTTTTGCAGAATATAAAATCGCATTTGCTTGATTTAAAGATAATATATCAGGTTGTTGAAATGGGAATATAATAAAAACTATAGATATAAAAGCTAGACAAATAGAAGAAATCACTAATATTATTCTATCAAATATACTCATAGCTGGTTTCATCCTCCTTAAAAATTGTTTAAATTTACCCTCTGGCTTCCAGAGGGTAATATATTATTTTACTCTTGGTTCTATTTCTGGCTTGGCTTCCTTTGGTTTCTTAGGTTCCTTTGGAATATTAACGTCCTGTACATTAACATTAACTTCTATTACACTTAATCCAGTCATAGTTTCTACTGTATTTTTTACATTTCTTTGTACTTCACTAGCAACTTCTGCAATTTTAGAACCATATTCTACTATTATAAACAAATCTATAGCTGCTTCCTTTTCTCCAACTTCCACCTTTACTCCCTTAGATAGACTTTTCATCCCTAACATTTCAGTGAAATCAGCTGTCATTCCTCCACTCATTCCTGCCACTCCATCTATCTCCGTAGCTGCTAATCCAGCTATAATAGCCACAACATCATTGGCAATTTTTACTGTACCATATTTTACTTTTTCATTATTTATCATTTCTGCCATCTTAGACACCTCCCATTATCGATTGGCTATAAAAGTATTATATCAAAGCCATATAGTTTTTACAAACATTTCTAATGCTTTTTCATTATTTTTATATTAGAAGCATCTAAATCTGTTTCGCTCATAATAATATCTAATATTTTTACTACATCCTGTTCACTTAATTCCTCTCTAGATACTACTACTTTCGCACTTTCACCAGTTAAAAAAATCAAAGCATCTTCAAAACCTTTTGCTTTTATTAAACCCTCTATAGTTAATTCTTTTTCCGATAAATCTCCAATACTTATGATCTTCAATTGGGCCTCGTTTCTTATTTCCTCTGTAGTCTTTTCATTATTTATTATTTCATTTAATCTATCTATTAAACTTGCCCTTAATTTATCCCTAGCTAATCTTTGTTCAATAAA
Source organism: uncultured Clostridiaceae bacterium (assembly GCA_964390055.1). Classification (GTDB taxonomy): domain Bacteria; phylum Bacillota; class Clostridia; order Peptostreptococcales; family Natronincolaceae; genus CAYMGQ01. Next base: position 4,703 of record CAYMGQ010000037.1, read on the forward strand.
ATAATTCTTAGATTGTAAACTAGCTTCTTTCCCAATATTTTCACCAATAATTTTATTGGTTTCTTGCGATATTTTATCTACTTCTTTACCTTCTATAGTATCTATTATTTCCATATCATCTTGATGTTCTTCCTCTTCACTCTTCGACAATGCTTCAACTAATTCCTTTTCGTCGAATTCTAAGTTTTTTGCCATTTCCAACTCCTCATATTTTTGGTAATCAGATGATATCTTTGAATTCGCCTTAAGTGTAAGATTATGATTAATATATCCTGTGAAAACTAATAATACTATTAATACTACAATTATCGCTGGTTTTTTCATAGTAAACATTCATACACCTCCCTATTTGCTAGAATATACTTCTACCCTATTGCCAGATATACCCAATACTGTTTTAACTGCTCCATAAAGCATCTCCCTTATTTCTGGATCTTCTGCCCCTTCAGCTATTACTATTACTCCTCGAACAGTAGGTTTTATTTCCTTTAAAACCATTAATGTACCTTCACTACCAGTAACCATTTGTATATCCATCCCCTCCCTTGTGGTTTCTCTAGTACCCCCCTGAGAATCTACTTCATTTGTAGTTTCGTTATTTTTACTTGTATTAAATGCTGGAATTTTTTCTATAGTATCCTCTAGAGTTATCATAACCTTAACTTTTCCCACTCCTTTTAATTCTGATAATATCTCCTCTAATTTTTTTTCTAAAAGAGCTCCATAATCTAAATCCATATCAGATACATTGTTTGAAAAATCCGTTAATTGTAAATCGGAATTTGATTTATTAGTATTATTTATAAAAATATTAGCCATTATTAAAATTATAATTCCAATAATTAAAATAATAAGTAAATTATAAATTAGTTTATTATTATCCATTTTATTTATATATTCTTTTATCTTAAGGATAGTTTTGTTCACTTAATTCACCTTCCCCATCAAGTTTATTAGAATTTCAATCTTTTCTTTTGGCAAATCATAGTTTTCTGAAATAGTTTTTTTTATTTTATCATCAGCTAACTCTTTATATTCAGTCATTGTTTCTTGACTTTCTCCAATAGATACCTTTTTCACCTCTTTTACTATTATCTTATTATCACTTTCCACGCCTTCTTTATCCATTAAAACTAATTCTATTGATTCTAATTTCCCAAAATTTGCATCTTCTTCATTAATGGAAATTTTTATCTCTTCAATAGAGTAATTTGTAGTATTTGCAATTAGATTTTCGATTTCTCTCTCAATTTTATTTATATAAAAATTTTTTATCTGTTCTTCTTGAATTTTATTTAACTCTTGATTCTCACTATATTCGAAATTAATGCCTTCTATTTGATTTTTATATAAATCTCTAGCGAAACTGTAATCTTTATGAATTAATTTAACAAAAGGAGCTATTATAACAATAATTATTAAAAAACCAATAATCATATTAATATATCTTTTCATACTACCATTGGGAAGAACTAATTCTACAATAGAAATAAATATAAATACTAATACTATCTCTTTTAACCATATTGTTAAAAATTCTATAATCTTCAAAATATCACCTACCTCAGCATAATTGTAGCATTCCCTATTTCAACTATAATTGCAATAGTCACAAAAAACATAATAGCTACAGATAGCATACCTATCATTACTAATAATAGTCCCTTTCCTACTTCATCGAAAAATTTTACAATATTCTCAGATGCAATAGGTTGTACAATTGCCCCTAAAGTTTTATATGTTAATATAAGTACTATAATTTTTATAATTGGAATTATACATATTAAAAAAATTGCAATTAAACCTACTACACCTATGCCATTTTTCACTATGGCAGAACAACTAACCACAGTTTCTACTGCATCTGATAAAAACTTTCCAACTATAGGTACTAAATTATCCACTGCAAATTTAGCAGTTCTAATGGTCATCCCATCTACCTTACTTCCTATTCCAAATACAGTAATTACACCAATAAATATAGTCAATGAACCTGTTACTATTCCAACAATTATTTGTCTAATCAACTTAGATAGTTGAGAAAACTGAACTTTTTCAGATATATTACTAATAATTCCTATAATAAAAGAAAAAAGTATTAATGGAAAAACCACATTTTTTATTATAAACCCAATGACGCTTACAGTACCTAGTACTACTGGATGAAATAATAACTTTGTATTCGGACCACTTACTACAGTCATTAAGGTTAACAATATAGGAAGTATTATCTGCATAAAATCTACCATTTGAACTACAGTTTTTTTACCTAAATTCAGAGCTAGAACAAAACTATTTATGGTTAGCATTGCCAATAATAAATAGCAAACATAATGAGCTAATTGGGCGATATTATCTCCTTCAAATGAAGTTCGAAGATTTGTAAGTATAGAACAAGCTATGGTTATTGCAAGTATCTGAGCTATTAATAGTAGATTTTCTTTTATTTCTAATAAAAAAAATTCAAATATTCTAGACATTAGCTCATTAATATCTAATATCTTTTCACCTTTTATAATGGAGCTAATGAAATCTTTAATATTTATTTCTGGATAATCTATATCCCCTCCTCTAACTATATCCTCCAATACTAATTCCAACTCCTCTATATTTAAATTATTTAATTGCTCCCGAATAAATTTATTCATTATATTATCATCTGTATCCATAGCATTTGAATGAGGAGAAATTATTATATTTAATAATATTATCAAAATAAGTAAAACTAAATTTCTTTTCATCCTTTTCACCTTTAAGGTAGTATTTTCATAATTAAATCCATTAATGTTAATAGTATAGGCATTGCCAATACCATAACTATTACCTTACCTCCCAGTTCTATTTTAGATGCTATAGATTCTTCTCCAGCATCACGAGAAACTTGAGCTCCAAATTCCACTAAATATGCAATGCCTATTATTTTTAAAATTATAGAAAAATATA
>CAYMGQ010000038.1:0-7624 GCA_964390055.1 uncultured Clostridiaceae bacterium
AGGGAATAATTTTTCCATTCATATGTTTTCTCCTTTGGATATTAGGATCTGTATCCTGTCTATTGCTTTTATTCCTCCTGGTAGATAATAACCTGTTTAACTGTAACTTTTTTATCACTACCCCCATAATGGGAAAACCTAATGTCTTGGCCTCCCACATCTATATCATTGGTTGTGGTGAAATTAAAGCTAAGCATACCATCTTTCCCGGGCTTGCCTACAGGTCTTTGAATAAATTGAGTAGAAGTACCACTTCTACTAAAAACCTCTATTTCCAAGAAATCATCTTCCATATCCCCAGCAAGTTCTAAATCCATTCTATAGGCAGTGGAAGGTTGTAGTTCTATCTGTGGTGATAACAATCTACCCATTGCCTCTCCATTATTATCAATGACAATACCTTCCTTTGTCATTTCTGTCTGTACATTACCACCCTCTCTATCCCAAGTCCACCAGCCTTCGGGTAGTTCAGTCCACAAACTATCACTAAAATAAGAAATATATATTATATCATCTAATTTTCGTAATTTTTCTTGATTATCTATGTTTTCCAAGGTGTGTTTTGCCTTTAATATCCTATCCATTGTATCCTCATCTAGTTCCATTTCACGTATCGCCTTTTCATTAGCTATCCTAGCCTCTCCCACTACCTCCACTACTTTCTCAAACATCTCTATGGCCTTGTCTTTTTCTCCTGTGTCTAGGTAGTGCTGACCTACTACAGTATAGGCATTTGTTTTATTATCATAACTACTAGGTCGTAATGGAGATGCCTCTAGCAACTTTTCTATATATTCAAATCCCTTATCAAACTGGCCATGACTTATATAAAAGAGGCCAATTTGCTGGAGGCTACTGTCGTCATAGGGTGCATATTTTAGGGCTGCCTGGAGGTTTTCTTCTGCTAAATAAAACCATCCCTCTTCCTGGTTTTGTTCCCCTATCATCATTTGCAACCTTGCCAGGTCTCCCCGATAGCTTTTGTTAAAGGGGTCTGTCCCTGTTGCCCTGGTCAATAGGTCATATCCTTTTTGGAAGTCTCCCTCCTCCTGCAGGGCATATACCCCCCCTAGGGCTGATTGGTATCCCCCGTAGAAGGATGTTGCTCCAACTATGAAGGGTAATACTAAAAACAGGGGTATTAGGGAATGGACTTCCCTCTTAAGCCTATCTTTTATCCCTCCTTTAATCCCTCCTAGGCCTTGACTATCAACCAAGGCCAATAAGGCCCACATAAATAGGGGTATGGATAAATAGGAGAAATTAAAGTCCAAACCACTATGGGTTAATAGGGATAGGATACTGAATAAGATTGTCATTTCTACTATGTTTTTTTCTCTTATTGATTTAACAAGTAATAGAAGGATGCTTCCTATGAGACCACCTAGCAATATGATTCCTAGGGTACCTAATTCCACCAGGGTCTGGAGGAAATAGTTATGGGCCTCGGTGGAAAAATAGGGCTCTGATTGGTACTTGGTATATAGCCCCTCCCAGGCTCCTCCCCCTGCCCCTATAATAGGGTAGTCCTTGTATATATCTAAGCTATCTCGATAATAGGCCAACCTCGTGGTAAAGCTCCTCTGGCCTAGGTCTAGGACATTTAATCGGTTAATTATGGTTTCTGGTATATATTTATAGGATAATTTGATTTCTTCTAGTAAGTCCCCTGTATCAGTTAATAGTTGGGCCTGGTTAAATTTAACCCTTGTTCCTGGGTATTGGTTGTCAAGGTATATGGCCAGGCTATTGGTATCTTGGTTAGTGGTAAAGGGAATTAATATCTCGCCGGTCTCTTCCAGTTCCCCCTGCCTGCTTAATAGGGTGTGCCTGCCCCCTTCTTGGTCATATCCATAAATCCTAATCCTCCAGGGCCATTGGTCTTCTTCATTGCCGGTAGCCTCTAGGTTGACTAATAGGCTATAATCCTGATTGCCTTCAATGTCCTTAACCATCCTTTGGACATTGTTGCTCTTGTTTTCCTCTAGTCCTAAATTATCAAAAACCAGGGGTTCCGTTGCCTTAAAGGCATAGGTGCCAAAGGCTCCCGCCCCTACAATAACAAGGACTACCAGTATATATACTAGTTTTAAATGTCTTGCCTGTAATCTTTGTTTGAACTTTTGCATTAATATATATAAAATCGTGAAAATCCCTATACCCAGTATAACAATCATAAGGGCCCTAGGGCTTTTTTCTTCAAGGTTACTAGCATATTGGCTAAAGGGCTGTAGTAATAGTATCCCTGGCACCGCTATCCCTATATAATAAAGGAGGGTATCAGCCTTGGCAGTTTTGGGAACTATTAGGAAGTATCCTATAGCGAATATGGGAAATATAACCCAAGCTGTCCTAGAATAGGTAAAGATAAAGGTAAATACCATAATAAAGCCTGCTATTCCATAAAGGGTCTTTCCCCAAAGTTTTTCCTCTACTATCTGCTTACCTGCTGTTATAAAAAACAAAGTCATTAAAAAGGCCGCCAAGGTATTGGGATACTGGAAGGTCGAGGATATACGGTTACCCAGTAGTACGTCGGGCAAGTTGACATAACCTGCTGCCCCCAGTAAACCTATTAGGGCAGTTATCCCTCCGCTTAGGATAAATACATCCAAAATCCAATCCCTATACTTGTCTAGTTGGGCATAGTCTTTGACCATTAAATATACTACAAAAAAGTTAGTATATCTAAAAACCAGGCCTATGGCCTGCCTCAGGTCTGCCCATTGTTTAAATATAATGGGTAATATATAAGCCCCGATAAAGAATAAGCCCAGATAATCTAGGGGGCTATCGAGGCTTATCCTCTCCCCCTTAACGGTCTTGTTTACTAGATATATAATAAATAACCCAAAGGAAAGAATATGGGTTATTAGAATTTCTTTTTCAAAAAACAGTCCTTTAAAAAAGGGTGGGTAAAATAATAGGATGCATAATAGGGCAAAGATTACCATTCCCTTGCTCTGGATTTGTTTTTTTGTCTTTCTCTGGTCTCTTAGCTTTCTCGCTTTCAATATTAACAGCTCCTATAACTTATATTATAAAAGTAGGATTCTACTATGATGGCATCCTTGAGGATTCTTCTGATGTTTGCCAATACTCTATAAAGAAGGCAACAAAGACCCCCATCATGACTCCTAAGACAGCGGCAATGGCCACATTTAGTGCCTTTCTGGGTCCTACAGGTTTGCTAGTTGGATAAGCCCTGGATACTACAGTAATGGTAGCTTCTCCAATCTGGGATGATTCTGTTACCCTGAGTTCTTCGTATTTTTCCACAAAGGCATCATAGGTGTTTTGGGCCATGGTTACCTTGCGATTAATACGGGTTTCCTGGTGGATTTTATCCTGTAATTCTACCTGTATATCTTCGATTTGTTCTTGTATTATCCCTATTTGTCCATCTAGGCTTTTGATATTGGCCTCTACCTCTGCCAACTCTATTTTAAGCAGGGTTGCAGAATCCTCCACCATCAATTGCAGTCTATCAATACCCGCCAATTCATCCCCAAGCCCATTATCCTTACTTGGGTTTTGGAGTATTATCCTATTGGTGTCTTTGGACTCTCTTTCTGCCACCCCTATGGCTGCTTCAAGGGCATCTTTGTTAATATGTAGGTCTGTTAATCTTGTCTTATAATTTGTAATTTGGTCCAATCTGGCTTCTAATTCTTTTTCTAGTTCTGATACACCCCTAGGTTGGGATAAAAATTCCTTCAATTCCTTTAATGCCTCATCAAGTTTTGTTTTTTCAACCTCCATTTGGCTTCCTATATAGTTGGATGAGGTAGTTGCATATTCTTTGGCCTTATCAGCAACGAAGGCTACAAAGTTCTCCCCAACTGTGTTTACTATCTTAGCCGCCATCTCTGGGTCCTGGTGTTGCATCTTTATGCTGATTAGATTTGTATCATCTACAGTTTCTAGGGTTATGTCCCTTGCCAAGCCCTCTATATCGTATTCTTCCCCTAGGTCTAGGTCCTCTATGGTAGTCCTCATAATCCTAGGAGCTTTGATTTGCTGGCGATAGGTCTCTAGGGTCATAGTTGGATACTGGGACAGGGTGCTTAATATACTGTCGATTCCTTCTCCCTGGGCGTAAGTAGATTGCAATTTATCGCTGAATTGTGAAGCCATTAATACCATCCTAGTTTCATAGACTGGTTCTAATATAAAAAAGCTTACAATTCCAGCTGTTAATATAGCTATTATTGTAATCCCTATAATAAGGGTTTTTCTCTTTAATAAAATTTCTATAAGTTCTCGCAGACTTATTTCTTCCATTTCCATGTCCTCAGCTCCCTTGCTTATTTTCTCCCTAACTTATATGTAATTCTACACAGAAGGTTGATTTCCTTCATATTTTCATCTTTGGTCTGGTAAAAAGCTACTATTTCATTTTACAGGATATTAGATAATACCGCAATCCCTTGTAGTAAGTTGTAATATTGTAATAATGGTGAAATATTTTTGAAATATAAAACCACCCCCTGCTTTTATTGTCCCAGAGGGTGGTGGTAATAATATTTGTGTAACTAATAGGGTAGAACTATAATCCTTGTCGCCACAAAGACATCATCTTCATATCTTCCAGTAACAAAGACTTCATCACGTCTGTCTAAGTATCTCATATCTATTGACTTACCATCTTCATCTATTATCCTGGTATCCTTGGTTACATATACGGGTATTTCCTCATATCTCTTGGTGCTTGTATCATAGCCCTTGACTATTATCCTATTAATACTGTCATGGAAGCGGACAATCTCTCCCTCAATGGAGTTCCTTTGCTCTACCTTTTCGGCCTCTATGGCTACTACTGCATTGCCCTGTAGTTCTAGCTCAACATCATAACCTATCCCTAGGTCTTTAAAATCAGAGCGTTCATCATCTATATAAATACTAGCACTATTGGCTATATCATAGGATACTTCCTCCCCATCCTTGTCCAGGATAACTATACTGTTGGGGTTGCCCAGGGTGATGGATTGGATTATCCCCTCATCCTTTTTCTTAATGTTTGTTTGGGCTGCCTCTATCCTAGTGATCCTGTTGCGGTTTAGGGTAATGGTTAAAATATCTCCCCTAACCAAGTCCTCCAGGGTGGCCCTCCTGTTCCCTAGTCTCACCACTATTGATTCGTCTATCTCGTATTCTGTTATCTGGTTATTGACCCCCCTCAGGCTTAGCCTGTAGGGATACCTGCTATAATTTATAGCATCATCTAAAATCCCAGTAATATCCTGGATCCTAGAGTAGGACTCTATCTTAGTAGCCCTATTACTATCATAATATACCCTTATCTGGTCATCTTCCTTTAGGTCCTTTACATCTACCCTCTTATCGTCCAGTTCAATGCGGATATTATCGCTATCATAAACCCTAAAGGTCCTCCTCCTATCATTTGGTGGGCTGTATTCGTCATAGACTACTATGCTGGTATAATCCGTTCCTAGGCTTATCCTATCTATAAAACCTTCATATTTACTTTCCTTTGGGTCCACCTCTATTTTCAACAAACGATTATTCTGGTCAAAAATGAAGTTAGCCCTTTGATTTTTAGACAGGTAGCCAATGCTCCTCTTGACACCATTTACTAGGATTTCTGTATTATTTAGCACTTGGTATATTTCTTGGTCGTCATTGTCATCCCTTACTAGGATGGTATCCGTATCAAAGGCAACGAAATCTATAGTACGGAATTTAGTCGTGGTCTTAGGCTTCTGTGGATCTGGTACCTCAATGATTATATCCGACGCTTTTAAGACATCATAGGCCTTGGAACATACTGTAGCCATCTCCACCCGTTTGATGCTATTCCTTGGGTTGAAGCGGTTATTATCATCCCCTGAGATGATTTTTTTGTTAACTAGTAATTGCACATAGGGTAGTGCATCTTTATCAATTACTTCCCTATCTATAAAGGTCAAGGGAGAGATATTGATATCTTGATTTCCTGACCCAAAGGCCCTACCTAGATATACCGCTACCTGTTGTCGGCTGGCATTAGTCTGACTACCATTTGACATCAGGCCTGCCAATTCGCCACCTGTTAGGATATTGTACTCCATGGCATAGGCTATGGCTTCAAAGGCCCAACTGGGTATTTTGTAGGATTCTAGTACAGCCTTGTATTTATTGGCAAAGCTATCTGTTGATTTTAAATTATTGGTGGCCCTCAATGTTTTGTAAACCATTATTAGTGCCTCCGCCTTTGTAACAGGGTCCTCTGGTTTAAATACAGACTTGCCATTCTCTATACTGCCGCTTACTATGCCCCTCTCGGCCGCCTTTGCTATATGGGTCCTGCCCCAGTAGTCTGAGCTAACATCAGCAAAGTTTGTGGCAGCAAAGCTGGGTGCAATTGTTGTCAATAGCATTACTAATGCTAATACAAGCATCCCTGTTCTCCTATGACTTTTCATTGGTAAATCATCTCCCTCGTATTTTTTCAATATTATTATAATTATTCTATATATCTATATAAATTCCTGCATATTTTCAAAAACAATGGACAGAAGTTCCTCCACCAGCCCGCTACTCAAATATGGCTTTAAAGGTAAAGTCCTCCCAGGGCTCTATATTAAGGGTAGGGGTCTTTTCCACCCTGCCCTCCCATCCTACAAACTTGTAGCCCTTTTTGGGTATGGCAGTAACCTGGATAGGTATACCGGTAAAATATTGCCCCTGCCAATACCTGCCCCCCTCTAACCCTATGGTATCTTGGTCGATTACTATGGAGTTGATTTGAACTGTCCCCTTGTCCATATCCTCCAGGTCTACAGTGAAGTCAACGGTCTTCATTATGGCAAAGTGTTCCATGATGAACTGCCTCATATAATCAGGCCTTTGTCTGGCAAATTCCCTCATCACGTCCACATGGCCATGCCATTCCTCCATACTGCCAAAATTCACCCACCTTTGGATATTATAGGCCATCTCCTTTTCCAATTTACCCTGGATTTCATCAATCTTATTCAGGACATTTTCCTGGCGGAAGTTAGTATTCATAGCATCAGCAAAGCGATTAATAAACTGATTTTTAAAGTCTTCATTATCCAAAAGAGACCTAAATAATAGGGTGTATTCAGGGGCATTCCTACCCTCCCCCTGGTCAGTGGTGGCCCATTCCATAGTATTGTGGGTGTACATTCCCGTATTATCAAAGTCAAAGCCCATGTCCGTATCATAGAGCATCCACCGCCACCTGCCATCCTGGCCATAGGGGGCATCTGCTTCATATTTGTGGGTCTTATATCTCCATATACGGATATTGTTCTGCAACCAGTCAGTATTGGCGACAAAAATCCCTGCCACCTTATAATCAATAAAATTATCTATATCCATCATGCTTTTTACATGGTCGTAGTTTCTTTTGGAGGACATATCCTTCTCCTCCACAAAGGATAGCAAGTCCAGATAGGCTTCTACCTCTTGGTCTCCCTTTTCCTTTAATTCCTCCAGTTCATCTATCTTGATAATTGTTGTCTGCTTCCTATCTAAGTCATAATTAGTCTGTAGGTAATGGTCGTCATATCTTTCCCTAATATTATGGATTCCCCAATACTCACCATTTATAAAGACAACTGCCGGCCGGTAGGCCTGGGTATCCATCTTAAAATCC
>CAYMGQ010000039.1:0-6983 GCA_964390055.1 uncultured Clostridiaceae bacterium
CTCCAAATGGCTTTAGATGCTGGTTTAGGTTCAAAGAACAGTATGGGATTTGGGTTGCTTGAAATAGTAAACCGAAACAATTAGCTGAGAGTAGAGAAAGAATCCAGGTTTATTGGTAATAACATTTAAAAAAAAACAATCATTACGGATACCGAAAGGGAGGTGGGATGAAGAAGAATAAGAAAACTTGTCTGTAAGGAGGGAAATAATGTTAGTTGAATCAATTATTCGAGTTGGGAGACCGATTATACAGAGCAATTTATCCAACGAACAGCGTATTCGATGGCTGACTGATGTAGATAGTGAGAACTGTAAAAATTACTTTCAAAATGTTTTTTTAGTAGAGCTCGATGCTGAAAAAATAGATTTTCACTATATCACACTAGGTTCCTGGGAAAATAAAAATTTTGTTGTAGATCAACTCAGAAATAGTGCTTATCCTATTTTGTACCCGCAAGGTGGTAATCCCTTGCATGCACAAGGTGTTTATCCAGCGCCCTGTTATCTTATGTATGATCCTCATATAAAGTCGATGAACAATTCGGAGACATTTGCCTATGAAGTGATCTTGCCGCGACTTAAAAGCACCATTTCATATCGGGGAAAAAATGAGGAACAAGTATTGTCTATTGCTACCAGAGTGGCAAAGATTATTGCCAGTAAATACGGAAATTTTATAAGTGAAGAGAAACAACTAGGGATTTTATATATATACGATCACGCCTTACCGATATATCATATTATGCCAGAACGGAAAATCGATGATGAGCGGTATTTTTGGATTTCTGAAAGCAAATTAAAAGATGGACAGCATCTATATCTTGATAGTGAAAAGTGCCTTGAAGGAATTATCGAGGCTAAATTTGCCGAAGCAAAAACATTAGGGTATGAGAGAAATGCCATATCAACCTTTACTAATAAGAGGGAAGCTGAAGTTTCATCTATTTACAACAAATTTTGGTTATGGCTGTCGCCGACTTGGGAGATGCCGCGCTCTATTTATTGGGCCGAAAACGAGTGGACTCATGGGATAAAGATAGACCGGGTAAATTATGAGGCTTTTCTTTATGGTTCGCAATTTCTTAAACAGATTACGGTCCCGATCTCCAGTGGCATATTAAAAGAGATGTTTGCTCCTACGATGAATGTGGAAGCTAAAAAGTATATGAAACCTACTAGCTTTGAAAGGATATATGGAGTTCCCATTGTGCTTCCTATGGTGGGTGGAGATTCAGAACAGCTTTATGAGAAGTATCAACGCCTTTTGAAAGATGAGCAAGGTAAAAGTGAGAGCGATATTCATCTAGAATTGCTAGCTGGAATTAATAAAGTGATTCCTGAAACTGATGATGAATATCGTTTAATAATTTTATATTATTCTGGTGATTTATCACGCGGGGATATACACATTAGAATGGTTATCGAGGATATTATTCCATCGGTGGCGATGATGCTCCAGAAAATCATGAATACTCTTAATCGAAAACATATTGTAAACATACATAAGGCTTTTGGAAGTAAAAATGAGGAAAAACTGTATTTTCGTACGCGTTCTTTACCATCAATGTTAGCCAATGCATATGGTCCGGGGTATATATGGAGCGCATTGCAAACGGTTTTTCACCGTCAGCCACTCTCTATCGATCGCCTCTATCAAGCAACAGCTATGAAGCTGAATGAGTTAGCCAACAAGGAAGACCATTGGGGAATGGTTGACGAATTAATATTCCATTATGCTTTTGTATTCTTTTACCGTGAGTACCACCGAGAAGTGCTAAAAACCGAAAAAGAGGTGAAAACAATGTCGGATTGGGCACAACTATTAGAGAAATACCATACAGGTCAAATTACCAGTGATGATTTACGTACCGCAGAGGAACTTGGATTTATCACTGGTCTATTATTGAAGCAGTTCTCCAATTCCTATCACCATAAAACTGGTAAAGATTTTGTCAGGCACCGCGTTATGAAATTTGGCAGTAAGTTGACGCCAGAAATGGTTTGGAAAGGTGGATTGATGCGATGTAAAGAATTAGCAGAACAATGGGATATGAAGCTGGCTGGTAACTTTTATAGTGTCTTACCCCATGTCTTGCTTGCTTTACTAGATGCTGATAAAGAAAACTTGCTTTCAAGAAACAAAGATGAATTTATGACGGCTTTCTGGTCTGGCCATTTAATGTATCGAAAACCAAAAGAGGAGGTATGAAGATATGTCAGTTAAAAATGGAGAGTTATTATTTGTTAAATCAGTAAAGGACGGTATTCCCAACCGTGATCCACTTCAGGATAGTGATGCCCGGCGGCTTTTTCCTGAGGAGGATGGGCGGATTTCACTGAGTGATGTTAGTATCAAGAGAGATGTTCGTGATTATGTGATTGATGCTCAGCCTAATGGCGGTGAAGAGAAGAAAAATTATATTTTTGTCCAAGAAAAGAAAAATGAGAAAGGAGTACTTCTGGGGCGAGGAAGTTTAGCCAAAGAAATTGCTAAGGAAATTGGTAAAGAGGAAGATGCCAAGAAAGACATGAAAGCCGTTTTAGTCGAGCATTGTTTTGATGTTAGAACATTTGGTATTGTTTATTCGGTTAAACCTAAATTTAATCTAACCGGACCAGTGCAATTTGGTTGGGCTCATTCATTACATCCAGTTGATAGTCTATATGTTCAGGGTACGGTTGTAATGCCTAGTAAAGATAGTAAAGACGGTGAAGATGATAAAGAAGTAAAAACACAGGGAACAATCTGGACAAGCTATATTGTACCCTTTGCCGTTTTTGTTATGCCTGGAGTAATAAATGCAAGAATTGCAGAACAAACTAGAATGACAGTCGAAGATCAAGAGCTTTTGTTAAAAGCTTTATGGTTTGGAACCAAACACCGACAAGCCCGTGGGCGTGGTCAACAACAACCATTGTTCCTCTTACATATCGAATATAATGATCCCTTTTTCCGGATTGGCTATTTAGAAGACTTAATTTCTTTAAGTCCGGATCCGGAGACCTGGAAAGATGCTGGTAAAAAGCCATCATCTGTAAAAGAAATTAGTTTGGATGTGCAACCATTATTGAATAAAATCGAGTTTTATAAAGATAGAATTGCCCGTTGTCGAATTTGGGTCGATCCCTCCTTAACGGTAAATGGAGACATTGCTTCATATGTACAGTCACTTTGGTAGGTGATCTCTGATGAAAGCCGTAGTTTTTGAGGTGAGAGGAACCATCGCACATTTTCGAAGACCAGATACAACGGCAACGCATTTGACCTACCCCTTTATAACTCCGCTGGCTGCTAAAGGAATGGTTGGAGCAATATTAGGAATAACAGATTTTACGACCCGAGATTACGTGGGAATTCAGCTTCTAAACCCAGTACGTACTTCTGCACAGCAATTATCGATGTTGGGTAAAGACAGTGGACAAACATTCAACCGGCCTACTACAGTTGAACTCTTAGTTAATCCCGCTTACCTTGTTTATTATGTAGGCGATGAATATGTGGATAAATTAGCAGAAAGTCTAAAAAGAAGACAATATGTATACCACACATATTTGGGAGTAGCCTATGCCCTTACATATCCTGAATTTCGGCAATATTATGAAGAGGTTGAAATAATTTCGGATGAAGAGGTAATTGAAACTAGTTCAGTTGTACCTACTAATCTAATTAAGGAATTAATTCTTCAAGAAGACCGCTATTACAGCCGAGCTGGTGGTTTTATGAAAGACTATCTTGGTGAGCGGAGGTTTGAGAAATCCATCTCTTTTATCTATGAGAAGGATGGACGGCCTATCAAGTTTCGGCTGAAAAAAAGTAATGATGAAGAATGTTTAGTTGTTCGGATAGGGGATAGACAAATATGTCTGGTTTAGTTAGTTTTAATAAGTGTCTGGCCCGACCGGGATCTATGTTGCGAGAACACTTAATTAATGTAAGAAGGACGATGGAATATTTCTTTGAAGATAGTGATCGACATTTGAGGAAACTAATCGGACTAGCCGGTTTATGCCATGATCTTGGGAAAAGTCATGCTGAATGGCAAGAATATATCAATAAAAAAAGAGAAGAAGGTCCCAACCATTCAGCATGCGGGGCCTTCTTCTTCTCGTATTTAGGTTACAATTTGTTACAAGTAATGAATAAGTGGGATGAATATTGTGTTTTTTGGTTGTGGTTAGTACGAGATATTGCTGATCATCATAGCAAGCTTAAGCATTTAGCCGATGATGCCTGGTTAAAGCGCTATTCTTGGGAAATGTATGACTTACCAGGAATTGAGGAGTTTATACACGAGCAATATGATGAACTCCAATTTTTAACGCTTAATGAAGAGTCGCTAGAAAACTGGATTGATAATGGAGATGAGGCTATTGAAGAAGCCCTTGATTCATTAAATTTTGGGTTTAAAAGGTGGTCTCCGCTTGAGTTAATGAATAAATTACAGCTATGGCGGAAAGTTACCACTAGTCTTATTGGCGGAGATCGCTTTGATGTGACATCGCTAGACACTAATTGGACTGATGGTCCTCAGCATGCCCAATATTCATCTAATATCGACCAATTCTGTGATGAAAAACGAGATCATCCTTTATCTAAAGTAAGGATGAGCGCACAGAAAGAAATAATGCAGCAACTGAAGGAAGATCCTAATCAAATGTTTTAT
The DNA here is from genome assembly GCA_964390055.1 of uncultured Clostridiaceae bacterium. Lineage (GTDB taxonomy): Bacteria > Bacillota > Clostridia > Peptostreptococcales > Natronincolaceae > CAYMGQ01. The sequence goes on from CAYMGQ010000039.1 coordinate 4,665, forward strand.
ACGTTAGATATGCCGACGGGTTATGGTAAAACAATTACTGCTCTTAAGATGGCAACATGGTTAGGCACAAAGCAAGGGTATAGGAAAATAATCTATGTGGCGCCTTATTTATCTATTCTCGAGCAAACCAGTTTGACTATACAAGATGCCATGAAGGAAAGGGCTCTAGAACATCACTCGTTAGCAATATTAGATGTAGAAGATAAACAGAGAGCTGAAGAAAATCAACTAGCGATGGAAGCTTGGGCCCATTCGATAGTTTGCACCAGCTTTAATCAATTCTGGAAAGCCCTTTTTCCAATAAGAGCCCAGGATGTTTTAAGGCGGGTATTTTTAAAAGACAGTGTGGTTATTGTAGATGAACCACAAATCTTTAATCCAGAAGTATGGAACCTTTTTCTATGTGGGTTGGAGTCTTTATCCGATCTTTTTAATCTGAAAGTGGTCTTTTTGTCGGCAACGATGCCACCTTTTAGCTATGGATTATCTAAAGAGCCTAAAACTCTCCAAGTTAAAGCCCCTCCTGGTTATGACCGGTATAATCTAGAAATTATCGAAGAAAAGGATGAAAGATCGCTGGCGAAATTTCTAAAGGAAAAAAAGTATTCTTCACAAGCAGCGATTTTAAATACGATTGAAGATGCATATCGAGTTTATGAAAAAATAAGTAAAGATGAAACCAACAAAGACAACTTTTATTTATTACACGGGCTAATGACGCCTCTGCACAAAAAAGTTATTATTGAAAAAATAAAGTTAGCTTTAAGCAATATTGAGCATTCCGAGTATCCGTTATATGTTATTTCCACCCAGGTTCTTGAGGCCGGGGTAGATCTTAGCTTTCAACACGTTGCACGGGCGCTTTCAATTTTACCTTCGATTGTTCAAGCGGCGGGTAGAGTGAACAGACATAATGAAGGTACTAACAAAGGGGTAATTTCGGTTTTTAGTTTTAAGCGATTGGGAGAAAAAGATACCAGGTCATATATTTATCCAAAAAACCTGCAAAAAATCACTGATCATATATTGTTTGAGAGATATAGTTGGACAGAGACAGAATTAACAGCATTAGTTCAAAAATATTACAAGGAAATGTTTAGCCAAAACACTTACGAAGGGATATTAGTGTCTATTAAAGATGCTTACGAAGGGGATTGGGAACAAATAGCTCAATTTAACCCCTTGGGTGAAGATTATTTAAGGCTTCCAATCTTTGTCCCGTGGGACCCCGATGAAGCTGAAAAAGAACTTTTATCCGAAAAACTAAGAAAATTTATCTTTCTGCAAGAAAAATTTAAGGTTACAAACGGCTATGATTTATATGATCTTTATATAGACTCTAATTATATGGCTAAGTTATCATTTGAAGACAGAAAACATTTTATGATATTATTTCATCATTATGTGATAAATGTGCCGGTAAAAAAGGCTTTGCACATTGTTGGTGAAGAGGATTTCTTAAATAATCGGATTCCAAGTTTAAGCGGGGCAGATTTCTATGATTCGAAAAACGGCCTCGTAGTGCCTTTTGCCGATTTTGATTGTTTTATTTAAGTCAATCAAAAACGTTAAGAACTGATGTTGTCGACCCCCAGTAGCGTAAAAAACCCGGGGGGTCGACAACATCAGTAAAATTATAGTAATATATGTTTATCAGGTTTTATTAATAATCAAGTTCGGGAAAGTTCCTTGTTGTCCAAAAACCCGAATAAAAAAGCGCACTTCAAACGGGGTTGATAGACTACCTATGAGGAATTGAAACACCCCCCATCCAATAAAGAAACAAGTGCCAAATTAACGTTGATAGACTACCTATGAGGAATTGAAACGCCAGCTCCTGCCGGAGTTCTAAAACCCTTTCAGCGGTGGTTGATAGACTACCTATGAGGAATTGAAACTAGAACAACTACCTGAAAAAATCGCTAAATATTCAAGTTATTAGTCTACCTATGAGGAATTGAAACTACGGCCTATCCACCGCCAATGTAAACCGCGTAAAAGTTATTAGTCTACCTATGAGGAATTGAAACTTTGTATTTCAAAATCTGCCTTGAATTCCTTCCCGCGTTATTAGTCTACCTATGAGGAATTGAAACGGGGAATTAGTGCTGGCCATGGATGCAGCCGTAAAGCGTTATTAGTCTACCTTTGAGGAATTGAAACATGAATCGAAAAGAGGTGAAACGTTCTGTAGAAGGAGTTATTAGTCTACCTATGAGAAATTGAAACGCCAGCTTTTCTCCTTGCAGACTTCCTGAAAAATACAGTTATTAGTCTACCTATGAGGAATTGAAACATGAAATTCTCGACCACTCGTCA
>CAYMGQ010000040.1:0-6674 GCA_964390055.1 uncultured Clostridiaceae bacterium
AAGGTATGTTTTCCTCCGTAGTATTTACCTCCTGGAGCGTAATGTGTTGCTAATATTTCACCGAGGTATAGGATACTATCATCGCAAGTATTAAAACGCATTGCAGAGCGTTCTGGTGCATTGTCGTGCGCTCCAAGCCCACACAAATTGTTTTTATTATTGGCTATTGCCGATATTCCTCCTCCCGACTCAAGTATGGCTATTGCCGCCGGTATCAAGCAATTAATTCCATATTCTTTTTCCACTAAAATAAAAGTTGCCTCCATGCCGACTAATCCCGGCGCAATTCTGCTAAATGCTTGCCCCAAATTAGCTTCGGAGAAACCAGACGGTAAAGTAATATCCATATTTTCCACTGCTTTATTGGCCCATTCGCACATTTTTGCTTGATTAAAAAGTAACTCAACCAAAGCATCATTTTCTTTTTTTATCCTTCTATTCTCCTCCTCTACTTGCAACAATAAATCTTCTTCTATGTATGGTAATTCTGGAGTAGGTTGATTAGAAATAAGAAGTATTGTAAATATTATGGCGATGGATGATGCTAAAAACGACATTCTTTCTATTGCATACCTGCGCTTTATACAAACATCTCCTTCCTGAGACATATAATACCATATAAAATTATTTTGTCAAGTACATTTTTATATTTTACATATGTAATGATGGGAACTTACACCCCCATCATTTTTTTATTTTGCTCATACATAGCTTTAACGTCTCTCCATGCAAAATAGTGATCGGAACCATAATCGTATTTGTCAACAATGTCCCGGTAATCCTTTTCGATTAGTTCTCCTCTTTCTTTTAATCTTTGATTTAACAAATGCATCATGCCAGAAAACATTAATGACTTATACGTCAGATAAGGATTATCTACCCATTTTTTTATTTTAATTAACCTAGTGTAGGCTAACCCAGTACTAAATTTCTCAAATTTTTTCTTGCCGGGAACCCTAAACACATAATTTCCCAATTTATTAATCTTAAATTCTCGTGGTGAAGATCTGCCCCCGATATTTCCGTTGTTTTCTAGATAGGTTTTTTGCTCATACGTGTTGCGGATTAATGCAATGGTAGATATTTCTACTGCCATGCGCCGGTATTTTCCTTCTCCCATATGCAAAGATAGCATTTTATTATTTTCATCCACGTTATCAAAAGTCAAGTCGATTATTTCAATCATCTCTTTGCCAAGCACCCCGGCGAATGGTAATTCAAGCAATAATTTATCTTGCTCATTGCTACAAATATTTTGATACTCCCTAAGTTCGCCTATGGTAATAAACCTACGTGCAATTGCTTGTCTGTCAACATATTTTATAGCGTCCTTTGCCTCGAATGTTGACAGACGATTATCTCCGTGCAAAACAATATTTTTCTCAATGCAATAATCAACATACCTTTTCAACACTGATATATTTTTTCGAACAACTCCTGGTGAAGAATTGTGGAATTGCATTGTTATTAACTGACGGAGTTCAGCATAGCTCATATTGTAGATAGGTTTACCTATCATTTCTTCAAATCTGTCAGCGGACAAAAGAACATTCTCATCTGCTTTAGCCGTGGGAGTCGGCTTTGTGTTTAAATATTCCAATTTGATCTCATTGTCAACTTCAAACTTCATTTTCCGCTACACCTCTCTAAAATAATTATACAATTTTTCTTTTAATGCTTTGTTAGCAATTCGTTTTCTAATTAATCCCATGTTTCTCCATAAAGGATTATTTCTGCTGAAATCCGTTGTTTCCATCTTTTTAGTTAGCCTTTCCCTCCAATCCTCTTGATTTTTAAGTTCCGCAGACATAGCTATATAGCCATAGAAGATATTTTCATCTTTAATTACAGCATCTGCTTTATCAACAACAAATGCCTCCGGATATAATCCTATCAAAGCATCAGTAAATTCTATTATCCATTCACCTATACTTCTAATATCAGTAGTTTCATCAATCTTATAGTTATCTGCTATTGCTTCTGCAATAATATTATTTGTAACTAATCCTATCTTGTTTTTCACTTCGGATCTTTGTTCAACCATTATTTTATTGAGTCTGCTTATCTTGTCGTTTGCAATAACGCTAACAACAAGGTTTTCTTTCATATCCATATCCCAGGTTCTAATTTGCTCATAGCGTATAGGCTTCTGTTTATTAATTTGAAGCATATAATCTCTCGCTTCTGATTCACTCATATTGGTAATTACTAATCCCCAAGTGAAATCAAGATCTGGATTTTCTGCTATGGCTAAAGAGTTCGCTACTTTTCTATGGTGCCCATCGAAAGTATTGAGAATGGAACTTTCCCCAACGACTAAAATATTTCTCCTATTATCATAGTGAACTTGCTCTTGAAATGTGTTCAGTATATTAATCTTGATATGATCCGGAAATTGCTTTCCTTGTAATATTCTTTCCTTTATCTGAAACGTTTTCCGTTTATCGAAATCGATTTGTACTCCAGCAGAAGTAACTTTCGGTTGTCTTTGAGTCATGAAATTATAAATAAAAACATTGTTTCTATCCAATTTCTCAAGTTTTTGAGCGGATATGGTTGCTTGCCAAATATTATTTGCAATCTGAACAGCGTTTTCAAAAGTAAGGGGAAAAATTTCTTCTGGTTTGTCCTCTTCGGCATAGTTGATCCATTTACTATATTCCAGTTCGGTAAAATATTCCCTTGCGCTTATTTTTAATTCCGGCGCAGCTTTACTAAAGGCATGCGTAAATATAAAAAGAAAACGAGCATCGTCCTCCGAGGTAGTCATAGTATCTAAGGATTCGATACCCATAAATACATTCGTTGCACGGTACGGAGAAATATTGCGTAATATAAATTCTTTGCCAATTTCCTGCTTTACTTCTTTGTTGTGTCCTACTTCCCCTATCGCTTCCCTTAGTTTTTCTTTTAATTGGTTCAATTTGCTTTGCAGCATTATTATACCCCCTATATAGTATGTATTATTATATTATGAATCTATAAGGGGGTCAATCCGCAAACCTTTAGGTATAGTATTAAAAACAACTTGTTCAATAAAAAATTTAGCTCCCTGGTTATTTAAAATATCTTTTTCTTTTTCTGCTGTTTTTATATTATCGTAAAACACAAACCCAGTCGTATCACCGCTATATTTTATATAATGCCAATCGTCATCTGCTTCTCTTGGTGATATGTAGTTTCCTTCGCCGTCAACAATTACATACACACTTTGCAAATTCATTTCCTCTCTCCTTTATATTTACTCATTATAGTATAAAATATACCAAAAATAATTGCAAGTACTATTTAGAAAATATTTTTTCCCAATGAGGATTATAAAGATCAAAAATATAATAATTGAATTTAGCCTGGACAAAGTTTTTCTCAATTATATGCCTCCTATTTGTCAACACAACAACCAGTGGGAAACTTATTACTTTTCGCATAAGAGGATCTGCCCACCATTCTATTCTCCAATCAGTTCTCAAAAGTGTATTATATATCTTAACCTTATTGAAATTTGCTGTGCCTCTATCTACCTCTACAAAAAACTTTTTCTTTTTCCCTTTATACTCTGCAACAAAAAATCCATCACATCTACCAGAAAAGAATACCATTTCCGGTTGGTATTTAATTACCTTGCCTTTTTTTACTATGTCGAAGTAAAGACTATTGATAATCAAAATGGATTTACGGTCGGGCTTCAATTTATCTAGGTAATAAACGTATTCCCTAGATTTAAATCTTTTTACCTTCTTTTGATCAGTCATGCTTTTTAACAAACGTTGGCAATAACGAATACTGGTAGTTTTAGGGAAAGCAACAAAATGAATCTGAGAAGTCGGCATAAACTGAAAAAAAGACAAATATGCACATATCAATTCTTCCCTAGAATTAAAAGAATCAAGACTATACATGGCCGAACAACCTCCTATGTAGGTTCGTTTGAATATATCAAACGAACACTAAGCGAACCACCTAACGAACATCCAAACGAACCATTTTAAACGGCTCCCGTCAAGCTTTCACACTCTTGTTTAACAACTGGTTTAGTCTTAGGTATTGAAAATTTAGCCTTTCCCGGATCAAACATCATCACCTGAACCTCTCTATCTGTTCCATAATTCCATATAGCTCTACCTTTCAATTCTGCCGGTATTAATGCCGCCAAAGGAGTGTCTAACACCCCTGCGTTTTTAAAATCTCTAACTCGAAAAGCCAAGGTTGCAGGCAAATTACCTTTCAACTGGCCAGGCAAAATATATCTGTCTGGTCTTTGAGTAGATATAACACAATGTATTCCTACTGCTCTAGCTAGTGATAAAATATCGTGCAAATAACTATGGCACATTTTCTTCTTAACATAGCTATCCTTTGAATCTGCTTTACTTTGAGGCCATAATTGTGCAAATTCATCTATCACCAACACAATAAATGGCATTCTCTCTTTATACTTTAATATGTTATTTACACTTGCTTTCTTTAATATCTCCATGCGACGATACATTTCTTGCCTTATGGATGATATAACTGCCACAGCATCATCGAGAGATGTCGCTAACCCCACATGATCTCTGTAATGTACAAATTCTATCTTTTTTAAATCAACTACATAAATTTCTACATGGGGATAATGACACAAAGTATAAGTCAATCCATGTAAAAACACACTTTTCCCGGCTCCTGTAGTTCCTCCTACAAGTAGATGGGGTAAATCTAACAAATCAACAATAACCAACCCGCTCCTCGATACTCCGATAGGAATTGGAATTACCATATTCTCAGGTATGTCAAATGGCTCGAACCACACTTTTTTAGGTAGCCTATGAGTAAATGCCCTAATATGCAAATACCCATCCTCTTCCCAAAGCTCTAATTCTGCATTAGTAGCTGTTTCTAAAGGTAATTTTACCTTTAGGAAATCTATCAGGCATAAACCTTCGGGTATAGTGTAGATAAAACGCCATCCGTAAGGTCTTTCAATTCCCCTAATCTTTTTGGGTAGCTTAGGTTTGCCATTTTTTTGCAATACTCCTAATCTGCATGATTCAAAACCTTTTTCCAGTAATCCTTGAGTTGTATAACTACTATCTACTAACCCCATAATTGCACCACCAATTAAAGCTGCTCCTGCCAAGGCAGGGCATAAAATACCTGCCGCTAAAACTCCTGCACCTATTACCCATTCATTTTTTAACACTTTTACCTACCTCCCAGGTCATCATGAAAACCAATAAGCCCATACCGATTTTGAGCAAATATGAAACTAAATTTCCTATATGTTCTGGAAACAATTGGTGCATAATAAGGAAGAAAAAGGATAAGGGAATTGTAGTTTTAGTGAAATCAATTACTTTATCTAAATCCATCATGTTCCCTCCTAAATTTATCAAAGGCTTCCTTTCTTTCTTTCCACTCTTGGTATTTCACCCATTTACTGTTGAGAGAATCTTGATTCATCATATCCTTTGAAGTAATTACTATCTTTTCTTCAATTCCGAAAAATTCCAAGCAAGCTTCTTCTTTCCAGTCTTTTGGTTTAGACCTCTTATCTACTGAGAATAAATAATTAATTATTCCCATTCTCTTTCAAACTCCTCCCTCATTTTTAAATACTGAGCAAATTCTTTGTATTTGTTTTCTGTTCTCTTGGAGGTATTTACTCCATTGAAATCATTAGAGGTTAGCTTGCAAGGTATTTTGTCTAAACCTAATCTCTTTAATGTTTCTTCTTTACTATTGTATTTTTTTTCTTCCCGTTTTTCAAATTCAGAGATAAATTCATCGGCAGTCATTCCTTTGGATTCCGAAAAGTAATCTACGAAATCTGAGAACATAGTCTTAATATCGCCCAAAATACCCATTATGAAATCATCCCCAATTCAATTCTTATTGCTTCCTCTACTTCTATCATCTTATTTGCAGGAAGTTGAGCAATTCTAATTGGTTTATTGCCCCGCAAGAAAAATCTCCTTTTGCTAATTGATCTTGTATGCTCTGTCAAGGCACAACTATTAGTTTTTAATCCATATTTTGCACTTATATTTACGTGAACCGGCAGACATTTATTCTTTGTTGTCAAAGGTACAATTGTAACAATACTACCATTTCTATTACCTATATTGTTTGAAACTATCAGAACTGGTCGAATACCACTTTGCTCGGAATCTAATGTCTCTCCCAGGTCTGCCAGGTAAATTTCTCCTCTATTTGGTTTCCACTGTAGCAACATTTTTACCTCTCCCCTATCTTGTTACTACAGTATATGATACCCATACTTGATATATTCATACTTTATTTATAAATCAAAAGTGACCCACCTTTTGGTAGGTCACTAATCAGATAATCCAAAAAATCTTGAGGCGGCCCCGGCTAAATCGGCATCTTCTTCTGGTTTCTTGTCGATATAGACTACGTTGGAAGATACTTTTTCTTTTTCTTGCATGGCTCTTTCAATACGGACTAATTGTGATTTTAGTTTTTCAATTTCCCGTTCAAGTTTTTGGATATGCTCTTTTTTTTCTTTTTCTTGTTCAATTTTTTCTTTAACCGCCATACAAATCCAATGACTTCGATTGATGCCCTTTGCTTTTAATTTAGAAACATATTCAAATTCATTTTCAAAACCCTTGAGGAAAGTCATAGTAATAGATCTGCTTTTACGTTTTTTCACCATACTTAAATTCCCCCAG
>CAYMGQ010000041.1:0-6283 GCA_964390055.1 uncultured Clostridiaceae bacterium
CAGAAGTTGGAAAGTATGTTAGAACTTGCTGGCTTTAGCCACGCAGAGTTTCAGACCATGCACTTAACAAAACACGCATCAATGTGTATAATAAATATAATGTGTTTTCCCTTGTTCGTAGTAGTTCGGGGAACGAACACGGTTAACGGATTTTTCCTAAAAATCTGAATCTTCTTAACGGTGGTGACTCACCTCGACAGTAATGTCGAAAAAGAGAGTAGATGATACCAGCATCAGTGCTCTCTACAAAAGACAGGCTAAGGCACAAGCCCTAGCTTGTCTTTTTTTAAATGCGCATTTTGACATAACTGCTAAAATGTTATATAATATTTTCCAGAACCATAGCAATATCTTAGGTAAAAAGTCTTGCAAGGATTTTTCATATTTTTTCTACATAAATAAATTTCTTATATTGATGTTTGATAAGAGTAATTTTCGTTGTTCGGTTTCTTCTTATCATTTCTTGAAAGGGTGGGGAAAAGCAATGTCTCAGCAGCAACAAAAAAAACAATCAGGCACAATGTCTCGACTTGCCAAGCAAGCTGCCGCAAATCTCGTCAAAAAAGCACTTAAAAAGAAGCGTATGTTGTTAATCGTCAAAATTGTGGCTCCTTTTTCGGGGTTTATTGTGCTGGTGTTGTTATTACTAACGTTTGCCTCAATAATGTTTTCTGTCATAACGGGCAATCAGCGTGTTTTCGAGAGCCCTGATGATATGGAAACACAAAAACTGCAACAAAAAATTGTTGATGTAGTTGTCGACGCTTATGGAAACGCAAATGAAGATATACTGAACCAAATTAATGCACACTATAATGAAGAATCAAAAAAATATAATTATGCTACTAAAACCATAGACAACCCAATGGAACAAAGAGAGATTATGGAAGATGAGTTGTATAAAACTTATGCTATGTTTTCCGTATATAAAGATAGAAAATTTGCTATTGAGTCTGCCAAATCCGACAGCATGGATTTAGAAAAACAAGCAGATATTTATGACTCGGGCGAATTAAAAAAAATGATAAGAAAGCCATACAAACAAGGTGACACTTTGCTTTCTTTTACTGTAGAGCCTAGGGTTTGGGCATCTGTCAAAGACCCAGGGCCAGATGCAGACGAGGATACACCAATTGAAACCGAAACACATTGCCAATTTAAATACACCATACATATTGCAAACATCAATGAAGTGGGTCCTCTTGTCTTTGGCTTAGAGGATTTACGCAACTCTACCGACCCAGAAATACCTGATACTGCCAAAATTAACGAAATCGAAATGGCATACAAAAAAACTGCTTCCATGTACGAGATTTTCTACGGTCTGTTAGCAGAAGATGGATATATGGAAATGTACGGTCTGGATATAAATGGTAATGAAACATATGTTTCATCCAATGATTATACCCCGTTTATTAATTATACCGTTAGTAATATTAATTTTACTCCCGATATCAAAATGTCCGTCCCATTAGGTGGAAAGTACAAATATTCTTCTGCTTTCGGACCTCGTGTGCACCCTATTTATAAAAGACTGAAACTGCATACGGGTTTAGATTTGGGTGCCGCAGAAGGTGTTCCTATATATGCGCTGGCTAATGGTGTAGTTGTGAGTAAATCATCAGGAACGGGTTATGGAAATTATGTAGTAATATATCATGGGCAAATAGGTCATCGACACTATTTTTCCTCGTATGCTCATATGGTAGCGGAGTGCCCACTCTCAATTGGTACACCAGTTTATAATCATACTGTTATTGGCAAAGTAGGTACTACAGGGACCTCTACAGGTAACCATCTTCACATCGAAACCAGAGTTTTAGAAGAACAAATTGGAGGAGGATATAAACTGCTTTACCATAATCCTGAAAGCTATATAGACGTAGGCACAAGTAGGTAATAAACAGGAGGAGCAATAATTTGAAAAAAATATTGTCAAATACTTGGGTTAGATTAGGCATTGTATTAGTAATTGTATTATTTGTAGTTGCATATATAGTAGGGCTCATTCTCCAATTTTCAGATGGCTATAATGCATATTTGCAATCATCTGATAGTGGTTTCTTTAACGATGGAAACATGTTTTCAGATATAGCTATCACTTTTTCTCCATTTGCAAATTATGCCTATTTGTTCTCTAACCAATATGCTTTGCCACTGGTATTGGTTTTATTCTTTCTTATTTCTGGTTTCTTTGTTCGTTTCTTCTCTCAATTTTTCGGCAAAGGAACAAAAGACAAGAAAAGAGGGTTTAGTTTTGCTAAAGGCGGTACCTATGGCACAGCTGGTTGGATGTCGCAAGAAGAATTGGCTGATGTGGCAAATGTAGACTCCTGGAAAAGTGCAGAGGGATATATCTTAGGTCAATTAGATGAAACTTGTACGAAGTTAATTAATACTAAACCACGTGGTAGATTGAATAACCACGTAGCTGTCTTTGGTGCCTCAGGTTCAGGTAAAACCAGAGGTTTTGTTAAAAGTTATATCATACAGTCTGTCAAAAGGAACGAAAGCATTATATTGACAGACCCCAAAGGAGAGCTCTTCCAAGATACTGCTCAATTTTTCCGAGACAATGGATATGTTGTAAAAATCTTTAATCTTGTTAATCCTGAGAAGAGCGATTCGTGGAACTGCTTAAAAGAGATTAAAGGTAGCGAAATCATGGCACAAGTTTTTGCCGATACCGTTATTAAAAACACCATTATTGGAGGCAAGTCTGACCATTTCTGGGACAACAGTGAGATGAACTTATTAAAAGCATTGATTTTGCGAGTGGAGCGAGGCAAGGATTTCAAAAACTTCAACCAACAAAACATGGGGACAGTATATGATCTTTTAACAAAGGCCGTAGGAGAAATTGGACTTGATGACTTATTTAATCCACGCAATTTGTCGGATGAAGAAAAATGTTGTTTGACTCCATATAATATTTTTAAACAATCCGCTGAAAATGTGCGAGGGGGTATTGTTCTTGGACTAGGTACAAGAATTCAAGTTTTCCAAAATGAAATTATTAAAAAAATTACCGCATACGATGACATTGATTTAACTTTACCTGGGCAAAGACCTTGTGCATATTTTTGTGTTATGTCTGACCAAGACTCTACACTAAATTTTTTATCTTCATTGTTCTTCTCATTTTTGTTTATCGACCTCGTTAGATACGCTGATTTGAATGGCGGTAAATGTGATGTGCCAGTGAACTTTGTTTTGGATGAGTTCCCAAATATCGGACAAATTGTCGACTTTACAAAAAAACTCTCTACGGTGCGTAGTCGAGATATTAATATATCAATCATCTTCCAAGCCATTTCACAATTGCAAAATAGATATCCTTATGGTCTGTGGCAAGAAATTTTAGGCAATTGTGATACGCATCTGTTTTTGGGTTGTAATGACCCAGACACTGCAAAGTTTATTTCTGACCGAGCGGGCGAAGTGACCATAAAAGTTTCCACCTCGCAGGTCAAACGCAGCACAAAATTATCACCAGTTATTGAGAAGGGTTATCGGGAAAGCTCAGGTGAAGGTAAAAGGAAGCTACTTACAATGGATGAAGTATTAAGAACACCATTAAACGAGTGTTTAATCTTCTTCAGGGGGCAAAAAGCACTACGGGCTTATAAATATTATTACGACTATCATCCTCACTCAAAAAAATTTACCCCTACCTACATCAAAGACTATCCCTCAATTTTAGAGCGCGAACATTTATTGCGCGCTCAACAACAAAACAATAACGCACAACAGAGTGCCCCCCCAGATAAGCCACATTCAAATACCTCTATGGGTGAGCCTGTGCTTCAGGGTGCATTTACGCCCTTGGCGCAGACAAAAGGTACAGAGAAGATAGTTGAGCCTTTTTCTGATATCGATAAGTTAAAATTAGAGTTATGCGCAGTCTCCCAACCAACAAAAGAGAAGCCTAAAAAAAATATTTTTTTTAACAAGTGTCAACAGGTTGTTCAACAAGGGCCACAATCAAACACTCCAACACCAGAGTCGGCTACGACAACAGAAGAAGTAGCTTCGTTCCCAATTGCTCAAGACGCTGATATGACAGAGACACCGAATACCAATGAAACCTTTGTAAGCGCCCCAGTAGATGTAGTATCAGAAGAAATCATCCTTGAAGGATATGTTGTTGATGACAATATCATGGAGCTCCCAGAAGACATATGCATTATTGAGCCACCATTAGATATAGAAATAAATAAAATTGAAGAAAAGAAAAAGGAAGAGGATACTGACTGTGATTTAGTGCTCGAGACTAATGCTAATGTCCCAGAGGGATATGTTGTTGTTGATGAAGCACCCGAACAACCCGAAAAAAAATTCGTAAATAAAGAGGTCGAAAAAAATTTATATACTCAATTTGACAAAACAGAAAAAGTGTTGCATAATGTCAATATTGATATAGATTATCAAGATAAACCCCAGACGAACAATACACAAGCCCAAGAAGTGAAAACCAAACATAAATCTCACAAAAACAACAAAGCAACAAACAAAAAAATCGACCCAGTGTTTGATGATAGCTTCTTTTTTACAGTAGCTAAAACTTGGAAACCGGGGGATGTAAGCCGACGGACGAGAGAAAAACTCGAAAAACAAAGAGCAGACCTTGAGGGTATAGACAGCAAATAGTCCTTTATTTTAAAAATCTTTGGTTTGTAAATACAGTTTTTTAAAATAACAACTGTATTAAATATGAGCATAATAAAATGCAAGGAGGGCTTAAAATGCCAAAAATTAAACATGATGATGTAATCGATGTATCTGCTGAATTTGTTGATGATGTTGATGGCAACATCGAAACTGATACAGTGGATGAAACTGCAGAAAACACAGATGTAGTTGATGAATCAAATGAAGAGGTAGAGCAAAAAGACGAGGACAACCAAGAGAACGCCGAGGATGACGCTACGGATGACGCTGAAGATGACGAAGACAGTGAAGAAGACAGTGAAGAAGACAGTGAAGAAGACAGTGAAGAAGACAGTGAAGAAGAAGAAAATGAGGAAGAAGCTGAAACCGAAGAAGAAGCTGACGTAAAACCCAAGAAAGCTAAAAAAGCAACTACTAAAGAAAAAGCTAAAACTAAGACTAAGGCTACAAAAAAGAAACCCAAAGTAACAAAAGCTGATATCATTGCGGCCTTCCAAGAAAAAGAAATGTTACGAATGAGGGCTGTCAACGAAAGAGAAGAGCAAGCACTGAAATGGCATATCGTACAGGACTATGCCCACACAAAGAAAATAGCAAGAGGTACAGTTATTAGTGTTGAGGAAACAACCTCGGGTATGGTTATAGCGGTAGTCAACTTTAATGATTTTAGAGTGGTTATACCAGCGAGTGAGTTTTTTGTAAAGGCAATTGCAGTAGAAGAGGGCGTGTCCAATCAAGCGCGTATCCGCAGGGAAAAGCAAGTGCTCGTAAAATCTCTTGGTGCTGAAGTTGAGTTTGTGATAGCACATGCTAAACAAGAAAAAAATACTAACACCAACGAAAAAGAGTATGTGATTCTTGCCTCTCGAAAACAAGCCTTGCTAAGACAAATCAAATATTATTTCGGCAAAAAAGGCGATGTCAGAAGAGTAGAGGCGGGCAAAATTATTAGAAATGTGCCGATTATAGCCGTAGGAAAAGAAGCGCTAATGGTTACAGTTTGCGGAATAGATAAGGTTTTGACTAAAGCCCAGCTTTCTTACAAATTCCTCGGGACACTCGTGAACACATTTTATGTTGGCGACAGAATAGATGTTGCAGTATTAGATGTAATTGAAAAAGACAATGATACTGTTGACATTAAAGTATCACATAAACAAACACAGTTGCCACAATTCAAAAAAAATATTTCCAACTGCTCGATAGGAGGAATGTATCGAGGCACTATTACAATCGTAAGAGATAATACTGTACAGCTTTATCTTGATGATGTTAATGTCCCAGCCTTTAGTAAAATCATTAAGTTAAGCAATGTTGAAGACTTGCCGTCCGCTGGAGATACAGTGCTGTTAGTTGCTAATAAAATCGTTCCCGAAAGAGGACTTGTCCTTGGCACAATCATTCGTATTATCAAAAAATAACACATCGAATAGCGGGCACTACTGTTTTATAAGTGTGCCCGCTTTCCTTCCATTATGTTGCCACAAAGGATGTTTCAATGATTGATTTATTATTAGGGGGAAGTCCATGCCAAGGATTTAGTTCGGCAGGAAAACAACTAAATTTTACAGAAAACTTAGCCGAAAGCCCACGACTTTAGTCGTTGGGATGA
>CAYMGQ010000042.1:0-6122 GCA_964390055.1 uncultured Clostridiaceae bacterium
TTTATTATATCATGTTCGGAGAAAAACTGTCCTATTTAGTATAGCCGATCCACTTATAGGTTGCAAGATAATTGATCTCAGCCGAGATACGGTCAGATATGATGATAGAATTTGAGCCAAGCTCTTTCAGTGAATTAAAGTAGCCTACATATGTATAGAACTGGTCAATAACGTCTGTCGGCTTTCCTTGCAGTCTGTACAGATGCTTCATGAAAGTCAGCAGTGCAAAAATCTTTATCAACATCTCCGACGTACCGAAGCCTATAGAGCAAACACCGATATACGTTCTTGCAGGACGTTTTTCCTTGTCAGCTTCAATAGCAAAGAACGAATCTGTATGCTCTAAGCCATTCGGAGGGAACTGTATCATATTCCTGTTATAAAGGATCTTGATCTGTTTATCAGCATTCTTTACAGTTGCCGTAGATGCGATGATCTTAGGAACGCTGCCGTAATGCCGACAGATATTCTCTATCGCCATTTCATATATGCCAGTGATTGAACCAAGCGGCCCCGAAATAAGGTGTAGCTCGTCCTGAATAATAAGCTCAGGTGGTTTACAGCCGTTTGCACCGAGTATATTGCCTGCCTGTTCTTCCCACGTTATTCTCGTAAACTTATCAACAGTACTTAGAATAAACGTAGGAGCGACACGGTAAATATCATCATCTACTACATAAATCGGTAAGTGGTTATGGAACTCGCATTCAGGGTTATTACAGCAGGAAATATTCATTGAACCGCCTACTATATCATAGCCGCCTATGCCGATCTCTGCACCGCACCACGGGCATTTCGTTATCTGCATTGGATTTGCTTCATATATTGTAGCAGTTGAATCCTCACGGAGCTTCTTTAGCGTTTCAGAGGCGTCCATGATATGATTTGGTGTCATACCTGAACCAATCCACAAGCCAATAGAGATTTCTTCACCAGGGATACCATATTTCTTACGCATATGCTCACAAGCACACACAAGTGCCGTTGCTCGCTCAAACTGCTGGAGCGTAAGAAGACGTAGGGTGTATCTCATGATAATAGTGATACCGTTTACGTTGTAATTGACTTCATTCAGCCTTCTGAAGAATATCGAAAACGCTGATAAACCGAGATATGCTTCTGTTTTACCGCCGCCGGTAGGAAACCACAGAAGATCAACGTCATTATGATACTCCGAGTCGCTATCTACTATGTCGGGGATTATTTGTAGGATATAAGCCATCTGGAACGGATACCAGCTTACTGTATCTGAAGGGCAGTGCTTTGTTTTAACACGCTGTAGCAGCATAGCCTCATTCATGTAAAGGAATGATTTCCACGCAGTATCGTTCTTTCTGATCACCTCAACACCATTACGCAGGCGCTCTATGCACCTCTCAATATTGTTGAATGAGTCAGCAGCAGTATCAGGGTATTTCTCCACTAATTCAGTATTTTTCTTTAGTGCAATAAACCATTCTTCGTATTGCATAATAAAGGAATCAAACTGATAGCAAGCTACGGTTCGATCTGCTTTTTTCCAGTATTCCATGTAGAGATACTCAGAATGATTGAAAAGCCTCGGCATCATCTGTAACATTCTGTACTGCGGAATGAATTCACTTCTTACCTCTGTTACAACACCTTGACTTTCGATATGAACAGATGAACAGCCGTGACCATACGAATAGTTGTTGACAGAATCATAGAGCATATCATTCTTTTCTTCTTCAAAAGACTTGTGGATATTTCTTCTGTAAACAGGCATGAAACCTTTATTGCTTTTAACAGACAGTATGCACTGGAACAAAGCACCTGTGTTGCTTTCCAAGAACTCATTTCCTGCCTTATGCCTGTTAAGAACAGATACAGTAATAAGCTCACTGTTATCGCTGCCTATCTTCCTGACATGGAAATAGACCGTAATATCCTGATCTCCGCTATCGGAAATAATCTGATTACAAACCTTATCAGGAACGATCACTTTTTGGGAGAATGATTTAGCTTCTCTTGAATAATAATGCCGTTTGACTTCCTTTCCGTTGTCGGTTATCATCTGCTCTGAGTGATGATATACGGCATAGGTAAAGGAAATAGTTAATTCGTCACCTGAAAATGAAGCAAAGGATACTCCCATAATTGAAGGCTTGAATACGCTGACATTCTTAGGTTTTTCGCTGTCTTCTGAATCATCCTCAAACATTTCCTCAGTCGCACTGTCGGTTAAAACAGCATCAGAGTCCTTACTTTTAGGCTGTGCCCAAAGGATTCCGAGCGAATAACGGCTTAACGGTTCTTCCATCTCTAATACTTCATTATCTTCAACCGGACCGATGAAATCAGTCCTCAGATGTTCTGCAATATCGTCTATTGCATCGTAAAACTTTGGAAAATGCGACATATCATCACTTCTTTTCAAATACAAGTTTAGCAAGTCCTGTTATCTGAATACCAAAGCATATCCTTGATTTTTGATATTCAACCGGAACGCTTGCATCAAACTGCTTCAGCACTTCCGTAGTGATACCGCTGACATAAAGGTTTTCTAAGCTGTCGGGCAGATTGTATTTATAATCTGTTGAACTAACGCCCAGATCAAGCTCCGCTGTCATTTTCTTTGAAAGACAGCCTATACAACGTCCATTATGATAGATTTCATACATTCTCGAAATTGCTGAACGCTTAGCGGAGAGCTTGTCATACAGCTTAACACTGTGAATGATGTACTCCTGTAAGTCAAGAATAGAGTCAAAATCTCCCGAAACAAAAGAATTGTTATCAATATCTCCGGTCAATCCGACGGTTATGCACTTGCAGTATTTATTGTTTGTCTTATAGATGTTATGCAGCCCTGTTTCAATAACTCGTCCTGACATGGTACGCTTAAAGTATTTCGTATTCTTCTTCATCGTTACAAACTGTGTCTTAGGACGTGTGAGAGCAACATATCTTACTCTTGCTTCTTCTGCGCTGTCAGAAGATGGTTTTATGTCTGATTCAATAAGGATAACCCTGTCAAATTCGCTGCCTTTTGCCTTATGGATCGTTGAGACAGTCAGCATTGGCGCATCGCCAAAGAACTCGCTGGGGATATTATTGGAGATCGTAAGGGCTGTTATCAGCTTTTGAATGCTGATAACTGTTTTATCCTGAGAATCGGTAAGTTTGCATAGCAGTTCCCAAAGAACTTCGGGATCCAACTCAGTGTCACACCTGAATGTAAATCTCTCAATGAAGTCCTTCTTGCTTATGATCGGACGGCAGCAATCCCAAAATACATCTGCTATCCACCGAGGAAGCGGAAATACATTGTTTACACCTCTGTTAAGTGCATGAAGTATACCTTTTTCGCATAATAATCCGCTGATATACTCAGCTTCACCGTTATTTCGACAGAGAATAGCAGTTGATACAGTCGGAGCTTTTGTTAGTGTTTTGACGTAATGCTCGATCTTTGTCTTGCTTGAATATTTCGATACAATGCTGTTTGCATACTTATTCTGGTCAGTAAAGCTCTTACCCAGCAATACCTGACGCATTTTTGTCGCTTCTTCGGCTAATTCGTCAGATTGTCTTCTGTTTACTGTTATTTCATATCTGAGCATATCATCGGGGAACAGCTTTTCTGCAAGCTCATAGAACTTTACAGAATCCAGTGTAGCATCATCATCTGCCTCATAATCGTAAATTGACTGACAGCGATCTCCTGCAAGCAAATACCCACATTTTAAGTTCTTCAGGATTTTCAGAACCATCTCAGCACGCTCATTTACAAGGTCTTGTATCTCATCGACGATGAAATACTGAATACCTTCAAAATCTTCGGCTGATATGTATTTATTAAAGAGCTTTATACGCTCATTATAATCGTAACTATCAAAGTTTTCCTTAATCACCCCTTGATCTCTCATAGCCATAAGGAAATATGTTGCATACGAGTCAAACGTTAGCACACAAATGTTTTTGGCAGAGGGCTGGAGAACACCCTCCATAACAGCTTGTTCGATCTTGCATTCGACAACATTCTTAGCAGAACGGGTGTAGCATAGGATATAGATCTCGTCAGCCGGACACAGATTGTTGGCGAGAATATATATCAACCGCTGAATAATGGTATAAGTTTTGCCTGTTCCCGGTCCTGAATTTAATATGATATGCGAACCCAGCGGAGCGGAAATAATGGCGTCAGGTGTCGTTATCTCCATATACTGACGGCTTTGTTCCTTGATTTCCTCAACTGCTTGCTCAGTAGGAGCAGTATATTCTTTTGGACTTTCCTCTGTTTTTGCCGTGTTTCTGTCCCTTTCAAAAACAACAGTATCATCTTGTATGATGATTCCAAGTGCTTCAAAGAACTCCTGCAAGCTCTTTTTATCCTCAGCATCATCTTCCGTAACAGTTTCACGGGGAATTTCTCTCGGAACACAGCCGTTAAAGCCCGGACAAGAGGTATACTCACATCTGCTTTGCCAACGCAGAACACCGTCAACCATTACCGGACCAAATGACATCTCACCATTTTTAGCGTATGAACAGGTCTGGTTTCCCGATAGGATTCGGTTCTGAACGTCGGTTAATGGAATTGCTTCAAATCCCACAAAACTCCTGCGAATATCGTTAAGCAGTTTAGCACCTGTTATCTTCTCGGTGTATTTTCTATCCTTTTTGATGTCAGAATCACTCCTGATGTATATATTTGAAGCAATACTGATATTAGACTTAATCATAATAATTATTCCTCGATATCTTTTAGGTCATAGTAGAATCGGAGCTTATTGATCTCACGCTCTACACGATAGTCCTCGCCAATATATTTGTTTTTAATGTCAACCCTTGCTATCTGGTCTTTACCAATTCCTACTTCAAGATCAAATTTCTCGTATACATAACCCTTTGCATTGACAGAAATCGTAGCATATCGGTTTTTGCCAGTAGAATCGGTAAAGATAAAGTGTGCATCATAGGAGTCTGTTGTCAGAGAGAATGAAATAGGCTCACTCTGGTCTCCGACCTTATTGACATCTTTCTTTAAGATAGGGTAAGTTTCACCATCACTCAGCAAGATACAAATATCATCGCTCAGTCTGAAATCACAATCTATCGCAGATGTTATTGCAGCTCCTTTAGCAACCATCCACTGATACCTGTTATTTTCATCATCAAATATTATCTTATCCTCACCAAATAAGGAAAGAATAATGTCAGCAAACGGTCTTAAACCGCTGGATCCGCCTGCAAGAATAACGGCATCAATGTTTTCAGGACTGACATTAGCCTTTTCCATTATCTTCAAGATAGAGTTAAGTACGTTTTCTGTAATCAGCGGCGTAATTATATCAGAGAACATATCATAATCTATATCTACGGGCTTTGAGCCTTCGCCTAAAGTCATCGTATAATCATCGTACTCCGAAAATTCGATTTTCATACGCTCCACTTCATTCATGAGCTTATCTTTTCTTCTTGATTCAAGCTCCTCAAATGAAACACCCGGGTACACTTTCGGCATCAGTCTCATGGCAAGCTCTTTATCAATATCATCGCCGCCGAATTTGATACCATAAACAGCGTCTTCGTATACCTGATTATGTTTGAGGTTCAGAATACTAAGATCGAGCGTACCACCGCCGAAGTCAATAACCATGACCTTTGAAAAAGCCTTAATATCCTTGACTTTTGAGATATATGCTGCTGATGATTCACTGACAAAGCCTTTTACCTTGATACCGACACATTCAGCGGCCTCAAGCAGTTCTGTTCTTGCTCTTGCTGAAAAGTCAACAGGAATAGAAAATACCGCTTCATCAAAATCAGGTCTGATACGCTTGACTGTTTCTTTTACATGGTTCAGAAAGAGTGCAGCAAGCACCTTTCCTGTAAACCTCATACCATTTACAACGATCTCCTGATCTGTTCCGAGCAGCGACTTAAAAGAAGTGATGATCTGATAATCATCAGCATATTCGTTGATTTTCTCCTTTACTTCACGCCCGAACTTAAAGTCATTCTCAACTGTCTTTGATATTGCTATGCAGGAACTGAACGGAGTAAGGTCTTTACCGTCCGTACCGTATCCTGCCTCTGGATAGGCTATACTAAATTAGACAGAAAACATTCGGACATGGTATAATGAGAAAAACCGT
>CAYMGQ010000043.1:0-6053 GCA_964390055.1 uncultured Clostridiaceae bacterium
CAAGGGCCAGGGGCCACATTCCTCCTGCTACACTGCCTTTCATCAGGTAATATTTACCCCAGAAAGTATTGAGGGGTAAGATTCCGATCATACCCAATGTTCCTGTGGCAAAAAGGACCATGGTACCGGGCAGGCCCCGGCCGATTCCCTTCATTTTACTGATACTGCTCTTCCCTGTCAGTTCTGAGATGATTCCCGCACAAAAGAAAAGGGTTATCTTTAATGTAGAATAGCTGATCATATGGAAAACGGCTCCGGCTAAACCCCAGGGTGTCAAGGTAAAGGCTCCAAGAAGGATATAAGAAAGGTGGCTGATAGTTTGATAGGCCAGCCGTCTCTTTAAATGATCCTGTCTGATGGCCACAATTATACCTGCCAGGATAGTAAAAACTATGACATAAAGAAATATTTTACTGAAAACCAGTTCCCCTGCCAGTTCCCGGCCAAAGACGGAATATACAACCCGCAGTATCCCATAGGCACCGGAATATACCACAGCTACGGCATGGAGGAGGGCGCTTACCGGAGTCGGGGCTACCATGGCTGACGGTAGCCAGTGGTGCAAGGGCATTACAGCTGCCTTGACACCAAAGCCCAGAGCAAATAAAAGCAGGAGCCAGTTCAGGCCTGGTCCGGATAGGCCCTCCAGGATAGGTCCGGCCCCGAAAGCCAGATTTCCTGCCAGGTGATGGGTAAGGACGATAGCTACCAACAATAAGCCAGCTCCGGAAAGGCTATAAAGGATATATTTCTTGCCCGACTTCATGGCTTCCGGACTCCGTTCATGGATTACCAGCGGATAAGTGGCAAAACTCAGGAATTCATAGAATAAATAGAGGGTCACCAGGTTACCGGCAAAAGCCACACCCAGGGTTACACAGAGGGCCAGCAGGAAAAAAACATAATAGGACCCTTGTTTTTCCTTATTATCCATATAGCCGAAGGAATACACCCCTGTAAAAAGCCAGAGGGTAGAAGCAATCAGCCCGAATACTACCCCCAGGGGATCCGGCCTCAGGCTCCAGACAAACCTGCCCAGTTCTACTTTCAGGCCAATGCTCTTGCCGGCAAAAACCAGCAAACCCGTCCGCCAGCTAAAGACCAGGGCCAATAAAACAGAAAGAAAAACTATGCTATTGCGCAATTTCTTATTCTCACCAGGTATCAATACAATCAATAAAACTCCAACTAAAGCACTCATTAAAGCTAAAATCAGACTGGTCACTCCGCAAACACCTCCTCCCCTATGGGGTTAATAAGTCCAGGGCAGCCCTGCCGGCCAGGTCCAACACGGTACCCGGCATGACTCCCAACAGTACTACCAGCACAGCCAGAAATACCAGAGCTATTTTCTGGGGTATACCCGGATCCTCTGCCTCTTCTATCTCTGCCGGCTCAAAATAGGCCAGCCGTACCACCGGAAACAAATAGGCTGCACAGAGGACACTTCCCCCTATAATCACCAGGGCTGAAAGGAAATCCCCTCCATCCAGGGCACCCAGCAGCAAATACCACTTACCTACAAAGCCTGAGAAAAGGGGTACTCCCACCAGGCCCAGGGAAGCAATCGTAAATACAGCTGTTGTTACGGGCATCTTCCTGCCAATACCGGCCAGCTGGCTAACCTTTTCCTTCCCTGTTGCTGCAAGCATGGTCCCGGCCGACAGGAAGAGGGCTGCTTTGATTACAGCATGGCTGGCCAGATAAAAGAAAGTACCTGCCAGACCTCTAGTATTTAACAGGCTGGCTCCCAGAAAAAGATAACCTATCTGGGCAACTGTAGAAAAGGCCAGCCTCCTCTTCAACTCATCCTGCCGGATTGCCATTAGTGAAGCCAGCACTATTCCCAGCAGGCCGGCAGTCCTCATAATCTTATCCATGGCCAGTTCCTGTAATAAAAAGGGGCCGGCTATCCGGTAGAAAAATTTAAAAAGACAGATAATATAACCCTTGACAGCCAGGCCAGATAAGATAGCACTGGCCGGTGTCGGAGCAATGGAATGGGCATCCGGCAGCCACAAATGCAATGGAAACAGGGCAGCCTTGATACCAAAACCGGTCAGGAGAAAGATCAGGGCCATCCAGACCACATGGGGCCTGTACTGCCAGACCTGGGCCAACTCCTGGGCGGCAAAACCCATATTCAAATGCCCGGTGATTATATATATAAAACCGATTCCACCCAGTATCAGGGCAGAGCCAAAGGTAGCCAGTATCAGATACCTGAAGGCTGCTTCAGCACTCAGGGGGTGGTTCCGTGAACTGACCAGGGCAACACAACTGATCGTCGCCACCTCTACCAGGACATAGACATTAAAAAGGTCATTGGTCAGGGCCATACCCGCCAGTGCTCCGCCCAGAAGTAAAATAAGGACATAAAAGCGGGCTGTCTTTTCCCTGCCGCCCACCTCTTCAGCAAGATTTCCCCTGGAAAACAAAAATACGGGGAAAAGAACAAAGGTTATAACCAACAGGAAAAAAGCAGCCAGGCCGTCTACCTGCAATTCTATACCCCAGGGAGCAGGCCAGCCCCCCATCTGATAGACAGACGATATACCGCCATCCATGACCAGATAGGCCAGATATCCTGCCCCCAGTATTCCCAGGGAGCCAACCACAAGCAGGAGGTTCTCCTGCAGCCTTTGCCGGCGGCCTATTGTCGGCAGGATAAAGGCGGCAACCAGTGGCAATATAATCAGGAACACGGGTAGATTTACTGTAATCACTCCTGCCATCTCTCTTTCACCTCTTTTCTCATCTCTGCTATCCGCCTTGCATCAACGGTCCCATATATTTTATATAACCTGATAATCAGGGCCAGGGCAAAGGCAGTGACACTTACACTGACCACAATACCGGTAAGCATCAGGGCAGAGGTCAAAGGATTAATATAGGTCATGCCGGGATTGTTCTCAGCAAGGATGGGGACAGCCCCGCCCTTGATATTCCCTGCAGCCACAAAGAAAAGAAAAATTCCGCCTTCCATGATATTAATCCCGATGAGTTTTTTAAACAGGTTTGACCGGGTCAGGACAGTAAAGGCTCCCATGACAAACAGGATTATAGCAAAAAAGAAAGGATAATTTATCAGCAACTTCTCCAGTAATATTCTCACTTCTCTTCCTCCATCATCGTAAAAAATAATGTAATCATGGTACTGGCCACCCTGATACCAACACCAATACCAATAAGGGCAATCAAGCCACCGGCAGAAAGGGTCCCCGGCACCCCCAGGTTAATACCGGCCAGCCTGTTACTCAGAAAAGGCACTCCCTTAACAATACCCACCAGGCCCATAAGCACATACCAGAGGGTACCATAACTCTCTGTCCAGACCAGGATCTTCTCCGGCAGCTTTTCCTTAGCCTTCTCCAGGCCGAAGATTGTAGCAAAGGCAATAACACTCAGGGCGACTATGATGCCGCCGGCAAAGGAGCCTCCAGGAGAGATGGCACCATGGAGGATTACATAAAAACCGTAAAGGGATATAAATGGTATAATAACGGCTACTATTCTTTTTAAAACAAAATCCCTCATTCTCCACTCTCACTCCCCTTCGCTTTTTTCAGGGTAACATAAACAGCTACTGCTGCTGTAAATAAGACGATGGTCTCAAAAAGGGTATCATAGGCTCTATAATCAAGGACGACAGCAGTTACCATGTTATTGACACCAGTCTCCTCCAGGGCCTTATTTATATACCGGTCTGTTACCATATTGTGCACCGGATTATCCGGGCTGCCATAGGGAGGAAGCTCTGCCACGGCAATCAACATGGTAAAGATGGCCAATAATATTATCAGTAAAAAAATCAGATTCCTTATCTTCATCACTCTTCCTCCTTCCGGCTGGTCCGGAATACCACAACCATCATCAGGACAGTTGTACAGATACCTGCTGCAGCCTCGGTAATTGCCAGGTCAGGTGTATTCATCTGCAGCCAGATCAGGGCCATGATCAGGCTATAGGCACCATAAACAATGACAGCATGCAGCAAATCCTTGATAAAGTATATGGAAATGGAAATCACCACCAGAAGAAGTAGGAGGGCAATGGTCCAGTAATCAATAACCGTCAAATACATAGCTTCACCTCTCCTCCCTCAATCTCAATCTGGTATCATCTACCGGTTTCACTCCATGGAGGAGGCCGGCCTTCATGATCAGGTGTGTCATGGTCGGGTTGATCATCCAGAAGAGAAATAGGATAAATATGAGTTTCAACCGGATAATCCAGTCCGGACTGAGTATTAAAAGCCCCAGGCCAGCCAGGGCCACCCCCATGGTCTCACCAATACCCAGGCCATGGATCCGTGTATAGGAATCAGGAAACCTAAACAGGCTTAAAGCACCCAGCCCAAATGAGATAAAGGAACCAATAAAACAAATACTGGCAAGTACTTTCAACATTTAATCCACTTCCTCTCTATCACCTTCAAATCCCTTAATCCCCGGTAAATCCAGTTTCCAGTCACCAGGAGTCATCACCCTTAGTATCCAGAGATTTCCCACAAAACCACAGAGCATAAAAACAAAGGCAATATCTACAAAACCATACTCCCCTCTGGCGAAAGCCAGTAAGAGGATTATTACACTTACCATGGTGGTAATACCATTGATGGCAATCATCCGGTCAAGAATTGTAGGCCCGATTATTCCCCTGATAAGTACCAGAAGTATCAGGCACATCAGTCCTGCTATCAACCATAACATCTCTAGTCCTCCTTTTTAGTCCTCCTTTGAATCAGCTGCTCCAGGTCTCTGATTTTATCAACCATCGGCCAGTACATCAGGTTCTGGGCAACCTCCTCTGTCAGGGCATGCACAAAAAACCTCCCTGTTTCTGGATCTACATCTATAGTTGTCGAACCTGGTGCAATGGTAATACAGTTGGCCAGTAAAACCCTTCCCCAGTCACTGGTCAGGGGTGGTTCAATCAATATAAAGGCTGGACTTACAGCCGGCCTGGAAAAAAGCAGGGTCCTGGCCACAGCTATAGCGGAAAGGACTATTTCTCTGGCCAGAAAAAGCAGTACCCTGACAAGGGCTAAAAATTCCTGGAATGTAAGTATATCAGGAAACCCCCTTAATAAGTCCTTCCAGTACCAGATAAGAATCAAGCCAAAAAAGAGGCCAATCAATATATGTGGTATACCAAGTGTAGTAGAAACTATTAACCAGAAAACTAACAATAAAATAAAGATTATCCTTCTTTTCCTGCCCATTACAAACCCCCTCTTTCCTGAAGCAATTTTACACCAGACCTATCCAGCTTATCTTTTATACCCATCCTTTCCAGAACACGTAAAGGTTCTTCCCTGAGGCCGTCTATGGATATCTTCCTCCCCTTCCCCGCCTCTGCAAAAAGCAGTTCCTGCAGGGCCAGGGCCCCGCTCTCATCAATATGGGAGACAGCAGCAAAGTCCAGCACCAATTCACCTTTTTCACTATTCATCTCGAGCTGTTCTTTCAATTTTTCTATACCCACGAAAAGCAAGGGGCCATGCAGAGAGATTTTTCCGCCTGAATCCTTTCCTTCCGGCAAATGGGCAAGATCAAAAAGGGCCACAATAGCAGATAGGATTACTCCAACTATTACAGCAACAGCCAGATCCATGACAACAGTTAATACAGTAGTAATAATCATAATTCCTCCATAGGTCCAACGGGCCCGGGGCAGCAGCCTGATACTCTTCCAGTCAGCTGTACGGACTGAAGCTACCATCAGGATGGCAGCCAGGGAAGCCAGGGGTATGCGCCGGACTACAGGAGCAAAAACTAAAACCATCAAGAGAAGGAAGATAGAATGTAATACGCCAGACAGCCTGGTCCGTCCCCCGCTGTGTACATTTATGCCTGAACGGGCTACAGCACCGGTTACGGGAACACCGCCTACCAGTGAAGAAACAAGATTTCCCAGTCCCTGGCCCAGGAGTTCGCGATTGCTGTCATGCTGATCACCAACCATTTTATCTGTAACCTCTGCTGATAATAAGGCCGAGATACTGCCCAGAAGGAAAATCGTAAAAGCCGGCCTGATTAATTCACCGACTG
>CAYMGQ010000044.1:0-6021 GCA_964390055.1 uncultured Clostridiaceae bacterium
GTTTTACAATAGCTTAAATTCTTAGAATACTAAAACCTCAAATTCATTATATTCTTTTTCTAGCTACTAGTCAAAAATCTAGTTTCTAGGCTAGATAATTTAGTGTTTTCAAGTTTTATGGAATCCTTGTGCAATAATTCTAGAAATATCCTCATTATAACAGCCTCCTTGGAGGAATGGTATAATTTTTCTTGATAGTGAAAGGGAAATACCCTTAACAAAGTATTTAATACCTGAATTTTTGTTGGATAATTGTTATCAGGATAATTCCTGCAAAGGGATTCATATGTAATATCGAAATCTCCCATAGTAAATACATCTTCATTTAATATATATGTATCTTCAAATATTTTATAGTCCATATGTACTCCTCTTCTCGTTTTGGGAAATAGCCAAACCTTAAGATTTGGTTGCGTCTTCGTTAAATTAAAAATCTTATCTACCAAATAATAATAAGTTGTTATTTCGATATTAGTATCTAATCCATTAATTATAAATGTAATGTTATGATTTTTCTCAACTAATAGTAAAATAATATTGAAAAAAAGGTCTATTAACTCCTTATCTCTTAGAAGCCATGGAGATTTCCTCTGTCCATCATAATTAATCAGTTCTATATCAATAAAGCTCTTAATTATTTTTTTGAAACTCATATGACTAATATTAGTAATGATATTAATATCCCCCGTAGAGAATTTTTTGCCCATCAAGTCATCCAATTCAATCGTCAATCCAATTAAACTTTCCTCTATTTCGGCTAAAGTTTTATTTATGGATAGCTCTGCCCCTAGGGAAAGGAGATATTTTTTTAATATCGAATTCCTATTTACCTGTAATTGTTCAATGATATCTTGAATATCCGATATTTCGATAACCAAAATATCTCCTTTATTGTATTTTTTACCCTTCTTTATTATTTCTGGAAAATATCCATTCATAGCTTCAACATCAATATCGGAAAACCTATAACCATTTAATATTTTTGAATAAATATTTATTATCAATCTTTTTAATTCTTCATTCTGTCCAATTACTTGCATGATATTATTATCTTTAAATTCAAATATTTTCTTCCCAGCAAAGTTTATTGTTACCATCTATATCACCACTAGATCATCAGATGCCAATATAATTCTTTTTTCTTTGTGCTCACATACAATACACTCCATATCCTCAAATTGTTTTTCTGTTATGGTCAATAGTCTTATATCTCCGCTTCTCGGGCAATTGCTTTTTATTCTATTATAAAATTTCCTCGCAAAACTTCTATTTGGACAAGTCCTAATATAAACTGAATACTGTAACATCTCAAATCCATTTTTTATCAAAAATTTTCTAAATGTCCTATATGCTCTTTTTTCATTTTGTGTGACAACCGGCAAATCAAAAATACATATTATTCTCACGGCTACATACCTCATTTCTTTAACCCCTCACCCGTCATAATATCAAAATTATTCAATTTTACGATTCCTTTCCTATCCGGATCAAGAATATTAAAACATTGTAGCGTAAACTTGTTTATTACGGTTGAAACCTTGCGGTACTTACCCTCAAACAAGATTCTTTTTGAAAGTATATCAACTAAAGTAGATCTTATTTCTTGAGTGAGGAATTCCATGTTTGCATTGTCTAATAATTGTAATATCACATAGGCATCAACCAAAGGCCTAAATACCTCCAATATATCATCAGCCAAGCAAAACGAATTATACTCACTTTTGTGAAAGATACCAATACCAGGATTGTACCCATAACCTACTATAGATCTAGCTATATAGGCTCTAATTACAGCATAACCATAGTTTAACATTGCATTTTCAATACAATCAATACCCCTATAAAATTCTTTTCCAAACAGAGTGTTAAAATATACCTTGGCGGCATGTCCCTCCCTATTAGTTCTATCTCCTGCCATCACCTTCTCCATATATTCCTGTAATTGAAAATATTTTTCCTTATTGCCTGTGTAATGATAAAGTATCTGACTTTGGTTGTTAATTTTATATTTGACTATGTTTTTCCAAAGAGCCTCTTTTTCGTGCGTCCTCCATCTTATTTGTTTTCTTATAGCTTTAACAGTCCTGCTATGCTGGTTAAAGGGCAAATACATTCCGGCAGGTAAATGCTTTTTGTCACAAAACACTAGGACAACATTATATTGTGAACATACCGAAAGTAACCTGGTAGTAATATTGGTTTTTATTCCGTCAATTACTATAATACCCAAATCACTTAGGGGTAAGGTATACTTTCTTTCGTCTTTGTGTATAACTATATTATCTAAATAAACTTTAAGATGGTCTCCATCATCTACCATCAAATTACGCCAGGTCACATTCAACAACCTCCTCAAAAAACGAAAAAGCCCCTTTCGGGGCGAATTCGGCTTAAAGCCTTATTTTAGTAGGCTCTAAGAATCTTAGCTATTGTGTAAATATTTACAATATTATAATACTATATATTGTTTAAATTGTCAACTTCGAATTCCAATTTTATCTTCTCATCCCCGACATTATAAACATTGCCCAATATGTCTGTATTGTATTTTTTAAATCTTAGCACCTTATTGCCTATAGTAGGTTGATTTTGTATATCAAATTTTGCCTTATCTATAGGTTTCACCTCAATTCTATTATAATTATTGGACTTGCAGGATAAAAATCTATACCTTTCTTCCTTATCTGGATTATTTTTATAAGTAATACCGACTATATTATGTTTATAAAGTGAAAAGAGAAAATTGAAATCCTCATTTATACCCAAATCCTTTTTAATTAGATTGTATGTCTCTAAATCTACTCTATACTTTCCGCCCCGGTAAATTAAATCATTATATTTCAATCCTATATTTTTGTATGCGCCAGTTTTCTTATTATAATATACATCTGTTCTAAAAGGGGACAAAGAGAGAAGTACTACCTTTTTATCCTTGCTTAAACTATCTGTCTTAGATATCCTTATGCCCTCTCCCAATCGATTAGCCAAATACTTTATATCCTTTACCCTAGGACCATTACCTTTTTTAGAGTATTTTTTAATATAACCATGTTCTTTTTTATAAGCTGCAAAAGGATTAGGTTTTTCCCCTTTATATTTATCAATTATTTGAACTAGTTTTTGAAAGGTTTGTGGGTCGTGTTTCCTCATTAGTATCATGCTATTTTGGGGATCCTTAAATTTATCCATATCTGACTTTATTTTTTTTATCACTAATTTAGCCACATTATTATTATAAATATTTTTATATTTCTTTACTACATAGACTTTTTCATCCACTTTTCTAGTAGAGTATATTGTAGCATCTGATATTTGACGATTAATCTTTGTATCAATTTTGTGTGAATATTTTATTTGCTTTATTGCCTCATTCATATCTACTTTAAAACCTTCCCATGGTAATCTATATACTTCCTTATCATAGTCTTTATCTAGCTTTATCTTCCAATAGGATTCTTCTTTCTTGCCAATTCTTTGAAGAAAAGGATTTCTGATAGTTTTCTCACTTTGTCCAATCATATAGGATATCGCCACAATAGTGGCATCAATTCCATGATGTGCATAAGATTCTTCTCTATCCTTTCTTATACCCCACCTTCTCCTTATCTGACTAGTAAACTTCCCCCGGACAACATGTATCTGTGTATTAGTTTTGTTGGCTTTCATAAATTCCTGCAAACCATTTAACACAACCCTTGAAACATACCTAGTATCTACCAAGTTTCTATTAATAAATCTCTGTCTAACCTCATATTTATTAATATCCTCCTCAAATGTTAATAAATCTAATTTTATTTTATTTATTTTTTTATTATCGTACAGTTGTGAAGCCCTTTCTTTCATATCCTCATATATTATTTTATTAGAAAAAACAAAGGCATTAAAGGGTGTTCTTTGACCCTTTAATTGATTGGCATAATTATAAACTAGCACCTTGTTGTTTAAGCTGTCGTCCAAGGAAATTGATTTAGGAATAATATGATCTATCTCAAATATATTTGGATTTTTTATCAAATCCTGTACGGATATTATTTTTCCTGTATAAATACACCTTCCATCCTGTTGATACCATAATCTTATTTTAAGGGGCATGTCTTTCTGTCTATTTATATCTTCCCTTGTTACCGAATATTCATTGCGTATCCTATTCAAAGCCTCATTTTTCTCTCTTTCATTATTTTTTTGAATTTCTTGTATTTTCTTTCTTTCATCTTTTTCATTGGTTTCCCGGGGCATTTCAATTACTATAGCCTCTAATTCACCATATTTTTTTAATATGGCATTTATTAGCCTCACACATTGGTTGACTGACCTTTTAACAACTGGATTATAAATTTCTTCATCTAAAAAATTTGGCGGAATATATTTATAACCCTCAAATTTCTTCTTTATATTTTTTCTTATACCTTTTTCTATTAAAATATTCATTTGATTAATCGGTCTTTTGTAAAGATCTTCCCTCATTTCCTGCATAATTCTTACCGAAAAATTATGCCATCCACTATATAGGACCTTATTTTCTTGCAGATACTTAAATAATAGACTAACTTCATCAGATGATAATTCAGGTAGTTTTTCCTTGCAATTTTTTCTTAAAGACTTATAATCTTTACTCAAACTCAAAATTTGAGCAAGTAAATCCTTTTTATTTATATCAAAATTTTCATAGTCTATACTAGTATCTTTTAAATAAATTTTTAGTTTTCTCTCAGCCTCAAAATTATGGAATTCGGGATTTTCTTTTTTATTTATCCTATATCCCTTTATAGCATTTTCATTTTCCAATCCTGTAACCCTTTTAATTATATTTATCATTCTTTTATAGGTAAAACTTTTAACTTTAGAATTTAATATCTTAGCTATAATTTCTTTTTTTTCCTTTTCTGTTAATTTCCTGCCTTCTATTATCAAATTGTTTAAATCATTCAAAACATTAAACTCTTGGGCAGTAAACGTTGCCTTTGATGCTCTTTTTTCCTCAGTATAAATACTACATTTACCAATTAACTCTTCAAATATACTATTTATAGTTCTACCATCAGTCTTATAAATACCGTAATTTGTTCTGTTTAGTTCGTCTCCAGGACCAATATAAAAATCCCTTTTTCTTGTTAAGATTTTAATATATTCATCAATGAATGTATTGTTTATTGTTTTGTGAAATTTTGCTTGGTTTTCTAAAATTGCAATAGCTTCCCTTTTATATGCAGCTGTTGTGAATACATTTATTAATATCTTGTCCTCCTGTTCTATAACTCCTCTAACTTGTCCATATTTCTCTAGCCTCTCCAATTGTATTTGACAAGGGTGTTTAGACTTTAACAATTGCCTGTTTATATTTAATGAGCTCCCAATATTTTTCTCCTTATCCTCAGCTTCGTCTAAATATGAAATCCCTCTTCTTTTAGCTAAATGATACAGGATAGTATATAATTCCTTCCCCGAAACTTTCTCAGTTAATGCTTTCACCCTAAGTTCATAAGGATTATTGTTTATATTGTCAGGAGATTCAAAGCCATGTTGTTCTAGTAATTCATTGATAGATTTTAACCTGTATTTTCTTCTTCTTAAATTCCTTCTTGCTGACCTAGCTAATCTTCTGGTTTTATTGTTACTAGCATCAGCAGAATCAAATAGCCTTACCCCCATATTAATAATTTTTTTATTATTTATATCAACTAAACTCCAACCAACACTTGCAATACCAACATCTATTCCTAAAACCTTACCCACTATACTACCCCCTTATATGAATTATTATAAAAATGAAATCTAACAAAATTGAATAAATAGATATTTTTTGTCCTTAAAACATTATTAATTCTAGCGTCTAATGCAATTTATGTTTTAAAAGCTATTACTAAAGTACTATATTCTCCATCAAATTCCAAAATCCTCCATTTAATTGGAAATAGTGCTAGGATCAGTTTTTATTCTTATCTAATCTTTTCTGTAGTATAATATAGAATAATAGTAATAAGCTAAAATTAACCATAACCACAGGAGGTTTTACAATGAAAG
>CAYMGQ010000045.1:0-5643 GCA_964390055.1 uncultured Clostridiaceae bacterium
AACCATTCAGGGAATGGAATACCTAATAAACTTAAATTTTCTAGTATAGATAAAAAGTAACTAGCTATATAAAATACTATAACCGTATTTATTAAACTTTCCATTTCTAAAGGTTTAAAAATGATTATAACTAACATAACCAGTAACACTATTCCTATATGTTTACTTATACCATTTTTATTTAAAGATGAATTAACTAAACCTTTAGTAAAAGCCTTCAAAGTGCCAATAATTATATCGAAGGCTATACTAATAAATAAAATTAATAGTAATGGATTTTTAATATATTGTTCTAAATAACTTAAATATTCCATCATATTACCCCTCCATTTAAATTTCCTATTCATTATTTTCTAAATTATCAATTTTCCCCTCTTTTTCACCTCCTTCTAATTCACTAATATTTTCACCTAAATTAAATCTTAATTCCCATGAACTAGTAAACTCTACTTTCACATTTAAATTATATTTATCATTTAATTCTTTTAGTCCTTTTCTTCTCGAATTTAACATATTATCAACTAAAGGATAAACACTATTTTTACCAATTTCAACTTCACTAGTTATTAATCTTTCCTTTTTCATATTATTATGATGATATAAACCAATTTCATTATAAAATTGGGACTTAATATAGTTATCATATTCTATTAATTCATGTAAACTTGTGCCCATAGATTGTGGTGTTTTTACATTAATACTTTCATAAAGTAATGAAGTAGTTATAATTCCTAATTCTCCATTTTTAACTTTTTCTAAATAATTTTTAACACTTTCAGCAGTGCCATCATCATTAGCAGTAAATACCTTTTCTGTTCTTTTCCATAAATTAGATAGGTATAATGTAGTAGTACTTTCATTGATTAAAAAAGCATATTTTTTAAATATTTCCATTAAACCAATACCTAAATAATCATTTTTTATTAATATACCATCTTCAATATTCATTGTTTTAACTTCTCTACTATCATTTAAATAAACATTACCTTTTAAAGCGTTGCCATATACATCAACTTCATCATATATTAAATCAATAGGTAAAACAACTAAACTATCCTTATATTCAGTTATAAAAGCTAACCCCTTAATTTGTAATAATTTTTCTAACTCTACATAGTCAATACTTTCAGGTAAACCCTCATATAAAAACATAGTTAAAGTCTTATTTAAAAAACTTCTTATTAAATTATTAATATTATTTAATTTATCATTAGGTTTATAAAGTGCCAACCCATTCATATAATCATAAAATAATCTCTTTTCTTCTTTAGTTAACATATTTATGACCCCCTTCTACATTCTATTAAATAATTATTGATTGTATCACCGACTTCATTATCTTGATAATAAACTTTATCATGGACAAAAAACTCTTTTATTTTTTGTTCCAATTTATTACGATGTTTTAATATATTTCTATTATAATTCATTTTTGAATTATATTCCAGTGTATAAATTAAATCTTTATCAGGATTTTTTATTTCTGTAGTTTTTCGGTGTATATAAGTAAATAAATTATTATCAACTAATATTATATTACATTGGAATAATTGTTTTTCGTGTTCAATAAAATAAGTGAATAATATATTTTTAGGTTTATATTTTACTGGTAAATGAGGGTAAATATCTAATTCCCAAGCTCCTGTTTTAATCATTTCTAATTTAGGATTGTTAAAAGCAAAATAGAAGTTATTAGTTTTCGACTTCCCCATACTTCTACAGTATTCAACAGCAACCTTTAATTTACTATTACCATATCTATAAACATCAATTGTTCCCTGTTCTTGCTTGTGAATATCTTTTAAACCCATTTCATTAAAATAAGGACAATATTTATTAACTGTATTACCTAACATAAATATTTTAACATTTGTTCTATCTCTTACTATCGTTGAAATAGTATTCATAAATAATATAAATTCATCAGGTAAATAAACCTGTCTAGTTATAAATTCATCAAACATTATGGTAGTAATATTTGGATAACTAATACTTTTATTGTGTTCTGTATCTGATAAACTAAAAGGATAGGCTATAACTTCATTATCATTATAAACAGCCTTTCCCGTTTCATTATAATTACAAGGATAAAATTTACCTGCCCAATAGTGAATACCCACATATTTACCTCTAGATAATTTTCTTATTACATTATTTTTGATTAAACTAGAAAACATTTCACTTGCTCTATTCCCTCTTATATCAGTTTGCCATCTTCTAACAATTGCAAATTGTTCCCCTGTTTTAAAATATCTTTCAACACCATATTTTAAACAAGCATAAGTTTTACCGTTTGACCTTTCACCAATAATAATATTATATGTGCTATCAGTTTTTAAAATATTCCGTAAATCATAATATCTACCCATTTTTGATAACCCCCTTAAATAAGTAACCCTCTTGTAACAATTTATAAAATTTCATATAAAACTCTGATATACTTAAAGTATAATCAGCCTTTTCTAGATGAACACTTGATAAACTAGTTTCAATATTTTTATTTCCTAAATAATCAGTTACATAATAGGTTTTTTCAGTATCAATATAAGTATGAGTGTTTTTTCCTGTTTTATCAGCAGGTATATATAAATTATCATTAAACATTTCAAATACTTTAGTATTATCATAATTACACTTTTCCTTCATATATTCTATACCGTTTCTTTTTGACAAACCTGCTACAGTTAAATATAATTCATCATCTTCTTCATAAAGGTATCTTTTAGCACCTAAAGTTTTAAACCTTGTATATTTACCTTCAAAGTCCCATACACCACATAATTTTGTATCGCCTTTCTTATTTTTAGGATATAAAAGTTTTTCATTTAAATTATAATACTTTAAAGTTAATTTTTGTTTTTCCGCTATCCACTTATCATATTTATTAAAAAAGTCTTTATGTTTTTCATAGTTTAAAAATTTTATGCTATCGGTATCACTATAAATATAATCATCCTTTAATTCAAATATTCCTAACCATAAATTCCTTCTAGCATATGCAGTGACCCACACCCCCCAAGGATAAAATAAAAATCTAGACCTTTTATTATTATATTTTTCAATTTCTTCTTCTTTATTAACTTGTTCAATATCCCATTCATCAGTATATATAATATTATCCCTTACAATATCTGTGACCATCATACCATAAACTGAATTCAGCATTCCTTTAGATAGTAAATATTCGACTTCTTTACCTTCAACACCTTTTAACTCTGTTTTCTTCTGATATAATTCTAATACACTTTCAATTATAGCTTTAGGTAAATATCCCTTTGGGTAGCAAATCAAATCATGAATAACCATATTATCATAATCATAACATCTTTTAATTATCCATAAATCAATATCAGTAATTACAGTAGTTACATAATCAGCGTTATATATTCTTCCATTATTTATAAGTTTTTCACCCTTAATTTTACATTTACTTTCTGATAAATAACTATCATGATGAAATTTATTTTTAAGTCCTATAAAACTAATTCCAATTAAACAACAGAAATTATTTAAATAATAATCATACCCATTTTTTAATATTTCTTCCTTTGTAGGTTTAAATCCCTTGCCCATTGGGAACCTTTCAGCTAACATTACAGAAGGATAGGAACTAGAAAAATCCATAGAATAAACATCTCTTATTACCCTATTTGTATAAAAAGCATTAGCATGGGTAAAACCCCCCATAAAAGCCCATTTTAATTTTAAATATTCATCTAATTCTAATGTTAAATGATTAATTATTTCTCTATAATTTCTCATTTTCCCCTTACTTGATTTATATTTACTTTTACCTTCAGTATAATAACATTTATTTTTTACATATTCCCTTACCCTTCCTGTATTAGTCAATGGTATTTTAGTTATATCTCCATAAATTTCTATTTGTTCATTGATATAATAAAGAATGATTAAAATATCATTTTCTAAATACCTTAACTCATCTTCCGTTATAGGCGTTTTTGTATGTCTTACTAAATGGTAATCTAAATCGCCAACTAACTTTTTTATTTTATGCTTATTTAAATTTTTAGCAGTATTTTCTAAATTATAACCACTTAAAATATAACTATCCCTAAATTCAATACCTAATGAACATAATGCTTTTATAGGCTTTCGTTCTTCAACTGAAAAAACATTCAACCATTTAAAATGTTTCCTCATAAATTGAAATTCAAATCCCAAATTATGAACATAACAAACTAATCGTCTATTTTCATGTAAATTTAATTCATTAGATAATTCATTTAAAAATATTTTAAATTCTTCCCATGTTCTACCATAATATAATACCTCACCATTAAAACCTAAACCAAAACCCCATAAATACATATAAGCGAATTTTTCATTATTTACATAGGTTGAAGTAGTTTCTATATCAAATGCACATTCAATATTTAAATATTCAATAGATTGTTTAGCGCGGTAATCATATTTTCTTGTAGTGGTATATTCTATGTTTAAATTCATTTCAGCACCTGCTAACTATTCAAATAATTCATCTAACCATTTATCTAACATTCTATCCGTTTCACTATATCCAACACTTTCAACTATTTTTTCAGTCATTTCTAATACATTTTCTTCAGTTAATTCTAATTCGTGGCCAACTTCTTCCACATAATCACTTACAACTTCCCATATTTTTTGATAGCCAATAGCAACCCCTATTTCTTTTGTATTATATAAATATTCTTTTATTTTAGCTGTAGTTTCAAAGAATGTATTTAACTTTCTTTGTAAATCCGTAAAATCATCAAATTTTTTAATTCCTACTTCTTTAGCAACATTCTTAAAATATTTTTTTGTACCTCTAACCGTTGAAGTTTGTTTCTTTAAAAAATCATCCATCCTTGCCACTTCCTGCTTTACTTCTTCCATACTTTTACCTCTTATACCAAATTTTTGCCTACCATCTTCAACCCATTTTTTATAGGCAGGCGATTCTATTAAGTTTTGTTCTTCTAATCTTTTTAATCGTTTGTTGGCCATAGATACTAACCTTCTAGCCTCTGCCCTTAACTTTCTTTCTTCTTCTGTAAACGGTGACCTACCTTTTATAGTTTTCTTTACTTTCATTTAAATGACCCCCTTTACAAAACACTAGGAAAATAAATTATTCTTAAAATACTCTTTTTGTTCCTCATTACCTAAACTATAGTAAATGTGAATATATTTTAAATTATTACTTCTTCCATTTTCAAAACTTGATAAAGTGCTTAATTTTATTCCTGTAATTTCAGATACTTCTTGTAAAGATAGTTTTAATATATTCATTCTAAACAATTTACAAAATTCATTTATACTATTAACATTTATTTTCATTATGTCACCTCCCTTAATAGAATAAGTAAAGGAATAAATCCTTTACTTATTCTTGTTTCCTACTTTTCTACTACAAAATTTATACTATAAAATTTCTTATTAGGGTATTTATCAGGTAATGAATATGTGTATATTTCAATAAAAACTTCACCGTTATTTATTTGTTCAACACTTTCTTTATCTTCTCTTATTTCTTCAACAGTTTCAACCATATGACTAGGTAATGAAATATTAAATCCTTCTGACTTTGCAAAACAACCTTTCCCATATACACTTTTATAAGTGTATAAACCAGTTATTAAATATCTTCTTTCCTTT
>CAYMGQ010000046.1:0-5530 GCA_964390055.1 uncultured Clostridiaceae bacterium
ACGGTTTTAAAGCCATAAAGACCTACATAAAAAAAGAGGAATTTTACAAAGATGTTGAGGACGAAAAGATAAAATATCCTGTATTTATCAAGCCGGTAAGGGGAAGTGCAAGCATAAACATAAATAAGGTCAATTCAAAAGAAGAGGTCGAAGTGCTGTTTAAACAGTTTGACAATTTGATAATTCAAGAATTTATTGACGGGATCGAATATGGTGCCGACGTATATATAGATATGCTCTCAGGTGAACCTGTAGCTGTGTTTACCAAGGAGAAAATTAAGATGAGAGCAGGTGAAACGGATAAGTCAGTTTCTATAAAGGATGAGAAGCTGTTTAGTCTAATTAAGGACTTTGTAAAAAAGGTAGGGTTTAGGGGCATTATTGATATGGATATTTTTAAAGTTGGTGATGAATATTGCATTTCTGAGGTTAACCCCCGTTTTGGTGGGGGATATCCCCATGGCTACGAAAGCGGTGTAAACATACCTAGAATGATTATTGAAAATATAAATGGTAATGTAAATGCAAATGAAATTGGCGATTACGATGAGGGCATATATATGATGAAGTATAATGAAGTAAAAGTTTGTCGCTTGCAAAAAGGGGTGTAGGACGTTGATTATGTTTAAGATTATATATTATTTAAGTATATTTACGATATTTTGGGCTATGATTGGTTATCCGAGTTCATTAAAAATTCTTAATATTTTTTTCAAAGGTAGGGCACTAGAAAAGGATTATTCGTATAAACCCTTCGTAACAGTTATGGTTGTAGCCCATAATGAAGAGAAAGTAATTAAAGAAAAGCTAGAGAATATTGTAAAGCTTGATTATCCAAGTAATAAAATAGAGTTTCTAATATCCTCAGATAATAGCGATGATGCGACAAATGACATAGTAAAGGATTTTATTAATGACAACCCCGAATTTAAAATAAGATTATTTGAAGTGAAAAGAAGAATGGGAAAAACAAATGCTCAAAACGAGGCCCAAAAAACTGTGGAGAGCGAAATTCTTGTAATGACGGACGCTAATTCAATGCTAAAGATAGATGCGGTTACGGAATTGGTTGCTGCGTTTACAGACAAGGATATAAGTTATGTTAGTGGGAGGCTAATAATAACAAACAAGAATATTAACGATGTTGCGGGTCTGGAGAATACATATTGGGATAGTGATACTAAGACTAGGAAGATTGAAAGCGATATTCAAACCATAACGGCTGGTAATGGGGCAATATACGCATGTAGAAATTCGGAGTATTACGATTTTGAACCAATGAGATGCCATGACTCTAGCATGCCTAGGTATTACGCGTTAAAAAACCAACGTGCATTATATAACCCAGATGCAATTGCATATGAAAAAGCTGGGGAAATAATAGGGGATGAGTTCAAAAGAAAAGTGCGGATGAATAGAAATATATTGAAGAATATTCTACCCGATGTTAGGATACTTAATTTCTTTAAATATCGCTGGTATTCATATTTCTATTTTGGGCACAGGACATGCAGGTATTTGCTATGGATTGCTCATATATCACTACTTGTTTCAAACATCTTTTTAATTAGGCGATTATGGGTTTACGATATTACATTTTTAGCACAAATCTTATTTTACATATTGGCACTAATGGGATCAATAAGCAAAATAGACAATAAACTTATGAATCTTGTATATTATTATACGGTTACAGTCCTTGCTCAATGGGTTGGCGCTTACAACATGTTAATGGGAAAGGCCAAGCCGTTTTGGGAAAAGGCGGAAAGTACAAGATGATAAAGGGGGAAAAAATGAAAATTACTATTGCTGGAACTGGTTATGTTGGTTTATCAAATGCGATACTTTTGGCTCAAAATAATGAGGTAATTGCACTGGATATATTACAGGAAAAAGTAGACATGATAAACCAAAAGAAATCTCCAATATTAGACGAGGAGATTGAAGAATATCTTGAATCCAAGGATTTGAACTTAAAAGCAACAACAAACAATTATTCGGCTTTCAAGAATGCAGATTACATTATTATTTCAACTCCCACAAATTATGATCCCAAAAAAAACTATTTTAATACGAGGACAGTAGAAGCTGTTATTGCTAATGTTTTATCAATAAATCCCGAAGCAGTAATGATTATAAAATCTACGGTGCCAGTGGGGTATACCGAAAAAGTTAAGAGTATGTTTGAGACCGATAATATAATTTTTTCACCGGAATTTTTAAGGGAAGGAAAGGCCCTTTATGACAATCTATATCCCTCGAGAATTGTGCTAGGCGAGCAATCTAAAAGAGCAAGGGTGTTTGCTAATCTGCTCAGGGATGGTGCCATAAAGAAAGATGTGCCTCTAGTTTTTACTAACTCCACAGAGGCCGAGGCAATAAAATTATTTGCAAATACATACCTTGCATTAAGGGTGGCATACTTTAATGAACTCGATTCTTATGCAGAAATTAGGGGGCTAAATACCAAACAGATAATTGAAGGGGTATGCTTGGAGCCGCGCATAGGTGATTTTTATAATAATCCCTCCTTTGGATATGGGGGATACTGTTTACCAAAAGATACGAAGCAATTATTGGCGAATTATAAGAATGTACCACAAAATTTGATGTCTGCTATTGTGCAGGCGAACAGGACAA
Source organism: uncultured Clostridiaceae bacterium (assembly GCA_964390055.1). GTDB lineage: Bacteria > Bacillota > Clostridia > Peptostreptococcales > Natronincolaceae > CAYMGQ01. Next base: position 2,641 of record CAYMGQ010000046.1, read on the forward strand.
GAAAGGATCACATAGCTGAGATGATACTAACAAGAGAGCCCAAAACTGTTGGAATATACAGATTAACAATGAAGACGGATTCAGATAACTTTAGACATTCGGCTGTACAGGGTGTTATGAAACGCATAAAGGCTAAAGGTATCGGGGTGGTTGTCTATGAACCAATATTAAAGGAGGAGAGTTTTTTCAATTCCAAAGTCATTAAAAATTTAGATGAGTTTAAGTCTGTATCGGATGTGATTGTTGCCAACAGGGTAACAAAAGAAATTGAAGACGTCGTAGATAAGGTATATACTAGGGATCTATACTTCAGAGATTAGGCTGTTTACATCGCTTGCATCTTATGGGGTCCTGTATTTTAAATTAGTCCAAATGAGCTTTATAAGGGGGAAATATGGTTTGAGGGTTTTACATATAAATTCTTACTATAGCAATAGAATGTTCTATAAAAATCTATATGATATTCAAGTGGAAAGAGGTTTGGATATTAATGTGTATACGCCTGTTCCTTTTTCCTACAAGGAATCTGGGGATTTTGGTTCATACACAACGATAAAACCCAATCACCGCAAATATGACAGGTTCCTATTCCATTTAAAGCACCATAAAATTTATAAAGATATAGTAAAGGAATATGTGGTAAAGGATTTCTCCATAGTACACGCACATTCACTATTTTCCAATGGGTACATTGCTATGAGACTAAAAAAGAATTTTGGCATACCATATATTGTTGCGGTTAGAAGCACCGATCTAAACATTTTTTTTAAGCGTATGGTGCACCTTCGGAAATTAGGGCTCAAAATTTTAAAATATGCGGATAGGATAATTTTCCTTTCTAAGGCATACAGAGATAAAGTTATAAAGAAGTACATACCAAAAGAGCACAGGGGAGAATTTTTAAATAAAGCTTCAGTAATCCCGAATGGGATTGATAAATTTTGGATTGAAAATGTCGGTGTGGAAAAGAATTTATCGGAAGATAATGAGCTTAAGTTGCTTTATGTTGGAAATGTAAACAAAAACAAGAATGTGTTGGCGACCATTAAGGCTATAGAAATACTTAAAAAGCAAGGAAATATTGTTAAATACACAGTTGTAGGTAAAATGGAAGATGAATCTATCCTAAAAGTGGTCAAAAATCTCCCCTACGTAAAATACACTAGTCCGATCCAAAAGGAGGAATTAATAAATGTATACAGAGGCAGTGATATATTTGTTATGCCTTCAATTTATGAGACCTTTGGCTTGGTTTATGCAGAAGCAATAAGTCAAGGATTACCTGTTATTTATGCGAGGGGACAGGGATTTGACACACAATTTGCGGAAGGTCAGGTGGGCTATAGTGTTGATTGCTTTAATCCGGGAGAAATAGCTGACAAGATTATATGTGTAAAAAATAGCTACCAAGAGCTAACTAAAAATTGTATAAATTTACACTCAAAGTTTGATTGGCGGTTACTCGAAAGAGAATATAACAAAATATATAGAGGATGCTTAATGGCCAGTATTTGATTATCTTTCGGGGTGCATTGTTTAAGCAAAAATCTCTATAAGATAGGGGGAGAGTGTGATAAAATTTAGTATAATTGTTCCTGTTTATAACGTAGAGAAATACCTGACGGAATGTATCGAAAGTATTTTAAATCAGTCTTTTGATAACTATGAAATCATATTAGTTAACGATGGTTCTACAGATAACTCAGGAGAGCTGTGCGAAAACTATAAGCTATCACATAGTATAATTAAGACTATACATAAGGAAAATGGCGGTTTATCAGATGCGAGAAATAGAGGATTAAGAGAGGCAAAAGGGGAGTATATAGTATTTGTTGATAGTGATGATTATATTGAATCAGGCACGCTTGATGCTTTCAATTCTACTCTTAAGGAATTTAACCAACCTGATGTGATGATCAGTCTTGTAAGGGAGATTTACACAGATTCAGAACCCCGATACATGGATAAGGCCATGCCAGTTAATTTTTTAAAGGATGCCGGCAAAAAGAAAATTATTAATTGGATGTTTAACCATTCAAACAATTTATGGCCAGCCCAGAGATATATTGTAAGTCGTAAATTTATTGAGAAAAATGGGATGAATTTTGCAAGGGGACGACTACATGAAGACATTGATTGGACCTCAAGGTTATTCCTTTATGCGAAAACATTTACAATTTCGGATTTTTATTGGTACAATCATCGGATCGGAAGGCTGGGAGCAATAACATCGGTGCTAAGCCCAAAAAGGACGCTAGATATTATAGATTTAGTTTCAATGAATATGGATAATCCGGATTACAACCGCCTAGAAAGAAATCTGAAAACTACAATGTTCAAAAGGATGCTTAAATCGGTATTTGTATCGCTGAGTAATTATGAATTATTTGATTCCCAAGGACAGCGGGAAGTTATCGAAGCACTAGAAAATAATAAGGATATATTTAGATATACAGTTCGTTTTAAACACAGGTCGTTTATTCTTGTAAGTAAGTTGTTAGGTTTTAAGGTTGCCCTATCGATATCAGGTCTAGTGCACAAGGTGTAGGAGGTACATTGCATGGATTTGCAAAAGCAAAAAGGATAATGGAATGATCTAATATGATAATAGGTATGTGGAAACCAACAAACTGGGATATCAGGATAGGAAATACCGAGTAAAACACACGATAACCTAGGTTCATAATTTAAGGGTATATAGCTAGACATGCTGGGATGGAATTGTGTTAGCATCTCATGTGAGATGAATTTGCAAACCATAAAACGGGGTACGTTATCTATCATTTGCGGAGAGGGGCGTGGGGTTAAATAGGAATAATGCATTAATGAGAGCTGCGGCAGAAATATTTTTACTAGCTGATGATGATATGGTATTATGTGAGGGATATCC
>CAYMGQ010000047.1:0-5414 GCA_964390055.1 uncultured Clostridiaceae bacterium
AGGCTAGTCAACTAGGCTTCTACAAGCCCACGGTTTCAACCGTTGGGCAGTTGACCTATTTCTTCAGACAACCATCTTTAAATACATATATGTGAAGGTCAAACCACCAGCGTTACTGGGTTATAAAAATAATGGATTCGCAAAAGCCATTATCAATACAGGTTTTGGTGGATATTTTTCCAAGCGAGCGTGATATTTTGTTATCAAAGAAATAATTGTACCATAACCAGCTTGTTGTAGATATTGTGGCGTTTCCAATGCTTTATTAGGTTGAGAAACTTATGAGTATAGGATATCACATAATAGCAGTTTTGTCAAGTATAGTTAGGCTTTTAGATATTTGGATTAGCTTACTTAAACACGTACATCAATAGTATGGATGATATGTCGTTTTTTGATTAGACGCAAATATCTTTTGTGGGCTTCAAGATGGCCATGAGCACTTGCAAGTTTATACCACTTAATAGTTGCCCACAATTATATATCTTTTTTGAAATCCAGTGTTTGTAGGAACCGTCTATTCTAATCACTTCTTCCTAGTTAGTATTAACTCCGTTCCCACTTGTAGAAGATGGGAGAATTCTTGCTATTTTAAGTTAAAAATTCAAACCGTTTAAAATGAGTATCTTTTGTGTCTATTATTAAAATATCGTTTAATAATATATGAAGCCCACACTACATTAAAGTGACTTGTTTTTTATACTTGAATTATATAACAAATTTGATGAAAAGTCAATATAATAGATGGGGAGTGCGTTATTTAGAAAGATTAAAAGCGGGTCATGCAAGTATTGCATGCCCGCTTTTGATGATGTTCGATTTATGACCCTATGTATTCCCAAATTGTTAAAATTTCATTAAGTGTAGGCGGGTTTGTTATTATTTCTTGGCATTTAGATTGCGCCTCTTTCAATATTCGCCTCAGCTTTCCCTGGTTTCGCCGTTTCATGTCCGGCAGGAACCGATATGAGTTGCAATAGAATTTTCGAGCGAATTTATCTTCATATGTCAGCTTTTTATAGATTCCTCTCATACCGATACCTCCCATTATTTTTATAATGCGAATTAGTTAATCCTCATCTATATACACAAAATTCTCATTCATGTTGTGCTCTTCCAGAGTATCCTGCGTAATTTCAAAGAATAGTTTTTTAGCCTCAATAGTCCCACCTTGCGGTATTGTTTCAGAGACAGTAACACCGTCTTTAAATGCAACGATGCCCAAATTGTAGCCTAAATCCTCATCTGCCCAAGCTATTTCAAACTCAACATCAGGGAATATCCATGATAACTTTCTGATTAAATCAAGCGGACAATTCCATGCTGTTTGAAAGAAAATTGTATTTTCAGTGTTCCTTTCATCTGGTTGGCTGTAAGCATTCCACTTTGTCCCCCAATTGTTGCGATTCCATTCATACCAACAGTTTTCAGGCCCATACTTTTTTTCTTGTTCTCTGCCTAAATTACCTTGAAACAACCACGGAGGAGCAGGAGTAATTTTATTAAAATCAATAGTGCCGACCCCATAAGCTTCTTGATTTTCCTCTGTTTTTTCGATTTTAATAAATTCCTTAACCTCTAAAACCCTTGGTTCTGAGGCTTTTATTGTTAATTTGTTTATTACATGATTTGGCATAATTCATCCTCTCTTTCCGCACCGTATCAGGTGCATGTAAATTCCGTATTGCGTATCAGTCCCACTCTGCAAACACCTCTGGTATCAACTCTATGATCTCGACCTCTACCCTATAAATCAAGGTCTCAGTGTTGCATTAATGCGCTCGAGGTTTTCTGTGATTATTATATTGCTATACCTGATGACTTCCTTAACTTCTTCAAGCTTGGTTTGAGTCTCAGACAACATTGCCTCTAATTGTGCAACTTTATCATCTTTTGCTTCAAGTTCTTTATTTTTAATATGTAATAAAGAGTTGAAGTATTTAATAATTACTGAGCCTCTTGTCATTTTGGACTCGTGGTTGCTATTGTTGTTGTTTTGCTGCATTGTACTTTGCATTGCACTTACTATTTTTTGCATATTAGATCCCCCTTTTTATTAAAAATGTTTTTTGATTGGGCTCACATATTAGCCACACCTGCTTTATCTTCTGCTGGGTTGACTGTTCTCATGTCTACCCAGAGACCAAATTGGCCCTCGAGCCTTGCACAAAAGATCGTGCCTATAAACACATTTTCTTTTGTTATAAAGGAAATGGGCAATTCTGCGTAGGTGGGCTGTGGGTTTGTAGTGAGAAGATTTAAGCATGCTTGGCCATCTAGTTCTACCTTAGTGTTAAGGCGACCAAGTGTTTGCATAAAATCTTCATTGAATTTCACGCCCTGGATTCTGGTTGCTTCCCTATTTTTTTTGATTTGTACTCTGTCACTTTTGACAATGGGCTTCAAACCTTCGCCTTTTCCAAAAAACGAAAAAATAAAGTTTGTAAGCCTTTGCTGGACTTCGCTGCCTTCAGAGATAATACGCTCGAAAGTCATCTCCTTTTGTCGTTTATGTGCAAATTTTGCAATACCAACTTTTTGCAACATGGTTCATATCTCCTTTCCACACAAAAAGCCAACTCCTTTTTGTGTGACACATACAAACATGTGTATGCGATACTCAAAAAATGGAATTGGCTTAAATATAATTATATATCTTTATTATATGAAGATATGATTTATTGTTAAGAACAACCAATGCACATTACCGAGATTTAAGAGTGCAAACTTTCTTTTGAACTTAGTAAGATAGATGTTTTGGTATTAAACTGGGGCGTAATAAATGATTTTAAAAGCTCATTGGCAAATAAAATGCAAAAAGAACCCACTAAAATTAGCAACCAGTCTGCTAGGGCTAAGGGGACTGTATTAAAAAGCTGATTACCAATTGAGTGCTGAGTGTTGCCAATATGCAATAATGCAGAAATTAAAACCGCTAGCCATAGTCGCCAATTAGAAAATAAAAACTTGTTGAACAGAGGTGCGTCTAGCAAATGGAAGTTCAAAGAACTAAGAATTTTTGAGATCCCCAATGTTGCAATTGCCATCGATTGCCCATATAAAATCCCGCCTATCCGTTTTCCATATGCAAAAGCTAGGATTGTTATCATAGTTATACACGCACTATTGAATAATATTGTTATTATGTTGTTATGCGCCATGAATGTTTCAGAAGCTGGGTGAAGAAAATGGCTTTGCTGTGGATTGGATTTATTAAAGATTAATGATACAAAAGGCAATAACGGCAAAAACAAACTAACCAAAAGCACTTGAGACAGACTAAGAGTGAAAGAGGATGCTAATAATAAAATAAACAGGGGCAAAAAGTCGCTCATCATTCCCGAAACAGCAAATGATAAAGCTTTTTTAATGTTAAGCATAATAATTTTACTATGTTTGAATATATTAACAAGACAAGACAGACTTTTATCAGGAATTAAAAGAGTGCTTGCTTTGGACGAAGTTAGATTCAATAAAGCATCATCCCTATTGCTTATATTGCCCAATTGGTTTGGGTTAACAATAACAGCATTGCTGTCATCATTTATAATGGCAACGGCGCGACCTGATTCTTGAAGTAATTGCACAATTATGTTTTTGTCTTCAGGTGTAACTCGGGCAAAAAGTTTATAGTTATTAATATTTGCTTTTTTCTTTTCTTGAGGCCAAGAACAAAAGTCCGACGCAAGAATAACCTGGTTTCTACTCTCGCATATGTCCAGTTTTTTAGCTAAGGCATATGCTCGACCAAGGTTGTCACCAGTTAACAATATAGTATCTATGCCAAGATTTTTAGCATCCACACCAGCTTGCTGTGCATCCATGTGAGGTAGGTTGACTATACCTACAAAGCCAAGAAAAGTAAATCCAGATTTATAATCCGTATTGCCGTCTTTATTCCACCTATATGCAACTGCGATGACTTTTAATGCGTTGGATGAGAAGGTGTTTATGTCTTTTTCTATAGTAGAAATATAATTTTGGATATAGCAGGGATAACCGTCGATTAAAACCTTGTCGCACAATTGCAATATGTTTTCAGGTGCACCTTTAGAAAAAACAATTTGCCCATCCTTATATTGATGCACAGTGGTCATTGTTTTCGTATGGGGGCTAAAAGGTATTTCGGCTAATCGGGGGTAAGCTTGGTCTAAGACGGCTTTGTTTATGCCAGTCATATTTAAAAGAGAGAAATCTATAGAAGTTTCCTTATCATCCTGTCTTGCATTATTACACAATAAAAGACTATGTATGAAAAGTTCGTGGTCTGCTTTATTGAGTTTTTCAATAGGATGAATTTCATTATTAAACCAAAATTGGGCAACCCGTTTTTTATTTTGTGTTAATATGCCACTTATATTAGTACAAATAGTGTTGACGGCGTTTAAATTCTCTATGAGTATAGAATCTTTGATGACAATATTGTTTTCTTGTAGTTTTTTCATCTGATAAAGAAGGTTAAGATGAAGAAAAGAGAAAAAATCTCTAGGCGTAAAAATGAGTATGGTGTGTGCACAGACAAGGACAATATAAGTAATATTTTCTTTTCTAAAAGCTGTAATTATAATAGCCACAACACAAAAGACAAACGATAAAATTAATGAATAAGAGTTGTATTTTTTTAATATTGCACGGGATTGATAAGGCATTGATGAGGGTATGTTGGTTTTGCAAATGAGATATTGGGACAATACTGAAAAAAGCAAGCTCAATAAAGCAGCTATTGCGACAAAGATGATATCCGTACTACTGCCAATAACCAAACAACACGCTAAAATAACTAATAAAAAGTAAACAGTTAAGTTGTTTTGCGGAGCAATCATTGAAAGAAGAGCTTTTGCTTTAAAAAAGATTTGTTTTTGTTTAATAGTGTTGTTTTGTTTTGTATTTTGTTTCATACTTTTACTCCTTCTGCATATTTGTGTTGCTAAAAAAAGTGGAGCATCCCCCTGTTTAGAGGCGCTCCAGCTTTTTTATTGTAGTTATCAAGGTGTCCAGAGTCGAACATCCAGAGATGTGACAATATTAAGGTCCGGTTGGTATCTGGAACTGATGTGCAGAGTCTATGCCAATAACATCTTGGATGGTTTTTAGAGCAGCATTTACAATCTCCTGCCAACTGCCTGTGAGAAAAACAACAATGACTCCCACTAAAACTACAACACCAACCACAGTGGCTACTTTTTTCCAATTGTCCATTAAAAAAAGACCTCCTTCGAAAAAATTAATGACAAAACAAAGTTTTCATCATTATCATATATCATTTTTTCATTTATGTCAAATAGAATGGTATTATTTACATAAAGAAATATGAAGAGCACTTTAAATCAGGATTGAAAAGAATCAAATGAAGAATACAAATTTTGTATTTAAAAAACAGCCCGTCTTGAAAACAAGGCAGGCTGTTGTAGTGT
>CAYMGQ010000048.1:0-2645 GCA_964390055.1 uncultured Clostridiaceae bacterium
AAGCTCTTGAGCAGATTTTTGCATAGCATCTTTTGTTGGAATATGATTAATTTCTGGTGTACTCATAAACCTCTCCTCTTTTCCCAATATGCTATACTTTCTTGCAAATATATTACTTCAGTAGATAATAGTTGAAGATGAAATTTTACCACTTTATTCATCTCTTTATCATTATTCCACTGATTAGGTTATTTATGCCAAAAAAACAACTGCCACCAATAAACATTGCGGCAGTCGGACCATCATAACATAAAATGTTTTAGACTCCTGACTTTGCGCCCTACCCTTTCGAGTAGTTTGCCTTTTCCATTTGTTTTCCTTTAATTATTAAACATTCAAGCAATGTTTTCCTTCATTTCCTATATTATTTCCTGAAAGAATCCTTTTACTATATACCCTTAAATGTTACACCATTTCATTTCTACAGTACAAAGGATGTCATATTTTATGGAATTATAAGGGAATGACAAGGGCCTATTCTATTATTGACTTGATTTATCATAGGATTAGTCAATTATTTTTTGAATTGAAGCCTGAATTGAAAATACAAAAAGTTGGCAGGTAAATAAGCACCTGCCAATTTTTTAGAAACAAATTTTTTTACTCCTATATTTTCCTAATCCTTATTGCCATATACTCCCGTCCTGGAAGCTTAATAGTAAATTTACCCTGATGGATTCCTGCATCTTCTATAGTCATATTCCATGTATCTATAACATCAACCTGGTATTTGCTTGTATCATCAAAGTAGAAATCCCTAAAACTAGGCCTGCTAAGACCATAGTAATCTAAATAGTATTGGCCCCGGTAATTGGGGGACTCAGGTACTCCTGTAACAGAATCCCATGAAAGGTTTTCTTCTTTCAATCCAACTCCTGGAACATCAGACAGTATCTCGTGCAGGAATTTAAATCGCTCAGGGCTTTCACCATGGAGCTCCCCACCATGACTCCACCATAATATGTCTTCAGGATGGAAATAGGTCTCTCCGTGGCCGGCATATCCACCACGGCATGTTGCTTCCCAGAAACGTCTTACAAGTTCTTTGCCGCCAATGTTGCCCCATCCATGTTCAATATTTCCTTCATAACATATCTCATCCAAAACAACAGGCTTATTATATCTTTGCCGCCATTCAGACACTAATTCTCCCGACTTGTATAAATCAACTCTTTGAATGCTACAGTGAGTTATCCAAGGTCTGGTAAAGTCATAAAGTAGGGTACAATTATGGATGGATCTTAGATGGTTATATGGATCTTTCTCACAAATAATAGAGGCATAACGCTCCCAATCCTTGAGAGTTTTTGCTTTCATTATGTCATACTCATTTGCTAAAGACCACCATACATTTCGATAGGCGGCAAAACGCGCAATAACATAATTCCAGTATAAATCATCTTCTTTTGGACTCATTTCACTAAATCCCCAACGATCATAGGGATGCATTATAATTAGGTCGGCTTCAATACCCAAGTCCATCAGATCTTGTATCCTCTTCTCAATCAGTTGAAAATGCTCTGGATTGAACCTCTGGAAATCCCAATCATTTCCCTCTAATATTTCACCGTACTTAAAGTTTTCCCTTGTTAATGAAGAACTGTCACAGGGAGTTCCCTCATATGGATAGGTCTGAGGTTCATGAAAATTATATACATAGTGTTTAGGGAATACGCAAAAGCGGATTTTATTAAAAGCACTGTTCTTTAGCGTCTCCAATGTCTTCTCTTGTAGTTCTGGACTTTGGTGTGTCCATACATAGGCTGTCGTGCCTATGGAATAATAGGGGGTACCGTCCTCATAAGCAAAGTGATAATTATTTGCCACTCTAACTGGACCATGGTTGTTCTCAGAGGCAGGTGTAACAGTAAAATTACCTTCAAAGGTTTTGTCGTTAAAGTTTCCATATATCTTAAAGCTGTAATCTCCCTCAAAGGAAGGCATAAAGCGCACCTTATATGTGCCTTCACCGTCATAGAATCCGTCTACTTCTACCTTTTCATTTTTACCCTGGAATAGACCCTTGATATTATAGTCTACAAAAGGATTTTTATCAGAACGTCCCTCCACTGTTACTTCATAAACACACCATTTTTCAACCGTATTTTTATATATGCATTCTTTCATCCTAATACCCCTTTCTATCGTATGCCTGACTTAACCTGTTGTGCTAGTTCAGCAGTTATGGCTATAGGTTAACACCTTGCCAACAGCATCTTTCCAACCCTTGTAGAGCTTTAATCCCTCCTCATCCTTCATCTTTTTATCATATTTTCTTCGCTGAATCCGTGAAAATATTTGATCTTTCTCATATAGATTTAAAGCAATTCCTGCCGCATAAGCAGCACCAGTACCAGACAGTTCTTCAATACTTGCTACCTGTACCGGAATCCTTAGGATATCGCTTTGAAACTGCATTAAGTATCTGTTCTTTGTGGGTCCCCCATCCACCCTCAATTCTTCTATTTCAATATCTGAATCCTTACTCATAGCCTTTACAATATCTGTTATCTGGTAGGCAATAGAGTTAAGAGCCGCCCTAACTACTTCCGCTTGTCCCGTTGTTCTAGTCATTCCCATTATGATTCCAGTAGCTTTGCTGTCCCAATAGGGTGCACCAAGACCAGTGAAGGCTGGAACCAGAT
>CAYMGQ010000048.1:2745-5179 GCA_964390055.1 uncultured Clostridiaceae bacterium
TTTGATTGCTGATCCCAAGCCCCAAAATTTCATCCTTGTTAATATCTGCCCTTTCAACAACTGCCTTTACTACTTTTATAGTGTTTTCATATATTTCATTTGGGTTGTGCTCAACAAATCCTTGATTATCAATAATCTGCTCATGGGGCATATCATAGCGCATTATGAGGCTGCCCTGACTGTCAAATAAGAGGCCTTTGGTAGCTTGGGTACTTTGATCAATACTTAATATATATTTATTGGACACTTTCCATCATCTCCAAGGCAATTTTTGCTATTCCCTCTGAATCTAAACCATAATACTTAAATACTTCCTTTGATTTGCCTGTGATTACCGGTGCATCGGGTAATGCAAGGTTAATGACTCTTGTAGTTGGACACTTACCAGCTACAATTTGACTTACCATGGAGCCCATACCGCCAAAATGGCTATGCTCTTCAATAGTTATAATCCCTTTGGTCTCTTTAGCCCCTCTCACAACAGCTTCTTTATCCATAGGTTTTATACAGTACATATCAATTACCCTTGCATCAATACCTTTTTCCTTTAGCTTTGCAGCCGCCTTCTTGGCTTCAATCACCAGCTCCCCACAGGCAATCAGTGTTATATGTTTCCCTTCTGCCAGGACAGTAGCCTTATCCATTTGAAAATCTATATTCTCTTCCCTGTATACATCCTCTACAGGGTTTCGACCCACTCGTATGTAGGCAGGTTCTTTATCCTTTAATAAAGCCCTAAATAGCTTTTCTGTCTGGAATCTATCACTTGGGATATATACTCTCATATTTGGAATGGAAGCCATGGCAGCAATATCATTGGTGGAATGATGGGTCAAGCCCAAGGCACCATAGCTAATACCGCCACTTATTCCAATAAGCTTGACATTTGTATTAGAATAAGCAACATCTACCTTGGCTTGCTCAAGACTTCTTGTAGATAAGAAGCAAGCAGGGGAGGCTGCAAATGCCTTTTTACCACAACTGGCTAGTCCCGCACTGATAGAAACCAAGTTCTGTTCCGCAATTCCAACTTCAACAAATTGATTGGGGTGAGTGTTAGCAAATTCCGTCAAGGATGCTGAGCCTCTAGAATCGCTACATAGTACAACAATATCCTTATCACTTTTTGCCTGCTCTAATAGCACATTACAAATAACTTCTTTGTTAGCTATTTTATCCACCTAAGCTCACCCTCCTAACTTGTAATTGGGCCTCTAACTCTTCCATAGCCTTTGCATATTCTTCAGCATTTGGTACCCTATGATGCCAACCAGCTTGATTTTCCATAAAGGACACACCACAGCCTTTTGTGGTATTGGCAATTATTACGGTGGGCCTTCCTTTTATGGTTTTGGCTTCTTCAATAGCCCTATCTATAGCCTCCACATCATTGCCCGGGCTAGTAATAACCTGCCATCCAAAAGCTGACCATTTTTCTTCTAGTCTATCTTGGGACATAACTTCTTTGGTCCAGCCTGAGATTTGCAGCTTGTTACGATCTACAATAGCGGTTAGATTATCTAGTCTGTAATGACTTGCTGCCATTACCCCTTCCCAGACTGAGCCCTCAGCCAGCTCCCCATCTCCTAAAACCGTATATACCCGGTAATCTTTGTCATCCATCTTGCCCGCAAGAGCCATGCCTACAGCAATAGGTAGTCCATGCCCTAAAGATCCGGTATTAACTTCAATCCCATTAACCCTATTGTTGGGATGGCCTATATATTGTGACTTGTATCCCGAATAATTGTCTAAATCGGACTTTGGGAAAAACCCTCTATCAGCCAGTACACAATACAAGGCTTCTGCCGCATGACCTTTACTTAGAACAAAACGATCCCTATCGGGATGATCCAACTTATCAGCAGAACAATTTAAATGCTTGTAATATAATACAACCAATATGTCGATTACGCTTAAATCGCCACCTATATGACCGCAACCGGCATTATAAATTAGTGTAACAATATCTTTGCGCAGTTCATAAGCTTTGACTTTTAAGTTAACCATATTCCTACTCTCCCCTTAGATATGCCTTTACATCTTCTTCAATGGGATCATAAAAATCAGGCGTAACTCCTATATATTTACATGCTTCATATAATACGGGTACTATATTCTTATGAATACCTACACAATGATGGATATAGGGACCGCATACTATTTTTTCTTCCAGGCGTTTTACATTCTCTACCTCTATCCACAGATAGGTGCCCATGCATTTGGGCCCTTCTACACCTTTTGCATTGCCCAGCAGTAGATAATATTCCCCATTGTCTCCATCAAACCTGCAAAGACTTATTTCACCATGCTTGGCCTCTGCAGTGATGCTGCCTGGATGATCAAAGGCCAAAGGATATCCTAAAATTGGTTTTTCCTTAGCAACAGATATTGGCCAAGGCCCGCAATGCTGTAATAGCTCGCCATTTTCAAT
>CAYMGQ010000049.1:0-5154 GCA_964390055.1 uncultured Clostridiaceae bacterium
CGATGGGAAGACTTGCTGCTCACATTTTTAATCCTCATATGGAAGGGAGAGATATTACTCCTTTTCAAATTTTCTTATCTCTTGATGAATATAATAGAGAGATAGCTTTTAAGGCATTGGAAATTGCCTATAAATAAAACAAACGGAGGTTCGATTAAATGGAAATTGTAGTTAGTATATGTGATTTAAAAGAAGCTATTAAATTAGCAAAGAAAACGGTTATTAAAGGCAAGGCATCTTTGGAGATACTAAAAAAAATACTTATAGTAGCAAATAAAAATCGCATTAGTTTAATTGGCTATGATTTTGAGGACATGTTCAAAATTGATATTGATGGCACAGTAATTGAACCAGGGAAAACACTCCTCGACAAAGAAATATATACAGTAATCGAGAAATTAAAAATAAAATCATATGAACCAACAACTATAACAGAAAATACCATCACTTGTGGTAATAAAACTATAGAATATGAAACAGAACAATCGCCGGAAGACTATCCTGTAATAGAGGAAGATAAAACTAAACTGTTTACTGTAAGCCAAGAAGAACTGAATAGAATGTTTGCGGTGAAATATGCTTGTGATAAAGATAAGGATTGCCATGATTTACGTCGTCAGGTAATTTGCATGGAGAACAACAGATGTATAGCTTCTGACACATATCGTTTAGCATATCGCTATTGGGTAAATCCAATTGATACAATCAAAAAATATATTTTACTACCTCTTTCTTCGGTAAAATTATTACAATTATTATTGAAGAACTCTAAAGAGAGGGTTAGCTGTTATCTTGAAGATAAAGAAATGGCAGTTGTTTTTGTTGTAGGGAATATCGAGCATCGGATTCAGCTATTAAAAGAAAAGTATTTTGATTTTGATCATATCGAATATCCAGAACCTAAAACCGTAGTAGAAACCAATACAAAAGAATTGTTAAAAGAATTAAATCTATTAAAAACAATGACGGAGGGGGACAATAATCCGATATATATTCAAATTAAAAACGACAATATGAAAATAACTGCTAACAAAGCAGAACATTCCTTATCTGCGGATATCGAAGTAAATAAAACAGGAGAGGATGTTGCGATACATGTAAATTGTTTGTTTTTTATTGATGCAATAAAAAATTGCGGAGATGACAAGGTAAAAATAAATTTCGCCGGAAGCAATGGGTTTGTTGTAGTTAATGATGATGGTTTGTTGCCATTAAAATGTAAAAATTAAAAAAGGAGGAAGCAAAATGGGATCACCAACAATCGTAATTTTTTGTAAGCAAGGTCACATTTCCAGGGTAATTAAAAGAGATGAGGTAAATGGCCCTGGTATTCACAAGTGCCGTTATTGCGGCACAACAGAATTTTGTATTCAAGTAGGATGGGATGATGGAAGCGGATTGGAAAATACCGTTCCGCAAAAGCCATTAGGGCATGAATACATAGGAGGAGAAAAGGTTTATATTTTCGATGTTAGTGAAGTAAAAGATTGGTGTTACTTAACACCAGACGTTTTGCGGGTTTGCAAAGATTGTCATAAGGAGTTTACTTTGAGAAGCGGGGAGATTGATTTCTTTAAGGGTGCTGGCCTTAATCTCCCTAAGCGTTGCCCGGAATGCCGAAAGAAAAGAAAAATGGAGGAGAAAGAAGATGAAAAATCTAATCTTTTGCAATTCTAACGGCAAAGACTATTTTATTATTGCTGGCGATAATAAACGAGCTTTGTTACGAGATATGGCGACAAAGAAATATGTTGTTGCCAATGGTTTAAATTGGGATCTAATGCGTTGGAATGGAGGGAAGTATTTCTGGCCTGAAGAATTTGAATTAGCCTCAAATACATTTTTAGGGAAATGATCAAAGCACAATTTGGTAAAAGTAAAAAGAAACATATTTTCCGCAACATAGCCGAAGCAGAAAGTTATGCTGATAATATTGGAGCAAAAAGAATCAAGTTTGATCATGATCCTGTACCCCTAATAAAGATTAGGGAAGAATGGGTATGGCTTTGTTTCTAATAAAAATTTGACGGGAGCGGCGTGGTGGGAAGCAGAGGCAACACGCTCATCAGTTTGCCCCTATGCGCGCTCGGTTGGCAAAAAGCATGGTGGCAACAGTATGAGGAATACTGTTTGCGGTTGGTTCGAATCCAACCTCCCGTCAAATTAATTTAAATACAAGGAGGTATTCATAGATGACAGCTATGAGCAAAAA
Organism: uncultured Clostridiaceae bacterium; assembly: GCA_964390055.1. Classification (GTDB taxonomy): domain Bacteria; phylum Bacillota; class Clostridia; order Peptostreptococcales; family Natronincolaceae; genus CAYMGQ01. Next base: position 2,213 of record CAYMGQ010000049.1, read on the forward strand.
AGAATTTATCAATCGTTACAAACAAGACATGGCGAATAAAAGAAAAGAAAAGAATAAAATGCTTGCCAGTTATTTTTACAAGAGTGGTAGGAGAAATAAGCCCTGGGGAATAAGTGGGGTTATACAATAGGCGAAAGGATGAAACTGAAAATGGTTACTTTAACAGGCCAGTATAACGGTGCAAAAGTATTTACCGACAACATTGATGATGCGACAAAAGAGCAGATTGTTACTCTATGCAATCAGGATTTTACGGCAGGGTGTAAGATTCGAATTATGCCGGTCATTATGGTAAGGGGTGTGTAATTGGATTTACTGCTGATCTAGGAGATAAGGTTATTCCAAATATCGTCAGACACAGTAACTATAGATAATGCTTATAAAAAGATTTTAGGCAAAACGAAAGCTGAACATGAAGAGGATCAGAGAATTTGGAGAGAAAATTATTTTAGGGCAAAAGAAAAATATGAAAGAACTGAGATACCTAAACTAGCTGAATGGTATATGACTGAAGGGCGCAAAATTTTGTTTAAAGATCAATGGAAAGATTGGGATGAAATTGTTCCAATTAGATTACATGACATATATCACGGAAAGGAATTAGATAGTGCTTTAAAAGCAATAAAAACTCTTAACAATGGAGGAAATATTGATAAAGCTAAAGTGGCGATAAATAGTAAAAACCATTCGGGATATTCATATAGTTTAACTTTAGCTCTAATCAACAAGTTTTGTGAGAAAGGAAAGGATCTCTATGAATGATTTCTGGAATACACGACTAATCCTCAAAGTATATGCAGGTAGTTATAGTTATGGAACTAATGTAAAAGATTCCGATGAGGATTTTAGGGGAGTATGTATTCCTCCTGCAAATTATTTATTGGGACTTGATAAATTTGAACAAAAAGAAACAAAAGAGCCGGATAGTGTAATTTATTCTTTGCACAAGTTTGTTAGCTTAGCACTAAATAATAATCCAAATATATTAGATTCTTTGTTCGTACAAAAAAATCATATTATATTTATTAATGAATATGGCAAAGAACTTCGAGATCTGCGCTATGATTTCCTTTGTAAAAAGGTTTACAAAACCTATGGAGGCTATGCCTATTCGCAGTTAAAAAAGATGGTTCATGTAGAAAAAAATGCTCAGGGCAAGAGGTTGGAGAGTGTGCGGAAATTTGGTTACGATACTAAAAATGCATACCATCTAATACGCTTATTGCGTATGGGCATAGAGATATTAACAGATGGTGAAGTAAATGTAATGCGCTATGACAATCAGGAGTTATTAAAAATAAGGAGGGGCGAATATCCTTTAGCTTATATTAAAAGTGAAGCAAAACGATTGCAAGAATTGTTAGATATGGCTTATGTAAATTCCAAATTACCTAGTAAACCAAATTACAATAAGATAAATAATTGGCTTGTGAAAACACATAAAAGGAGTTTGACTTGAAGATGAAAATACCAAATTATGTTTTGGAAATTCTCCACAAATTGCCCGAATCATATCTTGTCGGAGGTGCAGTTAGAGATTTGTTGCTGGGCAAGCAACCGCAAGACTATGACATCACAACACCATTATTGCCCGAACAAGTTAAGCTCCTTTTTGCTCATACAGTTACTACAGGCGAAAAGCATGGCACGGTAACAGTAGTTACAGGCCAGGGGAATGTAGAAGTAACTACAATGCGCCGGGATGGTGTCTATGATGACAATAGAAGGCCCGAAACGGTAGAATTTACTGACAATCTTATTGTTGATCTGTCCCGGAGAGACTTCACAATCAATGCTATGGCTATAGACATCGGGGGTAATATCATCGATCCTTTTGACGGCAAAGAAGCATTGGCAGGGTGTGTAATAGCTACAGTAGGCAATCCTGACGAAAGGTTTGCCGAGGATGCTCTCCGCATGATGAGGGCAATCAGATTCGCCTGTCAATTAAATTTTCGTATTGAATTAAATACGCATTACTCAATAGTCAATAATAGAAAGTTAATCAATAACATTAGCCGAGAGCGTATCCGGGATGAATTGTGTAAAATTCTGTCATCCAACTTTCCAGCGAGAGGAATTGAGCTATTAAGATCAACAGGATTGTTGGAGCTTATTCTACCTGAAATAAATAACATGGTAGGTTTTGATCAATGCAATCCACACCACCATAAAGATATTTACGATCATACTTTATTGGCCCTTGCCTATGAAACCAGCAATAATCTAATGCTTAGACTTGCAATACTTCTGCATGATGTAGGCAAGCCGGAGACTTTTACTGTTGACGATAAAGGAATAGGACATTTTTATAATCATGCAAGTGTTGGTGCAGACATGGCAAGAAATATATTGCAAAGATTGAAATTCGACAACAGGACAATAGACACAATTTATTTACTTGTGAAAGAGCATATGAATAAAAAATCACGAAACATAAAGAAATTGATTAACAGAGTAGGCGTGGAAAATCTCGATTTATTGTTTAATTTACAAATAATTGACATTAAGGCAAGTAACCCGCCGCATGACATCAGTGAAATTTTAAACGCCAGAAAAGAAGCTAAAAAAATTCTTGAAGAAAAACAACCACTAACAGTCAAAGACTTGAAAATAGATGGGTACGACTTAATAGCTTTAGGAATAAGCCCCGGCAAACAAATGGGAGTTATCCTAAATGAGCTATTAGAAATAGTGTTGGAGAATCCGAAACTGAATAATAGGGATTACCTTATCAAATATATTAGAAAGGAGAATGGAAGATGGGTTACGAAGCCAAACGCAAAGTAGAAAGGGCAAGGGAATTTTTGCACAATGCAATGTATTTATTAGATTCCCTACCCGAAGCAATTGAGGATATTAAAGGAGTGATCAAAAAGATAGATGAGCAGACCTAAAAAATTACCCCAGGAATGGGGCTGGCTAATGAAAAAGAAAAAAGG
>CAYMGQ010000050.1:0-5082 GCA_964390055.1 uncultured Clostridiaceae bacterium
ATTACTAAGGGTGTTATTGAAAAGAAGCAACATCCAATTTGTAAAACACAATGATGTTTAACTGAAAATAGCAATTCATCTCCCACTTGTAGAAGTGGTAAGTAGTTCACCACTCCTTCTCTGATTGGTTGAATAATGAACAAATTAAAACACTCCTGACCACCAAAATTTTAAACGGTGACCGGAGTGTTTTTTTATTATAGTTAGCACATTTTTACTGTAAAACAGAGACTAGTACGAGTGGACTATATCGTCCTTCGTTCAATAAGTAGTTTTCAATGCCCTCTTTCACAATTTGTTCAATATCTTTCGGTTTTTTAATACCTTCATCTTTACATTTTTGTATAAATGTATCAATCATAAATTTCAGTTGATATTCTTTTTCTTGTAAAACGCCTTCTGCCAAAAAACCAATGTTTTTCAAAAGAACCTTGTACGCCATGCCTTTATTGAATAATAAATCTATTACCAAGCAACCATGGTCAGCTATTGTTTTTCTTGTTTCAACTTCTTTTTGACCAATCAACCCTGCTCCATAATCATTTATATATATCGCACCACATCCGATATAAGTCCCAAGTTGCGTGCCTTTTTGTGTTACTAAGATACTATACCCATTCACAGGAATTTGTATGTTTTCTGGCTTTAAGCCACAATTTTGAGCAATTTCTTGATGTTTTTTCAAATGCATGAATTCACCGTGCACAGGAATAAAAAACTTTGGTTTACACGCCAATAGCATTTGCTTCAATTCCTTTTGGCATGCATGACCAGAAGTATGTATTTCGGATTCTTTTTCATAAATGACTTCTGCTCCTCGTCGCATTAAAAGATTTATCATTCCCAAAATTGCTTTTTCATTCCCGGGAATAGGGGAAGAGGATAATAAAATTTTATCATTCTTTGTAATTTTGATTTGTTTATGAATATTATTAGCAATCCTATATAAAGCACTCATTTCTTCGCCTTGGCTACCGGTTGTTATAATTAATAATTCATTGTCGGGTACTTTATTTATATCATTGATATCAATTAAAGTGGTGTCCCTATACTTAATGTAACCTAAATTTTTGGCTACATTAAGCATATTGACCATGCTCCTACCCGAAACGGCTACTTTGCGATTGTTTTTTTCAGCTACATCTAGGATTTGTTGCATCCGATATATATTAGATGCAAAAGTTGCGATTATGATTCGCTGTGTAGATGCATGCACAAATTTTTCTAATGAATGTCCAACAATATTGTCGTTTAGCGTATTTTCTTCTTTAGTAGCATTTGTGGAATCAGACATCAAAACTAAAACGCCAGCATCACCAAGTTCTTTAAAGCGCTTCATGTCAATGGGCTTGACCAGCGAGGAATTCTCCTCGATTTTAAAGTCTCCAGTATGAATTATTGTTCCTATTTCAGTCCTAATCGCAACAGCAACACTTCCTGCTATAGAATGATTAGTATGAATAAACTCAACATTAAAATTGCCTAACCTCTCAATTTGTCCTGCTCGGACAATCCGTTTATGACTTTTTGATAATTGTTCTTCACTGAGTTTTGCATCAATTACTCCAGCAGTAAATTCCGTACAATATATAATAGGATTAATATAATCAAGCAAATAGGGCAATGCCCCAATATGATCCTCATGTGCATGAGTGATAACAAGACCTCGGATTTTATGTTTGTTTTTTATAATATACGAAAAATCAGGAATAAGCACATTGACGCCTAGTAAATCATTTGTCGGGAAACCCAACCCACAATCAATAATAATGATTTCATTTTTATATTCGATAACCGTCATGTTTTTACCGATTTCATCTATCCCGCCCAAAGGCAATATTTTTATAATTTTTTGTGCATCCATTTTTTTACCTCAAATAAATGTTAATTTAGTTGTATTATACCTCAAATTTTACTAAAAGTCAATTTTACATTTAACACTTTTGCAAAATCTCATATAATATAGATATAACAAATTTCATTTATAATATTCAATAAGTTTCTGCAACATCTATTTGGGTTGCAGAAATTTTTTATAAAAAAATATCCTTGAGCTAAGGGATGTTTTTATTTTGACCAAGAGAGTTGTAATTATGCAACAAATATATAAACACAACTCTCATAACCATGCGAAAGCATGTTGATATAAATTTTATCCCTCCTTTCCACCATAGCATGATAGCATGGTGTTCACAATAAACAAATACACAAAGGAGTGAGGAAATGGGTAGAAAAAAAATTACCAAGAGCATAATATTTTTTGTTGTGCTATTGGTAATAATGACATCTTTGTCCACACCATGCTTCGCAGCAAATGCAACAACCGTAGCCCCATACTACAAGTATCATGGGGATACGATTGAAGAGGTCATCCCTGAAAAGGGAGTGGCCTACTACCCTGTCAAACAGGGTGGTGTCGTCCTATTCTATGTGAATATGGATGACACCACAAGCCTTTTTGCAGGCGATACACAATTTGTGTACTCCTGTAAAATAACGGTCTTGCTGACACAAGAGCGCCAACAACTTCTTCGCAGGCTGGTCAAACCTGTGGAGAAAGACCAGATGCTTGCCGCTGTAGGCGAAGAGGCGTTTGCCTTTGCCGAAACAGTGGCAAGTAAATATGAAGCGTTTTCGGGACCGCAAACCCCCGCTGTTCCGAAAACATTCCCATCCTTCTTAACTCGCTGGCTGGGATATCCGTAAAAAATAGCCCCTTTATGGGGCTATTTTTTTGTCCTTAAACAAAACCAAGTAACCAAATATAATATAAGTATTGTTACGATTTTTCAAAGGAGTTATGTATGTTAAAGCAGATATTTAATCTTTTAGAACAATCTTATGCAGAACATTATTCGGATATTCATTTAGCCATTAACCAAAAACCTGCTGTGCGTAGAAATGGCAAAATCCATCTCCAAGAAACCATGCCGCTGACTACTAAAGAAACATTACAATCTTTTATCTTGCATATGTTAGCTACTATAGGCATCAAGCAGGATAATGGGAAAGATATCGACTTATCATTTAGTCACAAAAACAATAGATATCGTGTTAATATATATACAAAGCAAGGGGAGCGCGCGGTTGCCATAAGAGTTTTACACCCCACTGTCCCAACACTTGAAAAAATGCAGTTGCCTGAAATTTTTAAAAGCATCCTTGATAATAAAAACGGGCTTATATTAGTAACTGGTCCTACTGGGTGTGGAAAATCTACAACATTGGCAGCCATGGTCAACCATCTTAATTTAAGTCGTTGCATGCATATTTTAACCTTTGAAGACCCGATAGAGTTTCTATTTCGAAACGAACAATCTATTGTTAGTCAACGCGAAATAGGCAAAGATGTAGATACATTTGCAAATGCATTACGGTCATCACTAAGGGAAGACCCAGATGTGATTATGGTAGGAGAAATGCGTGACTTAGAGACTATCGGCTTGGCTCTAACCGCAGCTGAAACTGGGCACTTGGTTTTATCGTCGTTACATACAATTGGAGCTGCTCAAACCATAGACCGAATCATTGATGTTTTTCCACCTCATCACCAATCTCAAATACGAACACAATTATCGAACTCTTTGCGAGCAGTTATCTCCCAAGTGTTATTACCTAAAGCACATGGAGAAGGACAAGTAGCTGCCTTTGAAATTATGATAGTGAACCAAGCGATTTCTAGTGCTATTAAAAAAGGTAAAACCGGCCAAATATCTTCTTCAATACAAACAGGTGTCCACAAAGGCATGATAACATTGGAACAGAGTGTCTATCGCCTGATTGAAAATCAAGTTATTAATCCCAAAGACGCTACATCATACCTTAACGGTTTAGAGATATGATTATTTAACAAATTTGGTCTTGCTTTATACAATAATATATATATATGTATTTATTATCGTTCATTTGCTATGTTTTTCAAAAAACTATGCAGTGAGCGATTTTTTATATTAAACAAAAACGGAGGTATCCTAAAATGAAAAAACACAAACCTAAAACAATGCTGGAGATTATGGCGCAGACAAGAAGTCGAGAGTCAATGGGTCGCCCAGTTACCATGTTAACCAAGCGGGACAAACTGCGTAAGCGCAATCACCAAAAGACTGCTTGGCGAAAGGAGGCTCGACAATATGTTGGGTAAGGTAATATTAGTAGAGGGAAGTGACTGCAGCTTTAAAGAAACTAACTCCATCGCCCTCTACGAAAATCTCAAAAATATGGGCTATGATGTTCGGAAATACCATTTCCCTAATTATGAAAGCCCGTCTGCGGCTCTGGTAAAAATGTATTTGTCTGGTGCACTAGGAGACAATGCATCACAAATCAATCCATATGTTGCCTCACAATTTTATGCTGTTGATAGAGTTGCAAGCTATATTACTGAGTGGAAGGATTTTTATTTAAATGGTGGTATTGTTGTGTTAGACCGTTATGTCGAAAGTAATGCCATACACCAAGGAGCAAAATTTACAGACATAGCCGAAAAAAATAAGTTTTTAAATTGGGTACATAATTTAGAATACAACCTCAATAAACTGCCAAAACCGGATATAGTTTTTTTCATGGATATGCCCCCGATAGTTGCACAAGCTATCATGTCAAAACGTGGCAATAAAATTGACAATGGCAAGTTAGACATTCACGAAAAAGACAAGAATTTTATGCAGGAATCATATAAAAACGCCAAATATGTGGCAAATAAGTTTGGATGGCACACTATCTCCTGCATACAAAAAGGCAAGGTTTTTCTTCCAGATACCAACCCATTGGATATAGTAAAAACCAAAGAAACCCTTGCACAAGAAATCCTACAGAAAGCATTAGAGGTTGTAATAGGGAAGAAAAGTGACTGTGTCACACTTTGATAAGAATCGCAAACCTCGCTTAGTACCAATTTCAGAGGTTGTTTTTTATAGCCGAGATTACTCATGATGGATATAACAAAATTACAACATATCATCGTTTGACGTTAGAAAAATATGAAGATTGTAAAATATTTTTTAATGAGAATGATGCCATAAATTATGTGAGGTCTATTAGTATATAAAAATAAAGTACAAAATTTGTTTAAGAACTTGCTAG
>CAYMGQ010000051.1:0-5041 GCA_964390055.1 uncultured Clostridiaceae bacterium
AAGAGGAAGTGTTGTTATGATAGCTATTTTAAACTCGGAATTACGAATGCGAGGAATAGTTAACAGAGTTATAGAGGCAAATTACAAAGAAACTTTAGCTGGGGAAAAAGAAATAAATTTTACAGCTATTATTGACGACAAAATATTAGGTTTAGTTAACGATAATACTATATTCGCTTTGAATGACGATTATTTCGATACTTCCTTTTTGTTATATTCTCTAGAAGAAGGTTTATACACAATAGAGGTCGAAGCTGAACACGTATCATATAGGTTGAACAAAGAGCAATACCATATCGGCAAGTTTGTAGCGGCTGGAACCCCGACGGAAGTATTAAATATGATTCTTGAAGGAACTGAATTTAGTGTTGGTACTGTAGAGTTTTCAGAACCTATGATATTTACACATATACAAAAAACAAGTAGACGCAAGATATTAATAGATTTCGTCAACCAGTTAGGTGGCGACATATTGTTCGACAAATTCAAAGTGAATATACTATCCCACAGGGGGTCTAGTGCTGTTAAATCTGTTTTGCCTGATAGAGATATACAAAAAATAAGTAAAACGGTAGACAAGTATTCGCTAGATGAAAATAGTAATCCTACTATAACTTATATTTGCGAACCGGTTGCAAACCCGAAAAAGACATACGAATTAGGCGATGAGATACTAGTCGCAAATAAATTATTAAACATAACTCAACCGTTTCGAATTATTAGCATGTCGGTAAATCCTTATGATCAATCTACGTTGAAATTAACGTTCGGTAAGCAAGCTAAAGGATTAGATAAATCTATTAGGGACCTTGAATCCGCGACGAGTGAAAAAAGTGGAGTCGGAGCGAAGAGTGCTGGAGAACACGCTGAAATATTCAACGACTACGAACGCAACGTTGCTGGGGGTATATATTCACACGCCAGTGGTCGCAATTCTAAAGCTATCGGTGATCATTCTATAGCTTCTGGACATGACGCTACCGCTACTGGAACAGGTAGTGTGGCTATAGGTAGTGCATACTCGAAGACATGGGAGCCAAACGTTGCGTCTTCCCCCGGACCTGTAGCTAGTGGGAACTATGCTATAGCGTTAGGTGTTAACACCAAATCAGAGGGTGTATCTAGTGTAGCTATTGGGGGCGAGGCCTCGGATAATATAAACAGAGCTACCGTAGCTAGTGGAGATTACTCTGTGGCAATCGGAGGAACTCAAGCCAAAGCTACTGGATACCGTTCCGTGGCAATCGGCGGGTATAACCCAACTGCGAGTGGTGATTATTCTACAGCAATAGGTAGTGCAAATCGAGCAATGGGTCCACAGTCTGTAGCGATAGGTTACGGTAATAAATGCAGAAACAACGATTCATATGCCGTTGGATATGACAACGATAACAATTCATATTTTGGCTTTGTCGCCGGGTATAACAATATTATTAACGGTGGAAGTACGAATATGGCATTGGGGTACAACTGTAAATCGTTAAATGGGTCTGCTATGGCGTGTTTCATGGCAGGTTATAGGAACGAAATTAACAGTGGGGGTGTTGGTAATACCGCTGTGGGGTATAAGAACGAAATCACAGGTGGTATGTCGTCATTGGTTTCTGGTTATGGTAACGTAATATCACAACAACATTCTGCTATATTGGGCGGAATGAACAACAATATACACAGTCAATCGAGCGGTATACTCGGTGGGTCCGATAACGAAATAACTGGCAACTCCTCGTATATGTCTATTATAGGCGGATACAAGAATAAAGTTAACAGACACGCGAGTTCTATCATTGGCGGAGACAATAATACAAATAAAGGAATCGCCTCTGCTATAATAAGTGGTAGAGATAACGAGATATCGTCATTCATGTCAGACGGATCGTCTCCTCAAGAATTATCTGCTTACGATTCGTCTATAATTGGTGGATGCGACAACAAGTTTATAGAAGCCACTAACCAGTATGGCTCGCCTAGAACTAACAACACTTCTTCTATTATAGGCGGAAGTGGCAATCGAGTAGGAGTAAAAAGTGGAGAAGGTTCAGTTATATTGGGGGGTATTAATAATAAAATAGGCGGTTCTTATAATACTGTTACCGGTAATAACTCTATATCCTATAGCGATAATCAATTTGTCATGGGTAAATTTAATATACAAGACGACGAAAGTCAATATGCGTTAATAGTTGGTGGAGGAACCTCCGATGAACGTAAAAATATTCTAACTCTAGATTGGGATGGTAATCTCGATATAAGTGGAGATATTACTGGAAGTGTAAATGGTAAATCACCATACGTTAGCGAAGATGACACCTGGATGGTCTATGACGATGAAACAAAAGAATGGATTGATTCTGGTATAATTGCTAGGGGTACGGACGGTAAGAGTGCTTATGAATCGGCTTTAGATAATGGATTTGAAGGAACCGTCGAAGAATGGTTAGATAGTCTGAAGGGTTCAAACGGCGAAGATGGAAAAACAGCTTATGAGGTAGCAATTCAAAATGGTTTCGTCGGCGATGAAAACGATTGGTTGGAGAGCCTCAAGGGACCCAAAGGAGATATTGGTTCTTCTGGTAAAACAGCTTATGAGGTAGCAGTCCAAAATGGATTTACCGGAACTGAGACCGAATGGTTGGAAAGTCTTAAAGGCCCCAAGGGAGATAAGGGCGACGATGGTGCGGGGACTGTAGTGGTCGATAACCTAACATCTACGTCGACAACATCTGCTTTATCTGCAAATCAAGGTAGATTACTTGATGTTAATAAAGTAGATAAAGTAACAGGCAAGAGTTTATCAACGAATGATTTAACTAATTTGCTAAAGAGTAATTATGACACAGCTCACGCTAATAGTCATACCCACACAAACAAAACCGTGTTAGATGCCACTACAGCTAGCTATACAACAACGTTGAATGCTAAACTCGCAGGCATTGCTGCAGGTGCCCAAGTAAATCAAAATGCATTCGCTAGGGTTGCAGTCGGTAGTACAACCCTTGTAGCAGACAGCGTATCCGATACATTAAACATTGTTGGTGGGTCTAACGTAACAGTTACTGGTACAGCTAGTAGCGACACTATGACTATTTCTGCAACGGACACTACTTACAGTAATGCGACTACTTTGACAGCAGGGTTGATGTCCGCGACAGATAAGAGTGTAGTAGATGATTGGAATACTAAAAAATCACGGTTTTTAAATGGAACGAACACAAATGCTGTCCGTTTAAATACTAGCTCTAACAGTGCGAATGGGTCTCATTCTGTTGCCGGTGGGTATGATACCAGGGCATCGGGTAACTACTCTACCGCTTTTGGTTTCGGATGTTCCGCCGCATTATATGGTTTTGCAGTGGGGAATGCATGTAAGGCACAAACCAACACCGGTGCTGTCGCAATGGGTGACCAGAACATCGCCAGCGGTAGGGGGGCGTGTGCTGTAGGTTCATCGACCACAGCCAGTGGTTCCCAATCATTTACAGCGAACAATTACACATCTGCAACAGCGTCATACTCGTCGGCTTTTGGGAATCGAACCACGGCAGGTGTTACTGGCGGCTTCGCAATCGGTAGCTATTCGAATGCTAATGGGCTGTATGCGTTCGCCGCTGGACATCGAACAGAGGCGTGGCAATACCAAACAGTATTAGGCAAATTCAACGCCACAGCCTACGGACCAACAATAACTAGCAGTACATCAGGCAACCCTCTAGTTATTGGAAAAGGCACGTCGACATCGGCACGAGCAAATTGTTTCAGAATTGAAACGAACGGAGCTGTCTATGCTACTGGTAATTTCAATTCATCTGGTGCGGACTATGCAGAATATTTTGAATGGTTAGACGGAAACCCCGAAGACGAGGATAGGCGAGGTTTATTCGTCACCCTCGATGGCGAAAAAGTCTGTATCGCTAACGCTGGTGATGATTATATTTTAGGTGTCATATCAGCAAACGCCAGCGTCATAGGCGATAGTCACGAAGACCAATGGAACGGTATGTATATGTGTGACGTATACGGCTCGCCAATTTTAGAATGGGTTGAGGAACCAGCAGTTATAGATGACGATGGTAATGTAATACAAGAATCATACATGACGCAAACACAAAAATTAAACCCTGATTATGACCACACCAAGTCTTATACACCACGCTCACAGCGTAAAGAATGGGCAGTGGTCGGTCTTATGGGTAAATTGATTGTGCGCGATGATGGTACTTGTCAAGTCAACAGTTACTGCTCTGTCTCTGATGGCGGCATCGCTACGTCGTCCGACACAGGGTACAGGGTACTGTCTAGGATTGATGGAACACACATAAAAATTTTAATGAAATAAGAGGGATAATATATGGAACAATGGATAGCTATGTTTGTCACTATAGTATGTTCTGTTATGGCGTCGAGTGGTTTCTGGGTTTTTATACAAAACCGTAAAGGTACTGACGACGCTAAAACCAGAATGTTGATGGGGTTGGGTCACGATCGTATAGTATATTTAGGTATGGAGTATCTTCAAAGAGGAGAAATTACTCAAGATGAGTTTGAAAATCTACACGATCACCTATATAAACCATATATAGAACTAGGTGGTAACGGTACAGCCAAACGCATCGTGCAAGAGGTTGAGCGTTTGCCTATTAGAAAACTACTATAACTTTTGAAAAGAGGGAGGGGTACGTACGAATGAGAATGAGTAATAAAATATACGACACTCTTAAATGGATTGCACAATATCTTCTTCCGGCACTGGCAACTTTATATTTTGCATTAGCCGGCATATGGGGTCTTCCTTATGGCGAGCAAGTAGTCGGAACTATAACAGCCGTAGATACTTTCTTGGGTATAATGTTAGGATTTAGTTCGGCTCGGTATAGCAAAATTCAGACGTCGAAATCAAAATGATAATACATTCAAATAGTCAATAGACATAATATCGAGGTTGTAATAAGTGGTTGGGAGCGGTTAGAAACAATGTATGTAATTCATATATTGTTTCTACGCCATTCCTACATCTTATTTTATTTTTTACGCGAAAAGTACA
>CAYMGQ010000052.1:0-5003 GCA_964390055.1 uncultured Clostridiaceae bacterium
TGCAGACAGTAAAGCAATTTATTAGAAAGTGGCTTTCGACACTCTAATCATAATATATCTAATGGTATCTCTAAAAACCTTGCTAATAGCAAATACCTTAGTACATATGTGGTTCTATTGTTATTTCTTACCATAGTAGATAACCAATTTTGACTTGTATCTGGAATAGCCGATTGTACAAGTGCTAAATATTCCTCTCCATAAAAACCTATAAAATCTTCCCTTAGTATTTTCTGGTGTACAAAATTATTCATACGAGCATAGCCTTTTTCAACTAATCTAGCCCTAAACTGGCTTCTAAACCATTCTTGAGATCTAAAATTAAAATTACTTTGAAGAAGCAGTTTTGCATCTTCAACCATCCAAAGCATCTTTTTCATAAATTCATCATTGTAATATATTTCTTTTTCTACTATACAATTTTCGATTGAAGGTTTTATAAATCTTTGTCGATTGCCACCTCTGATTAAATCCTTGCTATTATAAATGGGAATCCTGTGTTTTGCACAGATGAATACACCTGTTATCTGATGGATTCTATGCCAATAAGGTTCCCCATATGTTTCTATATCTTCTTTAAAGCATTCTGGGCAAAATCTAAAATGTTCATTTAAACTAATAGAGTTGGATATTAGTCCTATCTTCATATAAGAAATATCCCCATTACCAATTCTCATTAGATCAATTATTTCTTCTGCTCTATCAGGAGGTATAAATGCTGCATAATACGGAAATAGAGTATGATTGCTGATGAGTTCTTCTACGGTATAGGTTGCATTAACTGGCATATTCTCTATCAATGCATCTAATCTTGTAGGTAACTCTACAGTAGCAATACAATTTCTAGTTGAAAATAAGTCCTCAAAATTATGTATTTCCGCTATATTTCCACTCCTTACAGCATAACGACCAAGAGTGCTATATAGTAATTCATCTGGGTAAGGGGTTGGGAAAAAATTCATTCAATCACTCCATGATTACATTTCTAGAGTTTTTTAGCGTAACTTAAATAAACTCTTTAATAGATTCACTAAATTTAAATATTTCCAAAATCTCATAGTTTTTCTTTGATATGTTGATTCCGAACTCTGGAGCACTTTTTTGGCCTGGCTTGTCATAGTTTCTGTCAACAAATATTTCATTTGGTACCTTCCATGCTTCTGAAGGTATTAAAAAAATATCTGGATTGTTTCCATTCTCAAATAACAATAAAGTCAAATATAGATTTCTATTCTCTATATCAAATTTGCTCTTAGGCATATAAACATATCCACTATTTCTTAATGATTTCACTTGTATTTCACAAAACCTACCAGCCTTATCCTTTATAATAAAATCTACCCCATGGTCATCTACCTCACATGTATAAACCTCTAATCCATAGGATGCAAATTCCATTTTTGCATAGTACTCAGCATATCGTCCTAACTGTAAAGAACTTAATTTTGACCAATCAGTATTGGGCATTCTCTATTCCCCCTGTCTCATTGTCAATATATAGTGATAATTACATGGACAAATAATATTATTTATTCTAATTTCTTATTTATTACTTGCTGATTATATGATGTTAATTGTTTGCCCTCCAAGGAAGTTTTGGGTATCTATTTTTAAATTCTTCCACATCTTCTAATCCTTCTAAAAACCATTGTTGGATATTTCCTATATGATCATCATCTACCAACAAATCTTTTAATGAAATTCTTCTCCAAATGCCAGCCCAACTTTCTTCATCTTCTAATCCAAAGGATGACCACAATTCATTAGAGTAAGAAAAATCTTTAAAAGCCTTAATTATCTTATCCCGTTCTTCATGGTATGGTTTAACTCCAATTATCACTTTCAAATCTGGATGCTCTTTGTTAATCAAATTTCCATCTACCCAGTAACCAATCCCAATCCAAAACCAATCTTTTTGATTTGCCATATAAATATAACGACCTCTATTTCTTAATTCTGCATCAGCAGAAGTAATACTATATCTTGTTCCTGTAATTAAATTATATTTCTCTTCTACTGCCCCACCTAATCCTTCTTGAAGCATTTCCTTTATTCGATTAACGTTCATAAATGCCTTTACATCCATTTCAGAAAACTTTCTCGACATACTTAACCCCTTTTCTTTCATGAATTTTAAAGTTTCTCTTATTATTTCAACTTCTTGATATCTCTTTAAAATTTGGTATAACTGCCACCATCTAATTTGAATAAACTTAATTTGATGCTCTGTATCTAATGACATATTTCTAATATATTCCTTATTATCATAATTTTTTGTGAGATAAATAAGAGCCCCCATTGTTCCTTTTTCATTTTGTTCATTTAAATAAGAAAGGTATCTTGACAGTTGATTGATGCCTTCTTGAGAATCTATTTTATTTTCCATTAAGATAAAATGTTGTTTTTTACCACAATCTTTAAATCTTATTATTATATCGGGTCTACTTTCACATGTATTTTCTGTGCCTTTAATAATATACTGTGTATCAACATAAATATTGGATATTTCTACATCTTGTTTAATAACTTTAAGTTCCCTTAATACTGATAATAAAGACTCTGTATGGTTTTTTAGTATATATGCTAATAGTTCTGTCATGAAATCTTCTTCTGGGCTTCTATTTTTTCTTTCCCTGTACCTAAACAGTTTTAAAAATAATGATTCCATAATCGCACACCCCTATAATGAAAGTAAATCAATCATAAAAAGAAATTCTCCAGACTTTCATCAATCTCATCCTGAGTCAAACCAATGTATCTCCTAGTGACCTGTTGGGAACTATGATTGAATATCTGCATCAATTTCACTATATCCTTTGTCTCTTGGTAATAAAAATATCCAAATGTTTTTCTAAAAGAATGCATTCCAAAGTTATCTATTCCTAGTTCTTCTGCCACTTTTTTTATATATCTATATGCTTGTACCCTTGTTACATAGGACCTTACTCCATCGCTATTTTTTTGCCTACTTGGAAATAAAAACTCTTGATCATCCCTTCCAGAAATATATGTCTCTAGTTCATTTCTTAGTTGAACGTTAATAGGAAAAAATTTAGTCTTATTAGTTTTTTCTTCCCTTAATACAATATGGGTTTTATTTCTTACATCATCAACTTTTAAAGTAATAATATCTCCGACTCTCATTCCTGTATTTAATCCCATAATACACAAGATATAATATTTGTAATTCCTTCTTAGCAGTTCTGTTTTTAATTCCGCTATTTTATTTCTATCTTTTATTGGCTGAACTATCTCGATAATATCATCTCCCTATGGAAACATTTTCTAATCTCATTATATCACTCTCACAAGCAGTTTACAGCCCACTATGTTACTCTAAATTCATGTAAAATATAAAAAAGTGCTACAACCCTGATATTTCCATAGTTTATAGCACTTTTACCACAGTAACACAATTACAACTTGTGTTACACTCATATATTAAAAATTCAATATACCTAATTTGATTTCCATATTCTATTTTTATCACCTTAATGTCTACATCCTTATAAATTTATTTTTATATAGCAGTAGGATATCCCTTGAGCATATTACTGAAGTATCTTTTTAAAAAAGAATCGTATGCTAATATCTCACCATAACTCCTGTCTTTTTTTCTAACCTTAATCTTTGCTTTTCCATATACAACCTTTCCTTTCAATTCTTCTTCAGGCCTCTTTATAATACTTTGATCAATCAAGCGTAAAAACTCCAATAATACATCCTCTACTTCTTGTTCAGTATAATCTTGTCCAGTTTCACATAGTTCAAATAATCTTAAGTTCTCTCTAAATGTTTCATAAAAATATCCATATACAATATCATCATACCCATATAAGAAACTGAAATTAGCAAGAAATTCAAATTCTTCTACTTCAACACTGCCACCATATCTTTTCACTAATTCTAATGCATCCCTATCAAATATTTCTCTCATTCCTTTTCCACCCCTTCTTTTATTGCCGCGATATCTAATGCTGTAGACATACGTACCTACATACTTTACATCTTGCTAATTAGATTAGGCATATTCTACTTTGATTTCATCCAATTCCCTTATATCAATAACACTATTAGGAATTACCAACACCTCATTCTCATAGTCTTCATCATATATGAATGCAACATTTGATATGTGAACCTTTCCAGTGAAAATAGCCTCTTCAGAGCCAAATCTATAAGAAAACTTGAATATGGATTCTATATTGGTAGACCATGGTATTGCATTATAAATTTCATCATCTGTTTTCCCAAATCCTCTATATACAGTGATGTAACCCTGATCATCCACTAATTTACCTTTCATTCTTTGTTCCGAAAGTATTTTAGATCCATATTCTAACAACTCCTTTATTCTGCTAGATGATATTGCAGATAGCGAATTATCGCAAACTTTATGAATTCTTATAAATTCTCTAAACCTTTGATCCTTGTCCATCTTCTCATAAAAAACATTGTATACTATTGCCTTATATTTTCTATCTGTAAGGCGGATAATATCTGAATATTTTCCTTCTGCATACATCTTATAATATGAATCCTTTAAATGTGAAAAATTCCCTGTAAATTGTCTCATTTCCTCTACAGATTTTAATGAAGGTATAGAACAAATAAATGTTCCATCAAAGTATACTGTTGATACATATTCAAAGAGCGATACTATATAATAGAATAAATTTTCTTCATTCCACCCAATCTCTTTAACAAATTCTTTAGAGGCATTAACTATTTCCGAATACCGTGTTTCTTCATTTCTACTTAATCTTTTGACTTCAACAATATTAAGATAACCCATTTGTTCTAACTTTTTAACATTATACATTACAATCTCCTCCTTGTATAATTAGTATTGTATTAAACAGTGAAAGAAATCGATTAAGTCCGTATAATGGTGTAAAAAGAGAAATAATTTGAGCCAAGGCTCAACCTCGGTTAGAATATAGTTACGACACAAATACCAAACCGAGGAGGATGAACCATGGCTCAGTATAATATTACAATAA
>CAYMGQ010000053.1:0-4941 GCA_964390055.1 uncultured Clostridiaceae bacterium
ATATTCTGAGCCATAATCCAGGTGCTGAGCATACTATGCCATTCTCCCCATGGTAGGTTGGTGGTTTCAAACTCATAATTAAACTTTTCGCTCATCCAAGCCACATAGTCATCGCCGTCAGTGAAATCAAAACCCTCGACAACTTGAGGACATGCATAGGTGATGGTGACTTTCTCCTCATACTTACTATCAGCCGATTCGTTGCCGGCAGAGTCTTCATTGTTAGTATCCGGAGACTTTGGTGTCTCGTCTGCTGAGTTGTTCTTATCGTTCCCACTTCCACATGCAACAAGTCCAAGTGTCAGAAAAGCAACAAGAAGCAGACAGATAAAACGTTTTGCTTTTTTCATTTAGGTTCGACCTCCAAGTCATTTTTTTTGATTCTACTGGGTTACCCTTCTAATAGTCAGAACTTAATTATTATGGAACTTCCTTGTCCAATAGTAAATCTAGGCCTGCGTAAAGTTTGTCAAAGCTTATAAATGAATATATCACGCCTTTGTTTCTTCCATATGATTCTTGCTATTAGGTTAAGGTATTATTTAAATATCTATATCTACTTATCACTCTCCTATACATAGTATAACATAGAGTAACATTGAGTAATACCTGTATTATATGGAAACCCGGAATAACAATCTTTATAAGTATACCAGATTGTACAAGCGTTTATATTGCATTTCTTTAAGATGTCGCGTCTTATGCTGTGTGTGTTAATCCATTGCCGACTTAGATATAACTATTCAGACATATGTCCTGCTTTAGAGATAGTTCGCACAATAGAATCATTTTTTAATGCATAATACATTTTGTAAAACTGCATGTTTAATATAATAAACGAAACGATTCGATCTGTCAAGTTATAGTTAATACATTTTTCTTATAGGATCGTGTACTTATAATTCCCAATTATGACATAAGATATTACTTTTTTATCCGCTAGATCTGTTATGGAAAAGAAAATACCTCTGAGTTTAGCAGCAAGCCATATATATGGTTTGCTAGACATGCCTTATCAGAAGGCATGGGCACACTATTTTAGCCTTCTACTAATAAGTAATGAAGGTAACCTTCAATAGAGATTATTATTTTTGAATCAATTAGTAAAAATATTGAACTATGCTGTCTAAAAAGAAAAACAACCTAAATAAGACATACTGGTTTGCCTTATTTAGGTTGTTTTTGAATCTTTATTAAGTTCTTTGCTAACCTACTCCATATAATGAATGAAACTAGTTCCATCCTTTTTCCCTACAAGGAATTCAGGCACCGATCTGTTATGGGAGATCCTTAAGCCTTAACGGCACCGATCATTATACCCTTCACAAAATATTTTTGTAGGAATGGGAAGAAGCACATAACCGGAACCATTACAACCATAATTGTTGCACTTTGAATACCTTCTGTATATCTAGGAACACGTGGACCCGCTATAGACAAGGAGTCAACGATAACCGTATCCATAACGATGTTTCTAAGTACCAGCTGAAGTGGTATTAGATCCTTCCTTCTAAGGAATATCATGGCATTAAACCATTCGTTCCATCTGTCAACAGCATAGAAGAGTAAAACTGTTGCAAGGATGGGTTTTGATAAGGGTAGGATAATTCTAAAGAGAATTCGCCACTCACCTGCACCGTCAATCTTTGCGGATTCTATTAAAGCATCCGGCAGGGTGGTCATATAGGTCCGCATTATTATAAAGTAGAAGGTGTTTACACCATAAGCCAGTATTACAGACCAAATAGTATCGATAAGTTTCAGTTCAAGCATCAGTATATATAAGGGCACAATTCCACCATTAAATAGCATTGTAAGCAGGATGGCATAAAACACAAACTTTGCCCCTGGATAGTTGGTACGACTAAGCCCATAAGCCAAGCTAGTTGTCAAAAACAGATTAAGGGGCACACCTAAAACAAGTATCCAGAAGGTGGACCTATAACCTATTACAATACGTGGATCCTGAAATAGCCTATAGTAGTTGTCAATAGTAGGATTCTTGGGAAACAAGAGCAGTGTGCTTTCCAAGGCCTCCTTTTGTGTGGCAAAGGATGTACCTATAACACTAACAAAGGGGACAACTATTACAACTGCAAAAGTTAGCAATATAAACAAGATTATATAATCTAAAAGCTCAAATCTCTGCCGTAAATAATTGCTTTTCTTTTTTATCTCTGACATTTTTCTCAACTCCTTTTTTTGAAATTAGGCTAAGAGCCCTGTTCCGTCTATACGCTTGATAATACGGTCGGCCACAAGCAGCAGTAGCAGGTTAATTACAGACCTGAAAAGTGCTACCGCAGAAGAGAATGAAAAGTCAACAGAGCCTCTAAAGGTAATACGATAGAGATACATATCAAGAATTTCAGCCACCTTTATGGTCGCAGCGTTGCTAAGGTTAAATATCTGATCAAAGCCACCTGACATTAGGTTACCTACAGCTAAAATAAAAAGAACCACAATAGTAGGCTTAATACCAGGAAGAGTTATATGCCACATACGTTGCAGTCGTGACGCTCCATCAATTTCAGCTGCTTCATACTGCTCAGTATCTATCCCTGCTATGGACGCCATATAGATAATTGCACTCCATCCTGCGCTCTTCCATGCGTCCGTCACATATACCAGGGTCTGAAAATAGGAAGGAGTTCCTAAAAAGGCTATGGGTTCAACACCAAACAAGCCTAGAATTCCATTGACGAGTCCCTGCTGTCCAAGAATATTTATCATTACACTTCCAACGATAACCCATGAAAGAAAATGGGGGAAGGTAAAAACAGATTGCAGTACCTTTTTGGTGCGATTTAGACGCACTTCATTGAAAATAAGGGCAAGAAAAATGGGGAAGGGAAAGACAAATATCAGCCTTCCTGCATTAATCCTTAGAGTCGTATAAATAGACTGCATAAATGCCGGATCTTGAAAAACGTTTCTAAAATTGTAAAGCCCAATCCACGGACTCCCGAAGATTCCTGCTTTGGCGATAAACTTCTTGAATGCCAAAGTCAGACCATAAATGGGGATATATGCAAAAATCGCATACCATATAAGACCAGGCAGGACCAGAAGATACTTGTCTTTATTCTTCCAAACTTCTTTTCCAAGATGAGAAATGCGACTTTTGAAGTCGGGTTTCTCCAATTGCTTTGAGGATTGGATCATTATTTTCATCCTTTCATAGCTTAATATTATTATTGCCAGGGTCAAGATCTTGACCCTGGCAATAATAATTTCATTTTACAAATCTAATTATTGTCAACTGATCTTAGTTGTTCAGTTCGTCTAGAACAGGCTGAATCAGAGCCATTTGTTCTTCAATCCAGTTATTATAAAGCTCTACCAGATTATCCTCGCTGGTCGCATTAGTAACCATATTGGCAAACTCAGTGGCATAGTCAATACCCCTGGCTCTACGCATATTTTCTGTATCGTGTGTCCATATATTCCAGTCAACCTCTGTAAAGGTCTCAGGAGTGGATAGGTCATATCGATTCTGATAGAGAGCTTTAGATTCCTCACGATATTCTTCCCCTATGTTGGGGTTGTCAAAGGCAAGGTCATCCCAAAGGATAACAGAACCTACAACGTGACCCAAGCTTGGGTATTTAGCTTCCCCTGGAGCACCTACCAATAGTACATCATCGGGCACCAGAGACACAAGATCACCGTTCTCATCTCTATCCCAGTCAACACCCTTTAAGCCCATAGCTGTCTGTACATATCCATCTTCGCTTACCTGGAATTCCATAACATCCATCCAGCGCTCGAATACCTTGTCTTCTATATCAGGATTAAAGGCTATAGCACCCCAGAAGTTGATAAGATCTCTTTGATGGTAGTTGCCATCTGTTCCTAGAAGGGTAGCAAATTTCATATCGTCAGGATCATTACCGGTATCATTCATGAAAGACTCTCGATAATTCCAAACATCAGCTGTTTGTGCACCAAGATATGAAACTCCGGCTATGCCCAAGGTTTGGAATTTCTCCATATCCTGCTCATGCTCCAACAAGTAGAACTCAGGATCTAGAATACCTTCGTTAAATGCCTGATACCAGAGTTTAAGTCCCTCAAGAGTATCTTCCGCAGTCGCACCCCATACATATTGGCCATCAGCATCCTCATAGAAGGTATCCCAATGTGTACTGTTAGCTTCTAAGAAGAACCTTGAAGCGTTGTCAGCTGACATGGATATAGGAACAAGGTTGGCTCCTAAGTCACCAGGATCTTCTTCCTTGAAGAGGCGAGCTATTTCCAATACCTCAGGTATGGTATAGTTGTTTTTAACTTCTTTTCCTACAGCCTCGGTCCAGTCTGTTCTCATCCACAGAGACCAGTGGTCAGCTAAGGGATTGCCTATGAGGTTATAGAAAAATCTTGCTCTTGGTATGAAGTAGGTTCCTTCATATAGATCCTCAAGCATAGGCCCAAGGCTGGTAACCTCATATACCTCTGCTACTCCAGGCCATCTTGTCTTCCAATCATCTGGTAAGCGCTTGATTAGGCCTTGCTCAACGAAGTTAGCAGCATCGGCATGGGTTCCCTCTCCGTAGTTATATATAACTACGTCTGGCATATTCTGAGCCATAATCCAGGTGCTGAGCATACTATGCCATTCTCCCCATGGTACGTTGGTGGTTTCAAATACATAGTTGAACTTTTCGCTCATCCAGCTCACATAGTCATCACCATTAGTAAAATCAAAGCCCTCGACAACTTGAGGACATGCATAGGTGATGGTGACTTGCTCCTCATATTTCTTCTCAGCTGGTTCTTCTTCATCGTCAGAGACATCTTCATTATTGTTGTTATTGTCTGGTGTCTCCTGTGGCGCGGGCGTCTCGTCTCCTGTAGTATTCTTGTCATTCCCACTTCCACATGCGACGAGTCCTAGTGTTAGAAAAGCAACAAGAAGTAGACAGATAAAACGTTTTACAT
>CAYMGQ010000054.1:0-4872 GCA_964390055.1 uncultured Clostridiaceae bacterium
AGTCTAACGGAAACCAATTAGTGGCACTATACTTTCGGGTTAGTGCAGAAGTTGGGAAGTACATTAGAACCTGCTGGCTTTAGCCACGCAGAGTTTCAGAAATAATTAAGAAAAAAAGACTAATGGTCCAAATTTTTATCGTGACCATTAGTCTTTTCTTATATATTATTTATAAATCTATTGTCCTATCCTCTTCTATTGTGCCTATTTCTGCTTCTATAAGTCGACTTTTTAGACACATCCTGTTCAACACATCAAAATAAATTGCTTGCAAACTTTTCTTCGCCTTGTTATTCTCCTCTCATATTGGTGCTTGTTCGCATTTCTTGTACTCATCCCAAAAAACTCTTGTGAGCATATTCGCCGCATATAAAGCATAATCCATGCCCAAGAAGGTCTTGCCATGACAAAATGGTATATTTTTTCCTGTCTGGTCAATAATGTCTATATGCACGAAATGCCCTTCGTTGCCACCCACGACTGCATAACATGCTATCCATCTCCAAACAGGGAAGGGTTGTTCCACAGTTTCTTTACGGTAAGAATCCACTAAAGTGAAATAGTCAAAGTTATCCCAAATGTCTCTTTCTTTCAAGAATTGCTTTACTTCTTCGTATACTTCGCCAAAAGTCTTTTTTCGCACCTCTTCTACATATCTAGGTTTCCCAGGGACGGGTTCATAAATTGCGGTATCAATATATGTGATAGGCGGGTCTACCATTTTAAATTTCTTTCTGAATTGATAGTCCATCCAGTATGGTTTGCCACATAAGTCCCCAGCAACATGACGAGACTGCCCATCCTCGCCAACGGCTACTACATGGTCTTCGCTTATAACCCTTGCCTCGTATTCTTTGCCTTCTAAAAATAGAGCCAATGTTTCGTCTTCGGTAGAATAAACCGTCTCTTTTGGTACAATATTTACAGTTGATTTTACTACTGCTCCCATATTGTTTCTCCTTTCATTCATAAACTTATTAAATAGAACTTTCAATAATAAAATGTTCATTATTTATATTGTATGTCTTAATTACAAAATGTTAAGAGGCATTTATAATACATATGCTTTCGAAGCACAATCACAATAAATAATAAAAAATTACTCTATAATTGTGTCGCGTTTTTATTCGTTTGACAATATATTGTGCAAGATACATCCCCTGATTTGACATAAATACAAAATCGTGGTGTAATTAAAGAAGATGAGGTTATTTATCAAAACATAAAATCCCTATTGCAAAAGAGAGGATTTAGTTGCATGATTAAAGTAAAAGTGTTTGGAAGTAATACATACGAATCGCTGGAGCAAAAAGTCAATTATTTTTTACAAGAACACCCGGATATAAACATATTATTTGAACAGGTGATGGTAGGAGCTTTTGGTGTTTTAATTTATTTCCTGCGTTACGACACACAATAATCAAAGGGTGTTGACATTTTGTGTTTTTTGGGTATAATATAAATAGAAGGCAATTGAGCCGCAGAGTGCGGTCTGGCCTCACGAGGTAAAAAAATCACCCATCGCGGACTAAGCAGGGGTGATTATTTTTTTGTTCCTTTGTCGCTCTTTACAAGACCAACAATTATGGAGATTAGTGATATAATCAAAGCTGCAAATGCTACCATTAATTGAAGTGATTTGTACACAGTCATATCACATCCACCTCCTTTCTTTTGTAGAAATAGAGGCGGTAACCACACCCTGTTTTTTTCTCAATTGCCTACTTATAGTATACCATATTAACCCAGAAAAATCAAGTCATTATGTTGTGTTTTTGATATTTCTTTTATTCTGTGGCATAGTATTTTAGCGATTTTTCAGTGTTCTGCATATAGTGTTGCCCATATCTTTTTTAACATTCTGCGCATTATATCACATAATAGTTATATGGCAAAAAAATATCTTATACAAAGGAGATGATTTTTCTGTTCCAGCATGAATTACTAATTAGCCCTTCCAAAGCAGTGGCTATATCTCAAAAAATCTTACCGACCATTAGTACTTTAAATAAAAAAGAAGCATGCCTTGTAATAGACTCACAAAAAGGGGAGAGTCCCACAATAAAATTAGATAATATACAATCCAAAACATTTATAAATGACACATTGAATAATAAGGGTATCTTCCCTTATACTGTTGCCAAATTAAGTGGGGGTGCATCAGTGCATTTAGAGCTGGATGAGAAAAATTTGTCTACCTCTATTCCTAATCTTGTTTCGTTGTTCCAATATTTTGCTGTAAGTGTTTTCTGTCGAAATATTCTTATCATAATCAATGAGTTTCAAAACCTACCCAAAATAAGCCCTCTTATAGACTTATTAAAAGCCGAATATCCTAATAATATCAAGGTATTAGCCATTATGAATGTTTCTAATATAGACATTGCTCATCAAACACTTAGACAAGCAGGATATAGCGAAAAAGAAATTCGGCTGTTATTTGATAAATGCAAAATAAGTCGCCTACCTTCCTAGTATCCCCGTTTTAAAACCAATCTTTACAGGAATTTGGACAAGCATTAGATTAGGAAAGGATGTTAAAAATAAGTGTTAGAACTAAACAAGATTTACAACATGAATTGCATTGACGGAATGAATGAAATGATTATGCAGAATTTAAAAGTTGATTTATTTGTTACATCCCCACCATATTACAATGCAAGAGAATATTCACAATGGGAAACAGTTAATGATTACAGAAAACTTAGCCGAAAGCCCACGACTTTAGTCGTTGGGATGAAGGCTTATTAGATACTTGACACCTATCTAATATTGGGTTTTGAAACGAGCCTAAACTACCGTTAATTTGTTCGTAGGAACAATTGGTAGTAAAAGTCTAACGGAAACCAATTAGTGGCACTATACTTTCGGGTTAGTGCAGAAGTTGGGAAGTACGTTAGAACCTGCTGGCTTTAGCCACGCAGAGTTTCAGGGTTGACAAAACTGCTATTCTGTGATACCTTTAACTTAAAATAGCAATTCATCTCCCATCTTCTTATAGCGAGTAGATGGTGCGTAGTTCACTCTAATTCTAGTATATTAAAGGAGAGTCTATGAAACAATTAACTGCAGTCGATTTCTTTTGCGGCATGGGTGGAGTCTCAAAAGGATTGGAAATGGCGGGATATAAAGTTTTGAAGGCATATGATAACTGGAAAGACGCTTTAACAACTCATAAATATAATTTGCCCGATGTTGAAACAGAAGACATAGATATAACCAAATTAAACACAAAAGATATTCCTAATGCCGACTTATATCACTTTTCACCGCCTTGTCAGTCTTTTTCTACCATTGGCAAAAAGGAAGGAATCAATAGCCAAAACGGGCAGTTAATCTATGAAACCATTAGAATTTTAGCTGATAAGCAACCAAGGGCATTTACCCTTGAAAATGTCAAGGGATTAACTATAGGCAAAAACAAGGCTCTCTTCTTAGATTTAATTCAGCAATATAATAATATAGGCTACTTATGTTACTGGCAAATTCTTAATAGTTATAATTACAATGTTGTGCAAAATCGAGAAAGGGTTTTTATTGTTGGTATTCGAAAAGATATTGGGTTACAATATCAGTTTCCAAAACCAATGCCGAATAATAACAAACTAATAGACATTATTGGTAATATCCGTTGCAACCAAGGTGTTAAACAACATGGAGAGGGTCTAATAAATAAATTAAGACATATACCCCCAGGTGGCAATGTGATGGACATACCAGAGCATATTAGACCAAAAGCTTTTAAAAATAGTTATCAAAGATTGAGGTGGGATGATATCCCTCCTACTATTACGAGAAACTATAATATGCCGTCTAGTGCGAACTGTGTTCATCCTGAAGAACATAGAGGATTGAGCGATACTGAGGCGTTGCTCATACAGGGCTTTGCTGAAAATTGGACAGTATTAGGTAAGCAAAAAAATTTACAAATAGGAAATGCTGTGCCTCCACCGTTAATGCAAGCAATAGCAGAGAGTATTAAGGTAATACTTGACACAAATTAAGGTGATATTATGAATGAATTGAAGATAAATGAAGTGAAGTTCGGAAAAAATAGAGTAATGTATATCCCGGTTTTTGAAGATAAATCATTAACCATATTGCAGGAGTTCCTAGCTTCCGAGGTAAGAAATTTCAAAGCAAATATATTAGAAACCATAGAAAAAGCAAGAGAGACATCGGGAAAAGTAGAATTTGCTGGAAACAGCTGTCTGCTTTGTATTGATAATGGAAAAGTAAGAGTAGAGTGTGCCTTAGATGAAGCGGAAATGGGCGACCCGGTTGAAATGCAATTGGATGAGTTCATTCAATTGATACAGTCTTGGATAAAAGACACAAATATATAGAGAATGATACCTATGACGATCCGGATGAAAGAGACGAGATGATGGATCAATTAAATGCATACTATAATGATGCTACAAGTGATTCGTATACAAATGGTCACAATGGCGAAAATACTGTGATTGTGCACCAACACAGGCTGATGGTGTTCAGGCGGGCGAAATTGATTAGATGTTCCTAAAAGATGGCGATGAGTATGGAAAGGGAACAGATGGTGGATGAGAACAGTATATAACCCCGTTTAGTACTAAAGAATTGATTAAGATGGGTATGATTGAGGAAAAATAGGGGGTAAAGATGTTACTTTGTGAATTAAAAACTTATTTACAGACAGAGGGATTAATGACAGTTCATATTGGAGAAAATCTTAAAGCATATGTTCCTGGTGAGAAGGTTTTTTCAAATGGGATGTGGGAAAACATGATAGATGTTTTTGGAATCTATAGAGGACAAGATGGTAGATATTGCTTTTTTATTACAGAAAACTTAGCCGAAAGCCCACGACTTTAGTCGTTGGGATGAAGGCTT
>CAYMGQ010000055.1:0-4715 GCA_964390055.1 uncultured Clostridiaceae bacterium
TAGGAATCCCCCACTTCAAACAACCCGTAAGGGTGTTAAGTGGGGGTAGTTCAATCTTTAAACATTTGATGTCTTTTACAATACAATGTCTATATAAAGAAATCTCTTTAACAATGTTTTAATTTATTCGGTTTTGCATAAGGGAAGGAGCATATTTTTATGAAAGTTATAAAATGTAAAAAAGCCAGCAAAATGCTGGGAGTAAATTATGTGGATTTACTAGACATTGTAAAAGCTGTATTAATAACACAGCAAGAAGTGCGGCGTGATGGTCTGTGTTTTCGTCTGCTGGGCGAAAAACGCAATGAGCAGATTGTTAAAGGTGAGGTACATATATTTACCACCAATGGCATACAGATAGTATTGTCTGACGCTAAAAGATGTACCGATGCCTATGGTAGCATGGCGCTATTAGAAGGGAAACTAGTATGTTAAAATCGGTCATTAGTCACGAATATAGCCTTTTGTTAAAGAGAGGCTATATTTTTTTATATATTTTTTTTTGAAAAAGACAATAAAAAAAAAGAGGGGGGATGCCCTCTTTTTTAACAAAACTTAGTCAAAAGTCCCCCGCCTCAACGTTTCTACGTAGGCGGTGGGATGAATGGCTCTTTTGACTAACATGACAAAATAAGTACCGTAGGAACTACGGGAATTCAAGCTTGTGGAGAGCGTGTCAGACTTACAGCAATATGTAAGCAGTGCTCGTTGAAGCAAGAAGCTCCCACTTCTCCAAGTGGGGGTAGTTCACGCAATTTTGATATTGTCAATAATTCCTGTGTCCACAACCTCTCCGGATGTGAGTGGGACAAGCACTTGATGGAAACAGCGTCCATGTAAGTCTTCTTGAACCATCGTAATTTCCTTGGCTGTCAAAAAGGATTCGTGCCACTGACCATCAACCAATAGCAAAACTCTATGTGTAGAGTCGTCTTGGCGTATTCTGGCATAATAGTCTTCATGGACAAAGCATGCATGAGGTTGTTCTATTTGCTCATCTTGCGCAAAGTAGTAAGGGAAGTATTTGCCTGAACTTATTTTTTTGATTCGAAAGTTTTTTGTTTTAGTCATTTTATGTTCCTCCTCTTCTTTAGAACTTGTCTCTAACAAATTCTCCTATAAAGTACACGATGCCTTCCTTGGTCTTAAATGCAGGTTGAAACAATGAGTCTTCTACATTTGCATATCCAGTGCGATTGTCGGTGTCTTCCAAATACTCGATGTTTGATGAATAGATTGTATCGTCGTTGCCACCTCTGTATTGATAAAAGACAGTATTACTCGTCTCATCAACAGAGATAGAGATACTAAAGCAGTTACTTAGAACGAGAGTGGCTGTGTTGCCTCCTAGTTTTTGCATGTTGTTCTCCTTTCTCCTATCATCATTTATTGTGCGAGCCGAAAATGCTCTAGGAATAAATTTTTTAAATTTGTGGCTTTTGTTACACAAAACTCCGCATTATACGGAGTGTCTATTGAGGACATTAATTGTAGCGGCAAGTTGTATTGAGTTATATAATTTAAAACTGCCATCTTCTCTTCAAGACAATGGAATGATAATTGAATTATACAACCCTCTGCAACATGTTCGGGAGTATAAATTAGGTTTTCGATAGATGTTGCACAAGGTATAAAAGCACCATAGATGTCTTGATATGCATCAAAATAATCGCCTTCGTATTTTTTATCCGCTATTTGATAAATTTCATAGGGTATGACATCCGCTGATTCTTCAGCCCAGTTGTCAACGAGAATAAGAAATCGGTCTTCAGCGGGGACAGCGAAGGAGGTGGTTATCCAATGCTCGTTTGTAATTTCAGCGTCACGCACTAAATCCTTTTTAAATAATTCATCCGAAGTAATGATATTATTCTGCGGAATACCTAGTTTTTGGGTATCAATTCTAAATACTAAAAAATAGTACCGTTGGTCCCAACATAGTTCGCCTAGTTGCATACCACCTTCAGGCATTGCTGTTAAACAGCCTTCGATGCTGGGGGCAACACATACACGTGGGATAACATCGTCTTCAGAATCTTTGTGACGAAAAGAAGGGATGCGAGGTTTAAAAATTCCCGGATGGGTCAAATTTGTTGAAACATGATAAAAAATTGACATATGTAACCTCCTTATGGCTCTATGTTTATCAAGGGGTAAAAAAAATGCCACACCATAGGTCAACCAAGACCTATCAAATGTAGCAATTTATATTTTTTATTTATAACAATATTATATGATGATTATATGGATTTGTTTAATTTTGTTCACCGAGAACCATTGTTGGTCAAGTGTCTAATAAGCCCTTCATCCCAACGACTAAAGTCGTGGGCTTTCGGCTCAGTTTTCTGTAATAGTTTACAAATGTCCGTTGTTGCTTGCAAGTTTCTTTAATTTCCATATGTGTTAACATCCTTTTTATGCCAACACCCCTTTTGCAATCAAGGGGTGTTGATGAGTCCTCGCTTTCACAAAAGATGGTCAATTAAGGTATAGCTTAAAGAAAAAATAACTTTTACAGCAATGATTTGACCTTCTTGGTTCTTAGCAACAAAACAGTCATAACCTCCATCGCCATACCCGGAACAAGAAACCGTTCCGGATGAAAGAACTCCTGCTCCGAGCTTCGTAACTGTTAAATCACAGCACAAGTTATAAAATTTGGATTCGCCGTATGTGTTGATGGGTTGTCGGTCTGCATCAATCATGTCATCATTGCGGTAAGCTAGTTCATCAAAAATGCCCGCTTGCCCAGAGTCAACCCCCACTACAAAGTCACAGGGTTGGAAAATCAGTGTATCACTCGGCGAAGATACAGAGCTGTGGATAGCTAGCAATGCTGCACAGCGTATGCCCCAGTCGCCTTCGTCAGAATGATAAACATATGCCTTCCAGTCACCTGTGGCAGAGTTATCAATGATACCTTGACACCATACATTCCTTTCGTAGCATGGGTCTGACACCATAAGCTTGCCACTATCGCTTTTAAAGCTCCCTAAGTAAACCTCTGTGTTTTTCATGGTAAAATTCTCCTTTCACTAATATGGCATTATGCCATTTTTGAAACATATAAAAAAGCTGACCTTTTTTTTGGTTTTTACAAGACTCAAAAAATAAGACAGCTAATATAAATGGATTATCACTATTATATCAATAAAGGGTGATTTTGTTTAAGAAAAGACTAACAATACGGCATTTTAATACTTGTAGGCTCAATATAGATTGTTGAAAGATCACTGACGCATTATCGTGGCTTTAGTCATGTGAGGTTCACTTATTTTTTTAATCCTATTGCCTGCATAATCTCATTGTATGCAGCCGTACTGTCACTAGAGGCTGGGGCAAGAGGCTTATATGAAATATTATATGAGACAATATGCCTATCTTGTGTCAGGTCTTCTTTATATATCTCTATACATGGATATTCTGTATCGTTTCGATGATAATTATAGGTAATAATAGAATATATAGAATCTTTATATTTAAACACACCATTCGAGGATATGTGAGAATAAGTGGACGGAGAGGAGTATAGTGTTAAAACAAAAGCGTCAACTCTAGCCTGAACCCGGTCTTTGATAAACGACAAACAATATGACTTATTCAATTGTGTAATGGTTTCTTCTTCGTTTTCTGGGTTGGAGACAGTGTTATAAAATCGCATATCATCTTCTGGTAAGGCATAAATACCGGACGAAAATAATAAATTGTCCATTTCAGAATAAACAAAGTTTTCCGAAGTATACCTCTCCCCTTTATTTAGGCTTAGGACATCATAGGTTTCCTCTCCTTGTTCGATATTTGTATAAGAGAGAAACTTATACTGCCCGATGGGTTTATGGGTTTGCTCAGTAGGGGTCTTAGACTTTATAGGTTGTGTGGTTGAAAATAGTACATTTTGCTTGTTTTGCATGAGCTTAAACATTTGGGGCTCAAAACTTATTACATTATCAGAAAACCCTTTCGAGTCTTTATTAAACACTAAGCTGTTTGTTATATAACGCATTTCTTTTTTAGTTTCTGCAGTAAAGGCCTTGTCAGTAAGAACAACCATAATTACAGACTGCTTGTCTGCATTTTCGAGAATCGACGCATAACCTGATAAAGCCGTGTTTGGCAAAAATGGCAACGAGGCTTTAACAGAGCCAATGACTTTGTATTGTATTTTATTATGCTCGGAATAAAATTCTATTTTTTTGTCTTCAAATGCAGCAAAATTAAAATAATTGTTTGTTTTTTCGTTCAAGGTCTTAATTAAAGAATAGTTGTTTTGGATATTACCTATTTTTAAGCTTGAGTTGTTTGTAATAGTAAATACTATATAACTATCTCTATCGAGAAGGACATAGCCATTCTTTGCAGCAATATAAACACCATCTACATATAGTTCCCACAATACTTGTTCTTGTTGAACAGGCGTTTCAAGTTCTGGTACAGCTCCCAGACGGTTAAAATATAAACCGAGACTTTCGTCAAGAGACATGCTACCATTTTTTAAAACCTCAAAACTGATATTTGGGATGTTTTTAATACGAGAATATTTTTCAGTGTTTACATCTTTATTATAACAACTCTTATTTGCAGAACAACTTGTAAAGCATAATAAGAGAGCCAAAATCAATATAATGAGCTTGCTTTTTTGGTTATGCATACAAATCCCCTTTGTAAACTATTTTATCACTATTATCCATCATATTTGTTTTTTTGTCAATTAGACT
>CAYMGQ010000056.1:0-4470 GCA_964390055.1 uncultured Clostridiaceae bacterium
TACAGGGATGTATTAGAAAAGAAGGTAGAGAAATTTGAGTGCTAAAGAAAATATAGCAAAGATAAAGAGTAATGTTTTAAATAGTGAAGTTGCTGTAAAAATCATTAAAAACTCTAGTTGGATGGTTGGAGATAAAGTTTTCACAATGATCATTGGAGTTTTTGTTACAGCTATTGTGGCCAGATATTTTGGCCCAGAAAGTTATGGGCAGTTTAACTATGCCCTTTCTTTTGTAACTTTATTTACAGCATTATCTACACTTGGGTTAGAAACATTAACAGTCAAAGCCATTGTAGATAAAGATCAAGACGAGGGGACTATTTTATGCACAAGCTTAGTGCTGAGAGTGATAGGTGGAATCCTTTTAACCTTTATAGCCGTAATATTAATAAGGTTAATTGAACCTAATGATTCAAATGCACATATATTAGTTCTTATTTTATCCTTAACTATGGTGTTCAAAGCTTTAGAAGTTATTGAGTATTGGATACAAGCTCATCAAAGAGCTAAGATATCTTCAGTAGTTAGGATGACCTCATACTTTATAATTGCGGCTTTTAAAATTGGTATGGTTTTATTAGGTGGAAACCTTATTCACTTCGCTCTAATCCATATGCTGAATGTAATTATAATTGGAATAGGGTTAATCATCGCTTATTTTAGAAATAGAGAAGAAAAGTTTAAATGGAAAGTTGATATGAGTTATGCTAAATCAATATTATCTCAAAGCTGGTATCTTATTCTTTCAGGCTTAATGGTAACACTTTATATGCAAATTGATAAGGTAATGCTTGGATCACTTATGCCAACAAAAGTGGAAGTAGGAGTATATTCAGCAGCTGTATCAATAGCAAGCATGTGGTACTTTGTTCCAATGGCTATTATCACTTCATTTAAGCCAGTGATTATGAGCAAGAAGAAAATAAATGAAGAGAGCTATTTAAAATCAGTACAACTTTTATACACAATTATTGCTTGGTTGGGTATTTGCTTTGGAATCTTTGTTTTGATCTTTTCAAATCCTATTGTAAAAATATTATATGGAGCTGAGTATCAGAAGGCTTCAAGTATTCTTTCCGTTAGTATATGGGCGGGAACCTTTGCAATGTTAGGATCAGCAAGAGGGGTTTGGACAGTAATTGAAGGCTTGCAGAGATATAATATGTTTTATGTTGGTGCTGGTGCAATTATCAATATAGCTCTAAATTATCTATTAATACCTACAATTGGAGGATATGGAGCAGCAGTAGCAACACTAATGTCTCAGGTAACAGTAGCGATTATTGCGCCTTTATTCATAAAACAGACTAGAATATCGGCAATAATGATGCTCAAGGCTTTCAAGTTAGAAGGAGTATTAAAAAAGTAGTGCGACAGGAGGGATAACATTGTCTATCAAAGAGGTAATTAAAAAAAATCAGTTGGTAAGAAATAAATTAATAGCATTTGAAAAAAAACTGGTTGCTATATTGGTAAAATTATCACCAGTTCTAGCTACTAAATATATATATAAGAGGGCAACAGGTAAGAGTATAGATTTAAATAACCCAAAATCTTTTAATGAGAAAGTACAATGGCTAAAACTATACTGGCAACATCCTTTAGTTGTACAATGCGCAGACAAATATGAAGTTAGAGCATTTATTAAAGAACGTCACTGTGAAGAAAATTTAAATCCGTTATACGGTGTATACAATGATACAAGTGAAATAGATTGGGACAAACTGCCGGAAAAATTTGTTTTAAAAACAACTAATGGTTGTGGAACAAATATTATATGCAAAGATAAAGATGAATTAGACAAAGAAGAGGTTTTTACCAAGTTAAACAAATGGCTAAAAACAGATTATAGCTTACAATTTGCAGAAATTCATTATTCGAAAATGACTCCTAGGATTATATGTGAGAAGTATATAGAAACAGAAGATGGCTTGTTGCCTAATGACTATAAAGTTTTTTGTTTTAATGGTGAGCCTAAATTTATCTTAGCTATTAACGAGAGAGAAACTGGAACTCATCAAAGGTATTTTTTCGATTTAAACTGGAATCTGTTGGAATATGAAAAGAAAAAAAATATAAGTAAATCTTATAATACACCTAGAAAACCCAAAAGTTTAAGTCAAATGATAGATAGTTCGTTAAGGCTTTCAGAAGGCTTCCCATTTGTAAGAGTAGACTTTTATGATGGGAAAAATAAACCAATATTTGGAGAAATGACATTTACTCCAGTAGGCGGATTGGCTACTTATTATAAAGACGATATAGCTACTATGTTGGGTGAATGGATAGAACTTCCTGAAAAAATTCGATAAATAACCTTTAATGAGGAGGTACAAATGGCGAAATTATTTATTTGTGGGGATTTGCTAAATAATGTAACAACACAGAATTTTTTTAATTCAAATATAATGGAGGAAATTAAAAAGACAGACTATTCAATAGTTAATTTTGAAGCTCCGATTGAAAATAATTTTGAACCAATTAAAAAAGCAGGACCACATAAAAAGCAAAAAAAAGAGACCATATCAATACTAAAGGAAGTTGGTTTTGACCTACTTTTACTGGCGAATAATCATATTTTTGATTACGGTAAAGAAGGCTTGAAATCTACTCTAGATGAATGTCATAAAAATTCGATAAAAACGATTGGAGCTGAGTTATCTTTTGAAAAAGCATATGAGCCTTTAATAGTTAATATAAAAGGATTTAAGTTTGGATTTATAAATGCTTCTGAAGCTCAATTTGGTGCTCTAACTACAAATGAAAGTGAGTCAGGCTATGCTTGGATAAATCATAAAAGAATAAACGAAACCGTTATTCATCTAAAAGAAGTGGAGAGCGTTGACTACATAATTTTCTTTGCGCATGCAGGGCTTGAGCATTATGACATTCCGCTAATTGAATGGAGAAACAGATATAAAGAGCTATGCGACCTTGGTGCAGATTGTGTTATCGGATCTCATCCCCATGTTCCTCAAGGATATGAAAAGTATGGAGAAAAGATGATTTTTTATAGTTTAGGGAATTTTTATTTCCCAAAGAAAGATAACCAAGATAAAATTGAACATGGTTATTCATTGATATTAGATTTTCAAAAGGATTCTTCAATCTCATTCGAGATGGTGTATCATACTGTAAATAATAATGTAATAAGTAGGATTGCTTCAAAAGATTCTATAATTGATTTTAAAAGCCTTAATAGTAAACTTGAAGAAGATAAATATAATAAATTAGTGGACCTTGTGTATTCAGATGCATATGAGAAGATTTGCTACCCTTATTATGCAAGTACGTTTAATGCGGTTATAGCTGGAGATAAGATTCAGAGAAAAGTAAAAAATTTAATTAAACAATTATTATTTCCAAAAATAAATCAAGAGAGTCGTGAAATATTACTCTATCATTTAACACGAAACGAAACTTATAGATATATAACGGAAAAAGCAATTAAGCGAAAATTCGACTTTTAATTGGAAGCATATGAAAGGAAGGTGTTTATTTTGCCAGCACCAGTGGTCATATTTGTATATAATCGCCCAGAACACACAAAAAAAACTATAGAAGCTTTAGCTGAAAATTACCTTGCAAAAGAATCGGATGTTTTTATTTTTTCCGATGCAGCTAAAAATGAAAAATCTATTGCAAACGTTCAATTGACAAGAAAATATATAGAGAGTATTCCAGATAAAAATCTATTTAAAAGTGTTGAAATTATTAAAGCCTCAAAAAATAAGGGCCTTGCTAACTCGGTGATTAGTGGGGTAACTGAAATAATAGGGAAGTTTGGGAAAGTTATTGTAGTAGAAGATGATTTAGTTACATCTAAAGATTTTTTGCAATATATGAATGGAGCATTAGAATATTATAAAAACAATGAGTCCATATGGTCAATTAGTGGATATAATATTCCGATTGATATTCCTTCAGATTATAACCATGATGTGTACTTATCCTATCGGGGGTGTAGTTGGGGTTGGGCAACATGGCAAGATAGATGGAGTAAAGTGGATTGGAATGTAAGTGATTATAACAGTTTTAAAAGTAATAAAGAGCTAAGAAAGAAATTTAATCTTGGCGGCAGAGATATGGCAAATATGTTAGATTTACAAATGGAAGGGAAAATTGATTCATGGGCTATAAGATGGTGTTACGCCCAATCTAAACTTAATATGTACACAGTTTATCCAGTTCAATCTAGAATAAAAAACACTGGTTTAGATGGCTCAGGAACCCATAGTGGATTAACAAGCCACTATGATGTTAATTTCAAACTAGATAATGGAATTTGTAAATTTGAAGACCTTAAAATGAATTCAGAGATATCCAAAAAATTCCAAAACCATTATATGAGTTTATTAAATTATTACTTGATTAAACTGAAAAAAATAGTAAAAAAAATTATAGGAAGGTGAAAGAATGAAAATAGCAGTTGCAGGAATTGGTTATGTTGGACTAGCCAATGCTGTTTTA
>CAYMGQ010000057.1:0-4455 GCA_964390055.1 uncultured Clostridiaceae bacterium
TTCTACTTTTGTTATCGCATAGTTTTCAGCCAAGGTGCCGTCGTTCAAGGTATAGTCAAAGGTGTTCTTACTATTACCTACGTCCGTCTGTGTGCCGGTCACGGTATAGCTGGCGCCTTCGCCTTCAACGAATCCGTCGCCACTTACAGTCACTTCAGCATTTGTCAACGCCTTTCCGTCATAGACCTTGCTGTCTGTTGCTGAGGTTAGGGTTACCAACTTGGGCTCTATTTTAAGCTCTATGTCCTCTTTTACCTCAATTTCAACAATATATTTATAGAGCTTGTCACCTGTTACTGAAAATGCTTCTTTTGATAAACCGGCCTTGTATGTTCCAACATCTTTTCCTGTTGCTACTATGTTCGCAGGTTCCTTCAGTTCTAATTCGTCAGGTAATTCCGTAACTTCTTCATCGTTAACAGTAATTGCCTTACTATATGCATTATTGTTTTGTACTTCTCCTGTATAGGTTTTGAATTGTTTTTCACCGCTTATCTCGATTTTGATTAGGGATTGTTCTTCCCACTGTGCATAGAGGGCATTTTCACCTTCATTATCAAGTAAAACTTTTTCACCTGGTTGATAGCTATCACCACTACCGTCGTTTTTGGTATTCCAGCCGATAAAATAATGGTTTTCTTTCATCCAAGTTTCAGGTTTAGCCCCTACCTCATAGCTGGCATTAACGGTGAGGGAGTCTATCGTTTTGTTCTCAGCATCTAAAGCGCCATTCGGGAAATAAGTTATAGAAGTGCCTTGAGGAATGGGTCCCCATTGCGCCATCAGGACTAAGTCATCATCTACTTTGATTTTATCGCCGGGTTGGTAGATATCTTCGCTACCGTCTTTTTTCCAACCAATAAAAACCTTGCCCTCTTGGTTTAGGCCCACTGCCGTCATCACATCAGCGTACGAACCTTCAGCATACGGCTTGGGGTCAGTTTTTACTGCTTTTTCACCATTTTTATAAGTAACAGTGAACCCTTTATTGTTAACGTAGTATGGATAGAGGTCAATATCTGCAAGAACCTTAGTTTCAAAGTTCCAGGTAACAAAGTCACCGCCTTCAGCCTTTGTTGCCCAGCCTATCCACTTATAACCTTCCGGGACTCTTATGATAGTCTCAGATCCCTGTGACAGTATATTATCGGCTGAGTCTTTTACAGTGGGTAAAATTACAGGATTAATTGGCTCATTATAGGCTATTTCTGCTTTAAGTAACTCGTCATCATCATCTGACATGGTTAAGTGAATACGTGCCTCTACCTCAGGAGCTGCCCACTTAGCATAAATGGTTAAACCAGCCGCAGGCATGGTCTCTGAATTAAAATCAAATGCTTCCAAATACGCAGTATCCTTATACCAACCCTGGAAAACATACTCTTCCGGCAAGCCGGA
This sequence comes from uncultured Clostridiaceae bacterium, assembly GCA_964390055.1. Lineage (GTDB taxonomy): Bacteria > Bacillota > Clostridia > Peptostreptococcales > Natronincolaceae > CAYMGQ01. The sequence goes on from CAYMGQ010000057.1 coordinate 1,399, forward strand.
TGGTCTTTCAGGTTCGTAGCTCTTGGTCTTTAAAGTGTCTTCAAATTTAACCTTTTCTGTTTTATCATTGCTGTTGTAATTATAGAAAACTAAGTCGTAGGTGTTTCGCTCATAGCGGATATCTAAATCGTTATTAAATGTTACTGTGTCAGTCGCTTTCCCATCTTGCCAATTAGCATTTCCTAATTTGTACTTTTTTACCGTAAACCCGTTATATTTATTGGTTAGTGTAAAGGTGCCCCTCCTTGAAGGGGTTGAATTATCGGGAGAGTCCTTATAAGTACCGTCAAGATTCTGCTTATAATGATTTATAGAAATATTACCGTTAACGTCCCCAGATTTATAGAGCCTTAACAGAGTCTTCTCACTGGTGGTAGATAAATCATCAAAGATAAAAGCGTCCAAGAAGGTTAAATTACTGCCGTTGCTTTGATACCAATTGCTATCGGAAGGCCAGGTATAGCGATTTTGTGCTAATGTTTGGCCATAGAGGCCTTCGAATGTAGATAAAAGGTCCCGATCCCGAAATTCCCGATTCGAGTAAAATTTAATTGTGAGTAAATTCCTATCATAATAGACATTCAGAACCGTTGTTCCATCACCCTTCACTTCAACAGCTTGTGTTTTTGAGGTGTTTAAATGGAATCCTGAATAGGCTTTGCTTTTGTCACTCTCACTAGCTTCAACCTTTTCCCCGGTCTTTGCTGTTCTTTTTTCCGATTCCGCATAGTCGTATATCTTCTCATTATCTCTGGCACCCTTAGCATCTTTTACAGATTGCTTCCAAATAACTACGGTATAATTCGTGTCTTCCTCAGGGGTCCATACGGCATACAAAGTGATGTCTGCTGATAACGACTTGCCAAAGTCATAAGCTTCACCATTTGGCTCTTCAGACCAATGATTGAATCCAAATCCGGCTCTTATAGGCTCTTTAGGAGCAACTGTCGTATCCATCGGCTTCACAAATTGTGGTTCTATATAACTTGCACCCTCGCCCGAATCAAAATAGATATAATTACCACTTTCAATCTTTGGCCATAATTGTTGATTTCCTGTTGTAATAGTAAAGGGATCGTCAACCGGGTCACCCGATAAGTGTCGATTCGTATACCATCCCGTCACAGCTTGAGTAGACGAAATGGGTAATTTGACATCTGAAAGCGAGACCTCGTCACCATTAATACCTTCCTTAGTCTTAAATACACGTGGATTCTCATCCGTTCCATCCATAAAGAACACATAATGAATTTCTTCAAATTTTGCATCAACATTAATCTCAGAAGTTTCACTAACTTTTACAGACTCGGAAAAATTCAGCTTGTCCTCACCTATGAACCAACCTGTAAACTTATAACCGTCTTTAACAGGGGACTCGGGTTCAATCAGCTTTTCTTTATCTTTTAGAATTTGGGTTGACACTATATCTTCATCAACCTTGAAGACATAGGTGTGGGTGACTACCGGCGGTTGAATGATACTAAAAAGACCCATCTCAGGTTCGGACTCTTCAGGCTCCGATACCGATAGGTCCCCCACTTCTTCGGCTTGCTCCACTTCTGAATTCGTTTGTGAAACAGCTGTTTCCTCCCTCGCTTGCTCAACTTCAGAAGCAACCGCTGTAAATCCATTTACCTGTGAACTAAGCATGACCAATGCCAAAAATACGCCAAGGAACTTATGCCACCTTGACATTACGTTCTTTTTCATAATAATTCCTCCCTCTACTTATCCATCAATACATTTGCATATCTACCTTTCAACCATAATTTAGATTCACTCTAAACTTATACACCCCACTATAAAAGCTAACAATTTGTTTTCTGTCTCCAGTATAAACGTTAATAATTTTGTTTTCAATCCATATTTTTTATCGTAATGTCTAAAGAGTGAAGAAATTCTTCTTATTAGAATCTACAAAAAGCACAAGAAGCAGAAATAATAAATATTTTAACGATATTATTATAGAATCTGTTTGTTTTTAATTCCTATATTCATCAGCATATTTTGTTTCTTCTAACAACTTAGAAATGCGGAAAAATAATGAAGAAGCTAAACAATACAAGTTAACGTATAATTTAGCTCCTTTTACGATTAAAATTTTTCTATTAAACCAAAAAATTAATGCCGGTATGCAGCGCACGCCTACTTGAAGTTTTATTTTTCTTCCAGCTTCTCTACGGAACGAAGTTTCCCTAAAGAGCCTCCGGGATGACGTTGCAGATAATCCTTGACACTTAAGTCCGACCCTTGTTGTAAATAAACCGATAGAGTCTGGACCACCAGAATCTCGGCCAGGATGGAAGCCCTGGTTGCTCTGTTAAGGGGACCGCCCTCTTCTGAAACTTTTGCCTCAATGTGAACTTGAGCCATTTTTGCCAGGGTCGATTCGGGCTTGGATGTGATGGCGATGAGTTTGGCGCCGTTGTTTTCGATGGCATGGGCGGTTGCCAGAAGTTCTGCTGTCTCTCCGCTGTTGGAGATGCAGACAACCACATCTCCCGGGACCAACTGGCCGGAAGAACCGTGTACGGCTTCGGTTCCGTCCAGGACATAGGCCGGTGTTCCGGTCGAAGAGATGAAAGAAGCGGCGTAGCCCGCCACATAAGACGGCTTGCCGATACCGGCAAAGTGCAGGCGGTTCTTATTCGCCTTGGCCTCCAGAATCAAATCGGCTGCTTCTTCGATGCTTTCTTATCTATCTGATTGATAAGAGTATTGAATTCATTTTGAATAGTCTTTAAAAATGCTTACATGTCCTAGTAAAACAAAATACCCCCTTTACGCTCGGATTGTAAAGGGGGTGAAACTACATATAACTCTGATCCTTAACTTATCTGGCAACTCTGGCCGATCCGCCACCCATGAGGTGTTCGACTTCTTCCTTGCGAGCGGTCGAGGTATCGCCAGCCGTGGTCATGGCCAGGGCGCCGTGGGCCGCACCGTAATTCACGGCCAATTCCGGATCACCGGTTTCCATGAGGCCGTAAATGAGGCCGGAAGCAAAGGAGTCACCGCCGCCGACACGGTCTAAGATTTCCAAATGATCATATTGCT
>CAYMGQ010000058.1:0-4112 GCA_964390055.1 uncultured Clostridiaceae bacterium
AAACAAAGATGAACATTGTACTAATTACTTTTACACAAGATTATGGACTTGACTCGTAGAAAGAAAATATATTCGAGTGGCCAAGGTTCTTTTGACGAAACAATGAAGGCCCTACAGCTTATTGGTAAAAGTAGCGATATTCATACAGTGATTAGAATTAACATTGATAGGGATAATATAGGCTCTACTTACAAGCTCTTGAATCAGATAGGTAAAGATGGACTTAATTTAACAAAGTTTACAGTGGATTTCGGTATAGTAAGGGGCGAAACGGGCTCTTGCCCAGGGTATTCCGGAAAGTGTTTTTCTGAAAGTGAAATAGGTGATGTTTTATATGATTTATGGAGTGCTTCTGAGGCAGAAGGTTTTAAGTATGATTTAAGACCTATGAGAAAGCATTTGTACTGTGGCCTTTATAGCGATAATCAATACACAATAGCACCAAATGGAGATGTTTACAAATGCTGGGAACATGTTGGTCAAAAGGAACATTTGATGGGCAGACTGGCTGATAACGGTGATCTTGTTGATATAACCTACGCTTTTTACGATTGGATGTCTGTTGACCCTGTGAAAAATGCTGAATGTAGGGAATGTATATACCTTCCAGTTTGCGGGGGCGGCTGTGGCGTGGTTAGTTATAACGAAACTGGAACATATCATTCTACGGGTTGCTTTAAAGTTCAGGGTACGGTAGAACAACTTGTCCTTAAATTTGTTGAAGGAGTAATCAAGATAAAACTAGAAAAGGAAAAATGCGTAACTTCATGCGCAATAAATAATGGCGATAATGAATAAAAGTGAAAGAATGAGTCGTATCCGTATCATCTTTGGTAATAATATTTTTGTGCTAAGGCTCGTTTGGAGTACTTCAAAGTTAAGATTTATTATTAAGGTGATGTTCACTATCGTTTCTGCTGTTTTACCAACGATAAATATTCTAATAGTAAGACATGTTATTTTATTACTGGAAAACCACATGAACCTAACCGATGTAATGCTCCGGCACCTTTTTAAAGTTATAATAGGATTAATGTTCGTACAGATGATCCCTAAGTTATTTGCTGCTTTTAATGATTCCCTAATTGAGCCCATCTTGGCTTCAAAGATAAATAATCACATGAACGAGGTTTTCTTTAACAAAGCTAAGGATTTTGAATGTGAAGATTTCGAGAATCCGGTCTTTTTTGATAGATATACTAGGGCATTAGGCCAGTCCGAAAGCATTACACACGCTGTTTTTAATTCTTTTTTTGGACTTTTGGGGAGTGTGATAAACCTGTTTTCGTTATCTATGTTAGTTATATCTATGGATTGGATTGTTATTATTTTCGCTATCTTTGGTGTAATTGTCTACTTTTTACAATCCATAATTTCTAGCAGATTAAATTTTAAGACATCTCAAACATTAACTCCCATATCAAGGAAACAAAATTACTTGAAAAGGGTACTTTATGATGCTGAATATGCGAAAGAAATAAAGTGTAACGATGTAATAGAGACAGGAAAGAAACACTATACAGAGGCATTTAGAAGCTTGCTCGAAATACTGAAAAAATATGGCTGGAAAGTTGCCCTCATAAATGCTCTATCAGTGTTACTAACCTCATTTTCATCAACGGGTATGATGGTATACTTGGTTTCTAAGGTATGGTCCGGTGCCTACAGCATTGCTAACTTTTCTGCTCTTTCGAGTTCGGCGGGACAGTTTGAGGGTGGGTTAAATACATTTCTGGGATCTATTACCAATTTCTATAAACATAGTTTGGAAATAGATAATCTTAAATTTATATATTTTTATAATAAAGAAGGTGTTGATGGCAAGGCTATTTTGGATGTTACAAGGTCATCTGAGATTGAAGTTAGAAATTTATATTTTAAATACCCAAATGAACACGAATATGCCTTAAAGAATATTTCATTCAAGATTTCTCCTGGCGAAAAGGTATCGCTTGTAGGGTTGAATGGCTCAGGCAAGTCAACTTTAATAAAATTGATATTAGGACTGTATAAACCTGAAAGCGGAAAAATTCTAATTAATGGGGTAGACTTGCAAAAATATAATAGGGAGCATCTTCGTCGTAATATAGGGGTTGTATTTCAAGATCATGGAATCTTCGCCTATAGCATAAAAGAAAATATTGCTTTTGAAAATAAAATGGATAAAAGAATTCCCAATATCCTTGAAGAAATGGGCCTGCTTTCTAAAATAAACTCTTTGTCAAAAGGTTTTAACACTTCTCTATCTAAGGAATTCGATACAGAAGGAACACTTTTATCTGGTGGGGAAGCCCAGAAAATTTGTATCGCTAGGGCTTTAAATAAAGCTTCAGGATTATATATATTTGACGAGCCGTCTAGTGCACTTGATCCTTTGTCTGAATGGAAAATGAACACTTTTCTGTTCGAAGCAACAGAAAAGACTGTTATTTTCATTTCGCATCGACTTACAACGGCGGTTATGGCAAACCAAATTCTTTTGTTGCATAACGGCGAATTGGTAGAACATGGAGGCCATAGCGAGCTACTTTCTTTAAAAGGTCTTTATTCTGAGCTATTTAATATGCAAGCACAACAGTATGTTCGAACGGGCACGTCATGATTTTATATCGGTAGACTGGTGCTTTTGCATGTTGATGGTATGGGTTAAATGCAGATAGAATCCTTGCTATCTGAGCATGGGGCGCTTGAAAGAACATTTTCCAGAAACAGGGTATAAGGTAGTTAAATAGTAAGCAATATTTATATAAACATGCTGTGTTTGACGCTTGCATTTTACGATTGGGCGAGAGCCCTCCTTTATAAAGTGAAATTCAATAGAACCATTGAGCATTGATAGATGTGTAATTCTTCCCAAGTAAAAATATTCTCTTGTTTGGCAAACAATAATTATGAAAGAAATGGGGAAAATGACACAGATCTCTAAACAAAAAAATACGCAAAAATCATAGTTGACTGGCTTTAGAATATTTGAAAGTGAAAGTGGCAGCTGAAAATCTAGTGGCGTGGAAACATCAAGTACATTACAGTTTTGGTTAATTATCTGCACTAAGGTTTTCAATTTACAGGTAAGAAGGCTCAGCTAGATTAGGGTCTGCTGTTATTTTTATTATGGTAGGGCTTTTCTTAAGGAGAACGTTGAAGTTTTAGTCGGTATGACGTTTGCGGTTGATTGATCATAAATATGCAGATTATTACTGGGATTAAGTCGAATCACCCCATGTTTCATTTGAATCTAATAATGGTTTATTAACCATGTATATTGTTTGTTTTGCACATATTAAAAGGAGGTATCTGTTATTATGAAACCGGTAGAAAGAGTTTGGTATAAACTATACACTACGGGGAAGGCCGTGTTCTTGATATTCTCAATTATGTCTATACCCATATTACTCTTAGCGGTGTTTGTGCTAAAAGCGGAACTTAATAGCTGGGCTTATGTGCTCGTCTTTATTTTAATGATGAATGGAATTGGATGGTTGTTATTGGGTTTATTCGGATTGGCCTATGATAGGATTCTCGCCTATAGACTTTCACATTTGAAATCAAAAGGACTTATGCATGAAATTACCATTAAACGAATGTTGCCTAACTGGACTGTTCGATTAGGCGGATATATAACCGCCTCCATTGAGGGTAGTTACATGGATAATTCAAAAAATATTAAGACCGTTAGAAGTACCAATCATATATTTACTACCTTTGACACAAAGGACGATTTCGTGGCCAATGTTTATGTTGATTCGAGTAACTCGGAATCTTACTTTGTTGAGTTGCTCAGAAAGGACTAAGAAATTTATTTTATTGGATAAAATGCAATAATGTATATAAGTGGCGGTGGTGTCAAGCTGGTTCTCATAAATGTCCTTAATAATCACGAAGTCAAGCCGCTCTTTCTGATTCCGATTCGTTTTTTGGCTTAGCATTAGTTCGAACCGGATGCTTTACCTTGGTTGAATTAAGTATAGCAAAATTTTATACTAAGCGGTTACAATTTTAGTTCATCACATTAACATATGTTACCTTGTTTATGGCACATTGGTACTGGTATAACTCTTAATAATATGGTTCCAAAACAACCTGACCAACAGGAGGAAAACCAGAGGGCCGGC
>CAYMGQ010000059.1:0-3901 GCA_964390055.1 uncultured Clostridiaceae bacterium
GTTATGCGGCTTAAGCCGCTGTGAAATAAATTATCATGAATAATTCAGGTTTAATTTATTTATTTTATTAATCTAAAGCACTGAAAGATGAGAGTACAAATGTGCATTTAGGATAATGAAGGAGAAAATGAATGGATAAAGCAGTCTACATATTAAAAAATGTATACCATCTGTATCATCTGGCAGGAAGGATTTTAAGCAGAGAAGGAAAATTTCTTGCAGTTCCTTTTGACGGTTTCTTGGATGAGGATCCGGTATTTAACAGTCCAAAGCTTTTACAAATGTTGATGGAATATGGGAGGGAACAGAAGACATACAAGGGGTGGAATGACGACGGGTATTGGTATTATGTGTTTCATGATTTGGGAGATTATGTTATTTGGGGACCTGTGAACACTGGGGAGTATTCTGAGAATGATAATTTATTGTATTGTAAACAGCATGGAGCGAAGGCAGGATGTGTATGTGATATTCCCTTGATGAAAATCGGGAAACTGGAAGAAATAATAATGTTTGTACATGGACTTTTGTCAGATGAGTATGAAAATATTGTCAAAATTGATGATGGGATAGATGCGGGACGATTTCAAGAAAGTTTACATGCTGGGTGTGTGGAATATGAATTGGAAAATGAGGAGTGCGACAAAAAACATTTTCCATTTTCCAGAGAAGATCAGATGTGGAAATGGATTATAGGAGGAGGGCAGGGGAGGTTTTCGTTTGGAACAGGTAAATCTTTTGAGGATTTGGTGGATAATGCAGGTGTTATGGCCCAGTCACAGAAAAAGAATTTGGAATACGGCATAGTAAGTGGAATCACTTTACTTACCAGATATGCTATTGCAGCGGGGGTAGAAGAAAGTGCTGCATATATATTAAGTGATGTACTTTTACAAAAACTTGCCAAAGCAACGAATGTGATGGAGATGCGGAAAGTAATGGAATATGCGCTTGTGGAGTTTGGACGGCTAGGGAAAGGAGCAAAATCAGAGACTTATTCGATTTATGTGGAGCAGAGCAGGGAATATGTCGCGAAGAATATTTTTAAGAAATTGTCATTACAGGAAATTGCAAAAGAGATTGGTGTGCATCCGGCGTACCTTTCAGGGATTTTCAAAAAACAAACAGGAATGACCTTGACGGATTATATTATGCAGGAAAAAATACAGGTTTCCTGTAATCTGCTGAAATATTCTAACCGGTCAATTGCCATTATTGCAGAATATATGAATCTTTCTCCTCAAAGTTATTTTACCAGAGTATTTAAGAAGGTAACAGGAGAGACACCGGCACGGTACCGAAGAACTCATGTGGATAAAAATTTTTTGGAAGATTAAAATCAGATAAAGTATATTAAAATCAGACAATACAGGAAGGATAAATGAGGGTAAAATTTTCATAAAAGTAAAGATGGAATAGCAATATCGATATAATGAAAGAGAGGATGGGATGGAGATTATGGAAAGAGATCTTAAGAAAATTATTTCTGAAATGACATTGGAGGAGAAAGCCGGGATGTGTTCCGGCGAGGATTTCTGGCGTTTGAAGAAAGTGGAGAGACTTGGTATCCCGGAGGTTATGGTATCAGATGGACCTCACGGATTAAGGAAGCAGCCCGGCGAGGCAGATCATCTTGGGATTGGCGAGAGTATTGTGGCGGTTTGTTTTCCGGCAGCCTGTGCCACGGCTTCCAGCTTTGATACGGAATTGATGAACGAAATGGGAAAGACCCTTGGGGAAGAATGTCAGGCAGAAAATTTAAGTGTATTGTTGGGACCGGCTGTAAACATTAAGAGAAGCCCTCTCTGTGGACGGAATTTTGAATATTTATCCGAGGATCCATATCTTGCAGGAAAAATGGCTGCTTCCTATATCAGAGGTGTACAGAGCTGGGACGTGGGAACGAGCATGAAACACTATGCCGCAAATAATCAAGAGTATAACCGTATGAGTTGTTCTTCTAATTTGTCGGAACGTACTTTCCGGGAAATCTATTTACCTGCATTTGAGACAGCGGTAAAGGAAGCGCAGCCTAAGACGATTATGTGCAGTTACAATAAGATTAACGGAGAATACGCCTCTGAAAACAAACATCTTTTGACAGAGATTTTACGGGACGAGTGGGGATTTGAAGGCTATGTTATGACAGACTGGGGCGCGGTGGCAGACCGTGTGACAGGGATTGTTGCAGGACTTGATCTGGAGATGCCGGGCAGCCATGGGGTAAATGATGCCAAGATCATTGCGGCAGTAAAAGATGGAAGTCTGGATGAGGCGCTGCTTGATAAGGCAGTAGAGCGTATTTTAAAGGTATTGTTTTCTTATGCGGATAACCGCCATCCGGAAGCTGTGTTTGACAGGGATGCAGATCATGAAAAAGCGGTAAAAATAGAGACAGAGTGTGCAGTTCTTTTGGAGAATAATGGAATACTTCCGTTGAAGGAAGGAAGAAAAGTAGTATACATTGGCGAATATGCTGAAAAACCCCGTTATCAAGGTGGCGGTTCCAGTCATATTAATTCCAGTAAAGTAACTTCCGCATTGGAGAGTGCAAAGGAAAAAGGCAGACCAGTATCTTATGTGAAAGGATTCCCTTTTGATAAGGATGAAGAAAACGCGGGAGAACTGGCGGCGGCTGTGCAGGCGGCAAAGGATGCTGAAGTGGCAGTTATTTTCGCAGGACTGCCTGATCTGATTGAATCGGAAGGCTATGACAGAAAGGATATGAAACTTCCTGCATGCCAGAATAAACTGATTGAGGAAGTTATCAAAGTACAGCCTAACACGGTTGTTGTGCTGCACAATGGAAGTCCGGTTGAAGTACCTTGGGCAGATAAGACAGCAGCTATTCTGGAAATGTATCTTGGCGGTCAGGGCGTGGGAGAAGCAACAGATAAACTTCTTTATGGAGAAGTAAATCCTTCGGGACGTCTGGCAGAGACATTCCCACTCCGTCTGGAGGATAATCCAAGTTACCTGAATTTCCCCGGTGACGGAGTAAATGTGGATTATGCGGAGGGAATCTATGTAGGCTACCGTTATTATGATGCCAGAAAAATGCCAGTGCGCTGGGCATTCGGACATGGACTTTCTTATACGGAATATGAGTATAGTAATCTGAATATGCCTGCAGAAAGTCTGGATGATAAGGGTTGCGTAAAAGTAACTGTAGATGTTAAAAACACAGGAAGTATGGTCGGTAAGGAAGTAGTACAGCTTTATGTCAGCGATAAAAACGGCACAGCAGGGCGTCCTGTGAAGGAACTAAAGGGCTTTGCTAAGGTAGAGTTGCAGCCGGGTGAGACAAAGACTGTAGAATTTGCACTTACTGCAAGGGATTTATCTTTCTACCATGAAGGGCTTGGCGATTGGTATGCACCTTCAGGAACTTACGAGGTGTTGATAGGACATGCAAGTGACGAGATTGCTTTGAGAGGGGAACTTTCCTTCAAGACCGAAAAGCAGCTTCCGCTGTACGTCAGTGGAGCGACAACGATCGGAGAGCTTATGGCGCATCCTGTGACCGCGCCGATCATCGGAGATTTGATGCAGAATATGCAGGGAGCGATGGGAGCCATGCAGTCAGATCCAACAGAAAATGTTGAGGATACCCTTGGTACGGGTGCAGAAATGATGAAGGCAATGATGCATGGAATGCCCCTAAAATCTCTGGCAAGCTTTGCTGGTGCAGAGATGGCAGCACAGATTGAGTTGATGATTCAGGGCATGAATCAGGCGTTAGGTAATAAATAGCGTTGTTTGTGATATTTATTATCAAGAGGTATTTGTTTTTTGAATATAGTTATGTTTGATAATGAGGCTGTCACCCTTGCGGGTTTTCACATTGTGTGGCAGTCTCTTTCATTCTGTCTTAAAATTCATTAATTTAAAAACATATTAT
>CAYMGQ010000060.1:0-3900 GCA_964390055.1 uncultured Clostridiaceae bacterium
TACGTTAAACTTCTCTGAAAGTTCAGAAAATTCCCCATCTAAAATATCCTTGTGATTTTCCAATATATACTCATATATTTTTGTTTCCTCTGATAAGTAGCCTTCCCAGAACTTATCATGATCTTTTTCTGACCTTTCTTTTTCCGCAAGTTCCACCCATTGTTGATAAATGCTCATAAATTTAAAACATCTCCTTTGTACTGAATTAATTGTATCCCTACTAAATAAAGCTAAGAAGTTTAGATTGCGTGCCAATGGGAGTACCCTAACAATATACATTATTCCCTAGCACGCTGCGAAACTTATTTTATATATTATAGCATATAAATATACCCCATATCCAAATTAGAAGGGGTATATTTATAAAATTATTTTATTATCAGGAAGAAAGAGTTGTCGGATTGTATGTCAGGGCTCCTTTCCCCATACCAATATATCTGAAATATATATGGTCATATTCGACCAATCCATATAAGTATTTGCTGGGTTATATGAGTAATTGTCGTCTAACTGGAATTCGTCCCAATCATTTTTATGAAACATTCCCATTACATACAGCTCCCCGTCCGGGGGAAAACTTTCCGCATCAAAAGTAAGTTCTAAATATTTATCTGCATCTTTTGATCCCTTTAAATCATAAAACTTACACCCAACGGCTTCCTTGTCACCATAACTATAAAAATAGATTGCACTGTTAAGAGCACTTGTGGAATCGGTATCTTTAAAATAATATCGCACCTTTATATTCTTTAAATTTATTGCCTTGCTTCCTGTATTGAGCATCCTAAAACTAAAATCTACCCCTTTGGACTTCTCTTCCCCCGGCTTGTTAAAATGCTGTATTTTTAACTTCGTTTCTTTAACATCCGTGACATCACCCTTTGGGGTATCTTCCGGCATAGCTGTCACATTGGCCACCCCCGTTGCTTCAGGTGTTGGGGTGGGAAGCAATACTGAAGGCAGGAAGCCTGTTGGTTCTAGCACTTGTTTGTCTGCCCCTTTTGCATTGGCTTGTGCAATCAACTTAGAATTCCATACATCATCGAAAATAACTCGAATTTCTAACTCATCAAGGCTGTCTATAACCTCTGCAATATCCATTTTATGTGCATCATCAAAAACACTGTTGTCGGATATCTTCTGTGCTCTAGTATACAAACTATATCTGCCCATAGATATGCCTTCGCTTTGGGCGATCTCCCTTTCTTGATCGGTAGTTAGCATAATATAGCCTTTTATATCCTTGTTTTCCATGCTTGCTTTTATATTTTTTAGCAGTTCACCTAGCTTTGCTTCCTCTTCTTTTGCGATATTCGCTTTTTTTAGTGTACCCGAAACAAGAACAGGATTCTTTGCGTTTTGAGCAATAAACCCCATTTCTAAGGACTTATCAATCAAATCTGTAATCACTTCCTCCACCACACGATCTTTGCTATTTAAATCTAAGATCAAAGGCTTTGCATCTTCATTCAGGGGATTTAGCTTTACTACCTTATATTCTCTATCTATCTCCAATTCGATACTGGGATTTATATCAACCGATACATATCCATATGCACCGGTTTGATTGCTCATAATAAAAAAATTAAAATACAAAAATGCTATAAGAAAAATTGCAGCAATACCCGAAATGGCTGCCGTATATAAAAATATGTTTCCCTTAGGATTTATGATATGCTCTTCCTTAACTATAATTTGCTGTCCTATGTTCATATCGGGACGACTTTTTACAATAACAAATTTACTGTCGGCGGTCAAAACTACCGCCCGTTTATCATCAATTTCGTATATTACACCTATTCTATCCAAATCAGTTACCTCCTTCCATGGTGTGCTCTAAATATCTTTTTGAAAGTTCCAAATTACTCTTTAGAATCAAACAAAGGGCAATAATATATTTTCTGTTGTTACCTATAGTCCTGCCATGTACCTTTGCCTTTTTCTTCAATGCATTTCTAGGTATGTTTTTGTTTCTAATCAGGGCACTGTAAAGTTCTTCATCTTCTGCTAAAAGCTTTGCTATTCTAACACACATCTTTCTAGAATCCCTATGCTTTGGAACATTTAATATTAAATCCACAAAGGTAATTCCAAATTCTTTGAGCTTTTTTTTATAATTCTCTATTTCCTCCTTTATTTCCACATCCTCAAACCCAACATAAGAATTAGATTTTAGATTTTCATCATAATAAATATTACTATCTTCAAAATAAGAAAATGGGAATTCCTTATCTCCTTTGTTCTTTCTAAAATAATCAATCAAACGCCTTTTTATGACCTGTTCTGAAAACAGAAAAAAATTATAGCTTCTGTCCAGATCAAATTTATCTATAGCTTCGTTGAATGCTGCCATAGCAACGCAATATTCATCACTGTTGCGAGTGTCCACGTACCTTCCCAGTGCACTCGATGTTACTTTTAATATAAACGGCCTATATTCTGATATAAATTCATCCCTCAGCCGCTGGTCTCCTTCCTTTATTTGCTCAAGGGTGGAAAGAAAAGTTGCATATAGCTCCTCGTTTGTGTTCTCTTCTTTATTCTCATCTATGTTTTTCCGGGCATCCAACCAGATCCTTCTCCCTTCGGTATATAAATTCGAATAGATTGCTTTTTTAGTGTGCATGGAATGTGTATCCGAGTTACTTAAACGAATACATTCACAAGGGAGTTTTGGCGACTTCCAGTATATTGGATAAAACCACCGCAATTTCTGCCCTAGTAGCCATGCCTTTGGGGTTTATCCTGCCGTCAAACCCATTAACTATACCTTTCTGGGTGAGAATCGCCACCGCCTCTTTTGCATAGGCACTAATCATCTTGCTATCGCTGTAGGTATCAAGATACTTTGTGTCTGCCCCTTTGTCGCTTATCTTTGCGGCGTTTAATGCATTCACCATAATAACCATCATATCTTCTCGGGTTATATTGGTATCTGGAGCAAACCCCACACCGTCCCCCTTGACGATTCCTAATTTTTTGGCGATACCTACCGCTTCATAATAGTAAGATTGCACTGCAACATCGGAAAAATTCTGGTCAAAATCCGATTCAAAACCCAGTGCCTTGACAACCATAATAGTAAAATCAGCTCTTTTTATGTTTACTCCGGGGTTGTACATACCCCTCTCATCGCCTTTTACAACACCCCTGCCATACAATGCATCTATTGCATCAATGGCCCATAGATGTCTCATACCCACGTCAGGGAAGTGCTTAGAACGGTGAGAACTAATGAAAAGACCTTCTCCCTCGTTGTGAAGCCGGTCAAGGGCTGTAACAACATAATATACATTGTCATCATTATCCACATCATAATCTATGAATTCTTGACTCTTGCTCTCGCCTCTTCTCACAGTTGACAAAAGATTTTGGGCACTCTGCTCTGATGAAATATCCGCCTTCTCTCCTTCATTAAAGCGGTACACTGCATAGTAGGCAGTATTCGGATCATCATCTTCCCAAGTGATTTTTACACCTTTAGAAATTGTAGATAATTTGCCCATACTCGGGGAAGCAGGAGTGTTCCCGCCCTTCCATGGCATCAGTGGCACTAGAGCCTTTGTCCTCCAAAGTTCTGTTTTTATAGCAGTAACAGCCTGCTGTTTACCCAAATCATCGAAATTTTTAAATCTAAAAGTAATAGTTCCATCAATTTGGGGCATGGACATATTAAACTTTAATTGTCTTGACAGCTCGGGTATTGCATTCGCACCCTTAAAATACGCATCACTGTCATCGTTTATTTTATAGAAAGCCTGCCCTATATAAAGGTGTACATTTTTATCTTTGCAAACATCTGCCCACCATGTGGATACCTCTCCATAGGGAGCCCTCGGATTGGCAAAGGTAAAATAAACCTGGGGGGCTATATAATCAATAAGTTCTTCTTCTACCCAC
>CAYMGQ010000061.1:0-3888 GCA_964390055.1 uncultured Clostridiaceae bacterium
ATACCTATGGAGCGGTTGTTGTAATTTAAGGTATGAGCACCTACGTTGAGGCCTCTTGCTTCATAGATGGTTCCGTCAAAGGTTATAAAGTAATTATAACCAATACCGGACCAGTAGGATGTTTTGCCAGCACTGTTTGTGTATGTCCTGGATCTGTGGTAATTATGAACATCGTAGATATCTGCAGTTTTGTGTGCCATATGATGTAAAATGATCATGTCCACCTTTTTTAATGGAGTCAGTTTGCTTCTGAAGTCCAGGGGCGGATTCGGTTTTCTTATATCTAACATTTCATTCACTCTCCTTATCATTATTATTCTTTGAATTCTCATTTCACAACACAGTGTTTATAGGTTCTGCAATGCTCAGAATATCTTGATTCAGGGTTTCTGCGTATTTACGGGTGGTGGAGATATCAGCATGTCCCATAACTCTTTGGATGATGTCAAGTCGAATATCCCTGGCCAGTAATTCTGTTGCGTATGTATGTCGCAGGCGGTGAGTATAAAAATGGATTCCGGTAGTATTCTTCAGCCGTTCTGCGTGGCCTTGCAGCGTCCTTGCTGCAACTCTGAACAATGGTTCTCCCTTCGGTACACTTTGAGCATAAGAATAAAGTTCCATTGCAGTATCGGGATTTACCACAGGAGCTTTTCTGGATTTGCCGCCCTTGGATTTTCTGATGAACAGTACTACTTTGCCCTGCTCCATCGTGACATTCTCTTTAGTAAGTTTGGCAGCTTCACTCACTCGGATGCCAGTAGCCAAAATGGTCTTGAAAGACAGCCTGATGTGCTCCTCTTTGCTTTCCCATGACTCCATGATGATATGCTTCTCTTCATCGTTTAATGGAGACGGATACCTCATCTCTTCTCTTACACGAAGATTCTTAAGAATGGGATTGCCTTGAACAAGTTCCTCCTCCATCAGATATTCATAAAAAGTCCTTATTGTCCCCATCATGGTATTAACGGTCTTTCCTGCCAGTCCGTTGCTATATAAGGTGTCACGGTATTGTTTAGCCTGGCGAGGTGTTAATTTCAGATAGTCGGTACCCGTCTGCATGCACCAGCTGTAGAAAGTATGCAGATGTATTTTGTAGTTCTTGACTGTGTTCTCTGCCCTGCCTTTGATTTCCAAATCCAATAGGAATGACTGGATAGTTTGCAGCAATAACAGGCACCTCCCTTGTTCCTTAAAGCTTATTAATTACCGCATTTTATTTGTCCTGGATTGTCTTTATAGGCATATAGTGTTTTCTATACCCTGTGGGGTCCCTAGGGGCAGGTGAAAAAAATGCGGCATTTTCTGCTACTAAAATTCTTGTTGCATGCCGCTGAGGAAGATTATTTTTAATCCCCGTTCACGCGTTCAATTGTACGCGACAAGTCAATTATTGCCTTTTGAAGATTCTCCATTTTTGTTTCCATTCGTATCAGCAGGTAGGCCGATACAATGATTGGAAATCCAAAGTTGGCCACGCCTTGCAGTATATCATCCAAATTAGTCACCTCCTGCATTGAAATTAAAGGTCTTTACAATCTGTTCTCCAGCGCCCAGGCCTGCTTTATCTTTGCCAGCAGCCTTATGCAGATTTTCTCCGCACAGTTTGCACAGATCCAGGTCTCCTACAACGGACTTTCTGTCGTCCACGTCATAGATCAGGGCTTTGAAGTATATATCTCGAACTCGGCTACAGGATGAACACTTAGCCAGTTTAGGATAGCGCAGGAATTTGATTTCAATGTTATCCAATTTTTTCCCTCCCTATTAGTCGAAAGGGAGAAGCAAGACGCCTCTCCCCTCTTGTCGATTATACAGCCTGCTCATAGATATCTTCGGTAGTGGTAGTGATTATGTAAGCCTTTGCTGCACTTACAAGAGCACTTCCAGCGAATATATTCTTATCAACGATGTTATTCATGGCTTCCTCTACTTCGGAAGGTGTTAGATCCAACCTAGGGTCATCCACACGTATGTTTCGCTCTTTGCCTTCTGCATCGAGAAATACCATTACCAGAGTTTGATTCAAGAGTATCCCTCCTTCCGTCTATAATGGTTGACTGGGATTAGTCAGCATTGACAAGGTGCTTCCTGTCAGTGACCTGAATCTGTGCAATTGGGTAGGACTGCAAGCCTGAAATGGCAGCAGCTACGTCAAACATATCCTGGTCGTCAGCACCGATTTGGACGTTAGAATAAGAACGCCGGCGGACGAGCTTTTTGCCATCGCCATCCACGCCCATGTCATAGGTCAGTTGCAAGGTACTGTTTAATGGTCTACTTTCAACGGCCACTTTCTTCACCTCCTTGGGGATATTTGGTATCTAAGGAGATTATAACATGAGAACGTGCGTTTGTATATATCCACCTAGATATATCATTAGATATATTTATAGAAATGAATATACTATACTTACGTGTATTGATATATATTTGCAATTAATGGTGATGGTGATATAATTCAAATAAGTCTTTCGTCTAAGAGAAAAATGTAGAATTAGAGAGGGGAATTTTTGTGGCTTTTAGAAACTTTATGAATATGGAAAAGTTATCTCTGACAATAGCAGAAGAACACTTATTACAAATGACAGATGATAATTTTATAGATGATCCTTTTTTGAACGCAGATAAGCTAATAAATAATCTTAAGAATGGTTTTGTTATAATCACTCAATTAAGTTGCTACTTTGAGAGTTTTTTAAATACAATAATAGCTTCGTGTATCAATTATGAAGGTGAATGTTTATTAAGATGTAGCAGACAAGAAAAACTTGATATTATATTTATGCATTATCAAAAAGACTTGTCTATGATAAAACGACTAAATTCATGGTCAGTTATTAATAAAGTAACAAAAGTTAGAAATGCCATGATACACTATAAAAAAACGTACATAGGTGATGGATCTTTTCTTCCAGATTTCAAACTTGGAGGAGAACTAGTAGGCCAATTTTTTACTAAAAATAATATGGATATTCTTTTTACTGAACATATTAAATTTGCAAATGAAATAGCTGCCATACTTGGACTCAAAACTTTCCACGATATAAGCATTTTTGAGTGTGATGGTAGAGATGGATTGGTAAACTACGTATATAACGTAGATGAAGTTTACGTTGATGAAAGCAGATTTACATAACATTTCTAACGAATTTATTAAACAAAAAGACATTAAGTTGGGACAATAAAGACAGAATAACTTACTTTGGATTATGAAATTATGTGTTATAAAACATTTGCAATATATGTTTATCAAGTTTACCTTATCAGGATAAGCTTTTCTTTTCAGCCTGACGAAATATGTTCACCTCCCTCCCCGCTGATGACGGGGAGGGGCAGGGTGGGGTCCTGCTTTGATAATCCCCAACCGGTGCGGCCTTTGAGGCAGAAGGAAAGGGCTACAGAGATCTACTGCGAAGGGCTTCTGACTCAAAGTTGTTTTCTTCCCCCTTGCCATAATCCCCCCATGTTAATCCTGACCGCTTAGGACAAAGGGTGGGGGTATGGGTGTGGGGGCCTTGGGGGGAGGGCAAGGGGGAGGGAAAGGGAAGGCAGCCAGAGAGCCTGAAAAGGAAGACATTCCTAGCTGCCGGGCTGGACTAACTGTTAATACAAACCCACGGAGCAGGCCAGCGCCGCACTGATTGGGAACTTTAATCTCCAGAGACACTAACAAAGACACTTCATAGGCTTACCCATATATATTAATTGCTACGAAGAACTTCCTATTACCTTTAGCAGCAGCAGCAGTCGAATCAGTGTGAGCTTGTGGTTATCTCGGCTTTCTTTGCCGGATTTTATGACGAGAGATATCCACAAATGAAGAAGCCAGGGATAAACTACTAAAGAAAAAAGGCCTCTTAACTAACTGACTATAAAGCAAAG
>CAYMGQ010000062.1:0-3798 GCA_964390055.1 uncultured Clostridiaceae bacterium
TCTCAAATCTCGAAAAGCCCTTATATCAAGCCCTTTTCACACCCTACTCTTTTATATGAAGTTGACACCCATATAATTGAGAATTTCTTTAAAAGTTGTGCGCATGTTGTCGTTAGTGGTTTTGGTAGCATTAAAAATAACATTTGTTTCAATAACGAAACGCTTGTCTTGGCTAATTTCTCTTTTATAGACATTGAAACATGGTGCATCATTCTGGTTAATGGTATATTGAATAATACCACAGGCAACATCTTGGGCAAACTGATTATCCGTGGATAGAATTTTATAAGTATCAGTTGAGCTGTTTTCCATGCGTCCTTTGTCATAATTAATAGTATTAACTACTAAATCGTTTGCAGTTACATCTTGGTTGTCATACGGCACAATACGTGTTGCAACCGAAACTTCATTGTATGCAGAATAAAAGCCGTCATTTGATAAGTAAGGGTATTGGTCTTGCAAAATATATACTGCTGTAAATTTATTACCTGCAAGATTAATTTTTTTTGTATCAATGAAAGAATACATCTTATCTCCCGTAACCGGATACCATGTTGGTGGCTGTGGAGACGACTCGGGTGGTAAGTATAAGTTATCTAGGTCTAGCCCTAACTCCAGTTCAATATCTGGAATAGCAGAACCACCCTCTTGACTGCCATTGTCAGTCATGGGATCACCAGTTATAAATCCAAACTCAGCATCTCCACCAGGTGTAATTTCTGTTTCGTTTTGATTAGAATTATCTTCTGTATTCTCCCACAGTCCTGCGAAGTTGTCTTTTAAGGATAATTGTGGAGCAAGTTCATAATAGTGAGTGGGTGTCTGAATGACAATACTGTTCTTTTCCACTATTTTGTGTGTGGTTTGAATAAAGCTTGAGTGGTTGTGTGACAGCGTAAGATTGCAAGAATATTGGTTGTTGGATTTTTGATAAGCCAAAGAAGACTTTAGAACTGGCTGTAAGTGTTCTAATAAGCTTCTTATTTTTTGAATCTGTTTTTCAATATCATTGATGAGTTGTTGTTTGTTGTTTTGTAGTTGTTGAGCAACTTTACTATCACATTGCTCTGAAAAGTTATTAACAAAAGTGTTGGCATACCAATTTGTGTCTTTGTCGATATCATCAAGAATTGCATTAACTATAACAGATATGTCCTTATAGCTTAATTCCATAGCATACTCGTTATTTTGCGTGTTCAAAGAAAATGCACTTTGCCTAGATGATAGCAAGGGGTTTACAATGCCCTCTATTCTATTCTTTAATGGATACAGCACTTGTTTTTCTGTGCCTGCTTGCCATATATCATTACTAAAGCCTCGAATGGGGAAAGCAAGATAAGGACTACCATCTGCTAAAACAGTAATAAAATTTTCTAGTTCTCTTGGATTAAAGTTTGAGTCCATCGAAGGTGCTAACAGCTTATACATAAACGGAATAAAAGATTTTACTTCCAAGTATACAAACTGATGGTCCGCTATAAAAGAAAAAGCAGGTTGGTATTGCGTTGAGTGCTGTATGTCATTGTAATTTTTATATTGGGCGATACATCTCATTTTTTTTTGTTGCTTATCAATTTCACCCGCTATATTCCAATGAATATCTATGTCGTCTGTGAGAAAAGGACTGTCAGTTGCAAGAAAAGAAAAGTCATTCTTTTGCAAAGTCATTATCACGCTTGTTTCAAATGAATAACGCGTCAATTTTTTAATAGTATTATATGCACCCATGTAGCCCTCGTAATGATTTGGTTTGCCACAAGAAGCTAGAGTGGTACTAATAATAAGAATCAATAAAACTATAGGGATAATGGTGTGTCTTTTTTTCATAAAAATCTCCTTTAGAGAACTATAATTTCAAAATACAAAAAAACCGAGTGCAAGGGCAATACACCCCAAACACCCGATTTTTCAGAATGGGGGGGGTATATTTGTATTATGTGGCGTTTTTTCAAAAATGTTAAAAAGCCTAATACAGCAGAAACTGGCAATCAAAAAAGACTCTTACCTTTTTGGCAAGAGTCTTTAGATATTACGAATTTGATTAATTGTGCTGTTACATATACACAATCAATAAAGAGGCAAATTTGTCTACCCGTGAAACATAAAGCTTGGGTAGCCTTAATATTTTTGACAAGATATGCTTATTAGCTTTTTAGCTTGAGTCTGTATGTAGACCCGTATTAAATAATAGAACATTATTTTCCTCCTTTTCATGACTGGTGTATTGATCTTCTATTCTCCTACCATGCCATCTCCATCAGCATCTGTCATATATTGATACAACCAATGGTCTTTCGTGATTGGCATTTTGTAGCCGGCAGCCTTAGCTTCAGCAATAGAAATATGTCCATTGTTGTTGGTGTCGATTTTGGAAATATCCTGCTCTTGTGCATCTGTGTTGGGGGTTGAAGAGGTCGCAGTGCTAGAATCTTTATTGTCTAATGACTGGTTATATTCATCGGGGTCAACATTTGGAAACTCGTTAACAATGGTATTGCCTTTTATCGTATATGTATAACGATAAAAGCTTGGAATTTGAGTTTTTGTGTCGGGATAAGTAATGATAGCCTCAAAGTCGGTGCACCCACCAGCATCCCTAATAACTTTTTCCATATAGGCTTGGTCGCCGTGACGGTTTAATGTACTGTTTTGTGGGGTTATATTGTAAGCATTAGCAACACCACCTAATGCATCTCCAATAACATGGCCTTCATCCAGATGTTTCATCTCAGTGCCGGGTACCTTTGCTTCATCTGGATAATAACGACCATTTGTAGTGACAGGTTCGGTTTTTTCATCCTGCAGGATAATTGCTTTTGCTGTAACACGGATTAATTGCCCATACTCGTTTGTATAGGCCCAGTATTCCCTATCCCCAAATCCAATATCAACAACGACCATCGACTCTCTTGTACCACTTAAATCTCCACCATCTACTTCTATAAGCTTATATTTGCCGTTCATCGTGATGTCATCATAGCTTGACAGAGTATCTGTTGGTACTTGATTAGGAGCAAGACTTTCTGTGACGCTCGGTGTTGTTTCAGCCGGAATAATATCTTCTGGGACTACAACACACGCTGGAAGCATGGCAAGAACTAAAATAATTAAAATAAACATTTTTAATATATTTATTATTTTTTTCATAAATTTGCTTAGCACGGACACCCGTGACTTTAGTCGTGGGAGGGGTGCGGTTAAACACAACCCTGAGTGTCCAATACTCTCCTTTCACATAAATAATATTGTCTCGGCTCTAGGAATTTCATTTTCTTATAACTGAGACTGCCTTTGTTTACATAGGTGTCAAGTATCTAATAAGCCTTCATCCCAACGACTAAAGTCGTGGGCTTTCGGTTAAGTTTTCTGTAAGTGTTTATTCATATCCATAAGCTTGCCAACCATCATCCTTATCAAAATAAATCCAAATTGCATAATTATTTTCTCCACCTACTCCTGCAAGCTCAATCCCATTTATATTATCTTCGTTATCATCATATAAATCTGTTTCTTCTTTTGTCAACATATGCAAAGGCATAGAACTAAATACATCACTGACTATATACCATTTTTTAGAATCTTTACTTGTGATAAGTATAGGTTTATTGAGATATTTATTTTCTATGTCTTGCTTTGTAAGTTTGATTAAATTATTTGTTATATTATTACCTCCTACAAAATTTAGATTTGGTTGGGTGATTATATTATTTATACACAACCACCCAATATACTTATTTTATATCTTAACACCAGTTATGTTATAAAAAATCTCAGCGTCAAAATTGGGAATACTTTTAA
>CAYMGQ010000063.1:0-3779 GCA_964390055.1 uncultured Clostridiaceae bacterium
TTTAATTTCACACAATTCACACAATTATTTTTAAATTGTTTGAACATTATGAATAGGAAAAAAGAAGGTAACATTATTTGTTACCTTTTAAAATTTCATTAACTCTTTTTTGAATTGTTCTATATAAATTTTCTTTTCTTGCTTCACCATTACCATATTTACCTTTGATTACATCTAATGCTATTTTAGTAATGTGATCATCTTCTTTATTTTCATTTTTTATTAATTTTTCTTTATTAGTTTCATTATTTTCATTTTTTATTAATTCTATAAATTTATTCCATGTAATACCTTTTTTACCTTCTCTTATTTGTTTTGGACAATCTTTACCACTCCAATAATGGTGTTGTACTACATTAGTAATGGGTATAGAATATTTTTTCATTAAATATTTTACTAATTTAACACCATTTTCAATTGTTTTAATATAATCACCATCTTCATTAATACATAATTCAATACCTATTGATTGCGTGTTACCTTTTCCTTTTCCATCTCCACAATGCCAACATTGTATATCTTCGTTAAAATGTTTTACAATGTTTTTATCATCTACTGTATAATGCCATGTAGCATGATAACCATTCATAATTAATTTACCATGTGCTATTGCGTTACTACCTTTTCTACTATTACCTGTTTGATGAATAGTTATATATTTTTTAGGATTTAAACCGTTATAGTGATTTTTATTATTATGTTTTGTCATATCAATTATTTTCATCATTTATATAAACCCCCTCATTTAAAAGATTATTTAATAAATCTAATTCATCTTTTAAAATATTATTCGGTGCTTTTATAAACCCTCTTAAATAGTTTCCTTTTACACTTTTACCTACACCTTTAATATATAGTTTAGGTTCTTCATATGCTAATCTAGTTTCAGTATTTTTAAAGTTACTTAATATTCCAGTAGGTTTATAAGGTATTTCAACCCCTAAAGATATTATATTTTTATATAATATTTTTTCCTCATCAGTAATAAATAAAGTAGTGGTATTAGTTAAAACTTCATAGGTAATATAACCCCTTATTGTCTTACCTTTTATATCTTCATAATCTAAACTAATATCATTATTAAAAGGTATTTTTATATAACATTCGGTAACATCTGAAATATCAGGAACTGTAAATTTAAAAATATCTAATGAAGTATAATTCTTTTTAAATATATTTGCTACTATTTCAGTGCTTATATATCCCGTTTTAATAGTGCTTTCAACTAAATGTTCTTCATTAAATTTAATAGGATAACTATAAGTATTTATAATTAATTCTTCAGCAACTGTGCCTTTCTGCTTAATCTCTCTTAAAATGTTAATATCAACATAATAAGTAGTGAAAAAACTATTATTTATATCAGGTTCTAATTCTTTTTCACTTTCAGCAGTAAACAATAAATCATTTAATAATGAAATAAGACCTTTATGTTGACCCAAAAAATCTGTAACTATAGAATAAAAATTACCATAGTATAAATTATCATCCCCATAATTACCGCTATCATTTGTAGTGTGTTTTTTATAAAACCTAAAAATTAATCTATACTCATTAAATCCGCCTAATAAAAATAGATAAATAGGAATACCATCAATTTCAGTTTCATAAACTAATGAATTATTTAAATTAACTCCTGTTAACTGAAAATCCTCTCTCGTTAAATCAATTTTTAAATTTAATTCCCTTGTTAAAGGTTGGAAATCTTCATGTGTTATTTCTAACCATTCATTATCCCCATCTTCTTCATAATAAAATCCTACTTGAGGTTGCCATTTAAAAGAAAATTCAGGTTTTAATTTAAACCCCGGATTAGCTACTACAACAAAATCAAGACCGATTATTCGCGTTTGTTCTTCCTCATTACTGAATTTACTTGTAAATATAGTATCATATTGTCTTGAATAATAACTTGTATCAACATAACAATTAATAAGGTTAAAATTTTTCACAAATCCATTATATTCACTCATATTTTAACCCCCTATAACTAATAGGAATTTGGTAATATCATAAATGGAATTAAAATC
This sequence comes from uncultured Clostridiaceae bacterium, assembly GCA_964390055.1. Classification (GTDB taxonomy): domain Bacteria; phylum Bacillota; class Clostridia; order Peptostreptococcales; family Natronincolaceae; genus CAYMGQ01. The sequence goes on from CAYMGQ010000063.1 coordinate 2,031, forward strand.
AATTTCATTATTAGTAATTATTAAAACTCCATCTTTAGAATAAAAATCACTATTAATTATATCTTCTTTATAACTCATTAATACATCTATTTCACAATTTATTTTAAATAATCCATTTCCTAATAAGTCAATATCTTTTACATAATAATATCTTCCTAATTCTTCAATATAGCAATAATTACCGCCTTCATAATTTTTTAATATTAATGAGGGATTAATTACATTGGAATTTTCTTTAAAAGTAAAAGATAGTGTATTTATTTCTTCCAATCCTTTATTTATAACATTATAATTAGATAAATTATTATAAAAAATAACATTCATATTATCACCCCTTAAAATTTAAGGTAGGTTTTTAAACCTACCTTAATCATTCCTCCTCATCTTCTATATAAAATACTATGAAGTTTTGATTGAAGTCATTGAAGTAGCCACAATCAACTTTATAGAAGTTAGTGTAAAATTCAGCTTTAGGATTATAATTAGTGGTAACTCTCCTATCTAAATTTGTAACACCTAAAGACCTTTTATCAAATAACACCCCGATTATTCCTGTTTGTGTTATTTCTTTAGGCGTATCCGAACCATCATTAACTACTACATTTATAGTAGATATATCATTGAATGTATAATTTGTGCCACAACCTTGCCAATAAGGAACACTATCAAAATTCTTCAATCCAGTATATTCGTTATGTCTTACATCAGCTTGTAGAAATACATTAGAAGAATGAACAAAGTCAGTCAATAAAATTAAATTAGCGTTTTCTCTATTTGTAAATCTTTCTTTATTGCCTATGTTAAATAGTGTTGAAATTCTTGTTATTCTATCAATATAAGTATTAATTAAGAAGTTTGCAAATCTTAAAAAGTCAACGTTTGTTAATGCTTTATCGGTTGTTAAATTTTCATTGTATTTATTGTTAAATTCTTTTAACAGGTTTATTGAAGTATTAGGATTATTTTTCAATATAACATTACCAATAAAGTTATTTATTGTTCTCATAATTAAATCATCTAATTTTATAGTTAATGAATTTTCTACACTAGTAGTTATCATAGATAAAAACCCATTCATCTGTGTAGCGTTTGAAAATGAACCTTTAACCTGCCTTTCAGCAAAGGAAATAGGTACTTCAAAGGTAACTTTATTATCAAAAAACTTACTACTTACTTTAGGTTGATAAAAAATATTAGGGTCATAACTTTCACCATTAATTAAATTCCATGTGCTATTCTCATAGGCTTCAGGTAATTCACTATCAACTCTTTGAAGTATTGAACCATATTCCCATTTATCCATTAATACACTAGGTGCTTTCCCTTTATATTTCTGATTATTAAATTCTACTTTACCAATATGATGAACTAGTTTATTAACATAGCTATCGACTTTATCAGCGTTAATAATTTCCCTTCCTACATCTACAATATTTGATAAATCTTCCTGCACTAAATCACTTTTTCCTAATACTTCAGCAGTAATAGTGTTTAAAATCTCATAAATTTGTTTAACTTCCATAATAACACCCCTTATATAATTTTCTAATTATATTATACAACATAATCATAAACTTGTAAACATAACATATTAACAATATCTTTATATATTTCATATCTGTAATTTGGGTATGTTTTAAATATTTTAATTAAAAGATTAATTCTATCCTTATTAAACCCTTGATAGGTTGTTTCTGTTCTTCCTTCATTTTCATTATTGATATTTTCATTTGAAATTATAGTATTTTC
>CAYMGQ010000064.1:0-3728 GCA_964390055.1 uncultured Clostridiaceae bacterium
GGCTTTGCTTGCCAATTATAAATATATATTATGTCTCCTTCATTTAAAGGGCTATCATTAAATAATGACCTCTGTATTTTCATGCTTTCAGTTTTACCATTAGCCAAACAATAGCAATCAAGCCGTGGCGCAAACTTAGTATTCACATCTGCTATGTATACATATTTTTTCTCAACGTCAAATGTAACCTGAATATACCCTAACAGCTTATTTTCCTGCGCCATCTGCTCCACAAGAGATATACGCTCATTAGGAAGGTTAGCTTCTATCTCCTTTAATGCTACAATCCTTTTTTCTTTGGTCGCATCTTTATGTGTGCGCTTGTATCGGTTGTCCCCGCCGGTAAACTCCTGATATATTTTTAATAGCTTTCCATTTTGCCCAAATTCATCGAAATATTGTATCATAATTAGATCTTCTATTTTTTTAGACAATATTTTTTTCTCTTCCATATCGATCAATAAATCAACAAAGGTATCATACTGATTATCCTTCAATTCATACAACTGCTCTGCAACGACATCTCCGAATCCTTTTATTACAGACAAGGTATTCTGAATAGAATTATCTTCTACATTAGCCGTAATTTTTCTATTATCTTGCCGGAATCTCATCGGCACAAACCTAATGCCATACGCCGATTCAGCTTCTTTTCTTACTTGTGTCATTCTCTTTTTATGGGTGCCTTTTTCATCTAACACATTCAATAATACCTCATAGAACTGCAAAGGATAATGACTTTTTAGATATGCGCCGTAAAGAGAATCAATAGCCACGGAATAAGCATGTGCAGCATTAAAAGAGTAATCACAAGAATCATCTATGATATGCCATACCTTTTCAGTTGCTTTTTGGGCAGATTCTTCGTCAATACTTTCAACTTCAATCAGTCTTTCTTTAAAGCCAATCATGAATTGATCTTTATATTTCTTGACTTCCTTCGCCCGTTTTTTGGCGATATGCTTAATCACATCGTAACAATCTGACATTGGAATACCAGCATAATTCAAGGCATTCATTGCCATTTCCTGATACAAAAGAAATGAATGAGGCATTTCTGGTGTTTGAATCAAATTATCGAATGTTGGTATATCGTAAGAAAACGGTTCTCGTCTCTCAAATGTATTATACATAGATTTAAAGCCTGGTCTTACGGCAGCTACAAAGGCACATAATTCGGATATATTCTTTGGCTTATACTGTGTTGCTTTGTGCCGGGTAGAAGTTTGCTCAACTTGGTTAATACCCATTGTCCAACCATTAGCATAAACTTCCCATACTTTTTCATTGTTCCCGCACAATTCAAGCAATTCATTCTCATCATGTGGCTCAATGCCTAATTTCCGATACGTCTTATCTATAATCTCTACCACCATTACTTTAAGCAAATCATTCTTAAAGAATTTATAATCTTCTGCCCATTTACCATCCATGATAGTGCAAATAGTATCTTGCTTGCTAGCTCTTATTAGCCCAATCTCTTTACGTATATTGCCTATATACAAAAGATAAGCACAAGGATGGATTTTATAATCAGATACAATACCGAGATAACTTTCACTGTCTTTTAATATTTGATGATATTCCTTATCTATGTAATCATAAATATCAATATCTTCTTTTTCATCTTCATCATTAGCATATTTTAAAGCTGCTTCATACCGTTCTATTTGCTCAGATACCATATTAGCAAGCTCAAAATCTATTCCTTTAGCTTTAGCATACATTTTCCATGCAGATTTAGCTTTAAGAGTACCATAAGCAATCATAGGATAGGAATACTCTTTTCCATCTTCGCCGTAAACATCAGTAAATACTTCTGTTTGAGCTTCGGCGAATACCTCCGGATTGCCGGTATTCAAATCAAGATCGGCTAATGACTTTGACTCTATGATACGGGTAGGACTGATAAATCTTTCAGGATACATCTTTACTGCCGCATTAATTCGATCAATTTTAGTCAACCCTAAAAGATTATTGGTGAAATATGAAGGGCCACTCCCTCTTCCTGTGTTAGTAAGTATGCCTCCTTTTTCAATAGCTTTTTTAACCATTTTATAATCATATAAAAAGTAATCGGCATGATCCGTGGCAATAACAGCATCTATTTCTTTTTGAATTTCTTTTTCATATTCCGGCAACATTTTTTTTGGTTTCTTGTGCTTCTCTTTCTCCCAATTTTTCCATATTAAATCCGTATATTTTTTATTCTTCTCTTCTTGCGTGAGGTCGGGATAGAGAGTAATCATTTTAATCTCTTTATTAAAGCATGGATTATCGTATTCTTCTACTTCTAGAAAGACATTAGTATTCTCTATTGCTTCTTTGATTTGCGCTTCAGTTAGCGCACCTTGATTCATAAACCTTCGGAATAAGGTATCTCCGTCCGGGTAATCCATAAACCAATTTCTTTCTTCATCCTCTTCGTATTTGATTCCTTTGGATTTTATGTATTCATCTCTTTCCCATGCTGTGCTATCTAATATGTAATGACTATCAACCCCGGCTATTATTCTCATATTGTGTCGATTAGATAAGTCTATAATGCGTCTATTAAGATCGGATTGATTTTCTACATTATGGCTCTGGACTTCGAGAAAAAAATTATTGCCGAAATATTTGTGCATCCGCAAAACTATATCGTTTATATCTTCGTACTTCCAAAAGGCGGCGCAGGCCGTGGTAACCCATACATTTTCCAGCGGCAATGAAAATAATAACTCTAAATCAATTCGAGGTTGATAGTAAAATCCTGTAGTATTTGCTTCAGAAAGTATGTCATTTATAGCTTGCCTGCCATTCTCATTCTTTGCAAATAAACATATATGAGCATTAGTATTATCTTTTTCATGCCTATCTTTTACCCAATAAGCTTCTGTACCAAAAAGAAATTTAAGATCATACTCTTCAGCAAGTTCATATCCTTCAATGTATCTACCCTGCCATCCATGCTCCATAGTGCTGATAATATCATGCCCCAACTCCTGTGCTCTCTTGGCATAATCCTCATTCTTGACTACAGAATCAGATATTCGCACATTAGAGTAATGACTGTGCCGATGATAATTTTGGTAGATCATATTAATCCCAAATCTCTTTCAATCAATTTTCTTGTTTCCTCATGGATCTGCATTTTATGCTTATTGGTTTGATACCATTCTTGACACTTGTTCGGTTCCTTCTTTCCCTGTGCTTTGCCAGCACCTTTCCAATCACACAACATTTCTTTGCGATAGACTTCAGGCATTGGCAGGATTTTGATCCCGTCACTATCTTCAGGAAGCGTCCACCATTGCCAATGATGTCTGTTTCGCTTTTGATGAAGCAACCAGGCAAAATCAAAGGCTTTGTCCCCGGTGTCGGTAGGCTTGTAATAGCCTGTTTTATCTCTGCGAATTTGATCTTCTCTGCTGTAAAAATATCTAGCATAAGGAATAAATTCACCTGGTAGGAATTTACTCATGTCATGGACAAGGCCCCTGAAAGGTATTCCCGCATTGCAACATTCAAGAAACACATACCACTTATGACGGAGAACATACTTTAAATATTTCCAATACATACTACAATTAATCTCCTTTCATAAATTCCGGTTTATCTATGGCCTCTCTTGGATCTGGCAGCTTATTTTTATAAGTTTCATTATCCCATTTGTACTGCTTATCTAACTCCTCTAGATTCGACCAGAACCTATATGAATCCAAATCAAAATACACATTCAATTCTTT
>CAYMGQ010000065.1:0-3662 GCA_964390055.1 uncultured Clostridiaceae bacterium
ATTATCTGTTTTGAACTCAAAATCATTTAAACAGTGTTTATTTTAAATATCTTGGTTGCAAATCTCTAAATATATTTTTTCTATCTGATGTCTTATCATTTTTTTATTAGTTGAATTAATTGCCTTGCTTGCTAGATTGGATATCTCCTTATGAAATTTGTTGTTTTCATCATATTTTGGTATTTTAATATTGAAGTTTATACTATATGATCGCCCACTAAAAGTGTATTTAAAATACTTTTCTACAATCTTTGTATTCAATATACCACATATATAGTGTGATTCATCTTCGGTAATAAAATTTCCTTCCTTATCCATTGAAATATAAGGACAATGTTTTGCACATACTGGGGACTCAACCTTCCCCCATGGCGTTACTACAGGACTAACTACACTGGCATTCATGACTGTATTATCTCTGAATGTAACCTTATGTGGTGCGAATGTATACTCTCCCACTTTTGAAAGGGAATAGAAATCATCCCCCATTGAAATCATTAAACTCCTTGATGATTGTTGTCCTATTATTTCTTTGTTATTTATCAAGTAATTAGCTAATAACTCATTTTCTTTTATTAAATCTGTTAATTTAACAGATTCTCTATTTCCATCATTATAAGGGAAAACACAGTAATTATTTGAATTAATAATTTCAAATGGTTTTATGTTTGGACCTTTAACAACTGGCCTTATATATTCTGTCTCTATTTCAAATTTATGTTCGTATTTACTCTTATAAACAGAGTTTTTAAATTCTGAGGATTTAAAATAATAAGTATTTTCATTTGTTGATTTTTCATATGGTTCTATAAAATAAACCTCTGCTGGTGTAAATTCAACACCGCTTCTCGCCTTGTATTTACACTCCCCTATTATTAATTTAAGCTTTTCCAATGTTTCAAAGTCTCTTTCTGGAACCATTGTGAAACCTGTTCTTGTTTCATCTAATTGAAAAGCCATACCTTCCACATTTTCATAAAACTCCTTCACTTTATTGAATGAATGATATCTATTAATATCAGCAATTTTTATACTTCTCTTTTTTATATAATTGTTTATTGGAATTCCTTTTGAATAGTCCACTTCATTTTTAGTATAAAAGTAAGTTAAAAATTTTTCTGTTGTCACAACAAAAGGATTACCCGATCTAGACCAATCATCAACCTCTTTTAAATACATTCTACTTCCATCACTTAAATAAAATTTTCTAAAACCAGCATAAGAATCTTGTGTCATAATAGTCTTTGGCATTAAAAATGCAAGTATTCCATCATCGGTTAACCAAGCATCTGAAGTTACATTAGCGATTAAGGCACATAGGTTAAGTGCTATTGCCCCCATATATGTTTGCCCTGAAAAAAGATGTCTATCTATACATAAAGATTTGATCTTTTCAGCATAATTTTGTGGTAGATACTCCCATTTAACCCATGGAGGATTTCCAATTATTAAATCAATATTTTTTATTCGAGCAATTAACATAAAGTTAGAAGCTATTCTTATCCAGATTCCATCCCATTCGTTTTCATGCAACCTTACCAAGTTGTCACATAATTCTTTTGTAAGTTTAATTATTTCTTCATTTATATTATTTTCGCCAATATAATTAATTAGTTGCTGATATAGCAACTCTGAATCTTCTGCTTTTACCGTGGTCTGCAATCTATACATTTGTTCAAAAAATGATTTGCTTTCAACAAAATTACACGGTAAATTTATTTCAAATGAACCTTGTTTTGTGTCAATCATATATTTATAACAATCTATACCATCAATATTTATATTTTTAGGTATATCTGCTGAATCACCCAAATATACAGGTATTTCAAATTTTTGGTTTTCTATTAATGGTAATACCGCTAAAAAGTAACTTACTCTTGCAGTCAAAACTGATAAGGGGTTTAAGTCAATTCCTTGAACTCTATCCAAAATATAATAAAGTATTTCATTTTTTTCTTCTATTGTTAAACTATATAATTCATATTCACTCTGTATCTTTTTGATTAATGAAATAATAAATACTCCACTTCCACAACATGGGTCGATTGCTCTCCACTTACTTTGTTTTTCTTCTGGAAGCATTGCTATTGTTTTATTTACAACATTATCTGCCAACCAAGCTGGAGTAAAGTATTCGCCTAGACTATGCCTTACTTCATTAGGCATAATTTCCATATACAAATCTTTAAAAATATCAATCGTTGAATATTCATATGTAAAATTTGAACTTGCATAGTTTTCTAGCTCAATAACAATATTTTTAATAGAATTAGATAATTCTATGTTCCATTGATTTTTATCTGAATACCATGAATAAAAATCTCCCTCTAATAAATTTTTTATTCCACCGTTTGCAAAAATATATCCATCTTCTAATTCCTCCATAAATTCTTGTAATTTATGAGAATCGACAATACTTAAATCAGAAAAAAACATAATTTCTTCATTAAAAGCAATGTTTGAAATGACTTTACACGCCATTAATTTTACTATAATTGCATAGGTTGTTTGTAAAACATATAGTGCTGCATATTCTTTTTCATTGTTATTTATTTCATCATCAAATAATTTAGAGAGCGAACTTCTTCGCTTAGTTATATCCTGATTTTGACCTTTGTCCGACTCAGATAATCTAAAAAGAACTTGCCACTCCTCTATTAACATGTTTGTTTTCTGTGTTTTATTTTCCTTTATGGTTTTATACAATGATTTAGCTAATTTTAAAGTTATCCCTGAAGAGGAATCTAATTTAAAATCATTAACAATATTTCTGGGGTCAAATTGCTTTGTTCCAACTTCCAGCAATGTTTTTACAATTCTATCAATATCTTTAATATCAATACTTTTAAAAGGTGTTTGCTTTATTTCCTCTCCTACAAAATAAAAATAACAAAGTTTTTTTCCATTAGTTAACAGTGCTTGTAGGCTATCTCCTGTTTCATTATATATTTGTGTTAAATAATCCTTTACTTGTCCAATTGCTTTATCTTTATCATTTTCCTTATTTAGTTTATCAAGTGCCTTATATTCAATTATTAGCCCATTAGAAATTGCATCAATCCTGCCTGTAAATTTGTGTCTCAAAAAAGATTCACCAGATTCTTTGAAAAATATAATTTCTTTAGAAAAATAGCTTTTTAAAAAGTAATATAATTCATTTTCAAATATTGACGCTACTGTAGATTCAGAATTTGCAGATTTTAAACTAGTTATTATTGAAGTAAGTGTTTCTGATAATAAAACCTGATATTTTGCACTGTTAATTTTATTGTTAATTTCTCTACTCGCCATTTTATCCTCCTAATAGTAATTTACTTTTGACAATATATTGTAAATAAATTAATAAAGATCCCTTTGTTTAACATCACTTTCTTTAGTTGCTTAATTAAACCTTCCTATATTTCATCACTCATTTTAATTATTTAATATCCTGCTTTAATCATATTCCAGTGGTACTTTCTAAGCGGAATTTCTATACTGTCTATAAAGCTAATATAGTCCTTTGCCTTTTCATTATTAAAACTCTGGACTTGTGTCAATATAATGACACAAGTTCATGTTTGCAATAAATCTTCTTCCTCTTTATAATCTAATCTTCATCTGGTGGAAACTCTAAAATATCATCTACTCTACAATTAAGTACCTTGCAGATACTTTCTATA
>CAYMGQ010000066.1:0-3653 GCA_964390055.1 uncultured Clostridiaceae bacterium
GCATTGCCGTAGATGTCCTCACTTGCCGTTGTCACCCAATCTTCGGATATGTCCGCCCGTGTCTGCTGTATATAGCCCTCACTCGTGCGAAACCACCGCTTAAGGCTTTGGCTCATGGTTGGCTTTTCGTGCTGATAGGTAATTCTACCGTCAAGCTCATCCCCTACGGTTGTTGTGTATAGTCCCATTCCGTTGGATATTGTCTCTGTAAGTGTTCTCACATAATCATCATAGGCTGTCAGCTGTCTCTCTGTGTTCTTTCTTGCTGTCACAACTGCCTTGGCGGCAAGTGAATACCTTTGAGCGTTATTTCTGCCAGGGCTTTCCGCCTCACAAGAAATCCTATCTAGTGCGCCAAGTGTGTGACGGATGTCGGACAGCAATACCATGTATGTGTTTTGCTTGTTATCCGTTAAGAGAGCAACATCTCCAGCCTCCCTTGTTGGGTCTTGTAACGTTGTCGTGTCAAACGTGCGAAATCTCATTCCGACTATCTTCGCCCCGACAGAAGTTGCTATGGTTTGCGCGTTGTTTTCCGTAATCAACTCATTGTCTGCAATTTCTACAACATAGCCGTCTTGCCCAAACAGAAAGGTCTCTCCGTAGTCCTCTTCTGTCCCCATAGCTTTTACTCGCACGCCTGTAATTACAATATCGTCTGTGCCAATAGAAAGCTGTCCTTGCGCTATTATGTGATGATACGTGCCCATATCCAGGAATGTTCCGCCATCCACACTGTCAGTTGCAAGGTACGAAAAGTCTCCTCCATCCACCGTGTCTCCGCTTGCATACGGGGCTGAATCATCAAAGCGTCCACCGTCCAAGCTTGGATTGCGCTCAAACGCGCTGATATCGTACCATTTTAATTCCAGAAAGCCAATGTTATTACATCTTGCGAAGGTTCCGCTAAGTTGGGCAATCCATGAGACGATTTCCCGACACGTTACGGATTCTTCGTCTGGAGACCGTGAAATTATATATTCGGAATTTGTAAAAGTTGTCGTTGCCAAAGGAACTGCACAGTGCAAGCAAACCGCTTGCAATAGTTCTCCCGCCGTGCATGGAAAATAAACTGATACGTCGGAAAATGCTCGGTCAAGCTTTTGCATATCATCCAGGCAGGAAAGTTTTATCACAGATGCAGATACTTCTGCTGTGTCTACGGTATAAACTCCCTTTTGAAACCATTCTGTTCGGTTGGTAAGAATTACTCCCTCATGTGCTATCACCCTGGCGCCATCAAAATCGTACGTGGAAAACTTACGCTCGATATTGTTTAGTCCCACAGAGAACTCGTTTATAATTGCGTTGCCGACTTCGAATGTTCCTCCGCTCACAGAATCGGACAAACCAAATCCACCAATGACAATATCTTCTTCGCCAATATTAAGAACTTCTCCGCTCGCAAGGGTAATCTTGGCTTTTGCCGTTAGCTTCACTGGCTCGTCACGATCATAAAGGTCGGAGATATGTTTGCGATACTCTAGACTGCTACTTAGCATTACTCCGCCCCCTTTTCTAAAAGTGAAATCTTTGCCCCTGAAAAATACTTTTTCCCATTGCTCCACATTTTCATCTCGATTGCAGAAATGCTTTGTATTACAAATATCCTCGTATCTTCTCTTGCAAGCAAAGTGTCCTGATAGGTGACTGTTACGTATGGATTTTTCAATACAGAAAACAGCCGTGAGGCTTCGGAGGGCGTGAGGTCACAAGTGGTGAAGCTTATATCTCTCTTGATTTTTCTCCCATCCACATGAGTCACTCCATCTAGCGTAGTCGTCTCGTCACCAGTGTTGAGGATTTTTGGAGAGCAATCATATGTTACCAGCTTAAATTTTTCATTGTTTAGCGTTATATCCATTGTTACCTCCTTACACTGTGACTGGATTAAATCTGCGCTCGTCCCTTGCGTTTATTCTGTTCACGCTCTTAGCGACAACAGAACCATCTAGCACCGTGTTGATAGTCAGCACGATGTCGCCCCCTCTAGAACCGTCCACTTTTTGCATCGCACTTGCTATGATGCTATCTAACTTTTCTATTGGCAAGACAGCCTCTGCTCCAGCTTCTCCCACGCCTTTAGTCCCGTATGGCGTGTTGAAAAGTGTTGGCTTTGTAAATATCGCCCCGTCCTTGTACCAGCTTACACCGAATTTTGGTACCGACGGAGGTTTTAGGCTGAATTTTCCAGAGATTGAGAAGTGTGGCATCTTAAGTCTTGGAAGTTCCCAGTTGAAATTGAAAAATCCTTTGATAGCATCAAGTGCATTTCTTACAAAGTCTTTTATGTAATTAAATTTTTCAGTAAAAGCATTTTTTATTCCGTCAAGCTTTCCACCAGTTAAGTTGTTGATAAAATCGAACCCGAGTGTAAAGTATCCCTTTACACCTTCCATCATAGCGGCCACCGTTCCCTTTACTCCACCACTGTTTTCATCAAATGCGGATTTAATATTGCCTAGTTTCTCTTTTACAGTATCCTTTGCTTTCCCAATTGCGCCACCGATTGTGTCTTTAACATTGCCCCATGTTTCTGCCGTTTTTTCTTTTATTTCACTAAACTTCTCGGAGAATTTATCTTTTATTTCTGTTAACTTTCCTCCTGTCAGCTTGTCAACAGCGCTAAATCCAGCTTCGTAGCTATCTTTGATTCCCGTCCACGCAGCTGCTACTGTCCCTGTAATGCCTCCGCCATTTTCTTCAAATGCCGTTTTCATGCTATCCAGTCTTTCCTTGGCTATATCATTTGCCGCTCCGATTGCACCACCGATAGCGTCTTTTACATTACCCCACACTTTCGAGGTTTTTTCTTTAATTCCATCCCACTTTTTGCCCATCCAGTCACCAAGCTTCCCAGCGGCTTCCTTTATTTTGTCCCAGTTTTTAAACAGGGCAACGCCTATAGCTATCACTGCGGCTATGGCTGCGACAACTAAACCAATAGGACCAGTCATAATGGTAAATGCAGCGCCTAAAATTGGTGCAAGCCCGACAATTGCGCTTATTCCACTAGCCAGTGAACCAAGGATTAGTATTAATGGGCCAATCACTGCGGCTACTCCGGCAACTGCAACAATTGCTTTTTGCGTTTCTGGTGATAGGTTCCCAAATCCCTCTACCATTTCTTTTACTTTTGCGATGAGTGGTGTCACTACTGGCAGCAAAACCTCTCCAATGTCTGTAGCAAGGTTCTTCATTTCCGTAGTCAATGCCTTGACGCTTCCAGATGCGCCCTCTGATTCCCTTGAAGCTTGTCCTTGTGCGTCTGCTGTCTGCTCCATAATTAAAGCTAATGTCGCGGATTGCTTTCCTGCAAGGTCTAGTTGCTCGCCCTCCGCTATCAATCCCATTTCCATAGCTTTTGTTTTTATAGTGGCTTCGTTCACGCCCATACCGTAATTGTCCAGCATGGAGTTATTGCCTTTTAACGCTCCGGTCAAGGCCTGTACTGCGCTTTCAGTTGAACCACCGAACATTGCAGATAAGTCTCCGGCGAGCTCCACCAATGTAGCTGACTGTTTAGCTGCTTCTTCTTCGGACAATCCGCCGATATTTTGGAGCATTGCACCCATTGTATTGGCGTATTCTAGTGCTTCGCCCTCTGCAATTCCGTAATAGGATTCCAAACTATCCGCCCATGCCTTGACTTC
>CAYMGQ010000067.1:0-3578 GCA_964390055.1 uncultured Clostridiaceae bacterium
ATGGCACCTCAATCTGTATTGCAGTTGCTTGGATAATAACAGTCAGGTTAATATGAAAGGCTCTGGAAACAGGGCCTTTCTTTCGTTCTGCAATGGATAACACTCTGGTTTAACGGCGGATTTTAGCCGATTATCCAAAATTTAGTCTCTTTTTGAGGACGCGTTAATGTATCTATTATGTACAATATGCTCCGTAATACGAGCAAATAGAATGTAATCGCTATGGAGGAGGGCGGTTATGGCAATATGCGTATATTGTGGTAAGGAAAAACCGATGGAAGAATTATCTCAAGAGCATGTTATTCCACGAGCAATAGGAGGAAATTTGAGACCTACTAATCCTTTTTCTCTAAATAGTGTTTGCGAACGATGCAATAATCTTTGTGGGGCATATATAGATGGACCTTTTATTAAAAATTGGCTCACCCACAACAATAGAGTTGATGCCATACGAAAATATGCAGATATTAGCAAAAGTCCGATTCTACCTCTGACGTACATTGGGCTATGCGATGATGTAGAATTCGAGGATAACGTTTGTGAACTTTGGCTAGGGCCCACAGGGGATACGATTTATCACTTTCACAAGCCCTATCCAGAAGAACCAGATGTTTCACCTATGGTTGGCGTACCCACTTTTACAAGAGAGAGTGATATAGACCCTGGGTTCTCCTTCTTGTTTCTTAGATCCAATAATCCGTTATGGCACCCGACAATCGTTAAATCCTTTGCCTCCCAATTCGAAGATTCTGTTTTATTTTTAGGAAATGGTTCAACCCCAAGGGGAGGCCGTTTTTCCGACATTCCGCCAGAATTACATGATCTACATCTATTACTACAAAATATGTCTGGGCAAAGGCACAAAGCGTTAACAAAAACGAACATTCACTATGGAGATAGATTTCTCGCAAAGCTGGCACTGGGGATTGGGGCATTAATGTTAAATGAAGAATTTTTACTAAGTGATTCGGCTGAATTGCTTAGAGCTTTTATGTGGACAAAGGATGCCGATAAACGTGGAGAAATGCGATTGCACGGTGCCGGTTTTTTCAGTGGGGTGAACGATGGTCTGAAAAAAATAATGAGTTGGCCAGGATGCCACGTTATCGCGTTGATTCAAACGGGAAGAAGCGTTAACCTTTACACATCTTTTTATGAAACTCAAAATGCAGTGATTAGAATATCCTCTGAACCCCAACATTGGGCTGGGAAAGTTAATGAAGGCCTGGTTTTCATAATATCTCCTGGAATGCAAAAATTTGTCGGTCCAAAAAATATTGGGGCATATATAGCCCATAAATGTGATCCTTGTATAGAAGACCCCGATATAGCAAACCTTGAAGAAGAAATGAATAATGTTAAAGATTGGCCTCCCTTTGATATATAGCGAGTTTACTACAATTTGGTATTGGTGGACTACGCCTAGCAACGGAGCGATCTTACGGAACAGGGGGTCGTGCTTCTCATTCTTTCTATGGAAGGCAATCAGTTAGAGGGGTGTCTCTGCCACCAAGGCGCTAAGGGTTGGGTTTAGTTGGATAGTGAGAACTTGTGGAAGCCAAGAACAGGGTGGAACCCTTGAGATTATGTAACTGACACTTATCCCTTGTTACAAGAGTTGGCCGGAAGAACTAGAAAAGAGTTTAAGTAGGTACATGGCATTCTAAATGCCTGATTCCCGGGTTATACTGGGATCGCTTTTCATAGTATTAGGAGGAGAATGAATGGGAATAGCGATACTGTTAAGAACTGAGGTTCAGACAAACTACTTTGGAGACTTAATGGTTCGGACCTTAACCCAGGGGTGTGGGGACTCAATTGTTTTGTGCTCAGGTTTTTTTCAAGAAAACTTTCGAGGTCATTCGTATCAGGTTTCAAATGAAAACGGCCTGATCAACGTTCTCAGACAAAACCGCATTAACGTTACTACCATTGGAGTTCACAACAACGTTTGGAAGGATGCGTATGTCAACTTCGTAAATAATTTGAGGAATGGCGGAGTTAATGTCACTGCGTATGTAACCAGCTCGTTAAGATGGCATGCTAAGGTCTTTATTCTCAAAAGAGAAGGAAGACCTGTGTTCGGGATTGTGGGTAGTAGCAATATGACGCGTAATGCGTTTGGAACAACCAATCCGTTTAACTATGAAGCTGATACTTTTCTCTGGGTTAGTGACGAATGCGGTAATTTAGTCTCTGACTATGTTAAGAGTCGTGAAAAGCCTGAGGATGCTATTTTTACTAGGTATCATGAGGATGACAATAATGATTTGACGATACAGCAACGCCTGGAATACCTTGAAGAACAGGTAATGAATACTCGTAATCTTAGAGTTTTGGACTAAAAGGACTGGAAAAACCGTCCTCGAAATGTTGTTGCTCTATTGTTACCGGGTCGTTCTTATTGGTCGTGTTAACTGACTCGCCAGTTGATGGTATCGGAGTGGGAGTGTACCAGTCAGTATCTTTGGAACTTATACTACTTTGAAGATGTTTGATTCCCAATTCTCGTTCAGCGTGAGGATGCATTATATTAATTTGAATCAACGATACTAATGGAATGATAGTTTGTTGAACTGTAGTTAACTTAGTGTATGTTTAAATGTGAGGAGAACCCAGATGAATCAATATATATCAGACACAAAATTCGCAGCGGAGAAATTGATTGACCTCATTCGAGAAGAAGAAGAACTACTTTCAGAAATGCGTGAAGAATATTTAAGACGAAAGCAGTCCCACGAGCACCTTTTAACTGATTTCAATACTAAAGATTTGCAGGAGGATTTCAATGAACACGAAGTAATGCATGCTTTTGGAAGGCAAGCTAGATACTATCAGGAAAAGGTTAAGCCTATATTGGATGAGGTTCACACCCTTGAAGATTCGATGAAAAACAAGGAATTTTCGATCTGTGCTCTTTCGGGGGCATTACTTCAGATTGCTAAACAGGGAATTAGCTACGTACATGGCGGGCTTGATGCTTGCCAAGATGGCAGAATGATTCGCGGTGATGTATTAAAAAACGTCATTTGGTATGGAAGAAATCAGTCTTTGCACTTTGAAGAAGGAAATTATCGTAAACCGTTAATCGCATGTTTCCGAAAGTTGGGTTATAAAACTGTACCCTCAAGAAATTTGGGAAAGGAAATCATTGATATTTTGGAGTGGACTACTTATGAAAGATACGAGGATGATATGAATGCTTTATTGAGCTAGATTCACAATTATCATTTAGTGGATTGATATTTGTTTCCGCGCCTATAGTGAAGGAGTAACAACAAGAATTTCAAGGATATATTATTACTTTGATTCCATGGGAAGTTAAAGGACATTCCAAGTCGAATTGCAGATCACTTTGAGCCTACACTGGCGGAAAAATTCTCTACATACTAACTGCAAAAAGCTCAAAAGCCATTACTCAAAGGCTTT
Organism: uncultured Clostridiaceae bacterium; assembly: GCA_964390055.1. Lineage (GTDB taxonomy): Bacteria > Bacillota > Clostridia > Peptostreptococcales > Natronincolaceae > CAYMGQ01. Next base: position 3,430 of record CAYMGQ010000067.1, read on the forward strand.
TGAGTTTTACTGCTCACTGAAGAAATAATATTATGCCGTGAGTTTTCTGGCTCATGTTTGTCCGGACATAATCGGGAGAAAAGAATAAATCAAACGTAAGCGTCAAAGCTACCACACCTAACAATTTTCTTTGTTGCATGACATAATTG
>CAYMGQ010000068.1:0-1527 GCA_964390055.1 uncultured Clostridiaceae bacterium
TGGTGGCACTATGTCTCTTAATACTGTTGCACTTGCTACTTCTGATTTATTTCCTTCTTGATTAAATTTATCTATAGCTGATATTTTATAGTAGTAGGTTCTATCTACTTCTACATTTTTATCAATATAATATAAATTGTCCTTACCATTAACTGTTGCAATTTTTGTATATATACCATCTACTGTATCTCCACGATAGATAGCATAGGAAATAACATCTGCATCTGGTGGTTGTTCCCATGTCAATCTTATATTAGATGAACTCGGATATGCTTTAAGGTTTTTAGGCTCTTCAGGTAATTTTCTGTCTACCATATAATTATAAATTTTTTCATCTTTATAACCTGCTTCATCTAATAATGTAATTTTTACATAATAATTTTGGTAGGTACCCACTGGAATACTGGTTAAATCCCAAGTAACATTATAATATTTTTCAAATGTATTACTATTATAATTATAGGGTCCGTTTAATTTTATACTTTCCCAATTAATATTATCTGGGGAATATTCAAATTTAATACTAGATTCATTTATTCCCTTTATATTTGCAACATATACCTTAAATTTATGGCTTAAACCACCAATGGTGGTGCCTGTTTCTGGTGTAATGCCTGTTATATTTGCTTGTGCTACGGAACATCTTAAAGTGTTACTAAATTCAGAGTTATTGCCTGCTTGATCTACTGCTTTTATATTATAACTATAGACTGTGTCTAGTTTTAATCCTGTGTCTTCGTATGAATTGTCTATAGTATGGTCAATCTTTATTCCGTCTCTATATATATCGTATCTTTCTATCCACCCATTGTCGGTTGATTTATTCCACCTTAATTCAATAGCTGAACTGTTTCTATCAATTGTTTGTAAATTAGCAGGTGTACTTGGTGCCTGATCATCTATATCTGTTAAAACTTCTATAGCTTCACTTTTTGAAGTTTCTACTTGATAATTTCCTTTCCCATAAATAGTAGTAATTTCATAAATGTATTGTCTATTGCTATATAGTTTATTGTCAGTATAGGTAGTGTTTGTTGTTTCTCCAACTTTTGTACCATCACGATAAATATTATATCGAAGAATATAATTGTCTTCTGTTGGTTTGTCCCATTTTAATGTTACTGATGTTTCATTTTTTGATGTAACTGTTAAATTTTCTGGCGGATTTAGTGGGGTGGTAACTTTGATTTGATAATTTCCTGTTGATCTACTATTGTAATGCCTTACCATAACAAAATATTCTTGATTTGCTTCAAGATTAATGCCTATGAGGAAATTACGATTTCCACCTCCATTATCATTGTATGCTAGTTGTTTGCCACTTTTATCATATATATATCCATATACATCTGTATTTCCATAGCTTTGAATAATATATTCTCCTGTTATGGGAGCTAAAAATTTAAAGCAGTCTCTATCTTCTCTATAATCTATTCTTCCATCTATTAATAAATCTAAATCTATAGGAGTAGCTGTTTCTATGGAGTTCCCATGATCATCATAAAATTCGATTGGTTCACTCATATC
>CAYMGQ010000068.1:1627-3522 GCA_964390055.1 uncultured Clostridiaceae bacterium
TCTATATCATTAGGATAATTAATCATAAAATCAATGGATTCACCTATATTAATTGGATATGCTGATTCCATTGTATTTCCATGGTCTCCTATTACTATAAAAGGTTGGCTTTCCTCTGATATGTTTTGGGCTGCATCATATGCTTTAATTTTGTATAAATATTTTTCGCCTATTTCTATTCCTGTATCTGTATAAGTTGTTTCAACTGTATCTGCAGTCTTTTTATTATCCTTATAAATCTCATAGCCTACTACTCCTACATTATCTGTTGCTTCATCCCAACCAAATGTGACTGTATTATTTTCTTGATTAATTTCAAAGATATGATCAGGTGGTGATGGTGGTTCTGTATCTTCACCTATTAATATGGATACTATATTGCTGTTGGCTGTAATATTGCCCATGCTATCAGATGCTGTAATATAATAATTATATGATTTGTTTTCAAGTAAGTTTGAATCTATATAGTTAGTGTCGCTTGTTTTCCCTATTTCTTCTCTATTGCGATATATGCTATATTCTAATATATTAGTATTGTCTATTGGTGAGTCCCAATTTAGTATTACTTCATTATCTTCTGTCAATATAGCTTGAAGATTTTCGGGAGGATTTTTAGGAGATGTTATTTTAAATCTATATGAATTCATATTATTTACCTTATTTGTAGAAAAACAATTCTGAATATTATTATCGCTAATCGCATTTGGTTCTAGTTGTGAAATATAAAGGAAAAAGATATAATCTCTATTAGAATCAAGATCAATATATTTTTCTGATACAATATATTCACCTGATTCAATAATGTATCTATTATTAGAATCATAAATGCCCCAATATAAATCAAAATAATCAAGATCAAAATAATCAAGGAATTCCAGTTTATATTTCCCTGAAGCATTACTTCTAAATTTAAAAAAATCCCTATCATAATAATATTCAATCTTACCCGTAATTTCTTGATCTAGCTCAATTACAGTTGCTGAATCAAAATCATTTCCATGGTCATCTATGCTTGTACCATCAATTTTAACTGTTAATATACTACTTAGTTCAGATTTGTTTCCTGAAAAATCAATGGCTCTAATTTCATAATCATATATGCCTATGGGTAAATCATAATCCACATATTGGGTTTTAGAAAAAACTCCTTGACTCACGCCATCTCTAAATACTTCATATACTGGAATAGAATCATTATCAGTTGATGGATCCCACGAAATACCTACATATCCGTCAAGTGATTTCCACTCAATACGCTGATTTTCTGGTATAGTTGGAAACTCTACATCTAAAGTTGTTTCTATACAAATAGGTAAACTCATTTTTGATTGAGAATCATAGCTACATGAAGCAATTTCATAAGTATATATTTCTTCAAATTCTATATCTTTATCTATATATACACATTTATTATTGTATCCTAGATATAGATTATTTATATTAATATAATCAAATTCTTCTCCATTCCTATATATAATATAACCGTCAATGGCTTCATCTACTGGTAAATCCCATTCTAATAATATGGAATGATAAATTTTATTTACTGTTATGTTTTTAGGTGGTTCTAATTCTTCAGATATATTAAGTGTAGCATCAGTACCATCTTTTGTCGTTACTGTCAATACTTCAGATGGTTCAGACATATTTCCTGTTTCATCTACAGCTACTATTACAATATCATATGTTGTATTAGGTAATAAATCTGTAAGTACATATCTTGTATTTTCAATATCCTGTGCTAATATCTCATATTCATAATTATCCCAAATATCATATCTTATTGTACCTTCAGAATTATCTGTAGATGCTGTCCATGATAATGTTATAGTTGTATCAGTTATATCTTCACATATTAGTTCTATAGGTGCAGAAGGTGGATCTATATCTTCTGG
>CAYMGQ010000069.1:0-3392 GCA_964390055.1 uncultured Clostridiaceae bacterium
ATTACCAAACTGTATCTCATGCCAATTAGCACCGTAGTCTCGTATCCTTGGATAAACTTGACCTTTTGTTAACTCACCTACTTTTACTAAGCTACCTGTGCGGTTATCATATATTGGAGTATTCTTATCGGCTTTAAAATACTTATCATCTTTTGTAAAATTTGTTTGTATATCTTCAGCCTGAATTTCAACCTTTTCATTAGAAATACTATTAGCAGAATTATCTCTAATAATTACTTCATTATCTCCATCTTTGTCTTCACTTAAGTCTTCTTCAAAGTCTTCTGTTTCTTCTGATTCTAATTCTTCTTCTGTTTCTTGTTCACTTATATATTCTTCATATTTATCAGTTGGTAGTTGTTCTGGATTTTCTATAACATTTGTATTTAAAATTTCTTCTAAGTACTGATTAACTGTTGCAGAATATTCTAATCCTTCAAACCAATTCCCACTTTCAAAACTATTTAGAAGTAGAATGTTTGCTCTAATTCCATCAGCTATAGAGTCATATGTTATGTATTCACCGTCAGCTCCCTGCAAGTTTCCAAAGTTATTTTTTTCTATGGAAAGCTCACCATCAAACTGAAGGTTATTGGTCTCTATTAATACTTGTGCAAAAACAAGATCTGCTCTTACTTCTTCTGTTCTCGCTTCTTCTATAATTATATCTACGAAATCAGCTAGTTCAACACCTTGATCTATGTATTCTTGTGGATAAGATTCTGGGAAATTTTCTTCATAAAAGCTTATCATCTGTTCTTTAGTCGCTTGTGTTTCTACTGTAGTTGATGTCTGAGTTGATGCCAATACTGTAGTTACATTGGTTGTAATTATAATTAAGGATAGTAAAATCACCATTATTCTTAGTTTTTTATTCTTATTTCTTAAAAACATTTGCCACCTCTTATTATTTAAATAAAGTCTAGGAATCACATATTAAAAGCTACATATATATTAGTATAACTATATATATGTAGCTTTTCAACAAGAAAAACTTACAAGCTATAGATGATTAAACTTTGTAATATCTCATAAGATTACAATTATAGTTCAACAGTAGCAATCCTTGGCTCATAACAACAACATGGACGCATGCATACTATTCGAACGCCGCTTGCTCTTTGTGGGCCGACTTTCATAAAGGTAGCAATAACAGTTGTATTACCACCAAGTCCAAGTGTTCCCACACCTGCTGTATTCACTCTATCTACTATTTCTTGTTCCAATTCGGATTGTTTATCGAAAGTTCCGTCTACCATAGCTTGTATCATCATTGATGTTGCTTCATAGTGAGATCTGCCTACTCCAACAGCTATAGTAGAAGGTGTACATCCTAGTAATTTAGTACCATCAGTCGCCCACGAAACAACTTCATCTATTACGGCATCTACGCTATGTTTATGAAATATTCGATATGTTTTTCCTCTAATAGCAGGGCCTCCACCAAACATCATAATGTGAAGCTTAATTTTATCCTCTTTTATTGAACGAATCAAGATAGGTGCGAAATCAAGCGCCCCAGGATCCTCGTCCATTCCAAGAGATTGATCCAACCGCTGCGCATCATTACCTTTGATTGCCATGGGACGTCCTGGAAGTTTCCTTAGTCCTTGACTTACTCCCTCTTTAATAGATTCTAACATTTCACCAGTAACAGAAGAATTCGGTCCAACATCAAGTACAAGATGAGGAATACCTGTATCGTCGCACAATGGACTATGATTTTTCTCTGCAATAATAGCATTTTCAAGAATTGTCTCTAAAGTCCACTTGGCTTGACTGTTCGTTTCCTTGTCTATTGCTCTTTTATAGGCAAGCTTTTTATCAGGAAGAAATGATGATCCCGCTTCTACAAGTCCATTACTTACAATTTCAATAATTCTATCATTCATATTTATCTTCTTTCACCTCTTAATAAATACTCTTGTTATGAGCTGCTGCTATTATACAAGGATAGTCCCTTACTTCTAGTTCATAGAAAGCTTCCATTCCAAGTTCAGGAAATGCAACTAATCGTTGTGATATTGTGTTGTTTTCTAATAGTGCCGTGACTGGTGGAATAACTGCAAATATAGAGTTGTTATCGTTTAACTTAGAAATCGTATCTGTACTAATGGCACCTTTGCCAAGATGTAATTTAACTCCTGCTTCAGACAATTTGGGAATACTTCCTTCAATCTCCATCTTGTTGCTTGATGTAGGACCTACACCCGCAGGACTGACTGCTGTATGAAAAATTACAGAGCCTTCTAGGTTTATTTCACCAAGGTCATTATCATCAATCATACTGCATATTTTAGGAAGAACCGAATCTCTTCCACAGTAGACTTTACCTGAAATATAGACCATGTCTCCAACTTGTAGTGAGTTTATATCTTCTTCTGATATTGGTGTTTTTATCTTTTTTTTCATAATCAATACTCCGCTATGGAAAACAGATGGCTATAGCTATTTTCGTTTTCTATAACTCCAAAAGCTCTAGCTTTCATATAAATTTGAGTTGCCCAATTAGTATGAGGTTTTACCTCATTCATCTTATTGCCACCTTTTCCCTTGAATACGCCATCTTTTTCACTTCTTAAAATATTTACAGCGTCTATATATTCTTCCTCTGTAACTGCGTGTAATGCATTTACATAAATAACATGTGAAGGATGAATAACTGTCCTTCCAACAAATCCATTGGCTTTATCCAAAATAATTTCCCTTAGCAAACCATCAACTTCAGGATTTACTATAATTTCTCTACGTAATAAATAATCCTCAAAACTGTATTTGGGTAGGTCTTCATTGGCCATCTTTTTACTGGCTCTAAAGTATTCCCACACTGGGCCTGAAACTGTAAAATCATTATTGCGTCCAAAAATATTTAATATGTCCGTCAGACAACCTTTTACAGTAGCAATATCATAAATTGAGTGGTCAACACCACGTCTAACACCGAAACACGATGAAAAGTCTGTTGCTCCTACCCTTACTTGAAGAACGATATCATAATACTTGTTAAGAATTTTTCTTATTCCTAATAATTCACTCCTTCGTGTTTCTATATGCGCAACCTCAGGATCTTCAATAATAGGCATGCCATATAGAATTTCGTCTAAATCCTCATTCAACTTTTTTAACCGTGAAAAATAAGCTTCACCATTGCTTGAATTAAATTTAGGGAAGTTGATGCCTGTCAATATTTTTGCCTGTTTATGTGTTAACATTCCAGCAAAATGTTCAAACTGTTCTATGTTGCGTACTCGGCAAAAAATCAATGGTAAATCATCATAACTAATTTCTCCACTATCAATAGCCTTACTTAGAGTTTCAAGGGTGTTTATCACATTGATTTCTGCTTCTGCAACATCTCCCTCAGGGCAAGCATCTTCAAAACAAAACACTAT
>CAYMGQ010000070.1:0-3371 GCA_964390055.1 uncultured Clostridiaceae bacterium
ATATCTCTCCCTTCCATATGAGGATTAAAAATGTGAGCAGCAAGTCTTCCCATCGCAGACAAACCACTTCCCCATTCGTTTGTCATTTCAAGGATTTTATCAAACTCTACTATTCCCGCACATACAAAAGGCACAAATCGTTTAAAAGTCCCGATGTGTGCTAAAATATAAAATGCGGCGGCTTCATTTCTGCCTATTGCTCTTTCAAATTGCTCTGTTAAATCTATATAATTTTCATATGCTTCTTGAGTAATAAAATCCATCTTTCCATCTCCTTGTTATTTATTATATATTTATTTTATGCTTTTGTCAAGGAAATATTACCAATTCTTTTTCACTAATGAAATTATAGCTTTTGCTTCCTCTTCCCACATTTTATCCAGTTCTTCTTTTGATAATAGTTTATTCTCATCATAACCTACCTCATTAATATGTTGCTCCATTAGATTTGCTATTTTATTAAGTTGATCCTGGTCAAATAACTTCTCAAATAGTACTGGAATGTCTTGAGCATATATCCTACACATTTCCGTTATATCATTTATTTCATCTGCCTTAAACAATGACACAAAAAATTCTATATCTTCCCCGCAATATTGTTCCCATGCTTGCTTTGGTGTTAGCTCTTTCATTTTGGAATCACTCCTTCTGATTTTGTTATCATAGATAAAACTTCACCTATCTCATGTACTCTGCCCAAACTGTACTTAAATATACCATAATCTACTTCGCTTTTGTTTGGATCAACTAAGTCTAGGCCATCAAGGAGATCCTCTCTTTTCTTTCTTAGTATATTCTTCAATATTTCCATCTCCATAGTTTCACCTCCCTAATATTATAAAACAAGCAATAAACATTGATATGTCAATACTTATTGCTTGCAATATTATGCCGGGGATTGCGGCTCCCCGGCAGGCCGTGTTACTATGCTTCCTCTACTTGGCCTCCGAAATATTCGAGCACCGCATCTGTCCCCTCATGCGTTTCCAAAAAACGCATAGCATCACGTTCAGATATGGGCTCAATATTTTCGGAACCACAAAAACTGTTGTCACCGCAGGATACAGACAGGTCGGTCATGGCTCCCCCCGCATGATGCAAGAACCAGTTGCCCTTTTTGGTAAGGTATAGTTCTTTGCTTCTGTAGCGAAAGTCATTACCGTACCTGCCGTTATCCCACGAGTGAACCAACTTTGCCGTCTCCGTGTCATACAACTTTCCTTCGATTACCTTCTTCATTTGATCTCCTCCTGCCCTTTCCCAGGGCTTTTATTTACTTGGAGCTAACTTGCTCCATGTTGCCCTTTTATTATAACATAACAAAAGGGCAAATTGCAACAAGCTATTTTAATTATTAAGAATCGTTAATCTTTTCTTCCCTGTGGATAATTTGTGGATAACTTTCTTGGGAAATAATTTGCTTGTGGATAACTTTCACTTTTTAACCCTTTTTTAAATCACACTTGGTATTAATTATTTTAACTCTTTCTTACATTTTGGGCAATAACTTTTTACTTTGCCATTGCCCCCTGTTGAAAATATCATTTCTGCTAATAGGAATATGTAACCGCAATTGCTGCACTTAACAGTTAGTCTTTCATCTGTCTCCTTAGTAGCCATATTAACCTCCCCCACATGATTTAATAATAATCCCTACCAAACACATCATCAATGTTAGGGAAATGATAGTAAGCGCATCTGCTTCATCCCAAGTTTTCTTTTCTTTCTCTTCTGGCGGTTGCTTCTTTGTGCCATAATAAAGGGAGTCTGCGCCCCTTGTAACGGCTCTACGAAGCACCCTATCTCTGATCACCCTCCTTTTTGGATTCAATCCCCTCACTTTAATCACTCCTTATTTTAATAGCCATTTTCCGGTAAGTTTATACCATACCTGGTCTATCTCATAAGGTATGTCATAGAGAAACCAACTCTTAAATTTTTGCCACTTTGTCTGCTTGCCGAAAACCCTTTCAAAAGTATCCCATGCGGACGGTAAATCTCTCGGATCTATTTTTCCTTTATTGGTCATGTAATCACCTCCAAATATCGATCCATGTCTCTTTTAGTTATCCTGATAGCCTCAACATCAGACACGGCTTTAAATATACATTCTGGCCCTTTATTCTCTCCGTTAAATCCAATATAATTATAACTTCCCTTTGTTAATCCTTTGTGCAATACAAAAACAACGTTTCCTTGTTTAAACACTTTTGTAAACTGTCCCTTGTTCCAATCCAAAATATTTTCTACTTCTATTAGCAAATTATTTATCGCTTCTGTTTTATTTTTTCCTTCTGCTCTTAGATTAGATATTTCCGCTACTGTTTTACCATCCCATTTGTATGTTTTAATCATTTTATATTCCTCCCGCTGTTAATTGCAACAATTGCGTAGTATCGACAAGATAATAATCCTTATTCTGCATTACCTTATCGTATGATTTTTTACCTTCAAATTCATCAATTATTTTTTGTTCTTCCCTGTCCATATCAGCATATTTAGCTTTGCCGTAGGACGGAGGCAGCCAGCCCTTCCGCTGTGAACCAAACAAGTTAAACTTGTGTAATAATTCTTCATCGAGAAATTTTATATGGCAAGTTCCTTTTTTGTAAAATGTTACTGTGAAATATTTTAACTCTATATTTTTTGATTGATCGATTGCCCCGGCTCTTTCTAATGTTCCTCTGCTATCCCATTCATCTGTTTTGCCACCATCGAGATAATTAAATACCTTCTCGATGTCTAATATCTTTGCTTCTATTTTATATCCCATCAGTTCAAATCTCCCGCTGTATTCATTGAATCCTTGTAAGGGAATAATAACCCTGTTATTAACCTTCCAACACTTGTTAGTTTTCCATCCATTATAGTAATGGATGTTACTGGATGATTCGGCATAGTAATGTTTATGTGAAAATTCCTCAAATAGATCAAGAATTGTCTGTTCTATTGCCTTAACCATTTCATGGCTCAACTGAATGCGTATAGTATAAATATTATAAAGTGAGAAATCATAGTCTCGTAATTCATTCACTTTATTATAATACTCTGATTGTAAATTAGAGGTAAATATACCCATGAATTGCTCTGAGGAAAATAAAGCCCTCCAGTATTTCATTCTTACCTCTTCAATATACTTGTTTTCAAGGCCAGTGTCTCGGCTATATCTTTCTTCATGTTTTAACCTTAGTTGTAAAATGCTATCTTTATCATAGCCATCCGTGAATGACCCTAACATCAGCGGCTTTAAGGCTCTCCATTCAGCTATGAGCTTCAAGCCAGCCTTAACTTCAAAGTTATACTGCTCCACAATCCCCCGCACAAAGTCAGCATCTATTACTTGTCGATAGCTGTCTGTTGCAGCCTGTTCT
>CAYMGQ010000071.1:0-3334 GCA_964390055.1 uncultured Clostridiaceae bacterium
ACTTATATGTTTGGTTTGACACCGAACGAAACGGCAAAACCGATGAAGGTGAATTGATTTCTATAAGTGATCTTGGCGTATTCTATATCGATTTATCATATATCCCCGACAATAAGGACAACTTGCAGGATACCGGAACCCGGCGTGAGGATTCTTCATATGTTTACTTTAATGATGAGGATCCTCGCAAAATCAGTGAGTTTTGGTTCCCTGTTAACTCTTCAGATACTACACATGATGGCATAGTAACATCTGGAAATGTTCCAAGTATAGAACAGGCCGTAGCCGAAGATGATACTTTGTACTTACTGCAATTATGTATTTTGTTCAGCCGAGAAACAGATATTGCAAAAAAGCACAGCTATCTTAAGCAGATTCTGTATTACATTACAGATTCGACTGATATCAAAATTGATAGCAGAGGTGGAAATATTGATGCACGTGATCTTCATGTAATCAAGCAGTTTATGGGGCGTTCGTTTGATGGCGTGGACGGAGCAAATCCCAATATAAATGCAGCAAATATTCTGAAAGATACTTACTCAAGAATTGAAGAGCATTATTACAATTATCTTAATTTAAAGCTATCATTTAAGGGCTACCGATCAACTATTTATCAGTATCTCGATGATTCTAATAACAAAAAACTTGAATTATCGCTGTATAAATCTGTTATCGAAAGCAAAATAAATGATGGTGACGAAGACGCTGATATATTGATCCATGATCTCGGAATGTACCTCAAAACATATGACAAAGAAAATAGCACCGATGAGTTTGCTAAGTATTGTCAATATTGTTCTGAAATGGGAACGCATTATGCCGAGATAGCCGAAATTGTTAAATCGAGCAATACGTTTATCGGAACTATTCAAAGTGATATTTGCTCTGGAACATCTGGCATAGATCTTATCTTTGGAAACGAGGGTGACGACACATTATGTGGTTCAGCAAATAAAGATTATATCCACGGTGGTCAAGGAGATGACACCCTCAAGGGCGGCGCAGGAGATGATGTCTACATTATCGAAATGGCACATGGCAATGATGTCATCTACGATACAGAAGGAGAAAACATAATCTCGTTTGCGGATTATTTTGACGAAGAAGATTACGATATCTCCATCAGTGCTAAACTCGGATTTGTAATGACGCATAAGGAAACGGGAGAATCCATTTCAATCCCGGATTTCCTGTCAAAACCCTTGGCATACCGCATCACTTTCCATGGTACTGATGCCAAATTTACGAGCAATGGTTCACGCGATGTAATCACAGGCACAGATTCAGATGACAGTCTTGAAGCTGGTGACGGATTCAACATATTCTACGGCGGCGAAGGTAACGATACAATTGAAGGCGGCAAGGACATGGACTTCATGTACGGTGGAGCTGGAGATGACACTCTGCTTGGCCGCAACGGAGTAAATGTTATCTTTGGTGAAAGCGGTAGCGATACCATTTACGATGGTAATGATGGAAGCTACTTGTCTGGTGGTGCCGATGATGACTTCATCTATGGCGGTGGCGGGGCTGATGTACTCGATGGTGGTACTGGCAATGACTACCTCCAGGGAGACCACGGTGGCGACACTTATATCTACCGCAAAGGATATGATACCGACACTATTAACGCTTCATCTGATGATAACACTATCCTGATTTATGGATATAAAGCTAATCAAATGATTAATACCCGCAACGCTCACAACGATCTGATTATTCACTTTGGCAGCGCAGACTCTACAGACTGCCTGATTATTGACCATTTCTTCGACTATAACAGCAATCGTGATATTAGCTTCGTATTTGATGATGGTACTGTACTCGGTCAGTACGATATCACAGCAAAATATGAACCGATTGTAGGCACAGACGGTAACGACTGGCTTGCTATTCAGAACAGCGATAACGGAATAATCCACGCTGGCGCTGGAAATGATGGACTTAATGGCGGCAGTGGTAACGATGAACTGTACGGCGAAGAAGGTGACGATACACTCTACGGAAATGACGGAAACGATGTGCTTGACGGTGGAACAGGCATTGACACTCTTTGTGGCGGCAATGGCGAAGACACTTATGTTTTCGCAAAGGGCTATGAGCAGGATACCATTAATGAATGGGGTAGCGATCACAGTACAGTTCTGCTGACTGACATAAACTCCGATGAGATTACTGTATCCGACCAGTGGGGGACAAATCTTCTTATCTCAGTCAACGATACAGATGATGTACTGACTATCAGCAACTTCAAGTGGGGACAGGCTACATACACATTTAAGTTCGCTGATGGTGCGGAAGGCTATGTTGATAAGGATACATGGCAGCTTGTACTTATCAAGGAGCCCGATGTGGTCGATGAAGAAGTTGACCAGGAGGTTGATAATGAAGAGCTGAACAGTGATGAAAACACCTCTGAAGAAGCATCACAGGTTGAAGATACGGATTCGACTGATGAATCAACTTCAGCAGAAACTCCTACCATAGAAACAGATACAAACACTGAAACAGACGATTCAGAGACCAACTTGGTTGCATAAATGATTTTAGCTGCGGTGAGCGTGTGAGAATAACACATGGCTACCGCAGCTTATTTATGCTTACTATTAGCAAGGGGCTGTGGATACCAATGTGATACTTCTCACACTGGCTTATCCACAGCCCCTATTTTTTGTTTCGTTACAAAAGTCAACGATAACTTTTAGAAAAATGCACCCTTTTTCGAATTTCGTTACAAAAATCAACGATAGCTTGGGTAATCGTTGACTTTTGAGGGCTGTCTACTCATTTTTGCCCTATTTTGACCGTTTTTAGAGGGATATAACTCGCTATCCTGTTCCCTACCGTTTCTTATTGCCTTCAAAAACTGCGTATTATCTGCATTTAGACAGAATAATGCACCCCAACTTCGATTGTATCAAAATTGGGGTGCTAATATGGTGGGCCATCAGGGGCTCGAACCCCGGACCTACCGGTTATGAGCCGGTTGCTCTGACCAACTGAGCTAATGGCCCCAATCATAAATAAACTAATATTAGAAGCCAAAGTATTGACTTCTAATGGTGATTCGTACCAAAATTAATATAATTGTATAGAATGTTTCTACTAGTATATTGAAAATTATAAATATAAGTATATAAAATGGTAGTAAGTGTAATCCATCGCTATTGGCACCAGTCGCCACACAACATTTATTGTTGGTGACCCGTACGAGAATCGAACTCGTGATGCCGCCGTGAGAGGGCGGAGTCTTAACCGCTTGACCAACGGGCCAATTTGGTGCACCATCGGGGACTCGAACCCAGGACCCACTGATTAAGAGTCAGTTGCT
>CAYMGQ010000072.1:0-3329 GCA_964390055.1 uncultured Clostridiaceae bacterium
AGGGATTATCTCTATGTCTGGGTATTTTTTCCTCAATTCCAGGTCCAGGTAATAAAGGCTATTCTCATAGTTATCCAGTATTATGAGCCGCCAAGGATGGAAACGGGCAATCTGCCGGCAGAGTTCAGAACCAATAGAACCCCCTGCTCCTGTCACCAATACGGTTTTATCCTCCACATCCTGAGCAATCTTCTTAATATCTAGTTTCACCTGTTCCCTACCCAGCAGGTCCTCTACCTTAACCTCTCTGATCTGACTTAAATTTACATCACCATTGATCAGTTCATAAACACCAGGTACAATCTTAACCTTTATCTCATCTTGTTTGGAAAGATTATAGATCTCCTTGATATCTTTCCCCCGGACTGAAGGCATGGCAATAATAACCTCATCTACAGCATATCTATTTATTACCATGGGTATATCATAACGATTCCCCAGGACCCTGACCCCATGTAGGAGTTGATCCGCTTTCCCGGGGTCATCATCAATTAAGCCTATTATCTTCTTCCCCAGTTCCGGGTGTTTATTCATTTCCCTGATAATTATCTCTCCTGCATCTCCCGCCCCAACAATTAAAACCCTACTCTGGGTTACAAATAGATTATTTTTTAGAGAATAATCCTTTATAAGACGGAGGCCAAACCTTACTGCTCCCAGTAAAAAAATATCAGTCATGAAGTTTATCAAGATAACACTACGGGGAAAACTGCTATGAGAGAAGAAAATATAAAAAACCAGTAGGAGGTTAATTGTCACGGATACTTTAAAAATAGATAAAAATTCACCAATACTGGCATACTGCCAAAGCCGGTTATATAAATTTGAAAAATAAAGTACTACCAGTCCAATGCCTGTTATAAGCAAAAAATAAGAATAGTCCAGATAAAGAAAAATATCATCATAAAAGCGGAGACCAAAACTGACAAAAAGGGCCAGATTGAGCAAAATAATATCAACTATGATAAATCCTGGTCTTCTATAGATTCTCTCTATAAATCTCAACATGCTTTTTCTTCTCCCCTCTCTTATGCTCTTATGCCATTTACAGATCTGCTCTTCACAGGTTCCTTATACTTAATTCTGCCTGAATTAGCATTTTCCTTTTTAAAACTACAAAATATATTTACCCTATATCCAATTCACATTGCGGCAATACCTCATGGATAACCCGGTATTTATGTATGGCTGCAGCCCGCATAAATAAAACCCAATCAGAATGTGCAAAACCCTCCTTCTTCCGGAAATAATAAAAATTATAGGCCCGATTTTCTATTTTCCTGATAATCCCCCTGACCTTTTCAGCCTGGACAGCAGCCCGAAACCAGGTCCTATTGTGATAATCCAGATTCCGGTCAAGACCATCAAAATCAGGGAAGTTAAAATAATTCTGCTGGATTTTTTCCAGCCAAAGCCGGTGCCTTTTCCCACTGCTTCCTTCCACCTGCAGGAGCTTAATCAGCTTTTCCTTATTCTGCTCCAGGCTACCCCTATCTCTAGCCTGGCCGAAGTGTGGATTTTCCTCCAGATATTCCAGTAAAAAATGAAAAATCTTCTCCAGGGCAGGAATATACCTCTCCTGGAGATTATCCACCTTAATCACCTTCCTACCCCTTCTGTAACTCCATATTGCATAAGGTATATCTGGGTTTTTGGCTGCACAGCCATGACCAATGGGAGCCAGGGCCGGGGCAAAAGTTCTGGAAAGAAAGTTCAGGATTCTCTCCTTCCAGGGGACCCGATCCAGGGCCTCCAGCAAGTCCACCCGGTTATATTGATCATAAAAACCCTTAAAATCCTGGTGGCTAAAGGCATCAGCATAAAGGTGGAGGAAAATTCCCAACCAGTGTAAGGCATAATCTTCCCCACCGGAGGCAATGAGCAGTTTTTTCATATATTCCAGGCTCCTGGATTCTGCCCTGGTAATTAATTTATCGGCATTATTTTTTCCTTCTCCAGAAGGGAGAAAATGAAAGGGAAGCCAGACATTAAAGGCATCATTAACATCCGCAATCCTGAAAAGGGCCAGTTGGTGATGGGCAGTCCGGGTCTGATGAAAAATACTCCCATCAGTGAACTTGAGGGCATGGTCATAAACCGCATCATCAACATGCTGAGAAGCGTAGGCTACCTTTTCTGCATAGATACTCTTCATACCGGCCAGGCGGCAGAGGACATAGATGCCAGTATGATGAAAATCAATTTGCATATTACTCACCTACTAAACTTTCCAGAAATTTTCATTCTTATATATAATTCCCCTTTTTTCATAAAATTCCTTTTCTCTACCCATTGATGTCACAAAAAAGTGATATTAATCTAAAAACTATTAGTGGCAATAAAATACACCTTCACTACAGAAAGTCAAGGTGTATTTCCATTCCTCTTATTTTATATATAGCTATATAATTATATATGCCTGTATTTCTTATATAATACCAGCTTTAACTATAGTTTATTTCCCGGAGAAAAACTCCGGACTACTTCTACTATAGTCTCCAGATCCTCCTTGCTTAAGTCAGGATGAACCGGTAAGGAAACAACCTTCTCAGTCAGTTCTTCTGTTACTGGCAGGGATACACCTCCATAACCCATTTTCTCATAAATAGGCTGCCTGTAAACCGGCAAGGGGTAATGGATTCCATAACCGATGCCCTTTTCCTGCAGATAAGCGATAAACCGGTCCCTTTCCTCTACCTTTACTGTATACTGATGAAAGACATGTTTACAATCAGCCGGAATAAACGGCACTTCCAGCCAGGCCAGGTCCTCCAGTCCTGCACTTAAATAAGCTGCATTTTCCCGCCTCTTCTTGTTAAAGTCCTCCAATTTCTCCAGCTGGCCCAGGCCAATACCTGCAGCCAGGTTGGTCATCCGGTAATTATAGCCCAGTTCCTCATGGTAATAACGGATCTTTGATCCATGGTTAACCAGGAGCCGGGCCCTTGCTGCCACTTCCTCATCATCAGTCAGGACCATACCCCCCTCACCAGTAGTCATATTCTTGGTGGGATAAAAACTATAGGCAGCTACCTTACCAAAGGTCCCTATCTTCCGGCCCTTGTACTCTGCCCCATGGGCCTGGGCACAGTCTTCTATCAGTATTAAATCATACTCTTCCACCAGTTCCATAATCTCATCCATTTTACAGGGGCAGCCATAAAGGTGGACTATCAAGAGCCCCTTAATCTCTGGATCTTCCTCCAGTTTACGGCGGATATCACCAGGGTCGATATTAAAGGTATCCCTTTCTATATCAGCAAAAACCGGAATAGCACCACAATAGAGGATAGAATTGCTACTGGCAATAAAGGTAAAGGGTGTAGTCA
>CAYMGQ010000073.1:0-3319 GCA_964390055.1 uncultured Clostridiaceae bacterium
TCCCCAGTATGCAGCATCTACATCGGGGCCACCCGAAAGGAGAAATCCATCAAGGTACTCAACCATCTGAGCGAAAATCTCCTCATTCTCCGTTATCGGGAGAACAAAGGGCATGGCACCAGATAATTCTAGAGCTTTGCAATACCCCCTATTTATGTATATCTTGTTTTCATCATAATCAAACCCGGGAGTAATCCCTATAAGCGGTATTTTTTTTTGCATACACAACACCTTCCGCCCTTTTTATATTGAAATACAGACGGTAACAAAAAACTGATATGCTCTACAATGTATATATGCAAATGATGGGATAATAATTATCAAAATACCGCTATATCGCAAATAAATTTAATATTTTGTTAGATAATTATCCAGCTCCCACTGGCTCACTCTCGTCCTGTAATCATTCCATTCTTTTTCTTTTGCGGAAATGTATTTATCAAAGACATGATCACCCAAGATCTGCCTAACAAGTTCACTTTTTTTGGTCTCCTCTATCGCTTCTTTTAAACTCTTTGGAAGAGATGCTATCCCCATATCCACCCTTTCCCTTTTACACAATTCGAATATGTTGGTATCGGTCGATGGAGGGGGATCTATTTTATTCTCGATGCCATCAAGCCCGGCCGTTAATATGGCTGCCAAAGCTAAATATGGATTGCAGGCCGGATCAGGGCATCTAAGCTCAAGTCTTGTAGCCTCTCCCCTTGCCGCCGGAATCCTAACCAGGGGACTTCTGTTTTTTGCCGACCACGCAATATACACAGGCGCCTCATAACCCGGTACCAGTCTTTTATAGGAGTTAACAATCGGATTTGTCAATGATGTAAGTGCCCTGATATGCTTTATGACGCCCCCCATAAACCAATAGGCCTCTTTACTTAGTTCTAGTGAGCCCTCCTTATCATAAAAGGCGTTCTTTCCATTTTTGATAAGAGATATGTTTATGTGCATACCCGAGCCGCTGATTCCATGTATAGGCTTTGGCATGAAGGTGGCATGAAGTCCATGCCTTTGGGCGACTGTTTTTACCACAAGCTTAAACGTCAAAACTGCATCTGCTGTATTTAGTGCATCGCTATATTTAAAATCAATTTCATGCTGTCCCGGGGCAACTTCATGATGGGATGTTTCAATTTCAAACCCCATTTCCTCAAGAGCAAGACACACGTCTCTCCTGGCATCTTCCCCAAGATCGACCGGACCTAAATCAAAATATCCCCCGTTATCATGGGTTATTAAGGTGGGCTTCCCCTCCGCATTTAGCTGAAATAAGAAAAATTCACATTCCGGTCCTACGTTAAAACCCTCGTATCCCATATCTTCAGCCTTTTTTAAGGCTCTTCTTAGCACATACCTGGGATCCCCCTTAAAAGGCGTACCATCAGGATTATAGACATCACATATAAGTCTTGCAATCTTACCTGCATTGGGTCTCCATGGGAAAATTACAAATGTATCCGGATCGGGTCTTAAATACATATCGGATTCTTCTATTCTTGCAAAACCCTCGATCGACGAACCATCGAACATACACTTATTGTCAAGGGCTTTTTCTAACTGTTCAATAGTAATAGCTACATTCTTCAATATTCCAAATATGTCTGTAAATTGTAGTCGGATAAATTTTACGCCCTTCTCCCTAGCTGTCTTTATTATATCCTCTTTTGAATATCTTGCCATGTTAATCCCCCCCTAAACATTAAAAAAAAACACATTCAAACAAGACATAGTTAACCTTATTCATAAATATTTATTTTTTAAAAACAGATGTTTTAAAATATCCAAGTACTTTTAATTATATTGATATTATAAACTGCTCAATGCTTCCTTTTCAGAATCATAAATTTCCAAAAATCGGTTGAGCCTCGTAACTTCAAATAGCTTTGATATATCCGGTGTTAAGTTGCATAGCACCATCCGGCCTTTCTTTTCCTTAAATTTCTTGTAGGTATCAATAATGATACCCAAACCGGCACTGTTCATATACACGACACCATCTAGACTGATTACTGCGGTCTTACCTTCGTTTTCCTTTGCAACGTCATCTAATAAATCTTTGAATTCGTTTTGAGTTGAAATCCTAATCTGGCCAGTAAGTTTTACGACATTTATACCCTCTACTTCCTTCTTCTCCATTTTCATAACCATGACCTCCTCCAGGTTTAGTAAATAGTAAAACCTATGAACTTGATGGGACCTAACACCTAATTTACTACCTTCGACCCTAATAGTCAAACAATAATATTTTACAGCTATTTCACCCACCTAAAAAAATACATATTGGATGATAGGTTTTGTAAAGGGACAGTAATAAGAAAAGCAGTTAATGGAACACGAACTACTTTGTTCGTCATAAGTGTCGAAAAAGAATATTGACACCGACTTACATACCATTATACATTAATTCAACAACCTTTTCAATAAAATTCGAGTCAAATTCCCATCAGGCAAATATTGCTTGTTGTGAGTTTTGAAAGATGTAAATACTCAAATACGAACCAAAGTAGAATTACATTCCGAACTATTATATAATAATAGGTGTAGATAGGCCTTACAAGCCTGTCAAGACATAAAAAAACATTGATTATAATGTAACAAATGGACGCATATGTATCCTTATTCGTTCATTCAAGACATTATGAATATTTATAAAATCAGGAGGTATTATGATGAGGAAAAGAGCAACTACCCTCATGGCGATTCTGGCATTACTGGCCGCCATAATCGGTACAAATTTTATGCCGATACCGAAAGTCAATGCCGCAAGTCTTATCCATGACGATTTTGAATCCGGACTAAACGGCTGGGGCCCCAGGGGACCAGAAACCGTTGAGCTTACCACAGAGGAAGCACATTCGGGAATAAGCTGCATAAAGGTCAGTGACCGTACCGGTACCTGGAATGGCCCGATGGCCGACAAAACCGACCTTTTATCCTTGGGAGAAACCTACACTTTGGGCGTATATATAAAATTTGTAGGGAATTCTTACCCAAACCAGCAGAATTTTAGCCTGCAACTCCAATTTAATAATGGTGCAGAAGATGTATATACAAATTTAAAAACATCCACCGTAAACAAAGGGGTTTGGACTCTTTTAGAAGGACAGCTTACCGTTCCTCTAGATGCCCAAGATGTTCAGATATATGTTGAAACTGAATATAAAGATTCCCCCAGCGATCAGGATTTAATGGATTTTTATATTGACGATTTTACAGCCACACCTGCAAACCTTCCCGAAATTGAAACGGATATTCCAAGCCTCAAAGATGTATTTGCAGGATACTTTAGAGTCGGCGGTGCGGCCTCCGCATCCGA
>CAYMGQ010000074.1:0-3140 GCA_964390055.1 uncultured Clostridiaceae bacterium
CAAAGGCTCAATACGAAAAGCGTAAAAAAGATATTGTAGAAAAAAATCTAAGTCCATATGATGGACATGATACTGTTGGAATAATAGGTTTAGATAAAAGTGGACATATGGTAGTAGGTACATCTACTAGTGGATTATTTATGAAAAAAGCTGGTAGAGTAGGAGATTCACCACTTAGTGGTTCAGGTTTTTATGTAGATGAGGGAATTGGGGGAGCCAGTTGTACAGGTTTAGGTGAAGACATTATGAAAGGTTGTTTAGCCTATGAAGCTGTTCGCAGAATGTCTGAAGGATTTTCTCCAAAGGAGATTGCACAAACTTTAGTAGATGAATTTTCAAAAAAACTTGAAGAATGTCAAGGAAAAGCAGGGGCTATGTCCATAATAGTAATGGATAAGAATGGAAACTGGGCTATAGGTACAAATGTAGAATTTACTTTTGTAGTAGCTAGTGAATCAGAAGGGGTTAATAAATATATAGCATCAGCAGAAGGAAAAATAAATAAAGTAAGTAATTTATAATGAGAAGTTTAGATATATGATATAATAGATATGGCTGTAAAACCTAAATATTTAAGGGGGCCTTAGGATGCGTTTAGAGATATTCGATTTTATTGATGACACAATGAATTTAATCGAAGGATATGAGGAGGTCTTAAAACAGAGTTCACAGGAATTAGAGGATTTTTTTGAAGAAACATTTTTTCATTATGACAATGTTTTAAATATAGTTACTAGAGTTAAATCACCAATGAGTTTAAAAGAAAAAATTCTCAGAAATGATTTTTATTTAAAGTATAAATCTCCAGAAAAATTAATGGAAAATCTATCGGATTTAATTGGTGTTAGGATAGAATGTAGATTTATAGAAGATGAGAAAGATGTGTATGAAAAGGTATTAGAAATATTTAATATTCATCAGGGGAAAGGTTATTATTATAATGAAAAAGGACCGAATATATTATTAAAATTAGACGATAAACAGCCCCAAAGGCAGAAAAATGGATTTGGAATTTATAAAATTGATGGAAAATATATCAGTGGTGAAGAAAGCATAAATTTTGAATTACAAATCCAGTCTCTTGTAAATGTGTTTTGGGGAGAAGTGGAACATAAGATATTGTATAAGAATTATAAATATTTACTTACTGAGGATTTATTTAAAGATGTAATGCATTCTCTAAAGGAAAACCTATCTATGATAGATGGACAATTGATGATACTTTATAATCATTTACGGGATTTGGACGAATCTAATCAAGATAAAAGACGTGAACAAATGGAAGCACTTCTTTCAAAAATAGTATATGAAATATATTCAGAAAAGACTAAGGAAGAGTTTGGTTTTGTAGTGGATTATAGGAAGACTTGTGATGTAATAGTGTCCTATGTTTTAAAGAAAAATGGTTCCAGTGAATTATATGATTATGATAAAGTTTTTATAGAAGTCTTAGAAAGAATATATGAAATAGAGGAAAATGAAATTCATTTTGATAGTTATATAGAATTTGATAGAGATATAGAATATGAGGATGTATTTTGTGAAAGAATAGGTAAGGCTATTTTAGAAATTATAAATAAGGACTTTAAATGGAATCTGTTCTTTAAAATAATATTTCAGATAGAAAGAGGAAGTAATGAAGATAATTTTGAAGGAGTATTGCTATTTTTAAGAAATAGATTTCTAGGAAATTTAAATAAGCATGAAGGATTGAATTCTAAATTAGCACCAGAAGAAAGGGAAGAGATAAAAAATTATATTATGGATTTAATTGCTGAATCTTTTGTGGAAAATAGAGAAATAGAATTTATTAATGGTGATAATATTAATTGCATAAATAATAATATAAATATTATTTTAAACAAAATAAATTCCTATGAAATGTGGGAGGAAAATATCAACTATTTTACAGATGAGTTGAAATTGAAACTCAAATTATAAGACAGTGGGCCTGATACAGCGGGGACGGTTCTCTTTGTATCAAGATTTAAGAGCCCAAACGTTGGGGACTGTCCCTAATGTTTGATTATTGGTGCAAACGTTGGGGATTGTCCCCAGCGTTTGATTGCTGATATAATAAATGTAGAAAGGAGGGTAGTGGTTTTAAAATAAAAATAAAGGAGGATTTTTATGTCTAATAATTCAACAACTAATGATGGTTTTTTTGAAAGACGTTTCAAATTAAGTGAGAATGGCACTACTGTTAAAACTGAAATTATTGCAGGAATTACAACTTTTATGACTATGGGTTATATCTTAGCAGTAAATCCAGACATATTATCTAAAACAGGAATGGATAAGGGTGGAGTATTTACAGCCACAGCAGTATCTGCTATTATAGCAACTCTTATAATGGCTTTTTATGCAAATTATCCATTTGCATTGGCACCAGGTATGGGACTTAATGCCTTCTTCACTTATTCAGTAGTATTGGGTATGGGTAAATCTTGGCAATTTGCTTTAACAGCAGTATTTTTAGAAGGGATTATTTTTATTTTGTTATCATTTTTTAAAGTTAGAGAAGCTATTTTTGATGCAATTCCAATGAATTTGAAAAAAGCAGTATCAGTAGGTATTGGACTATTTATTGCATTAATAGGATTTGCAAATTCGGGGATTGTTGTTCAAGGAGATGGAATAATAGTAGATTTAGGAGCTATAACTACAGCAGGACCATTGCTAACTTTAATAGGTCTAATTATAACTGGAATATTATTAGCTAAAAATGTTAGAGGTGCTTTGTTAATAGGAATGCTTGTAACTACTATAATAGGTATTCCTATGGGGGTTACTCAATTACCAAGTAAAATAGCACAATTACCTCCATCTATAGCAGATGTAGCTTTCCAATTTGAATGGAGTCAAATTTTTACTAAGGAAATGTTATTAGTAGTATTTACTTTCTTATTTGTAGACGTATTTGACACTATAGGAACTTTAGTGGGAGTAGCTTCAAAGGCAGATATGTTAGATGAAGAAGGAAAACTTGAAAGAGCCAGTCAAGCTTTAATGGCTGATGCAGTGGGAACTGTTGCAGGAGCTTGTTTAGGAACTAGTACTGTAACTACTTATGTAGAATCCGCTGCTGGAGTAGCTGATGGTGGTAGAACAGGACTTACAGCATTATCAGCAGCTTGTAT
>CAYMGQ010000075.1:0-1202 GCA_964390055.1 uncultured Clostridiaceae bacterium
CAATATCAGGAATACCAAAACCTCTCTAGCAGGCCTTTAACTGAAACCATCATTCACGCAGGTGTTCATGCATAATCGAAAACGCTAAAGCGCAGGTAGACGGCCTGCGCTTGTTTCGCTATGTATATATATGCGGTGTTGTATATGCATAACCGATATGCTAAAGTGACCATAGCAAATATCGGCAAGGAGGCTACAGACATGACGACGACTAAGCGGGGACCTGGACGACCACCTGTAGGGCCAGCGATAAACATACGGCTGTCACCTGCATTGCTCGAGCAAGTAGACACCAATGCTGAGGCGCTTGGCGAGACTAGAGCGGAGGCGATACGCAGGCTGCTGGCTGTTGCGCTACGAGGAGCAGATGACGACAGTCCAAACCTGGAGCAGTACGCCACTACATACCGAGTAGGCGATGCTGAACACGCCGCGTTGCAGTTGCCATGGGCAGTAGTCAGTGAGCTGCTGGGCAGGGACCATCGAGGGGAGCCGGACGACGACCGGGACCTTGTTACCGCACTGCTGGAAGCAGGGGGGCCGTTTTGGGTACGCAATGCCCCGGGTTGGATTGATGAGGCAGGGTTAGGACTGGTCGGGCCAATGGTAGCAGACTTCTCGGAGGTTGCAAGGTTCTTCAAGCAGCATTCCGCAGCAGCAGGAGCAGCAGATGCAAGAGCTGAGGGCATGGCTGGAAGCCCGACTGCCACCAACGGAAGCGAAGCGCTCGGGACTAGTGGCGAGAGTGCGGGCGATGCTCAAAAAAGATAAAGAAAAGCGCTGATGATGATGACGTCACCAGCGCGCACCCGGGCGAAAAACGAAGTCGCCCCGGGAGGGTGTGCTTTTACTATACCGCATATGCCAACCCGGCATATGCCTGCCACTTCTAGACACTTTCACGTACTTTTGACCACTTTCCCGGTTCGCCAGGTATGGTTGCTCTTCCCTCTAACTTGGGATATGCTCACAACAAATAGAGTAACGCCCACCTCTTGGTTAGCTGTGTGGGCGTCACGCAAAGCTATTCCCTTTTCGGAATAGCGAACTGTGCAACTAAGAGTAACGCACCTGCAGTCCAAAGTCAACTAGGAGGTGCCTTGATCTGAGTCAGCACGGAAAAGCGCAGACGCTCAAGCATCAGCAGCCAACGGGAGGGGTTCCCTGGCTGCTTTTTTTATAGCCAGGGTCCAGGGTGCGGA
>CAYMGQ010000075.1:1302-3136 GCA_964390055.1 uncultured Clostridiaceae bacterium
CCAACGGGAGGGGTTCCCTGGCTGCTTTTTTTATAGCCAGGGTCCAGGGTGCGGAGGGATAGACATGAGCAACCCTATCAAAACGCTTCGAGAACGAACCGGCTTGGATCGACGGCAGTTTGCAATAGCTGCGGGCGTCGACTATTGGACGGTGACCGCGTTGGAACTGGGATACCCGGCAGGGATGTCGCCGCGGACAGCACTGCATCTAGCCAGGGTGGCGGAGATCACAGCGGACGAATTGCAAGAGCTGTACCGCCGCTGGCGCGAGCTGCAGCAGGAGGCATTCTTGGGCGAGGTACGTCGCAACGCATAAGGAACGCACCAACAAAGACAAGCGCCACCGGGCGAAATCGGTGGCGCAAGGAGCTGATTACATTGTCAATGCCGGCTTACAGTATACCACAAACCCCACACATTAACCTTCTTCTAGCGGCGATTGAATACCGGCAGGTAGGGCTGGTCCCTATACCGGTAGCCAACAAGGTGCCTGTTGTGAAGTGGAAGAGGTATCAGCACGAAAGGCCCACCTTCGCAGAGGTGGGTAGCTGGTTCGATACTCACAAGCCTACAGGCATTGCATTGGTGACAGGCGCAGCCAGTGGGCTTGTCTGCATCGACGAGGATGAGCGCGGGGCTCTGGCGCGGGCGGGAGTACACCTACCACCAACGCCAACAGAACGGACGCCCCGCGGTGGCTTGCACAGGTGGTATCGGCATCCTGGCGCGGGGGCAAGGGTGGAGAGCAGAGCCAACGTCATTCCGGGCGTAGATATAAAGGGCGATGGGGGATATGCCGTGGTGGCTCCCAGCGCGGGCTACGCCTGGATTGACGGCCTTTCTCCGCACGACCTAGACTTTGCGCCCTTGCCGGGTTGGGTACCCGTGACGCATACCTATATACGTATGGGACAAGAACAATATTGTTCTTGTCCCAACGCTCCTACAGCTAGTCCCATGGGTGCTCATAAAGAGGACTCCCCGCGTAGCGGCCTCCCGGGCCTGACGGCGCGCCCCACCCCAAAAATAGATGACGAAAAGATTCAGAAAACGATTGCTGCGACGCTCTCTAGCAGGCAGTTTGATGAGCTGGCCTGCATCCCGGAGGTTGCGCTTGCAGTTATACGCCTTTGCGGGGCCAAGGTGGACAGGCTTGGCAAGGCGTTTTACTGTCCTATCCCGGGCCACCAAGAGCAGCCTTACAAAAAAACACCTAGCGCCGCGCTGTGGCAGGAAAACGGTGATCGGCCTGTTGTGCTGATTGATTTCCACGAACGCTCGCAGATCCCGAGCGATGACGATAAACCGGGCGATACCGCACCGCGCAAAGTATGGCCTTTGGTAGACGTTTACGCCGCGTGCAAGTCGGGGCGCGGGAGGCAGCTAAAACGCGGGGAAAGAGCTGTTTGGTGGCTCAGATGCCTTGCAGAGCTTGGCTTGATCGAACCTCCGGCGATGGCAGCTCCTAGACTCCCAGAAGAGGCCCCAGAAGAAGCCCAGGCAGTGTATGAGGGGTTCCAACTCCTGCTTTCCCTGCGTGCTCACTACGACTCGCGCCAGACGGGTGCGCCATTCAGCTACCGATTCGCTGACCGGTGGTGTGGGGTGAGCTGGCGGCAGGTGGAGGCAGGTATGACCTGGCTTCGCAAAGAGGGATACCTGCAGGTAGTGGACTCTATCACAGTGGGAACCAGACAGTGCAACCTGTACGCCATAGGGCAGGTGAGGAGGGCTATAGATGACGGCGACACCAACGACCTACACCTGTCCCAAGTGCAAGCGAGCGGTGACGGTGTACATAGGGAGGACGGCGCCGGTCTGCACCAGGTGCAAG
>CAYMGQ010000076.1:0-3116 GCA_964390055.1 uncultured Clostridiaceae bacterium
TCGCCCACACTATCTCCAAAATGATCCGTGATGGCCATAGCTAAAGATTTCATGTTTAATCACCTCCACACAATTCCAAAAACGTGGTACTTTGCCCTGAACGAGTCTTTCCCAATCGAGTGTCGCTCACTGTGGTGCTCTCTACACAAAGAGATTTTTCTCAACCCCGAGTCATCAACTTTGGTGCGGTCTCTGCCGGCTCCAATATGGTCCCAATGATCTATTTCGCCTTCCCTGCCGCAAACGGCACAAACTTTATGCTTAAGACAGATGGCTAAATATGCTTCGGTATCTTCAAAGGCATCCTTCGGGTGTTCGCGCAAAGCAATACCGTTCTGGAAAGCAAACACAATCAAAAACTCTATAAAGTCTCTTGCAAGTTCCTTTGGGCAGTCGGATAAGGAGAATCGACCACGGCCAAACTCGGTTTTCATTTCCCCTTTAATCGAGTCTGGGTCCTCGGACCCGTTGACATAAAGCGCAATATCCCGCAATATGGCGTATATCTTCCGTCTTTGATCATCGCTGATAGTCCTGTTTCTACGTAACTGCTCCTTTGCGTTGATAGCAAATTCAACTGCAAGCGGTCTGTCCATAAAATTGTGAACATATTTCATAACTTTTTTGGCTTGCTCTTCGTCTACGTGGAGAGTTATTTTCAGGCTGCCCTTGCGTAATGTTTTTAGACCATCAATCTCACAATCAATTCTCACCGCTTCACCTCCGTTAAATCCGCTTATTTCCGTGTTTGTGGGGCCTGGTCTTATTAAAGGCCATTTTCTTTTCTATCGCCGCCTCAAGATCAATGCCGTAGCGGCCACACATATCAGCAATCCTAATCACCACATCAGCAAGCTCTATTGGGATACCCTCTGGCTTTGCCCGATCACACTTGTGGCACTCCCCCGAACACCTCGTTGGCTTGCCGGTGCACGTTAAGCGGCCATCCGTGATGCTATGCCCTCTCCGATATTCCTCCAACGCCTCTGATAGCTCGCTATGGCACAAAGCAATTAACTCCCCAAAGCGCCTTGGCTCCTCATACCAACCTTTGTCGATTGCATTTTCGTGTGCCGCCTCAATCAGCTCAGTTATTGTCATTTACACCAACCTCCGTTATCGTTATCTCAGCCCTTGGGTTTTGTTTGTCCACTCCACATATACGGCTACCGTCCCAGCTGTAGATATATTTGTCATTATCAATGATACGCCCGGCTTCCAAGACGTCAGCAGTGGCTTGCTCCAGCCCGAGTAGATCAGGCCAGGCCCGATGATTAGGCATCCAATAGTGCGCTTGCACATTAACCAACGCCTTGCCAAACTTGGGCCCCCGATATGCCTTGAGCTCCCAAAGACACGCTTCTTCGTATATTTTGTATTGCGGGCTTGGTATAACCATGGGTCTGCCCGTGCGTCTGTTGACAATGATTCGCTGGCTGTTTTTCTTCGTAATCGGTCGCCCGGTTAGGACTATCATCCCAACCTTGGCCGCCTTCGCGCTATTTCCCATTTGGATTAACCCAAATGGTTGTTATTGTCGGTAGAAACTTGCCAGGCGCCCCATCGTTGTCAAGAAATTTTCCATAGCCCAGATCAAAGCTAAGATTACCAACCCTCTTCCTGATCTCGGCGATGGACGGGGGAAAGGCCTCCTCTTTTATCCACTCCCAAACCACATGATTAATAGCCTTGTAGTCGTAATCCTTCAGCATTTCATACCACACCTTAACCCTTACCTCGTCTATCTCAAATCTCGGGTAAGATGCTGCCAATACCGCCAAAATCTTTGCTGTTTCCTGTTTGTCCATTATTGCTTTCCTCCTTGCTAAATTTTTCTACTAATTTTAAGGCAGCCTCCACGTTTCTTGACATTTTAGGTGAGGCCCTTTCTTGTGCCCTTTTCATCTGATTTTCAAGTCTAACACACTGCTTCCTCAGCTTAGAAGCCGAGAGTATGTTTGTTTTCCAGAATTCATCTTCTTGCGAAAAGTCGATGATCTCCTTGATTTCGGGCCAGCTATAGCCCTTACCTCCCCCCGGCGGACCAAGTCGGTTTAGTAGATCAAGGTCCTTTGCCCAACCCTGTGCCAGGTTGTTCTCGATATTGTCGGGCGGCACCCTGGACCGTGGATTGTTAGCAAGGATCCTTTCCCGGAGATACATGGCTGCTCGATAAGGTGAGCTGCCCTCGTCAAAGGCTGGTTGATCTTTAACAACAACATCCAAATCGTTTCCGTTGCCAAGAGGATCGTCCTGACGAAAGTCGGGACATTCCTTTAGTACTGGTACTGTACTGTTAGGTACGGTACGGTTAGGTACGGTGCCAACGGTTTTCTGTTGGCCGACCACTGGTCGACCGCTGGTCGTTTTTGTGTTGTCTTCTTCGTCTTTATCTCTCTCTTTTTTTGCATCCCTTCGCCTCTTCCTTGAACGCTCGCGCTCCTGTTCACGCCGCTCTATGAGCTTTCCGGCATAGTCATACCAGTCGTGCAATACATAGCAATCACCCTCTTTGTCCAGGAAGCCACCATAGATCAATGCCTCAATAAACTCCTCATGGTCCCCATCCCATTGGGCGGCATAGCTAATTTCGTAAGGGGTTAATCCGGTCATCTGACCATCAACCCCGACGTTGTCCAAGGCCCACCACCAAAGTTCGTGTAGATGACCAATCAACTTGTGGCGGTCGACCGACAAACGACCAGCGGTCTTTAGTGTTTTTCTGTGCCTACTTAAGCTTTGATGGGATTCAATCCAAGCCATCAACATCTTCCTTCCTTAGATTCTCTCCGCTTTAAATAATGCTTCTTGCTCCTCAACCATCCCGCTATGCAACCGTGTTGTGATTATCCGGTCTCCCTTTACCTCAACCAGGCTACACTTCTTAAAGTGCTTCTTGGCCAACTCGGCCACCTCATGGGTGTATGTATCCGGAAATGACCATACCCTGGTGATTGGATCATATTGTCTTGCAACATGGGGTATCATAGCTTTTAATGCTTCGATAAAGTGTAAATTGTAATCACAGTTTACCTGTGTCCATTTATTTCCTTGCTTTGTTATAGTGCAAGCTTTCATAGCACGCCTCCATCCTGCCTGGCCACATAAACCGGTTT
>CAYMGQ010000077.1:0-3078 GCA_964390055.1 uncultured Clostridiaceae bacterium
ACAAGAGGGTGAAACACCGGAGCAAATGGTGCACCGGGTAGTTCATGCCGTGATGGGCGAATGTAGTGCAGAAGAACGAGACGGGGTTAGCAACCTAATCAGTGAGTTAAAATTCTTACCTAACAGCCCATGTCTTATGAACGCCGGGACGAGCATCGGGCAACTGTGCGCTTGTTTCGTTTTACCGATAGATGACAGCATGGAGAGCATTTTCACCACATTGAAAGATGCGGCGATGGTGCAAAAATCGGGTGGCGGTACGGGATTCAGCTTTAACCGCCTACGGCCAAAAGGGGCCAGGGTAGCAAGCACCGGCGGGGAGGCATCGGGGCCGGTTAGTTTCCTGAAGATATTTAATGCCGCCACCAACGAAATTGAGCAGGGGGGTCGGAGGCGGGGAGCATCGCTGGCGGTTTTAAACGTAGACCACCCGGACATTAGGGAGTTTATCCGGTGTAAGCGGGACACCGGAGAGATAACCAACTTTAATATTTCGGTTGGTATCACAGATGAATTTATGAAGGCTGTGGAAGATGGTGCCCCGGAAGCGGTGGCCCTATGGGAAGAAATTACCCGTAATGCCTGGGAGACCGGAGAGCCGGGAATATTGTTCTTGGATGAAATCAACAGGCATAATCCAACACCGGAATTGGGCCGGATAGAGGCATGTAATCCCTGCGGCGAGACCGTTCTTTTGCCCTACGAGGCGTGCGTACTGGGGAGCATTGACCTTTCAAAGTTTGTGGAGGACGGGCGGCGCATTGGCAGTCTCAACAAAGCAGTGCAGTTGGCCGTTACTTTTTTGAATCGGGTTATAGATGTTTCAACCTACCCGCTGCCAGCGATAGAAGAGACGGTCATCCGAAATCGCAAAATTGGCCTTGGTGTGATGGGCTGGGCTAACACACTATTTAAGTTGGGCATACCGTACGATGCGTCACAGGCGAGAGACTTAGCTAACAGAACTATGGAGCTTATCAATACTACTGCCCGAATTGCGTCTACGAAATTAGCTGAGGAACACGGGGGGCCGTTTATCAATTTTGACAAAAGCATATATCAAGACGAAGAACCCCGCCGCAATGCTTCGCTAACTTCCATCGCTCCAACTGGAACAATTGCCGATATAGCAGGGACAACTTATGGGATTGAGCCGGAATATGCCCTGGTGCATACCAGAAGGATATTAGACGGCAAGGAATTTACTGTTGTTAATCCGGTATTTAAAGCTGAGCTAAAGCGCCGGGGGCTTTATAGCGACCTGCTGATAGAAAAGATTAAAGCCAATCGGGGCAGTATCCAGAATATGTCGGAGATACCGGGGGACATGCGAGAAGTGTTCAAGGTAGCCCACGACATAGCACCGGAGGCCCATGTGCGGATGCAGGCAGCTTTTCAGGAGCATGTGGAGCAGAGCATCAGCAAAACGATCAATCTGCCGGAGACGGCCACCCAGAAGGATGTGGCAAAAGTTTATCAGCTTGCCTGGGAGCTAAAATGCAAAGGCGTAACAGTCTACCGGGATAACTCCAGACCCATGCAAGTATTATCAGCTAAATATAAACCAACTGAACGACCCACGGTATTAGAGGGGAGGACACATAAATTTAAAACGGGATGTGGCTCATTATATGTTACAGTCAACCGTGATTTAGTAGGTGATGTTCACGAAGTATTTGCAGCCCACAGCCAAAAAAACGGGTGTGTAGCAGCATTACTAAATACATTGGCAAGGGTAACAAGTATTGCCTTGCGGTCAGGGGTGGCACCGGAGGTATTGATAAAGACCATGCTGGGCCAAGACTGCGGCCAGTGCAAAGAAATAACGAGCTGCGCGGATGCCATCGGGCGTGCATTGCAAGACAAACAGGCGGTATGCACCATTGGGATAAAGGGGTGCCCAACCTGTGGTTGATTTTAAAATAGATAATGCCAAAAGAGGTGAATAGCATGTGAAACGCAGACGTGGCCCTGTGCGCCTAAGCGATCATGCTTTCCACCGCTGGAAGTTACGGGTAAACGGGAAAACAAAGAGGACTAAGATAGCAACAAAAATTAGAGCCCGAATTGCCACGGAACTACGACTGGGCGCCGAAGTCAGCCGCGAGGGCGCCCTGGAAATAGAGGTAAGGCCCGGTATTTGGGCAATCTGTTATCCCAGCCTCATGGGCGGCTGGGTGGTGGCAACAATCATACGGGAAGGGTGGGAAGAGGATATGGAAGAAAAGGCGAAGCATGGCAGCGAAAGACCGGAACTGCTGTCCCAAAATGAATACAAGAATACGCAGGAGGTTTTACTGGGGCAGGCCAGTATAGCGGTTCCAGACGTATAGCTGGAATGAGCAGGGAGCATGAGAAAAACCCCGCCAAACCGGCGGGCCCTTCGGGAACCATATCAACAGTATTATACCATTTTCCCGAGGGGGTGGGCAAATTGAAGTTATCGAGGGCCGTGTTTAGGTACATAGAGCATGAGCTTTACAACTATGACACAACCTTAACTGAAATAGAAAACATACGCGTGGACATCATCGAGGCACCGCCACTTAGGGAAACGATACCCAGCAGCGGGTATATCAGCGACCCAACCGCCAGAAAGGGAACCCAATTAGTGACCAACACCGCATTGGTGCGAATGACCCGGACGGTGGCGGCAATAGACAAGGCACTACAAAGACTGAACGATGATCATCGAGCCATCTTCGAACTGAAATATAGGCAGGGGTTGAAGTGGCAACAAGTATGCCAAGAGTTACCTGTTGCGGAGAGGACGTATTTTAGATTGAGGCGGGAACTGGTGCTAATGGTGGCGTGTGAGCTGGGTCTGGCAGAAAGTTGGCAGGAATGAGAGTACTTTCTGTGCTACTATGGTATTAACAAATATTTCGATAGGGGCCCCGCAACAAAGGAACGACCCGCTGGTATAAAGCCAGTGGGTTTGTTCGTTATGTGATATTATGATACCGAGGAGCCGCCCTCATGGACGGCTTTTGATTTGTATAGGAGGTTGTAGAAAGTGCAGGTAAGTAAAATCCCGATAGGCCAGCTAAACCCTGCTGCATATAATCCGAGAAAAGA
>CAYMGQ010000078.1:0-2945 GCA_964390055.1 uncultured Clostridiaceae bacterium
TTGGCGTATTAATGTTTCAGGCGTTGCCTTTTTGTAAGTGACTGCAAAACAACGGAGGAAACAGCCAGTTGTTGAAAACGGAGAAATCGCAGTTGTGCTAATCGACAATGAAGCAACGCTAAAAAGGTTTTATCGAAACAGTGATGGTGTGATACTTAAGCCCGAAAACAGTGCTTATCAACCTAGATTTTACACTGCTAGTGATTTTAAAGACATCAAAGTACTTGGTAAGGCTATATTATTCCAGAGTAAATTATAAAGGGTTCCAAAAAAGGGAAATTATAAATTAAGTAGAACATCTCAAAGAAGGAGGGTGAAAAATGAAAAAATACTTATTAATTATGATTGTTTTACTTGCGGTTACATTGTCCGTAGGAGCTCAAAAGAAAGTGTACATTGAAAGAATTGGGGGACATGATAGTTTACTCGTCAACAGATCAAGCACATATCTTTCTGAATGGATTGAGACAGCAGGAGGTCGCATTGTCCAGTCAAAAGAAGAAGCGGACTTGTTACTACGCCTTAACGTAGTATCAAGCAATTTTAATCGCTCCTTTAACTGGGTTATAGTTATTTTACCACTCTGGCCTTTTGTCCCATTTACGACACCGAATGCAGACGTGGTCCTGTCACTATCAATCCTCACACCTGATGGTAGAGACCATTACTCCTCACAAGCTGGCGCAAATGCTTCTGCGTTTCTGTTTGGAGACTTTATGAGCGAAGGAAAAATGAAGGACAAAGCTTTTATAGAAGCGTTCAACCGACTTACCGTTTCTGCTCATCTATAGTTCTGATTGATTTTGATAAACCATCTAACCTCCCTACTGGGAGGTTTTTGTTATTAAAGTATATATGTATTTGCATATCTACACATAAACACATGTACGTATATACGCATAAACTATTTGCGTGTATAACTTTTGTTTTGCAGTTGATTATGTTAAAAAGCAACCTTAACCCTTGGAAACAAAGGGTTTGAGGTTGCTTTCTTTTTACAAAAAGTCATAGCGAATTTTAGCCTTTTTTTGTCGAGGCAAAAACTTTTTTTATTTCGCCGAGACTACGGACTCTTTGCGAAAAGTCGATTCCAAAAGCTGATCCTAGGTCATCAAGTACTTCATCGAAGTAATCAAACAAGTAGTAGTTTTGCTTCATATAACCGCATTTTGATTTAGCAAGGCTTTCTAGGATACGACCAATACTATATTTATGATCCAGCTTTAGTTCAATAATCCTTGCAATCATTAGAGCAATGAAGCAAGTTAGGAAGTGTGCTTGTATGTGATCATTTCGTGAAACAAAAACGGGACGTGCTTCAAGGTCGCTTTTAGTTACGCGGAATGCTTCTTCGATTTGCCATAGACCTCTATAAATATCAATGATACGTTCGTCAGACTTTTTGTGCTCACTAGTTGCAATGGCATAGTATCCGTCTAGTGCTTCCTCAGCTTTGAGTTTGTCTTTGTCTAGCTCTAGCAGTTTTGCTGGTGAAAGAATCTCCCCAGTATCTTTGTCAAAAGTGATGTTCTTCACATAGCTAGCAGCACTATAAGAAGTTGCTCTTGAATACTTGCTAGGGTTGTTAATTATATCCATTGCTTTTGCAATGGCCTTTTCTCGATCAGCTTTAGCTTTCTTTGCATATTTTTCACTATAAAAGACCACCTGCTTTTCATCGACAACCGTTTTCATCTTTTTGCCACTTTTTGTAGTCACTAAGATTGTTCTGGGATAAAGGCGTGATTTTCTTTTATAATCTGAACTAACCCATTCATAACCACTTTCATCTAGAACGAAGTCCTTGAAATTTTTATCAGCACCACGTACCGACATACTAAAAACATAGCCATTTTTGCCTGAAAGCGTGTAATAGATGTTGTCTCCCGTTGTCATGCCTTTATCTGCAACAACGATAATTTTACCTAGATCATATTCCTTTTGAATGCGGGAGAGGCCTGGCCTAAATGTGAGACAATCGTTAACGTTGCCAGGAAATAACTCGAATGTGATTGGAAGTCCCATTTCGTCCATAAACAAACCCATCTGGACAATAGGGTTCGGCCTGTGTTCTTTAGAGACACCTTTTTTCCTTAAATCGTCAACAACCTCAGTCTCAAAGTAGTAGTTAGTCACATCGTAATAAACTAGGTTGGTATTGCGGTCGTACTGTTCTTTGACTCTTTCATTCAACCATTTTTGAAGAGATGCGCTCTGTTTGTTAAGAAAAGACAAGCAACGGTAAACATCATCAAGAGAATAATTATCCTTTTCGAAGTACATATCTCTGTTTTCATAGGTTTTCTTTTTAGAAGCTGGATAAAGTAGTCTAGAAAAAACAAGGAGTTTCATAATGTCATTACTGCTGAAATCTATATTGGTATTACGTTGTTTGCTAATCAAGAACTTGTCTATTTTTAGATCATGATAGATTTGGCTAAGTACAGAGTATCCAAAGTTTTTTCTGTAGCCATTATTGTATGTAAGTTTTTCGTCAGGGTTAAACTCGATGGAAATAGGGGCTTTGCGTTCGGCTTTTTCTCTTCTTAGTACTTGGACTCTTTCTTCAAAAAACGCAATGGGGTCGTCATATTCCTTTTCTAGCTCGTCTAAATACCCAACTTTTTCGATGGTTGCAGTCCGGGAATATCCTTTTTCCTTATCATAATAATTATCGACAATCGACAAATAGGTCCGCCCATTCTTCTGCTTAGTCTTTTTAAGATACACAAGCAACCCTTCTTCCCGACACATTAGTTACATTTATTATATCATACTTCGCT
Source organism: uncultured Clostridiaceae bacterium (assembly GCA_964390055.1). Classification (GTDB taxonomy): domain Bacteria; phylum Bacillota; class Clostridia; order Peptostreptococcales; family Natronincolaceae; genus CAYMGQ01. The sequence goes on from CAYMGQ010000078.1 coordinate 2,784, forward strand.
ATTATTCGCTATACATTTTTACGTAAAATATAATAAAAAAAAGCCGTGAGACACTTGGCGTATTAATGTTTCAGGCGTTGCCTTTTTGTAAGTGACTGCAAAACAACGGCGCCTATTTTTATTCTGAAGCCGTAAAGATCGCTTAACGGCTCTACTCTGTCG
>CAYMGQ010000079.1:0-2920 GCA_964390055.1 uncultured Clostridiaceae bacterium
GTGTTCAAACCTTTACCAAGCCTTAATTGAGGTTTTCGTATCACCCTTGAATCATACCAGAGGTCTACCTACAGGGATTAGCTGGTGAAAGAGGGTTTCTTAGAACTATTATGGAAAGTGATTTAAAAATTGAATATATACGCTAACATTAAAGAGATCCTCAAAAAGACAAAACGCTAACGAAAAAGTGATCCATTTTGACCAAATTCTCCGGTATATTGGAGTACTAAATTACAGGAGGTAAGGAGGTTCTTGAAGAAGTGTCTGTTCGGAGAGTCTCAAGAATTTAGGGAATATTACAATTGGGAGGAGACAACGTAAGTTTCTCCAGTGAACAACAACTGGAAAAAGGTTGTTGATGAGTTGAATTATTTAGCGGTGTCTTTAACGGGACGTGATGCGCAGTGTTTTGCCTTGGAGGAGGTAAGAAATAGTGTTAAGTGACACTGTCATACCAGAATTTCCTGTGAGATAGTCCCTTGTTGGCGATACCCAGAAAATTGGAGTCTGAGAAAGAGTTTGCCGTTCGTACTTGATGTTGGTTGTCTGTACTGCATGTACTGCAATTGAACCGACTGAAAAAGCTTTTGAGATAGAAGAATTTAGCGGGCTAGACAGTGTATTTCATTCAGCCGCTACTATAAGATGGATGAGAGCTTCTGCAGAGTCGCACTTTGCTAGACCAACTGACGAAGAACGGCGTGCTGCCATTTATGTTCTTGCGAGTTGAAGTGAGTCAAAACCAAGTGGTAAGCCCATCAGACATTCTTTCGCTGTATGTGATACAACCCGCTCAAAATGAGAAGTCTGTTGATTGAGGACTAAACACCTTAAGGTGAAGGGGTAAGACAAGTCCAACGTAGTTCGGGATTCGTACTTAAAGGGGACGCTGCCATCAGAGAATTGGTGAAGCGGGGTTACCCGGTCCGCACCATGGCAGACCCACCTCTTACGTAAATCAGGTCAGATAATCTGTACAGGGTCCAGGCGGCTCTCAAGAGCGGCGCCCATTTTGTGAGCACTGATTTTCCCCAGCCTAATCCCACCGGGTACCAGGTAAGACTATCGGAGGACAGAATATCAGCTCGTCTGAACCCCATCACAGGGCAGAGATTAAATACATAGAAATGGAGGATGCCTAGTGCGCACACCTAAGCTCTGGTGCTTCGATTTAGGAGACACCATAATGATTGAAGAAACAGAAGTGAAAGATGAAACCTTTACTACTCTGCGGGCAGATCTGTACCCCGGGATGAAAGATGCTGTGCTGCTCCTGAAAGAATATGGTTATATTCTCGCTTTAGTGGCTGATACTCGACCTGGGACTTATAAGAATGTCCTCACTCAGCATGGATTATACGATGTGTTTAGTGCCTTTGCCATCTCGGAAGAATTGGAGACTGCTAAGCCTGACCCTAAGATGTTCCGCCATGTGTTGGATACCTTAAATATCGCGCCTGAGGACGCGGTGATGTGCGGCAACCATCTCACCCGGGATGTTGGCGGGGCCAATGCTCTGGGGATGACTACCATTTGGTTTCACTGGAATGAGCGCTATGCCACAAAGCCCGCTAATCAGCTGGAACTACCCGACTACACCGTCCGTTCTGCCCGAGAATTCGTGGATTTAGTCCAGCGCATGCGGGTGCAAGGTACTGCTTAAGAACGATAACTTAGTTTCTCTTGAGATGCGTTTTCCGCAAGGAGCGCATCTTTCTTTTTTGGAGGATAAAATTGAAATCAAATGGGAGAAGAAAGGAGAAACCCTATGGGAATACTGCGGGTGTGGCAAATGGTGGAACTTCCGAAGGACGACATTGGGGCTTACAGAGTCCTAGATAGAAGCCTCTAAGAATCGATTGCACTGTATTCTCATACAGACCATTGAGAATGTGGACAAAGTAATAAGCGCATTAGAACAAACTACTATATCCTGAATCACCCGAGCGAAGACACTGCGCTGGGGCATTTTTCTGCTCAGAAATGGAGGTAAAAGTTTACCAAGCCTTGATTGAGGTTTTCGTATCACCCTTGAATTTCACACTAGAGGTTTACCTACAGTGATTAGCTGGTGAAAGAGGGTTTGTTAGAAACATTATCGAAATTAATTGAAAAAGCCGAACGTATGGAAATATTCCAATGGTAGGCAAAATACAGGTTGAGAACAACAAGCGTAAGGAAGCTTACCAGATTAGACGAGAGACTACAGGGAACTGTCCGGTGGGAGTATCCCAACTTACGTGGAGAGTGAAAAAATAAGCTTTTCCAGAAAGGAGAAGACTGGCTTGGGAAGACACAAAGCGAATATTGAATCTAAACTTGAAGACCTACGGCTGCTTATTTTAGAAGACAGTTCTGCTTCTGACACCTGGCGCTATATACAAGACGAATCCGAATTCTTTGGAGTTATTTCTGCTTATCTTGATGGGGACGAAGAAAATCCTTTAAGACATAACGACTTGAAAGCTATGGTTCGGAAGCGAAACCTCGGTTATATTGAGGTGCAGGGTGGTTACGAGAAGGTGGAGAGGGAGAACTCTGTTGAAATTGGGAGAGAAGAGGCTCTAATAGTCTTCAACATCAGCAGAAAGACCCTCATTAGGCTTGCGAAACAATATGAACAGGAACATGTGATTTACAGAGATGCTTCGGAGTTTAGTTTGATTTCTACCCATCCTCGCTCTGGGGCTCCTGAGGGTTCTGTACTATTATCATTTGAGAAACAAGCAGGAGAGAGTCATTTAGATTTGGTGAAGACAGCCCTCAGGAGTTTCTTTGCACCTTTGTTGAAGGGCACTCATGTAGGCCAGAGACTTGTTTTTAGGATAGAGGAAAGGATCTATACCGGGTGGATCAGTAGGTACATTGCCGGAGCACCTTTCTGGGTTACTATTCATGAAGAGGAGATTGAAGTCGAAAG
>CAYMGQ010000080.1:0-1892 GCA_964390055.1 uncultured Clostridiaceae bacterium
TCAGAAATAAATGTTGAAAACTGCCCGCCAATGTCGTAAACAACCTCGCTGTAGGCATGAACTCCCAAGCCTTTTTGATACTGGGAGCCGTTAATTGTAATAATGCGACCATCTCCAGCTGCCATTTCACCGTTGGACATATCAATTTCCATTGGTCCCCAGCCGTTAACTGAAGTGAGAGCCTGCAGATCACTCACGTAAATACTGCCTCTGGCGGCAGCACCAGTACTCTAAAACCTTTTTGCCACTCCCGTTCCCCCAGCTCATCCTGGTATGCTACAGTTACTACAATATCGCTGAAGCCATCTGCGGCTAACGAAGGCGAAATATTCCATTTAGCAGCTATAGAATCACCAACAGCAAGCTGATTGAAGCCGGAATCCGTTAGGCCTTCAGCCAACCATCCATCGGGTACTTGTAAACTAATCATCACATTTACCACGTCTTTAGCCCCACTATTTACCAGGTTAACAGCAAACTCGAAATGAGCCTCTGCAGAAACTGACTGTTCAGCGCTGAGATTTATTTCGACATATCCCGGCAGCTGTTCAACCGGAACTTGGCTAGCTCGATACATCACAGTTCCATGCATTGGTACATCGGCCTCAATTTCGCCTAAGGAACCAAACTCACTGTGCTGCCAAAGATCTCTAACTAAGTATCCGGATTCTGGTTTGGCCGAAAACCCGATTTCTTCAGCAGTCACCCGAATTTTGGCCGCACTTACGCCTCTATTCAGGAGTGCAACAGCATAATCGCCATTAGCAAGTGGTTTGACATAAACTTCTTGATCCCCATCATCTCGAACTTTAATACACTGTATCCCAAGGGGATCTTGATTTACTGCAATAACCTCTTTGTTAGTCAGAATCTCCCTTGTTACTTCATCCATTGTCCGCAGATCGTTACCAGCAATCAAGGGAGCTGCCATCATTGCCCACATACTGAACTGGGTGCGGTACTCTTCTGTCGTACAGCCGCCATTTCCGATCACAAACATATCGGGATCGTTCCACGCTCCTGGTTTGGCATACTGCCGATACCGCATATTGATGTCAATTGCATTTATAATTCCGACAAACCAATCGTTTCCATTGTCCCACTTATCAACTATATCACCTGTAGTCCGCCACAGGTTGCCTACCTCAGGCATCCATGGCTGAAACCCCCACGCACAAATACTGAATACAATTGGCCGCCAAAGCTTCCTGCATTGTTTTATAGTCACAGCTGATACAGCTTCCTGCTGCAACGTTACAGTTATCGTATTTTAAGTAATCAATACCCCATTCCGCAAATTTTTTAGCATCCTGCTCTTCATATCCATAACTGCCACTCTCTGGAATGTTCATACAGGTCATTGAGCCTCGATCCCCATAGATGCCAATCTTCAGACCAAGGGAATGGATGTAGTCTGCTAACGCTTTAATCCTACTGGGAAAACGGACAGGATCTGCCATCAGATTACCGTCTGCATCGCGAGCGGGATTGGCCATCCAGTTATCGTCAAGGATGACATATTCATAGCCAGCATCCTTCATACCAGAACTGACCATTGCCTCGGCAATTTCTCTAATCTTCACCTCATCAATGTCTCCATGGAAAGCTTTCCAACTATTCCAACCCATCGGCGGCGTTAACGCTAGACCATTGTCAAGAGCTTTCAACTGAAATGCCGAAGCAAAAACCAGCACCAAACTTAAAGAAAATATCAGCAACAATTTCCACAGTCTGCTTCCTGCTGCAACAAGGAGCACCTCCAAATCCATTAACTCAGCCTAGAACTAGTGGGGGTGTTCCTTTTAGAACACCCCTTGTGCATCCTAACCTAACTGCCACTTCCCCATCTTAATGATGGTATTACACGCAAGCCACCCTCTGCCGCACTGCTG
>CAYMGQ010000080.1:1902-2852 GCA_964390055.1 uncultured Clostridiaceae bacterium
TTTTAAAATCATCCATTAAATAGGAAGCAAACTCGTCATCAACTTCGAGGTAAATTGCTGTGCCGGTATAACCTTCCTTAGTAAATTCAAAGTTTTCCACAACCAATTCTACCCATTCGGTGGTGCTGATCTCGACTGGGTCACAGAGACGAGAGTAATGAGCATCGCCAGCGGTATCTACCTGTACGCAGGTAATCCATACTTGAGATCCTGGGGCAGCTTCCAATGCTTTAACCCAGATGCTGAAGTTGTATACTCCGCCATCTTCGAGCACATTAAACAGTTCAAAGATTGTGCCTTCCCAAGTTTGTGTTCTGCCAACAACAGCCAAGCTTAGCGATTCACTTCTTGCATCCTCGTTAGTTACATAGAACACTGCTCCGCCCATCGGTCCCCAACCCGATTCACCGTAGCTAAAATCAATAACAGCTTCATATTCAGCGGCAAATGCACTCATGCTCAGGCACAGTACCAAAGCCAGCATCAACATAAAACTCTTTCTCATATCCAAACCTCCTAAATTCTTAATTTGCAATCTAAACATTTGACAGAAGTGGTGGCTTGCTTCTTACTTGTAAATCCGCGTGTAATCTACTGTGCAAATTCAAATTCCATCCAATCAATGCTGATCGCATCAGCATTTTCCCCTGCAAATTCGATTACTAATTCTTGCTTTCCTGCTTGCAGGTTGACAACCACTCCATCTAGATACCAGCCCTGATCTTTGTTTAAGTGAGCGGTATGAACGGTATAGACTCCCACAGTATCCCCGGACTGGTCTTTCACAACAATATCAACATCAGCTTGTTCGTCAGCGTCAAATCTGAATCTAATCAGATAACTGCCAGCCTCAGCCACATCGACTAAATAGCTGATCCAATTACCTGATTTAATATTGCCAAGGTGCCGTTCAGACGGATTATCAGAATTGGAAGCCACTCTGATTCCTG
>CAYMGQ010000081.1:0-2792 GCA_964390055.1 uncultured Clostridiaceae bacterium
TGAAACTACTGGTATGAGTGATCGGATCTTCCGAATCCTGGTTCCCACTGAGGAAAAGATTGAGAGAAAAAAGGGAAAAGAAAAGCTGGTTAGCAAAAAGCTATTTCCCGGTTATGTACTGGTAGAGATGATTATGACTGATGATTCCTGGTATGTGGTAAGGAATACACCGGGAGTGACTGGTTTTGTAAGTAGTGGGACTAAACCCTTACCCCTGCATCCAGATGAAGTTAATGAAATCCTGCAGGGAATGGGCCTGGAAGAAAGAAAGTATGTACCGGATTTTGAAAAAGGAGATCGGGTACAAATTGTTGATGGTCCTTTTGAAGATTTTATTGGTGAAGTACAGGAAATCAATGTACAACAAAAAAGGGTCAAGGTACTGGTATCCATGTTTGGACGGGAGACTCCTCTTGATTTAGAGTTTTACCAGATAGAAAAAGTATAAATTAGAAGGAGGGGATGAAGAATGGCCAAAAAAGTAATTGGGCTAATTAAACTGCAAATTCCAGCAGGGAAAGCTAACCCGGCACCTCCGGTAGGTCCTGCTCTGGGTCAACATAGTGTAAACATCATGGATTTCTGTAAGGCCTTTAACGCCCAGACCCAGGATCAGGCAGGAATGATTATCCCTGTTGAGATAACTGTTTATGCCGATCGTTCTTTTAGCTTTATTACCAAGACACCACCAGCAGCTATCTTAATTAAAAAAGCCGCCGGTATTGAAAGTGGTTCAGGCAGGCCAAATACTGAGAAGGTTGCTACCATCAGCAAAGATGCTGTAAGAGAGATTGCTGAACTGAAGATGCCTGACTTAAATGCAGGGAGTCTGGAAGCAGCTATGAGAATAATTGAAGGAACAGCCCGTAGTATGGGTGTAGTAGTTGAATAGTTTTAAAATAAGTGGGAGGAAAAAAATCCGTTAAGACCACAGGGAGGCGAATTAAAAATGGCAAAGCGTAGTAAAAGACAAAAGGAAATATTGGAAAAGTTTGATCGTAATAAAATTTACGATCCGAAAACAGCTTTTGAGCTTGTTAAAGAATTATCTAATGTCAAATTTGATGAAACAGTAGAACTACATGCCAAATTAGGTGTAAATCCAAAACAAGCAGACCAGAACCTGCGAGGTACTGTTGTACTTCCACATGGTACTGGACGTACTGTCCGGGTAGTAGTTTTTGCTAAAGGTGAAAAAGTTAAAGAAGCAGAAGCAGCTGGAGCTGACTTTGTTGGCGCTGAAGATCTGGCCGAAAAAATTGAAGGTGGCTGGCTGGATTTTGATGTAGCTGTTGCTACACCTGATATGATGAGTTTAGTAGGAAAACTAGGTAGAGTCCTTGGACCCCAGGGATTAATGCCCAACCCTAAAGCTGGTACAGTTACCTTTGAAGTTGGTAAGGCTGTAGAGGAAATAAAAGCTGGTAAGATAGAATACAGGGTGGATAAAGCCGGTATTATCCACTTACCCATAGGCAAGATTTCCTTCTCTACAGAAGCTTTACTGGACAATTTCAAAGAAGTAATGGATACATTGGTCAGGGAAAAACCTGCCGCAGCTAAAGGGAAGTATCTAAGAAGTGTAGTTATATCTTCTACCATGGGACCAGGCATTAAAGTCGATGATGCCGAAATTATGACCCTGATAGGTAGATAAATTATTGACAATACCGATACTTCTATGTTAAGATTGTTATGTTCTTTTTGACAATAAGAAAATAGCTAAAACCATAGACAGCAGGTGTCCTCAGGGACTTAATATCCTGCCGAGGTTTTGTGAGGATGCAAATAATGATAATATTTGCAGATATATAGCCTCCTGCCTGTCTATGGGTAGGATTTTTTATTTTAAGGGGGTGAAAAGGTGGCAAGACCGGAAAAAGAAGCTCTGGTGCAGGAAATAGTTGAAAAGTTGTCATCTTCAAAATCTGTAGTTGTTACAGATTATAAAGGACTGGATGTTGCCAAAATAACCGAACTCAGGAAAAAGCTCAGGGAAGCTGGAGTAGAATACAAGGTAATTAAAAACACCCTGGCCAGAATTGCTGCTAAAAAGGCAGAGATGGAAGACTTAAATGAATTATTTATTGGCCCAACAGCTATAGCCTTTGGTCTAGAGGATGCTGTGGCACCAGCGAAAATACTGGTTGATTTTGCTAAGGAACATGATGAGTTAGAGATTAAGGGTGGAGCTTTAGATGGTGCTTTAATTAATCTTGATAAGGTAAAGGCCCTTGCTGAAATTCCACCAAGAGAAGTATTGCTGGCCAAAGCCCTGGGCAGCATGAAATCCCCATTAAATGGATTAGTCAATGTTCTTGCGGGTAATTTAAGAGGATTAGTTCAGGTGTTAAATCAAATAAAAGAACAAAAAGCTTAATTTTAATTAAAGAGGAAATTTTAAGGAGGTTTATTAATAATGACTAAAGAAGATATTATTAAGGCAATTGAGGAAATGACTGTTTTGGAATTAGCAGAATTAGTAGAGGCCCTGGAGGAGAAATTTGGTGTTAGTGCAGCTGCTCCAGTAGCAGTAGCAGCTATGCCTGGTGCAGTAGCAGCTGGCGGAGCCGCAGAAGAAGAAAAGACCGAATTTGATGTCTTCCTGGCCAGTGTTGGCGACAAGAAGATCAATGTAATCAAGGTAGTTCGTGAACTGACCGGTCTTGGCCTCAAAGAAGCCAAAGAATTAGTAGATGGTGCTCCTGCTAATATTAAAGAAGGCGCAAGCAAAGAAGAAGCTGAAGAAATGAAAGCTAAACTGGAAGAAGTAGGCGCCACTGTAGAATTGA
>CAYMGQ010000082.1:0-2747 GCA_964390055.1 uncultured Clostridiaceae bacterium
GAATATGTTTTACCTTAAATGCCCCTTCCATGTTTGTAAGTCTTTCATGCCTTTTCAAAAGGCTTTGGCTGCGAGTATTTCTCACTCGCACAAAAGATCGGGATTGCTCCTTTATCCCAAGTGCCTTAGAAAGTGCTTTTGATATGAGATAAGATTGATTGTATCCCCTGCGCCTTTTCCTTATTGGATGGAGGGGTACACTCACTATTATATCAATTTCCCCCAAATCTGCTACTTCCCTGATGCGTTGTAGCAAAAGCATCGTAAAAGCCCTAAAATATGCTGGTTTGTTGTAAAACTTAAACCTTTTTAAAGCGTCCCTTACAATACCTCTGTATTCACACGCACATACGATTTCATCGAAATAGCTGTTTCCCATAGCTGGTTCAAGCCTTTTATCTTTTTTAAATTCAATTATCAAATAACACTCTTTACATATATATATATCGTCATTTTCGTCTAAAACCTTATTACAAAAAATACATTTTGGGGGAAATATCAGTTTGAGAAGGCGTTCTAGCAACCCCCATCACCAGCCAATTCCCAAAAGACATTTTTTCAGCTTCCCGCAAAGATCGGAATTTCTCCGGGTCTCCCTATCATTTTCAATCATCGCATAAAGATAATCCCTCACGCCTACAAGTACCACCATCTCTCTGGCCCGCGTTATCGCCGTATATAAAAGATTTCTTGTCATAAGCACCTCCGGACCTGAGAACACCGGAAGTATTACAACCGGAAATTCACTGCCCTGACTTTTGTGGATAGTGATTGCAAAGGCGGGTTCTAGCTCATCTAGTATTGCATTTTCGTATTCCACAAGCCTTTCTTCATCAAAACACACCTTTATCCTTTGATTTTCCATATCAATTTTGCGAATTATCCCCGCATCCCCATTAAATACACCTGTTCCCTCAACCTTCCCATCAACGATACTTTTCCATTTTAGGTCATAGTTATTTCTTATCTGCATAACCCTATCACCTTCACGGAATATATAGCCCCCAAATGTTTTTTCCCTTTTATCTTTTCTTTTGGGGTTTAAGACTCTTTGGAGCTCTACGTTGAGGCTTGATACCCCGGATGGGCCTTTTCGCATGGGTGTAAGCACCTGAATATGCTTCATTGGATCATACCCATAAGTCTGGGGTAGTCTTCTTTTGCACAAATCCACAATCGTTTCGACAATACCACCATGGGGTCTTCTGGTCACAAAAAAGAAATCCTTGTCCTTGTTGTTTAGGATAGGCTTTTTTCCCTTATTTATATTATGGGCATTTACAACTATCATGCTTTCTTTAGCCTGTCTGAATATTTCCGTCAATTTTACCGTTTTTATTACTTCGCTTTCTATTATATCCCTTAGCACATTTCCAGCTCCCACCGAAGGTAATTGATCCACATCCCCGACCAAAATAAGCCGGGCGCCGATGGGTACAGCCCTTAGCAAATGATTCATAAGAAGAATATCTACCATGGACACCTCATCAATAATAATCACATCTGCCTCAAGGGGGTTGGACTCATCCCTTGCAAATATGAGTTCCTCATCATCGGCGGTATAGCCTATTTCCAACAACCTGTGAATTGTTTTCGCCTCATAGCCCGTTGTTTCGGACATCTTCTTTGCCGCCCTCCCTGTGGGTGCTGCTAATGCAAATTTATAGCCTTCCCCTTCTAAAAGCCTTATTATACTTTTTATTATGGTGGTTTTACCAGTACCCGGTCCCCCGGTTATTACAAGTACACCGCTTACCAGCGCCTCCCGTATGGCCTCTTTTTGCTTATCTGCCAGCACGACATCCTCTTTTTTTTGGACGGACTCTATTTTGACATCAAAGTCATCCAAATTGCCATCAAATTTTAGGTTTGAAAGCTCCGAAAGCTTTCTGGATACACCTAGCTCCGCATTGTAGAAGGAATTCAGGTATATCCTTGATCCTTCATCCCCTCTTTCAACATAAACAGCTTTATCCAACACAAGCGATACCAGGGCATCCTCAATCCCGTCCAAATCTACATCTAAAAGATGCGATGCGTATTCTCCCAGCTTTTCCTCGTCTATGAAAGTATGTCCACTGACTGCTCCCTGGGATAATACATACTTTATACCGCTGGATATCCTGTGTTTGGACTGGGGATCTATGCCAATACTTTTTGCAATGCCATCCGCTGTCTTAAAGCTTATCCCAAAAATCTCATCACAGAGCCTGTAAGGGTTTGTCCTGATTTGTTCTATAGTGTTAGCTCCAAAATTTTTGTAAATCTTCGCAGAATACGCAGGGCTGATACCATATTCTTGGAAAAACAACACAACATCCCTAAGCTCTCTTTGTTCTTCAAATATTTCAGCAATTTGTACAGCCTTTTTAGGGGTTATACCCTTGATCTGAGCAAGTTTTTTCGGGTAATGCCTTATAATCTCAATAGTTTGATCCTTAAATTTGTCCACAATTTTTTTTGCGGTCACGGGTCCTACACCCTTTATAAGACCCGAGGAGAGATATCTTTCTATAGCTTCTGTGGTTTTGGGCAGTACTTTTTCATAAAGCTCGACTTTAAGCTGCTCCCCATAATCAGGATGGGTCACCCACCTGCCCGTAATCTTTAGCGTCTCACCAACATTTATAAAGGGCATAAAACCCACAACGGTGATGGTCTCTTTCCCTTTTTTAATTTCGCAAACTGTATACCCATTAATCTCGTTCGAGAATATTATTTCTTCAATCATACCCTCAATAACAACC
>CAYMGQ010000083.1:0-2726 GCA_964390055.1 uncultured Clostridiaceae bacterium
ATAATAAATTAATCACAACTTTATATTGTATAAATAGGTAATTCAAGTACTTAATACGCAAATCATTCAAACGCTACATGATATAATTATTATAGGGGGTGGCTAGTTTTGCCTATAAAATACGCTTGGTCAGATGTGAAAAGCGATAATTCATTCAATAAAGATACTAATATAAAAAAAGAACATGTAATTGAAATTATCGACGCACTTGCGAAATTTAGAGCAGCATATAAGCATTCAGACATGTCTTTAATTGGATGGTGGTGGCATCCAAGTTCAAGGTATTTGCATGACAAAAGTTACTATAATGGATGGAAATCATCAAGTTCATCATTAAAAGTTTCAGTAGATAGTTCAGATAATTTGCAATTGGTGACTACAACATCTGGATCTGAATATATTGAATCATTAATTATGAATCTATATCCACCTGCAAAAAGTTATCCTGAAATTGGCCCAAATGGTCATAGATATTTACTAATCAAACTAAAAAGTTCAGTTAGTTTATCAAATCTCCAATTAGGCTGGACAACACAATCAGCACCAACGACGTGGAGAACACAAACTTTACCACCCGTTGCTAGAGGTGATGAGTGGAAAATCTATGAAATTGACTTAGCGAGTAATGGGCATTGGACAGGAAACTTGAGGCAGTTAAGGATTATTCCAAATGAAGTTGGTGCAATAATCCAAATTGAATATTTATTAATTGATAAAGAAGATTTAAGAACAGTTAATCTTGATTCTGAAATTACCAAAGCATCTGAAATGATAAATATACGTAAGTGGGCAGCAAGGGCTAATGGAAGTGCTGGCTCATCAGCAAGCGTCTCTTGGAGTGATGCATCTCTTACATCAGGTGACACAATTATAAAAGCTATTCATTTTAAAGAAATTAGAGAGCAAATAGATTTAGCATATGGTAAAAATAGGGGTTGGGCTAGCAGTAATTGCGATGGATATTTATGTTCATGTAATACATCATGTGATGTAAATACACCATGTAGTTGTGAAAGTGGTTGTAATGTTCATGTAAAGCCCAAATCATGTACATGTCATACTGGATCATGCCATATATATACTCCATCAAGGAGTTGCACATGTAATGATAGTTGTAATGGATATGTTAGGCCACAAAGCTGCCAATGTTACCAAACATGTTATCAAGAGGTGCCATGTTCATGTTATAATATCAATGATGGGTATACATGTGGTCCATATTCTAGTGGAAAATGCCGAACAACATGTAATGCATATGTTGCATGTAAATGTGATACACCTGGATGTAATATACATACTCCACCAAGGAATTGCACATGTAATAGTACTTGTAACGGATATGTTGCTCCAATACCATGTACATGTGATGGGGAATGTAATGTTCATACACCTTATAGTTGTAATTGCGATAGGGCTAAAGATAATATTACTTGTTTTACTTGTGATCAATATACTGCAGGAACTTAACTAGAAGGAGAAATGGTAAAAATGAACAGAATAACAGCTATAACACTTGAATTAACAGAAGATTGTAACCTTAGATGCGATTATTGTTTCACTTATGGTAAAAGAAAAGAGAAAATGACAATAGAGACAGCTAAAAAAAGTATTGACTGGTTAATTGAGCAATCAAAGGATCAACCAAGGATTGATGTTACTTTTTGGGGTGGAGAACCCTTAACCCAATTGAACTTAGTAAAAGAAATTGTCGAATATATAAAAATAAAAACAAGCAAGGCAAATAAAAGTTATGCTTTAAGTATGACAACAAATGGAACTTTACTTTCAGAATCAACATTAAAATATCTACAAGACGAGAATATTCTATTTAGTGTCAGTATTGATGGAAGAGAAGAAGCACATAATGCACATAGGCCATTTGCAAGCGGAAAGGGTTCATATAAATCAGTTGAGCGGGGAATAAAAAGAGCATTAAAGTATTTTCCTGAACTCAACTTACGTTTATCACTAACATCAGACAAAGGTTATATGTTGGCAGATGATATTAAATATTTTTATTCTGAATGGGGAGTGAAAAACTTTAACTTTAGCCCAGTTTGGGAGCATGATTGGACTGAAGATAAACTGCAAATTGTTGAAGAACAATTTAAAGAGTTATCTGAATTCACTATCGAAGAAATGGAAAAAGGAAATGAATTATTGATTTACCCATTTCGCTATGGAATAGAGCGGCTCTTAGCAACAGAAAAACAACTCCCTTGTGGTGCAGGTAGGCATTATGTTGGAATATCAACGGAAGGTGCTATTTATCCATGCCATAGGTTTCATAAGTTTAGTGATACAAGGAAGTGGAATGAGCAGGAGTTTTGTATAGGTCACATTGATAAAGGAATTACAAGATCAGACACGAGACAAATGTTTTATGATTATTCAATTGATAATATTGAAAAATGCAAAAAATGTGAAATTTATCAATACTGTGTTGGGCATTGTTATTCATCTTGCCTTGATATTGTTGGTGATATGCATGAATTCAATGATGCAATGTGTACTTGGAGCAAATTAGTCATCACAGCTGCTAAGTTTTTAATTCTTAATTTAGAAGAAAACAATACGTTTAAAAATACTTATATGAGACATGGAAATCACATGAATATGTCAAATAGAAATGGTTCATGTGATTGTAATGCTGGCTGTTATGAAAATCATGGCTGCAAATGTTACAATGCTTGTTATCAGGATGTATTTGATTATCAATAAATGTT
>CAYMGQ010000084.1:0-2652 GCA_964390055.1 uncultured Clostridiaceae bacterium
GTACTTATGATGATTAAACGTAAGAATTATAAGGCAACAGGAATAATCTCTACAGTAGCACTAACAATTATTGGCGTTACGGCTATGATACAATTGACATATGCAGGTATTATAGTAGGAAGTTTTGAGATAAGCAAGACTGTAAAGGTAGATGGAGCAGACAAGACAATAGTTGCAGTGATAAAATATGGTGAGAAGGTAGCTGATGTAGAAGTTTCAGACAGCTATGACAGAGCGTCAGTTCATGATCCTAGTATAATAAAGGATCCTGCTACAGGTACATACTATGTATTTGGCTCACATATGGCATGGGCTAAGTCAGATGATTTGGTTAACTGGACAACATTTACCAATAATATAAATACAGATTATGCAACATTATTCGCAAAAGAGGCAAAATGGTCAGCACGCGGAAGTGAATCATATGACCTTAGTGGTAATCTCTGGGCCCCAGATGTTATCTGGAATACAGCGCTTAATAAGTGGTGTATGTATATGAGTGTTAACGGAGATCATTGGTATACATCAATAGTACTGTTGACAGCAGATAGTCTTGAAGGTAATTGGGAATATAAAGGCCCGGTTGTTTATTCTGGATTTACAAATGCAACTGAGGCAGCAGATACAGATTTGGAAAAGGTAATAGGTACTAATGATGTACCAGCAAGATATCTCCAAAACAGAAACGGAAATCGTACATATGGAATGAATGCTATAGACCCATGTGTATTTTATGATGATAACGGGACATTATGGATGTCATATGGTTCATGGTTTGGCGGAATATATATGCTTAAGCTTGATGGAGCAACAGGACTTAGAGACTATCAGCGTACATATGAGACTGTAGAATATGAGTCAGATGCATATCAGGGACTTATGATAGCCGGTGGGAATCATGTATCAGGTGAAGCATCTTATATTCAGAAGATAGGTGATTATTATTATTTGTTTATGAGTTATGGTGGACTTACTGCAAATGGCGGATATAATATGAGAGTGTTCCGTTCAGAAGAGGCGTCAGGACCTTACACAGATCCTTCAGGCGACGATGCAAGATATATGACAGATAATACAGGAGTAGGAAGCATTAATGGAACAGTAGGAGTTAAGCTTATGACCAATTATAAGTGGTCATATATGAAGTATGGTCAGGTAGCACAGGGACATAATTCAGCTTTTGTAGATGTTGATGGAAAGTCATATGTAGTGTATCATACAAGAACCAATGATGGTACAGAAGGTCATCAAGTAAGAGTACACCAGTTATTTGCAAATGAGGATGGCTGGCTTGTAGCAGCTCCATATGAGTATACTGGAGAAGCAATAAGTGAAACAGGATATTCAGCTGATGATATGGCTGGAACATATGAAGTACTGTTACAAAAGCAGAGCATAAATTATGCAACACTTGAGTGCGTTACACCACAGAAGTTAACATTAAACTCAGATGGAACAGTTTCAGGTGATTACACAGGTACATGGACAGTTAACGCAGACAGCTCTTATGTAACTATGAATCTGGGCGATACTGAGTATAAGGGAGTATTTGTAAAGCAGTATATGGAAGATACAAAGTATGAGACTATGTGCTTTACAGTACTTGGAAACAATGAAGTAGAGATGTGGGGAAGTAAGTATCTCACAGGTAAGGATGCAGTAGATTTGACAATATCAACAGGTACTGTTACAGTTCCTCTTCAGACAGTAGGAGATATTGATTTTATCACTGAGGGATTACAGGGAACAACTATATCATATACTTCAAGCAACACAAATGTCATGACAAATGAAGGAGTAATTACCAGAGGAGCATCAAACACAGATGTGACAGTGACAGCCACATACCAGAATGGTGATTATACATATTCTAAGGATTATACAATCACTGTAATAGGTGAGAGCCAGAACGGCGAGCCTTTGCTTGTGGGAGAGTATTATACGAACTCACCTGTTAATTTAAGCAACGCAGTAGAGGGAACCTATAGTGTTCCAAATCCATTTAATAAGAGTACTACAGCAGGACTTGAAATATATAATGGAGTAAGCATTGAGTTTGATGTGGAAGGAACAGGAACATACCTTAGCAGTATTCTTTCTTTCTATGGTGGAGGAAGAATGTATTTTACAGGAGGTTCATACCTGGGATACAATGCAACAGGTGGATTCTTTGATGCAAATGTAAAGAATGGTGCTAGCTGGGCAGCTGGAACTGATTATATAAATGGAGATGCAACTATAAAGATAGAGATTGATGGAGCTGGTTTTAAAGTGTATTCAAATGGACAGCTTGCATATACATCATCAGATTTAGCGTTAGGATTAATCTCAGGTTCTTCAACTGTAACAAGTTATTCAAATATTCTTTCATGGTTAAACAACACAGCTGAAACTCTTAACTTTGGTTGGGGTTCGTGGTGGAGTGATAAGTTTAATGGAACAATAAGCAATGTTAAGCTTTATGCAAATGCTATTGAAGAAGTAGATACATCCGATTATGCTTACTATCAGGATTATTCTTCAGGTGATAAGTCAGAGTGGACATCTGCAAATGCAGGTGGTTCATTGACTGTTGTAAATGATGGTGACGCGTATGGTAATTATGTAAAATTTGCACCTGGAGCAGTAAATTCAAGAGGAGCAATAGCTAAG
>CAYMGQ010000085.1:0-2625 GCA_964390055.1 uncultured Clostridiaceae bacterium
GGCGATAGCAGCAATAAAAGTAAGAGTGATTCCGCTTTTACCTTTTTCCATACTTAATTCTCCTTTTAATAAAGTTAGTAAACTTTTTTTACCTTTTTCCATACTTAATTCTCCTTTTAATAAAGTTAGTAAACTTTAGTTCACAGTTTTATTATAACAAAGGGGTAAAGAAAAGTCAACAATTAATTGGTAATTTCATAAACAAAAAAATGTAATTTATATAGAATGCCTTGTATTTTTATTTTAGGTATATGATTTTCATAATATTTGTGATACAATATAAGAAGTAAATACATATAGTTAAATGGATCTAATTAAAGGAGTGATATTGTGAGCGAGCAAAAACAATCGGGATTTCGTAAATTTTTACGAATATTGAATGTCGCTGTATCAATATTTATGATAGTATTACTTATTACATTGCTAATATCGGTTCTAGCCTTTAAGGATAGTACATCGACTTCTTTTTTCGGGCAGAATTTCGCACTTGTTAATACGAGTGAGATGGGCAGCACAATTCCTGAGGGTAGCGCCGTAATGGCAAAAGCGAAGGATTCTTATAATATCAAAGATATTGTGCTATATCGGACGCACGACGATTAAATTTGTGCGCTATTCTTTATTATAACTCATTTATCGTCCGTTTACAAGTAAAATTTCATTGTAGATCTAGCATTGTTCGGGTGAATTTAAATTAAATTTTTTAATAGCAAAGAGTTGAGGCGAAAAGATTGCAATACTTCCAATTTTAAGCTATTATATATATAATGAGATTAATTTCAATGATGAAAGGGTGCATTATTATGACAAAAGAAAAACAAAGCAATGAAGTAAAAAGGAATTCCCCCGAGTATTTAAGGCGATTCGCTGGCAGCTTTGATTCGAATCTTACACGGCACCCAATTTCAAGCTATCGTCATAGTGGTAGCTTTATAAGGATCGGGAGCGGAAGCTTCGGCAGTTACCATGGCTCAGGGAGTGGAGTTTTGGCCTATTTTGGATATGGAATTGATCTAATATGAGGGCGATACATATTAATAGCACAGCACCGTTCTTTGCTAGCAATCCTAATGAGGAATACCGCATTGATGATTTTGAGATATTATGTACGATGCTTTCGGCACTCAAATGGCGTGAGAAGAATGGGAGCATCATGATGATAACGGATTCGATCGGTGCAAATTACTATCAAAGCATTGGGCTAGAAAGCATCTGGGATGGCGGTATTGACAGTTCGCTTGGCAAGGGCGATCCCGATATTGACGATATTGGTTTCTGGGCGGCGGGTAAGATTTTCGCTCTTAAAAGAGTGAATGCGCCCGTTGCGATGATAGATACCGACTTCATTGTATGGGATAATATATCCGATATATTAGGACAAGGTGGAATAACGACGGCGCATAGGGAAGAACTCTACTACGATGTATATCCGCCACCATCAACATTTAAAATGGGGGAGCGGAGCAAAAAGGAATTTTGGCTTGACGATGATTTTGCTAGTGTCTTGCCGTGCAATACGGCATTCGCATATTTTCACGATGATGAATTTATGAAATTCTATGTTCAGCAGTCGATAGATTTTATGACGAATGTGCCAATTTGCGACAATACATTAACCTACATGGTATTTGCAGAACAGCGCCTTTTAGCAATGTGTGCTGCAAAAATGAATGTTGAAATCCATACTTTACTTGATAAAGATAACCTATTCGAGCCAGGCGGTGGATACACGCATTTATGGGGATATAAACAACAGTTGCGCCAGAACGAGAATGAGCGCCAACTTCTATGCGAAAGGTTGGAACACCGAATAAAAAAGGACTTTCCTCAATACGAGCAAGTCCTAATCAATGTTAAAAGCAGGCTAGAAAACAATAAAGTCACCTCTTAATTAAGAGGTGACTTTTCATTAATCCTAGTAATAAAGACTATTTCCAATAGCTATTCCTATTGCCGCAACAATAATAAATAGTGCAATATAAATCCCAATTACAATCCCAGCTATAATGAGGGAGGCCCTGGCATAATTGCGGCGATTGACGTTATTCGGCTTACTAAATGCCCATACAAAAAGCATGATAATGCCCACGATGGGAATCGCTTGCAATAATATCATACCGATATATTGCGATGTTCTTAAAGGCGTCGTATCGTCAAACTGTTGACCGTAATAGGGCTGCTGAT
Source organism: uncultured Clostridiaceae bacterium (assembly GCA_964390055.1). Taxonomy (GTDB): domain Bacteria; phylum Bacillota; class Clostridia; order Peptostreptococcales; family Natronincolaceae; genus CAYMGQ01. The sequence goes on from CAYMGQ010000085.1 coordinate 2,185, forward strand.
TATATTGTTGCTGCTGCCATTGATTAGGTTCGTACTGATTAGATTGTGCATACGGATTTGAATTCTCGCCTATGTAATTGCCACAATTTACACAGGTGTTGCTACTGTCTGGAGTGTCATAACCACAATGAGCACACACCATAAAGATCCTCCTTAATAAGCTATTAAGCTAAGTGTAGTAGAGCCTGGTATAAATTTTTACTTGGTATTTTATTGGTTAGGAGTATTATTATTTTGATTATTTTGAACACCTTGATCATTCTGAAATTGTTGCGGTTGTTGGCCGGGTTGCTGATATTGCTGGAATTGTTGCGGAGCCGGTTTTGGTCTTACTATGCCGAATGCCTTGTCGACTATTCCTGAAATGAAAGGCAATGTCGCATCGAACCCTTTAATAACCTTGAAGAACCCGATAATATAAAATATATACGAACCATAACG
>CAYMGQ010000086.1:0-2604 GCA_964390055.1 uncultured Clostridiaceae bacterium
TAAGGGGATTCGAACCCCTGACCTTCTGACTGCCAGTCAGACGCGCTCCCAGCTGTGCTATATCCCCATGCATAGAACAGTATACTACAAATAGACGTTTTTGTAAATAGGAAATTTTTGTTTTTTGTAAATTCGCTGGTATATAGTATCAAAATTTACCGATAATCTTGATATTTACTTGGAATATGTCTAATTTGAGGAGAATTTAACTAATGATTGTTTTATAGATTTAGAGGTTTATAAATAATATAGGCGAATAAATAAAATGGTAGTATGGGAATATATTACAAATTTTTAAAATAGTATTGAGTAGTTGCCATACTTTTTATCTGCTAAATATGACCCTTGCTTGTAGGTAATATTGTGATGTGTAAATTAGGGGGAAGATTGATTGAAAAAATTAAGGGTTTTTACCGAAAAGGAATTAAAACATATGGAGACAATCGAGAAAGACCTAAGGGAATTGTCTACAAAAATGATTGGACTTTTGAAAGAATACAAGGAACAGGGAGTTATTGATGAGAAACAGTATTTAGGCTTTGTAAAATTAAAGGTTGATTTCTTAAGCAATTTAGGGGATGAATAAATAAATACTTTTCAATATAAAGGAACTATGCTATAATATTATGTAAACCTCCACTACATATACTTTTTATCATAATAATAGGAGGAAGAGACCTTGAGAAGATTAGGGAAGAAAAAAACCATATTAATTTTATCGGCACTCGCATTAATAGTATTCACAATGATTTTTGGTATATGTAAATTATATTCTAATTCAAATAAACCCATAATGTTAACCTATGAAGATTTTTTGAAAAGGGTTGAAAAGCAACAGGTTAAAAAACTATTCCTATCTGATGACGCCAATTTAAAAGGCGAATTTAAAAATGGGGAAATTTTTGAAACAGATAATCCTAGGAGTAATAATCTAAAGGAAGTCTTATTGCTACAGGGTGTACAAGTTGAGGAGATTGGAGATTCCAAATCCTTGGGGCAATTGGCTATTTTTATTATAATTATGGTGGGCTTTGCTGCCTTTATTTATTTTTTATCCAAACAAAGTTCCAAACAGGCTTCTAGGGAATACAATCAAATGTCTAGTATTGATTTTGCAACAGAAAAGGATTCTGATATTAGCTTTGCAAATATTGCAGGTAATGAAGAAGCCAAGGACAGTATTATGGAATTGGTAGATTTCTTAGAGAACCCCATGAAATACCAGCGTTATGGTGCTAGAATGCCAAGGGGTGTTATCCTATATGGGCCACCGGGCACGGGCAAGACCTTGATGGCTAGGGCCCTAGCCAAGGAGGCTGGAGTTGACTACATGGCGGTTTCTGGTTCTGACTTTGTGCAGGTATATGCAGGTTTAGGTGCGGGCAGGATAAGAAACCTATTTAAAAGGGCTAGGGAAATAGGTAAATGTGTAATTTTCATTGATGAAATAGATGCCATTGGTAAAAAACGTGCTAGTGGCGGGCTAGGTGGTAGTGATGAGTCTGATAGGACTCTAAATGCCTTGTTGACAGAGATGTCAGGTTTTAAGGGCAACGAAGGGGTAATTGTCCTAGCTGCTACCAATAGATTAGATATATTAGATGAAGCCCTCCTAAGGCCTGGGCGTTTTGATAGGCAGATTGAGGTTGGTTTACCTGACCTAAAGGCTAGGAAGGATATTTTAGAACTCTATACAAGGGATAGACCCATATCAAGGGATATTAGTATAGAAAATCTGGCCTACCAGACAGTGTATTTTAGTGGGGCTAAGTTAGAAAATTTAATGAATGAGGCAGCCATATATGCAGCTAGGGATAATGCTCCCACTATTTTGGACCACCATATTGACAGGGCCTTTTACACAATTATCGCTGGGGAGGAAAAAAGGGACAGGAGTAGTATTAGGGAGATAGATAGGAAGGTTACCGCCTACCATGAGGCTGGACACGCAATTGCAACAAAACTACTATGCCCGCAAAATAAGGTTAGCAAGGTAACAATTATACCCAGTGTTAGGGGCGCTGGAGGATTTAGTATGAACATACCTCCGGATAGGATGTACCATAGTAAAAGGGATATATTCAATAGTATAAAAATTGCCTTGGCTGGTAGGGTGGTAGAAGAAATAATTTTTGGTAGGGATAATATAACTACGGGGGCTAGTAATGATATTGAAAAGGCAACTGAACTTATCATGGCAATGGTAAGAAAGTTTGGCATGATAGATGAATTGGGAATGATTAATTATGATATTTTGCTAGGGGATGCCAATAAAAGTGATAAAAGGTTAATTGATATATCCAATAAAATAATGATGGAATTGTATGATGAAACAAGGCAATTAATGGAGGCCTATATTGGTTTGGTCAGGGAAACTGCAAAAATGTTGATGGAGAAGGAAACCCTGGAGGAATCGGATATAGATGCTCTTGCCAACAAGTATGGAGTGGGCTTGTCTGCCTGATTCATATTTACATGGATTTTTCTTTTATAAATAAGGCTCTAGTTGATTTCACTTTTATTGTGAAAGGACTGGGGCCTTTTTTTAAAAGGCTCTTTGTCAATATTTGGGGTGGGATTTTCTTAAATCCCGCTCCATTGCTA
>CAYMGQ010000087.1:0-242 GCA_964390055.1 uncultured Clostridiaceae bacterium
CAAAAAAGGTTTTCACCCTGCGGGCGTAAGGGAAATGGACAAGTGCATTGGTTGTGCTTTTTGTGCAACTATATGTCCAGATTGCGTAATAAAGGTATATAAGTAAACTGAGATTAGGGGGATTTTCATAAATGGGAGAGAAATTACTAATGAAGGGTAATGAGGCTATTGCTGAAGCGGCCTTGAGGGCAGGGTGCAGGCATTATTTTGGTTACCCCATAACACCACAAACCGAGATTGCA
>CAYMGQ010000087.1:288-2593 GCA_964390055.1 uncultured Clostridiaceae bacterium
GGCGGTCCAGGCCTTGGGGGTATATTACCAGCTCAATGTGATTATTTTCAGGCGGTTAAGGGCGGGGGACATGGTGACTATAACATGGTTGTGCTAGCGCCTTCAAGTGTCCAAGAACTTTACGAACTAACTGTGGAAGCCTTTAATATTGCTGACAGGTACAGAACAATTGCAATGGTCATGGGCGATGGTATTTTAGGGCAGATGATGGAGGCAGTAGAGTTTAAGGATAAAGAAAATATTGAGGAAGTAAAAAAGAATTGGGCGACCACCGGAACAAAAATGGAAAGGGAACACAACACGGTGACCTCCATTTATATACAACCTGAGGTTTTAGAAGAACATAACCGAAAGCTGCAATCAAAATATGAAATAATAAAAGAAAAAGAAACCCGGGTTGAAAGCTATAATTGTGATGGTGCTGATATAATAGTTACGGCCTTTGGTACCGTAGCTAGAATAGTAAAAAATGTAATTAAAATGGCGGAAGATGAGGGTATAAAAGTTGGACTTATTAGACCCATAACCCTATGGCCGTTCCCGACAAAGGAATTTAAAAAATATGCGGGTGTACCGAAGGCTTTTTTATCGGTAGAGCTCAATGCTGGTCAAATGGTTGAAGATGTGCGTTTGGCCGTAAATGGGGAAAGACCCGTATATTTTCATGGCAGAATGGGTGGAATGATACCAACGCAAAAAGAAATTTTCGACAAAATTAAAGAAATTTTACAAGCATGATCCTGCATTTTAAATATATATAATGCCATATCATAGTTATATTGAAGTGATATGATGGGGCATTTTGTATGGGAAGGGGAAAAAAATGAACATAGTTTTTGAAAAACCACATGCCTTAACAGATATATCAATGCACTATTGTCCAGGATGTACGCATGGAATATCCCACAGGCTGGTGGCCGAGGCAATAGATGAACTCAATATTGAAGGGAAAACCGTAGGCGTTTCACCTGTGGGGTGTGCATACAACAATTATCTTTATTTTAATTGCGATATGGTGCAAGCTGCCCATGGCAGGGCGCCTGCGGTTGCAACCGGTGTAAAAAGGGCAAACCCAGATAATATTGTATTTTCATACCAAGGTGATGGCGATTTAGCGGCTATAGGTACAGCGGAAATTGTTCACGCAGCCACAAGGGGAGAGAAAATTACCGTTATATTTATAAACAATGCGATTTATGGAATGACATCGGGGCAGATGGCTCCTACAACACTTATAAATCAAGTTACCACTACAACGCCTTTTGGCAGAAAGCCCGAACTTCACGGGTATCCTGTGAAAGTTTGTGAACTTTTATCTACCCTAGAAGGGGCGGCCTATGTGGAAAGAGTATCATTGCATGATGTAAAAAATATTAAAAATGCGAAAAAGGCCATTAAAAAGGCTTTTGGGGTACAAATAGCGGGACACGGATTTTCAATTGTTGAGGTTTTATCCTCATGTCCAACCAACTGGGGAATTAAGCCGGAAGGGGCTTTAGAGTGGATACGCGATAGGATGATACCTGAATACCCACTTGGAAATTTCAAAGGCAAGGATCTGGAGGTGTAATTAAATATGAAGGAACAACAAATTATTTTGTCGGGTTTTGGGGGACAGGGTATACTTTCCGCTGGAAGAATTCTTGCCTATGCGGGTATGCTTGAAAATAAAAATGTGTCATGGCTTCCGTCTTATGGTCCCGAGATGAGGGGAGGAACGGCCAATTGCAGCGTAATTATATCCGAAAATGCGGTAGGTTCGCCGATCTTAAATAGTGCCACATCTCTTATTGTTATGAATACTCCCTCGCTGGACAAATTCGAAGACTTGGTAGAAGAAGGTGGCATAATAATAAAAGATAGCAGCCTTGTAGCTAGGGAACCCAATCGGGAGGATGTCACAGTTTATGGTATACCTGCCACTAAAACCGCATTAGATATGGGAAATGCAGCTTTTGCAAACATCGTTTTATTGGGCAAACTAATTGCTGCTACCAATTTAGTCTCAAAGGAGAACTTTAAAGAGGCTCTAAAAAAGACATTACCCGCAAAAAAACATTTTATGATTCCAGATGAAATGAAAGCACTTGAATTTGGAATGGAATTTTAAAATCCTAAGATTTTGTGCAATATCATAAAGCCGATTAAAGGTCTATACATTATAAGCATAATATCGTAAAAGGGATGAAATGTATTCTGTATCCTCAAAGGTATAATTACTATATTTATGCTGGTGACCTGATGCAAAGCAAAGAATATTTTCCATTTTGTGCACATGACCATTTTCAGTCTTTATTGGGAAACC
>CAYMGQ010000088.1:0-2560 GCA_964390055.1 uncultured Clostridiaceae bacterium
AAAGGCATTCCATTGCATAGCTTTGGGGTGCCTTTTTCAATGAAAGATGGGTGACAAGATGAATTGTATAAAAATAGACCTACCGAAAGAACTAACAGCAATAGAGATACACACTTTAGCAGACTTACATATGGGCGATAAGTATTGCGACTACATGGAGATAAACAGACAGATAGCATCTATAAAAGATAATCCTAATGCCTATTGCATTTTAAATGGCGACCTAATGAATAACGCAACCAAGACATCTATATCTGATTGCTATGCAGAACAATTAACACCGATGCAACAGATTAATCAAGCAGTGGAACTACTAAGACCTATTAGGGATAAAATATTATCCATACAAAGCGGTAACCACGAAAAAAGGACATACCGCAAAGAGGGTATAGACTTAACGGAGGTTGTCGCAAGGGAGTTGTTCTTACTAGATAAATACTCACGTTCTAGCAATTTAGTTTTTATCCGCTTTGGTTGGAACAAAACACGGAAACGCAAACAATGGTATTCGATATATGCTAACCATGGAGCAGGCGGAGGAAGAAAAGAAGGAGCTAAAGCTATAAGACTAGCAGACATGGCGTGTATAGTTGACGCTGATGTATATATCCATAGTCATACGCACTTACCAATGATTATGAAACAAGGATTTTACAGAGTAGACAACAGTAACAGCAAAGCAAAACACGTTACAAAGCTATTCGTAAATACATCCTCTGCTCTAGTCTATGGAGGATATGGAGAGGAATATGAGTTTAAACCTAACAGCACGCATACACCAGTGATTTACCTTAACGGAACGAAGAAACGAGCAGATGCAAAGCTATAGGAGGGTGTCATGATTTTAGATAGTGGAGCAAGGAGAGAATTTGACACAGGAGCAGTAAGGGATATAGCAGAGGGCAAGGGAAGATGTGATTTGCTTCCGTTGGCAGTAATAGGGAAAATGACAGCTGATGTAATTCTTGAGAATATAGAAAAGTACATTAGAACTGGTGCAATTATGTATTTGTTTGATGCTATAGACGAGTTTGCCGAAATACATTTTGAGAATATATACACAGCATTCCTTGAGGTTTCTAAGCAGTATGAGGAAGGGGCAAAAAAATATTCTGAAAGAAACTGGGAGAAAGGAATTCCAGTACATTGTTTTATTGATAGTGGAGTAAGGCATTATTTAAAATGGCTCCGTGGCGACAAAGACGAAAATCACGACAGAGCGTTTATTTGGAATATGTTAGGTGCAATATGGACACACGAAAATCATCCCGAATTAATCGACCTACCATTTAAGGAGGAAGTTAATGAATGATTATAAAATATTTGCTGTGGATTTCGATGGCACTCTATGCGAAAATCAATGGCCCGAAATCGGCGAACCAAAACAGAAAATAATAGACTTCTGTATACGCAAGAGAGAGCAAGGACACAGACTTATCCTATGGACTTGTAGAAGCGGTCAGAACTTAGCTAATGCGCTTAAGTGGTGTAACGACAGAGGACTATTCTTTCATGCGGTTAATTCTAATCTACCCGAACAGATAATCTTATACGACACAGACCCACGAAAGATAGGGGCAGATTATTATATAGACGACAGAAATATATCCATAAGAGAGATAGAAAACGAGGACAGGGAAGAAGAAAGACTAAGCACATTTGCAATATAAAAATCAATCATATGTAATATATAATCAGTCAAGACCAAGGCTGATAGGTTATGCCGATAGGCAAGGGAGAGAATATCCAAACAAATGCAAGGGGTGGGATGCATGGGTATAGACAAAGGAGCGAGGACATGAAGATATATAAAGTAATAGTAGACAAGAAACCTAATCACTGTATTGCGTGTCCTCTTATCCGATTAAGGCAATGCGGTAAGGATAAGACAGTAAAGCCGAGTAGTAGTGGGGCATATGTGGAGAGGATACCAGACAGCAGATGCTTATTGCGAGTTGGTAAAAAATGACCGAGGAACAATGTGGTAAGTGGATAAGCAAACTCATAACAGAGGACAAGCTACATGAGTTCTATGTATCAAGATACTGGCGGAGGATAAGAAAAGAAGTCTTAGCAGAACATAAGAACGAATGTCAAGACTGCAAGGCTAAAGGATTTTACACCAAGGCTAGTCACGTGCATCACAATCAATTTGTTCGCAGGCATCCGAGGTTGGCATTGAGTAGGGTATATATGTTCCAGGGGAAAGAATATGTTAATCTAGTTCCGTTGTGTCATGATTGCCACGAGCAGAGGCATGGATATAGACAGAAGGAAAAGAAAGAACCATTGACGGAGGAGAGGTGGTAAGAATGGTTGAATATGTAGTACTAGAATGTAAAGATTGCAAAAGCAAAGGGTTATATATTAACGGAAGATCAGACGGGAAGAGCTGTGAAGCATGTGGAAGTGGTATGTATTTTCCTATTGATACTGGAAGCAAAGCTGATATGAAGTTTAAATACAATCTCGATAAATTAGTACCTATAGGAATAGAACCAAAGGGAATACATAGAACAAAAAGGTTGATTGAATTATCCAAGGCGATTGAAAGATATAT
>CAYMGQ010000089.1:0-2509 GCA_964390055.1 uncultured Clostridiaceae bacterium
CTCTCCAATTATACTATTCAACCCTAGTTCCAGATATATAAAACTAGTTAAATCATACTCACGCTCTCCTCTAATTCATGCTCATTAAAAACTCTAATACCTTGTTATGTAAAGAAGGTTGAATGAGAGGATAAGTTAAATTCTCCGGTATTTCATCGAATAATTTAATGCTACTAATCTCAAAGTGAAGCTGATTACTTAATATCTCTACATCTGCAAAAAACAACTGCCCAAAAGATTCAGTATAGTCAACATTTTTGCCTCTTTCTACAGAATAGATACATGTTGGCGTTAAGCTAAATTTTGTTGCTCCTGTTTCTTCAAACAATTCTCTTGAAGCAGTCTCACTAATACTTTCATTACCTTCCCTATGACCCCCAGGGATCTCCCAAGTACTCCTATCCTTATGTCTTACATAGAGCCATCTTCCATTATATTTTGTCATTATTACAGCAAACAATAATTTACTATCCTCTATGGTATTTAACTCATAAAAATTGACCTTTACCATATCCTATGCCTCACCTTCTTAAATTACCTTCCCCATAATAACCCTACATATTGTTCAGTTCTCCACCAACTTACAATATGTTACTAGTAGAGTACTACACGGTTTACTGCCATTACAGATAGCTTATAAATAGTGCGTTACACTCTTTTACCAAATATATTCGGCTCCCTTCTACCAAATGAACCTTTAACATCCGCAACTGGTGGTTGCAACCCTTATTTAGTGGCCGAAATAACTATTTCATTCCTTTGGTTTTTTCTTTATGTAGCCTAAACTTACTACTAATCCTAAAATCATTATAGTTGGAACAAGAATTGTTGTCACTGTAAATTGCTTAAATATTTCATTAAAAAGTAATGTGACTAATCCGCATAAAACTATTAATGTGCTAACAAAACCGACAACTCGGCTTCCCTTATCTATAAATAGTCCTACTATGATTGACAGAATAAATACGCACCCCCATATTATCCAAGCATTATTAGTACCTCCGCCACCTTGGTCTACACCGTGAGTACGAAATATCATAGCAAGAACAAAGCCACCCATATATCCCAAAACAGTCGCTACTGAAAGTATTCGTTTTCCTAATATAGATGCAATAACTATTATAATCAAACCAACCACAGCCAGCATGTTTGACCAATCTTTCATGCCATGCATCCCATAAAATACAAATCTGCACAGCCAATATGATACGGCAAGTAATCCAGTCACGCCAACTCCCCATAGAATTTTGTTTTTCACATCAATAGGTTTCAATGATAGCGACCTCCTGTTTTTAGACAATCTTTGTCTCATATTTATCTACTACTACGACCATTCTTTTGCAAAAATGAGGCATAACTATTTTTAAAACGGTACATAATTGGAGATGTTGTATTTAACATCAAAATGCTTTTTAGAAGAATTAAAGAGAGTACAGTGCTCGTTCTGATTGTATCCATAACGGGAATTGTACTATTATAGGCTTTCTCATTGCATTCGACTATCATCATTCATGAATTATCCATGGCTCTGTTAGGTTATAAGAAGCTCTAATAAGAGCATCACTATAATCATCATTTTTTATATCCTCTAGAGTGCAATTCTTGCCACCAATATAGTAACCATTATCTAACGGTACATCTAACCAGTTTATATGATACGATTGATATCTGTGCGTATAACTATTGTTCTCCATTTAGATTTTGAAGATTTATACATTGGGGATTCCAGCATGCAATTTCTTGTATTTATACATTTGAAGATCTGCTCTGTCCAATAACGAGTCTACAGTTTCTATTGACTCCCCTTCTCCACATTGAGCAAAACCATAGCTGAAACTTACTACATGTTCATCATCTGCTTCCCATTTGACCTCTTTAAGTCGTTCCTTTATTCTGTCGACAATTATCTCCGCTTGATCAGCGCTACAATTTGGGAATATAATGACAAATTCATCCCCACCAATCCTCATTATTCTATCCGAATTTCTTATGTTTTCCTTAATTAAATTCACGACAGATACTATCACCTTATCGCCTTTCCTGTGTCCATATTTGTCATTTATACCTTTTAAATTATCTATATCAATATAACAAATAGTAATATGTAGGTTTTTCTGTTTGCAGATTTTTAATTGCTCTCTTAAAAAATTGAGACCAGCCCCTCTATTAAAAGCGCCTGTCAAATCATCAAAATTGTAGATATTTATATTCTTTTCCAATTTCAGTTTTTTAACAATCAAGCGATTTATCAAATATAAAGTAGCCCCGAAAATAACTAACAGAGCAACCATAATAAAAAACATGTTTACTATAATATATTCTCTGCCAGACCCTCTATTATCTTGTGTCAAATAAATATGGAGAAAGTTTAAACTTAAGCCTAACAAAAGACCAACTGCTAGTAAATTGACAGATAGGATAATCATTAATTCGTGGTGGTTCCTCAGTGGCTTTTTATTCTTTCTCCTAATATGCTTATGATAGAAAATGAAACCATAAAAATAATAAG
>CAYMGQ010000090.1:0-2505 GCA_964390055.1 uncultured Clostridiaceae bacterium
CGCCAATCCACGTTATTATTTCCTCCGATGTTTCAAATTCGTCTAACCAAAATGGGCTAGGGCAGTATAACTGCATCAACCCCGGTTGCATGGTGTCCTTGAAATCCCCGGCATCTGGGAACGCTGGGGCTAATTCCGATATAGCTTCTATCTCCCTTTTGATGTTACCTAATTGGTATACCAGTTTCCCCGGTCCTAGTTTCGGGTTAAACACCTTCAATAACCTATGACGGTTTTCCGTCATTTCCCCTATCGTATCCGCCAATAGCATAACTTCTATCGAAATGGGCCGGGGTTCTAGTGTGTTGTCCAAATATGTGCTTCCGTCTTGGTATGGGGATTTTTGGCTTTGGATATTTACATCCACTGCGCCTGTGCCTTCGATTTTAGTTAATATAAAAGGTGCATTGCCTCCTAATTCAACGGATTGTCCCTTGCTATTTGTGAATGTTAGTTTTTCCATCTAAACACCCCATTCCATGGCTAATTGTCTGCTTGCCTGTAGCTGTTTTCTTGCTACCTCACTCGGGCTTAATGGTGTCGGGGAATATATGTTTACAGTTTGTTTTATATCCCCTCTAGGCTTTTCAGCATATTTTTGTGATGTGCTTGTCGGGGTATTGCCAAGTCTGCCTAACATATCCCGGCTTAGTACAAATTCTCCGTCTTGTAGTAATCCAATTCTTTCGTCGTATTTCAATATACCCTGCATTTTCCCTATTATGTTTCCCATGTCAAATAACGGCTCGCCTACCCAGCCGCCGTCATGAAATAACCACTCGGGGGCGCCTAGTTTCCTCATTTTTTCGTTGTGCGCTTTTTTTTCTTCTTTAGACATGCTGCTAGTTTTGTATTTCACTGTGCCGGTTGCGTACTGTATGGTTGTATACCCATCTGCTATTTCTACTAATTTTTGCATAGAACCTACTTGTTTTTCCATTGAATTAGTGGTTTTCTCAATTTCGCCTGTCAAATTCTCTTGCGCTATTTTTAAGTCAAGCAGGGTTTCTTTATACTTTAAGGCCTCTGCTGACCCCTCGCCATATTTGGCGATTATATCGGTCATAGCCTTTTCGGTTACTTTTATTTGTTCGGTCAATAATTCATGTTTCTGGCGCTGTAATTCGATTTGTAATTCGACTTCCTTTGAACTGTTAACTAGGTCTTGGTTTTGTAATTTCCATAGCATAAACTCTTTTTCAATTATACTTACCGTCGTGGTTACATGGTTATTGATTGCGTTCATGCTTGCCTCTATCCGTTTAGCCAAGTCGTCTGTCTCTTTTGTGACCTTCTCTTTGTTTTTCTTAATCCCGTCAGCCAACATATCCATAAAGCTAGGCATCCACTTGTCGCTATCTGACAGCGGTCCTTCCTCGGTAGGAGAAGCAAATCCCAAGAAACCCTTTATGCGGTCTGCCACTCCCGCTACTGCGTTTTTTACTGCGTCCCTTTTATTTTCTATGCCTTGGACGAACGTATCCATCATATTACTTGCCCATGTGCCTGCATCTTCTTTCAGCTTGTTCCACGCTTTCTCCATGTCTTTTCGGTGTTCGTCCTCTTTCTTTTTCAGTTCCTCGTTACGCTCTTCCCATTTCTGTACTATCTTATCTTTCAATTCCTTTGCCTTTTCGGGTATCTCTACAGTTATTTTTTCCCAAATATCTTTCATCTTTTTTTTGTGTTCTTCTTCTTTTTTTTGTGCCCTTTCGTTCTTCTCCCTATGCAATTCTAAGACTTTTTCTTTTAACATCTGCCATTTGGTTTTTATCTCCCCGGTTTCCCAATCAACTTGTTCAATATGTTCTTTCGCTTGAAGTTTAGCCTCGGCAACTATGTCCTCGTGCATGGCCTCGGCGTTCCTGACCGCCTCTTTGTATTGATATTCCGCCGCCCCGACTACTTTATCAGCTAATTTGTTGCTTTCTTCAGTGCCGTCTACTCTTAGCTGTGCCGCATATTTTAATCTTTCGTTATATTCTTCTTCTGCCTCGGCAATGGTTTTGTCTTTTTGCTCCTTAGAGTTTTTAACGACATCCGCTGCCTGGAGTGCGGATATTTTACCGCTTTCCAGTTTCAATCTTTCCATAATCGCAAGTTGTTCGGCTTCGCTGTCAGATAAAATCCTGATAGCATCCTCTTTCATGGCCTCCTTAATCTCGTTTATTTCTCGTTTTTCTGTATCATTTAATGCCCGCTTTTCTTCTTTTGCTCTCTCCATAATTTCTGCTATCTTTTTATTATATTCTTCCGTTTTTTCTATTTGTTTTTCATACTTTTCTCCGATAGTCCTTAATGCTTCCGCTTTTTCTTCCTCCGCCATACCTGCCATGCTGGCAAACATAGACCCGAAGCTTTCCAATGCCCCTGATTTTTGTTCCTCTAGTTCAGTTACAACACTGTCTTTCATTGCTTTAAATGTGCCTGTAATTTCTGTGGCCATTTCTTCGGTCACTTCTTTGCCCGACCAATTTAATTGATTAAGGGCTAATGTTGCTTTTT